>NZ_JBIRMW010000002.1:213949-813445 GCF_044331325.1 Streptomyces sp. NPDC017246 | reverse complement strand
ATCTGGCGTTGATTTTTGGCACGCTGTTGAGTTCTCAAGGAACGGACGCTTCCTTTGTACTCACCCTCTCGGGCTTTCCTCCGGGCTTCCCTTCGGTATTTCGTGTTTCCGACTCTATCAGATCTTTCCGACCCGATTTCCTCGGTGCTTTCCGGTCCCTTTCGCTTTCGCTCCGGGCCCTTCCTGCGTTTCCGACTCTATCAGATCCTTTCGGCGTCTGACCCCCAGTCAGCGGGGTTTGTCTTTCCGGCTGTTGGGCCGTTCCGACGAGTGAGACTTTAGCGGATTCCCTGCCTCCGACGCTAATCGGGCGGCTGCGTCCGGGGTTCGAACGCGGATTCCTCATTTCGCAAAAACGCACGGAAAGCAGAATGGCGCGGCAAAGCACCATCGGCTTCTGTGGATCTTGCGGGATGGCTGTCCGGGGCCGACCGGGGTCGGTGCTCACGTCGGACAACTCGGAGAACCTTACGGATCCGTCAATCCCGTGTCAACCCCGGTCTGCGGGCGTAGCCTCTGCGTATGACTACGCGTGCGCACACCACCCAGTGGTGGGCCGCCTGACGGCGGCCCGCACTCGCGCATGCACCACGCGGCCGCCTCCTCGGCGGCCGTTCGCGTATCCCCCTCCGGGAACCTGGCCGCCGGGTCGGCGCCCAGGAGAAGAGGGAGAACGAACGCGATGACGAGGATCTTCAGCGGGGTCAAGCCGACCGGGCATCTGACGCTGGGCAACTACCTCGGGGCCGTACGGCGGTGGGTCGAGGTCGATCAGCATCGGGCGGAGGCGCTGTTCAGCGTCGTGGACCTGCACGCACTGACCGTGGAGCACGATCCGGCGCGGGTGCGGCGGCTCAGCCGGCAGGCGGCGACCCTGCTCCTGGCCGCGGGGCTCGACCCTGAGCTCTGCACCCTGTTCGTGCAGAGCCATGTGGACGAGCACGCGCGGCTCTCGTATCTGCTGGAGTGCACGGCCACGGACGGCGAGCTGCGGCGGATGATCCAGTACAGGGAGAAGAGCGTCCTGGCTCGGGCGGCGGGGCACAGCGTGCGGCTGTCGCTGCTGACGTATCCGGTGCTGATGGCGGCGGACATCCTGGCGTACGGGGCCGACGAGGTGCCGGTGGGTGAGGACCAGACTCAGCATGTGGAGCTGACCCGGGATCTGGCTGTTCGGTTCAACCAGCGGTACGGGCACACGTTCACCGTGCCGCGGGCGACGCGGCCCGAGGTGGCGGCGCGGGTCATGGACCTTCAGGACCCCACGTCGAAGATGGGGAAGTCGCACGCGAACGGGGCCGGGATCGTCTATCTGCTCGACGACGCGGAGACCGTGCGGCGGAAGATCATGCGGGCCGTGACCGACAGCGGGCGGGACGTGGAGTACGACCGGGACGCCAGGCCGGGGATCGCGAATCTGCTCGATCTGATGGCGGCCGCGACGGGTGGGAACCCCGAGGCGCTGGCCGGTGTATATGAATCGTACGGATCGTTGAAGAAGGACACGGCGGACGCGGTCGTCGAGCTGCTGAGGCCCCTGCGGGAGCGGCATGCCGAGCTCGCGGCGGATCCCGGCCATGTGGATCAGGTGCTACGGGACGGGGCCCGGCGGGCCCGGGAGACGGCTCGGCCCTTGGTGGACCGGGCCTATCGGGCGATCGGGCTGTTGCCCGCCGGGTGACGGAACGCGTTGCGGTAGTCGCGTGGGCTGGTGGCGAGGTGCGAGGCGAAGTGCTGGCGCATCGTGACCTCGCTGCCGAAGCCCGCGCGGCGGGCCACCTCGGGGAGGGGGTGGTCGGTGAGTTCGAGGAGTTTCTGGGCGGCGGCGACGCGCTGGGTGATGAGCCAGTGCAGGGGGGTGGTTCCGGTGGTTGCTTGGAAGTGGCGGGCGAAGGAGCGCGGGGACATGCCGGCGCGGGCGGCGAGTGTCGCGACGGTGTGGGGCTCGTCGAGGTGGGCGAGGGCGTGGGCGCGGACGTCCGCGAGGGCGTCGGCGTCGCGGTCGGCGCGGGGGGTGGGGTGCTCGATGAACTGGGCCTGGGTGCCGGTGCGGAAAGGGGCGGTGACCATCGCGCGGGCGATGGCGGCGGCGGCTTCGGCTCCGTGGGCCGTGCGGACGAGGTGGAGGCAGAGGTCGATACCGGCGGCCGTGCCGGCCGAGGTCCAGACGCCGGTGTCCTCGACGAAGAGGGCGTCGGGTTCGACCCGGATCGAGGGGTGGCGGTCGGCCAGGGTCCGGGCCAGGTGCCAGTGGGTGACGGCGCGGCGCCCGTCGAGGAGTCCGGCGCGGGCGAGGACGAAGGCGCCGGCGCAGAGGGAGGCGACGGGGGTGCCCGCGGTGTGGGCGCGGCGGAGGGCTTCGAGGACGGGGGCCGGGAGGTCGGCGTCGGGGTCTTCGATGCCGGGGACGAGGACCAGGTCCGTGGGGGTGAGGTCGTCGAGCCAGGTGAGTGGGCGGTCGGGGGTGAGGGTGAGACCGCCGCGCAGGGGGACGGGGGTGTCCGGGTCGGCGGCGGCTCTGCGGAGTTCGAAGGGCGGCACGCCGCGGAGCGTGCGGTCGCTGCCCCAGACCTCGGTGATGACGGAGACGTCGAAGGCGCGGATGCCGGGGAAGGAGAGGAGCGCGATGCGTTGGGGGTGGGGCGCGGGGGTCGACGGCATATGTGACATGGCTGGCAGTAAATCATCGATCGCTGTCATTCAACCCTCTGGGAGTGCGGGTCCGTCGGCGGCAGCATCGTGGGTATGGAGATCGCAGAGAACGCAGCGCTGGTTGTCATCGACGTACAGAAGGGCTTCGAGGAGGAGTTCTGGGGGAAGCGGAACAACCCGGCCGCCGAGGAGAACATCGCGGCTCTGATCGACCTGTGGCAGGAGACGGGCCGGCCGGTCGTCTTCGTGCGGCACGACTCGCTGGAGGGCTCGCGCTCGCCGCTGCGGACGGGGTACGAGGGCAACGACTTCAAGGACTTCGTCGAGGAGCGGCGCGGGAAGGGCGACGGTCCGGAGCTGCTGGTGACGAAGAGCGTGAACTCGGCCTTCTACGGAGAGCCGTCGCTGGACGGGTGGCTGTCCGGGCAGGACATCACGCAGATCGTGATCGTCGGCATCCAGACGAACATGTGCAACGAGACGACGGCGCGGATGGGCGGGAACCTCGGGTACGAGGTGGTGTTCCCGCTGGACGCGATGCACACGTTCGACCTGGAGGGGCCGTTCGGCTGGTCGCGGAGCGCCGATGAGCTGACGCAGGCGACGGCGGTGTCCCTGCACGGGGGACGGTTCGCGAAGGTCGTGTCGACGGAGGACGTGGTGCGGGCGGTGTCCGCCGGGGTCCGGTGACCCCGGCGGGAGGCGGGGCGGCCGGGTGTCCTGTGGCCCCGGTGCCCTGTGCCCGGGCGTCCTGCCTCCGGGCGTCCTGTGGCCGGGGCTCCGGGGTGTCCGGGCGGCCTCGGTGTCAGCTGTTGCCGGAGGCGAGTTCGCGGCTGCGGTCGCGGGCGGCTTCGAGGGCAGCGATGAGGGCGGCGCGGACGCCGTGGTTCTCCAGCTCGCGGATGGCGCTGATGGTGGTGCCGGCCGGGGAGGTGACGGCCTCGCGGAGCTTGACCGGGTGTTCGCCGCTGTCGCGGAGCATCACGGCGGCGCCGATGGCGGCCTGGACGATGAGGTCGTGGGCCTGGGCGCGGGGCAGGCCGAGGAGGATGCCGGCGTCGGTCATGGCCTCGACGAGGAAGTAGAAGTACGCGGGGCCGGAGCCGGAGAGGGCGGTGGCGGCGTCCTGCTGGGACTCGGGGACGCGGAGGGTCTTGCCGACGCCGCCGAAGATCTCCTCGGTGTGGGCGAGGTGCGCCTGGGTGGCGTGGCTGCCGGCCGAGATGACGGACATGCCCTCGTCGACCAGGACGGGGGTGTTGGGCATGACGCGGACGACGGGGGTGCCGGTGGTGAGGCGCTCCTCGATGAAGGAGGTGGGGATGCCGGCGGCGGCGCTGATGACCAGGCGGTCGGCGGTGACGTGCGGGGCGAGTTCGTCGAGGAGCCGGCCCATGTCCTGGGGCTTGACGGCCAGGATGAGGGTGTCGGCGCGCTTGGCGGCCTCGGCGTTGGTGACGGTCTCGACGCCGTAGCGGGCGCGGAGCTCCTCGGCGCGCTCGGCGCGGCGGGCGGTGACCAGGAGGTTCGCGGGGCGCCAGCCGGCGCGGATCATGCCGCTGAGGAGCGCTTCACCGATCTTGCCGGTGCCGAGGACTGCGACGGTCTGGGTCATGGCTCTGTTCACCTCGCCGGAGGGGGGTACGTGTGGTCATCCTCGCACCGGTGGGCGGGGCGGTGTGCGGGTGTCCGAGGGGCGGTCACGCGGTGCGGCGTCGGAGGGTGGCCGCGCCGAGGCCGAGGACGAGGAGGGCGCAGCCTGCGACGACGAGGGCGTCGCGGACGAAGTCGCCGGTGATCTCGGGGTGGTGGAGGACCTGGTTCATGCCGTCGACGGCGTACGACATGGGCAGGACGTCGGAGATCGCTTCGAGGGCGGGAGCCATCCGGTCGCGTGGGGTGAAGAGGCCGCAGAGCAGCAGCTGGGGGAAGATCACGGCCGGCATGAACTGGACGGCCTGGAACTCGGAGGCGGCGAAGGCGGAGACGAAGAGGCCGAGGGCGGTGCCGAGGAGGGCGTCGAGGAGGGCGACCAGGAGGAGGAGCCAGGGGGAGCCGATGACGTCGAGGCCGAGGAACCAGACGGCGAGGCCGGTGGCGAGGGTGGACTGGACGACGGCGAGGAGGCCGAAGGCGAGGGCGTAGCCGGCGATGAGGTCGGCCTTGCCGAGGGGCATGGCGAGGAGGCGTTCGAGGGTGCCGGAGGTGCGTTCGCGGAGGGTGGCGATGGAGGTCACCAGGAACATCGTGATGAGCGGGAAGATGCCGAGCAGCGAGGCTCCGATGTTGTCGAAGGTGCCCGGGCTCCCGTCGAAGACGTAGCGCAGCAGGAAGAGCATGACGCAGGGCACGAGGAGCATCAGGGCGATCGAGCGCGGGTCGTGGCGGAGCTGACGCAGGACGCGGGCGGCGGTGGCGAGGGTGCGGGCGGGGCTCATGACCGGGGCTCCTCGTGGGCGGCTCGGGCGGCGGCGGCGTCGACGAGGTGGAGGAAGGCCTCTTCGACGGTGGGGGTGTCGTTCCGTCGGCGGAGGGCCTCGGGGGTGTCGTCGGCGAGGATCTCGCCCTCGCGCATGAGGAGGAGCCGGTGGCAGCGTTCGGCCTCGTCCATCACGTGGGAGGAGACGAGGAGGGTGGTGCCCCGGTCGGCGGCGATCTGGTGGAAGAGGTTCCAGAGGTCGCGGCGGAGGACGGGGTCGAGGCCGACGGTGGGTTCGTCGAGGACGAGGAGTTCCGGGGTGCCGAGGAGGGCGACGGCGAGGGAGACCCTGCTGCGCTGGCCGCCGGAGAGCCGGCCGGCGAGGGAGTCGGCGTGGGAGGTGAGGTCGACGTCGTCGACGGCGCGGTCGACGACGGTGCGGCGCTCCTGGCGGTGGGCGCGGCCGGGGAGCAGGACGGCGGCGAAGTAGTCGAGGTTCTGTCGGACGGTGAGGTCGTCGTAGACGGAGGGGGCCTGGGTGACGTAGCCGATGCGGGAGCGGAGGGTGGGGTCGCCGGCGGGGCGGCCGAGGACCTGGAGGGTGCCGTCGACCTTGGCCTGGGTGCCGACGATGGCGCGCATGAGGGTGGATTTGCCGCAGCCGGAGGGGCCGAGGAGGCCGGTGATGCGGCCGGCGGGGACGGTGAAGTCGAGGCCGCGCAGGACGGTGCGGTCGCCGCGGAGGACGGTGAGGCCGTGCGCGGCGACGGCTGTGGTGGTTGAGCCGGTTGCGCCGTCGGTCGCTTCGGCTGCGGCTGCGGCCGGGGGCGTGGACTCGGGCGTGGCGTGGTCGGCGGCCTCACCCGCCGAGCAATTCATCATGCGATGAATAGTCCTCCCGGCGGTACCGGCCGTCAAGCGCCCGGGGGCCGTCGGCATACCCCGGCGGCCCCGGAAGGGGAAAGGTCAGTGGCGGTGGGCCGACCGGCGGATGAACCACGTCGCGCCGCGTACCACCAGTTCCTTGAAGGCGGCCGCCGGGCGGCCGGTGAGGAGGCGGTCACGGGGCGAGTCGTCCGGGCGGACGAACTGGATGAGCCCGTCGTGGCGGCCGAGGCTGATGCACTGGAAGTGGTACCCGAAGCCGAAGGGCTCGGGCGCCTCGCCGCGCAGGTCACGCGCGATCGACTTGGCCGTGTGCATGCCCGTGGGCAGCGCGGTGGCGCATGCCATCCGGAGCTCACCGCCGGCGTCCGGGGCGGCGGCCGCGCCCGCGTCGCCCGGGACGTAGATCTCCGGGTGGGAGACCGAGCGCAGCGAGGAGTCGACGGCGACCCGGCCCGAGGGGGCGAGGGTGAGGCCGCCGCCGGCGGCGAGCTCGGCGTTGGGGACGAGGGACGCGGCCCACACGACGACGTCCGCGTCGACCTCGTCCGGGGCCCCGACCCTGCGGCCCTCCTCGACGTGGACGCCGCGGGCCTGGAGGACCCGGTGGACATGGGCCGCTCCGCGCGGGGAGAGCCCGGCGCCCACCCGGCCGCCGGAGAGGAGGCGTACCGAGGTGCCGAGCGGGCGGTAGGTCTCGGCGAGTTCGGTGGCCATCTCGATGCCGGTGAGGCCGCCGCCGACGACGGTGACCGTGCCGGGGCGGTCCCGCAGGTGCTTGTGCAGCGCGTCGGCGGACTCCGCCGTGTACGCGCGGGGGTCGCCCGTCGTGGCGGGCAGGGCGGTGCGGCTTCCGAGGGCGTAGACCAGCCGGTCGTACGGGAGGCGCCGGCCGTCGTCCGTGGTGACCACGCGGGCCTCCGGGTCGAGGGCGGTGGCGCGGGCCGGGACGTGCTCGATGCCGGTGCGGTGGAGGAAGCCGGAGAGCGGGTGGGTGACGTCGGGGCGGCCCGCCGCGCGCTCGTGGAGCCGTACGCGCTCGGTGAAGTGGTCCGCCGGGTCGACCAGGGTCACCTGGGCGTGCGGGCCGAGCCGGAGGGCGGTCATGAGCCCCGCGTATCCCGCGCCGAGGACGAGAACGCGGTGGGCGGGGTGGCCGGGGCGGTGCTGCGGTGTCGTCTTCATGCAAGGGGGACGGCGCAGCCCCCTCGAGGTGTGACATCGAGGGGGCTGCGGGCGTGTGAGGTGCGGCACAGGGGGGCGGCCGCGGTTCAGGGACCGAGGCGGGTCGGCTCGGGGAAGGCCGCGCGCCCCTACGTGCGCTTGGGCTTCTTGCGGGCGGCCGGGTTGCCCGTACGGGTTCCGCGGCGCTTCTCGAACTGGGTGCGGGCCGTCTCGTACTCCTCGCGGCGCAGCTTCTCGCCGGGTGCCTCGACGAAGCAGCGGACGCAGTAGGCGAGGAGCGAGCCGATGAAGCCGATCGCCTTGAGGCTGCGCAGGGACTCCTCGCGGGCCGGGTCCGCGGGCCTGCGGAGGAAGCCCTCCCAGGTCTTGCGGAAGGCGATGGCGCTGCAGACCGCGAACATGAGGACGACCAGCATGTTGACGATGCCGCCGACGTCCGCGATCTCCAGGCCCTGGTAGGCGAAGCGCAGGACGAAGCAGGCCGCGACGGCGGCGGCGAGCGAGCCGGCGGCCAGGCCGGCGCGGCGCGGCGTGTAGGCGCCGCTGTGGTCGACCCAGGTCGTACCGAAGAAGCGGATCTCCTCGGGCTGGGGCCCGGGAGGGGTCCCACCGGGGGTGCCGCCGGTCGTGCGGGGGGTCTGCTCGTCGTCGCTCACGAGGTCGATTATCCCCGGGTGTCCCCGGGGACGACGGACACGACGTCAGGCGCAGCGCGGTGCGACGAAGCCGTCGCTGCCCGTGTGCACGTACGCGTCGGAGATGTACTCGCCCGGCGCTATGTTGTCCCAGATCCGGGTGGTGCCGTACGGGCCGCTGATCCACTCGCCGTACTTCTGGCAGGCGATCGCCACCGTGGCGCCCAGGGGCAGTGCCCGGACGATCGGGTACTGGGTGCTCGGGCCCGAGCGCACGTTGACGCGGTAGCCCGGCGCGACCGCGTAGCGCGTCGCGGCGGTGGCCGTCGTCGTCACCGCGGCCTCCGTCTCCGTGGCCTTGTTCTGGTCCGTGTCCATGGTGTCCTCCCCCTTGGCGCAAAAGCGCTCCGCCGAGTTTCACTCTCCGCGACGCGCAGGCTAGCAAGCCCCGCCGACATCGTGGGGGCCATGGACTAGGCTCCGTCGGGTCGCGCACGTGAGCGCGTGGTGACGGGGAATCACACGGGGGTGGGCGATGCCACCGTTGCGCGGTACCGGCGCGGACCGGGAAGCGGAGGGGCCCGAATACGCGGGCGACTACCGTCTCCAGGCATGCCTGGGCGCCGGTGGCATGGGGGTCGTGCACCTGGCGGCCTCCGCCTCGGGGCTCCGGCTCGCGGTCAAGGTCGTGCACGCACGGTATGCGGAGGACCCCGAGTTCAGGGCACGTTTCCGCCAGGAGGTCGCGGCCGCCAGGCGGGTCAGCGGGGCCTTCACCGCGCCGGTCGTCGACGCCGACCCCGATGCCGTACGCCCCTGGATGGCGACCCTCTACGTCCCCGGCCCCACCCTCGCCGACCAGGTGAAACGGAACGGCCCCCTGGCCCCGGCCGCGCTGCGCCGGCTCACCGCGGGACTCGCGGAGGCCCTGCGCGACATCCACCGCGCCGGTGTCGTCCACCGCGACCTCAAGCCCAGCAACGTCCTGCTCACCGACACCGGCCCCAAGGTCATCGACTTCGGCATCTCCCGGCCCGTCGACAGTGATCTGCACACCGAGACCGGCAAGCTCATCGGCTCCCCGCCGTTCATGGCGCCCGAGCAGTTCCAGCGGCCGCGCGAGGTGGGACCCGCGGCGGACGTCTTCGCGCTCGGCTCGGTCCTGGTGCACGCGGCGACCGGGCACGGCCCGTTCGACTCCGACAGCCCGTACATCGTGGCGTACCAGGTCGTCCACGACGAGCCGGATCTGACGGGGGTGCCGGCGGAGCTGGCGCCGCTGGTGGCGCGCTGCCTCGCCAAGGAGCCCACCGAGCGGCCGACCCCGGCCCAGATCATGTCGGCGCTGCTGCCGCCCTCGTACGCGGCGGAGGCGTTCATACCGGCGCAGCGGCGGCGGCCCTCCCTGCCGTACGGCGACGAGGACGCGGCGCACGGCAGGCCCGCGCCCTCCCCTTCGTGGGACGCGGACACGCCGGTACGGGCCACGGCGCCCGCCGTGCCCCGCCGGGGGTCACGGCTCGGCCGGGTGCGGCTGCGGCCGCGCCTGACGATCGCCGTCGCCGCCGCGCTCGCGCTGACCGGGGCCGGTCTGTACGCGGCGCTCACTCCCCCGGCGAGCCGTGGACCCGAGACGCCCACCCACCCGGACAAGGTGGCCACCGCCTTCGCCGGCTGGCAGACCACGCTCCAGAAGCACGGCCCCACCGCCGCGCCCGCGTGCGCGCACACCGGGGGCGCGCTGTACTGCTCGGCCCGGGGCGTCGGCCTCACCCGGCTCGACCCCGTGACGGGGCGCGTCCTCTGGTCGGTGACCGCGCCGGTCAAGGCGGAGTCCCCGGTCGCGCCGTTCCTCCTCGCCGACGGCCTGGTCGGCGCCGCCGCTCCGACGGAGCCGCTGAAGGCGTACGGGGCCGCCGACGGCGCCCCCGGCTGGACCGCCGGCGGGAAGCTCCCCGAGCTGTACCGGCCGGCCGGCTCCGCCGTGGTCCTGTCCGACGGGCGGGGCGGGATCCGGGCCGTCGACAGCCGCGGCGGGAACGAGCTCTGGCGGCACCGCCTGGCCGGCTTCGGGGTCCCGCACACGGGGCCGTACGACGCCCCGTCCGGACTGCTCGTCGTGTCCGAGACCTCGCCCGACGGGTCGCACACCCGGGTCGGCGAGATCCACCCGCGGACCGGCGAGGTCGCCTGGCAGCGGAACCTGGACGGCGAGCTCGACCCGCTGGGCCGCACCGGCGACGGCACGCTGCTCCTCGCCTCCCGCTACCAGGCCTCGCTGGTCGACGCCCTGGTCCTTTCGGCCCCCGGCGGCGGCGCCGTGCGCCGGCTGTCGCTGCCGTACCGGATCGACGTCCGGGGGGTCGCCGTGCGCGGCTCGGTCGTCCACATCCTCGACGCGAACGGGCACCTCACCGCCTTCGACACGGCGGCGCCGAAGGGGCGGGTCCTGTGGGAGCTGGAGACGGCCGCGGGGAACGTGTCGGAGCCGGTCATCGGCCCCGACGACCGGCTGTACTTCGCCGTCCAGGACGGACGGCTGCTCGCCGTCGACACCGCGCGCGGGGCGCTGATCGGCCAGACCCGGCCGCGCATGCTCAACGGCCGGCTCGAGTACGCGCCGCTGGTGCCCGCGCCGCTGGTCGCCGGGGACCGGGTGTTCGGGACGGCGCCGGACGGCTCTGTCTTCGCGGTGGACGCGCGCGATCCCGCGGCCTGGTGACGTCCCGGCCGGTCCACGCGGGCGCGTGGCCGGGCCCGGCCCCGTACGTACAGCCCCGTACAGACGGCGAAAGGGGAGCGGGCATGGTGCCTGCTCCCCTTTCGGTGTCGGACTCCGGTGCCGGACTCCGGTGCCGCGCGCCGTCGGAAGGGCGCGCGCCGGGCTCAGCCCAGCTTCGTCACGTCCCGGACCGCGCCCTTGTCGGCACTGGTCGCCATCGCGGCGTAGGCGCGCAGGGCGGCCGACACCTTGCGCTCACGGTTCTTCGGCGCGTACACGCCGTTCAGCGCCTCCCGGCGGGCGGCCAGGGTGGCCTCGTCGACGAGGAGCTCGATCGAGCGGTTCGGGATGTCGATCCGGACCCGGTCGCCGTCCTCGACGAGGGCGATGGTGCCGCCCGAGGCCGCCTCCGGCGAGGCGTGGCCGATGGACAGGCCCGACGTACCGCCCGAGAAGCGTCCGTCGGTGACCAGCGCACAGGTCTTGCCCAGGCCACGGCCCTTGAGGAAGGAGGTCGGGTAGAGCATCTCCTGCATGCCGGGACCGCCGCGCGGGCCCTCGTAGCGGATGACGACCACGTCGCCGTGCGTGATCTGCTTGTTCAGGATCTTCTCGACGGCCTCGTCCTGCGACTCGCAGACCACGGCCGGGCCCTCGAAGGTCCAGATCGACTCGTCGACGCCGGCCGTCTTGACGACGCAGCCGTCGACCGCGAGGTTGCCGCGCAGGACGGCGAGGCCGCCGTCCTTCGAGTACGCGTGGGCCGCGTCGCGGATGCAGCCCTCGGCGGCGTCCACGTCGAGCGCCTCCCAGCGCTCGGACTGCGAGAAGGCGGTGGCCGAGCGGACGCAGCCGGGGGCCGCGTGCCACAGCTCGACGGCCTCCTCGGAGGGGGAGCCGCCGCGCACGTCCCAGGCGTCCAGCCACTCCTTGACGGAGCGGGAGTGGACGGAGTGGACGTCCTCGTTGAGGAGGCCCGCGCGGTAGAGCTCGCCGAGGATGGCGGGGATGCCGCCGGCCCGGTGCACGTCCTCCATGTAGTACGTGCGGTCCTTGGCGACGTTCGGCGCGACCTTGGCCAGGCAGGGGACCCGGCGGGAGACCTCGTCCATGTCGGTCAGGCCGTAGTCGAGCTCGGCCTCCTGGGCGGCGGCGAGGAGGTGCAGGATCGTGTTGGTCGAGCCGCCCATGGCGATGTCGAGGGCCATGGCGTTCTCGAAGGCGGCGCGGGTCGCGATCGAGCGCGGCAGGACGGAGTCGTCGTCCTCGTCGTAGTAGCGCCGGGTGATGTCGACGACCGTGCGGGCGGCGTTCTCGTAGAGCGCCTTGCGGCCGGTGTGGGTGGCGAGCAGCGAGCCGTTGCCGGGGAGGGAGAGCCCCATCGCCTCGGTCAGGCAGTTCATCGAGTTGGCGGTGAACATGCCGGAACAGGAGCCGCAGGTCGGACAGGCGTTCTCCTCGATGCGGAGGATGTCCTCGTCCGAGATGTTCGGGTTCACTGCGTCGGAGATCGCGTCGACCAGGTCGAGCGTGCGGACCGTGCCGTCGACCAGGGTCGCGCGGCCGGACTCCATCGGGCCGCCGGAGACGAAGACCGTCGGGATGTTGAGGCGCAGGGCGGCCATCAGCATGCCGGGGGTGATCTTGTCGCAGTTGGAGATGCAGATCAGGGCGTCGGCGCAGTGCGCCTCGACCATGTACTCCACGCTGTCCGCGATCAGGTCGCGGGAGGGAAGGGAGTACAGCATGCCGCCGTGGCCCATCGCGATGCCGTCGTCGACGGCGATCGTGTTGAACTCGCGCGGGATGGCCCCGGCGGCCGTGATGGCCTCGGAGACGATCCGGCCGACGGGCTGGAGGTGGGTGTGGCCCGGGACGAACTCCGTGAAGGAGTTGGCGACCGCGATGATCGGCTTCCGGCCGATGTCCGCGCCGGGTACACCGGAGGCGCGCATAAGGGCGCGTGCGCCCGCCATGTTGCGGCCGTGGGTGACTGTGCGGGACCTCAGCTCGGGCATCGTCGCTCGCTCCTCGTGACGGGTGTGCTTGCATTCGAGCGTACGCCGATGCTCCAAGATCTGGACAGGGTGTCCGCATGGCGGACGGGCTGTTCAGCTTTCGGTCGCCGGCCGCTCGGCGGCCCCGGGCCTCGGTGAGGCGGCGCGCCCCCGGCCGACCGGGCCTCGGCGAGGCACCGGGCGCCGGGGAATCAGGCCTCGGTGAGGTAGCGCTGGAGAGTCGGGGCCACCATCTCCACGATCTTCTCCGGGTCCGCCGAGGCCATCGGCTCGACCTGGATCACATACCGCATGATCGCGATCCCGATCATGTGGGAGGCCGCCAGCTCCGCGCGGAACTTCGGGTCCGGTACGTCGAGCTCGTCCGCGATCCGCTCCAGGAGCCGCCGCAGCACGAAGGTCCGCAGCACCTTCGCCGCCGCCTCGTGCGTCAGCGCGGAGCGGACGATCGCGAGGAGCGGGGCGCGGCTGACCGGGTTCTCCCAGACACCGATGAAGAAGCGGGCGAGCCGCTCCCCGATGGTCTCCCGCGGGCCGCCGACGATCGCCGGGACGACGGTCGCCGGCTCGAAGGAGACCTCGATCGCCGCCGCGAAGACCTCGTCCTTCGTGCCGAAGTAGTGGTGGACGAGGGCCGGGTCGACCCCGGCGGCCTTGGCGATGCCGCGGACCGAGGTCTTGTCGTAGCCCCGCTCGGCGAACTGGGCGCGGGCCGCCTCCAGGATGCGTTCCCGTGCGCCCGGTCCGGTCTCCTCCTCGGTACGGGAGGGGCGGCCGCGTCGGCGCGGGGCCGGTTCGGTCACGGCCGCGGGACCCGGGACGGGCGGGTCGCCGCCGAGGCCAGATGGAGCCGGGTGAACGCCAGGGCCTCCGCGAGGTCGGCCTCGCGTTCGGCGGCTGACATCGCGCGGCGGGTGTTGACCTCGATGACGACATGGCCGTCGAAGCCGGTGAGCGCGAGGCGCTCCAGGAGCTCGGCGCAGGGCTGTGTGCCGCGCCCCGGGACGAGGTGCTCGTCCTTGGCGGACCCCTTGCCGTCGGCGAGGTGGACGTGGCCGAGGCGGTCGCCCATGCGGTCGATCATCGCGAGGGCGTCGGTGCGGGCGGTCGCGGTGTGCGAGAGGTCGACGGTGAAGTGCCGGTAGTCGTCCTTGGTGACGTCCCACTCGGGGGCGTACGCGAGCATCTCGCGGTCCTTGTACCGCCACGGGTACATGTTCTCGACGGCGAACCGCACGTCGGTCTCGTCCGCCATCCGCCAGATGCCGGTGACGAAGTCCTTGGCGTACTGGCGCTGCCAGCGGAACGGCGGGTGCACGACGACCGTCGACGCGCCGAGCCGTTCGGCCGCCGACTGAGCGCGCCGGAGCTTGACCCACGGGTCGGTGGACCAGACGCGCTGGGTGATGAGGAGGCAGGGGGCGTGCACGGCCAGGATCGGGACCTGGTGGTAGTCGGAGAGCCTGCGCAGTGCCTCGACGTCCTGGCTGACCGGATCGGTCCATACCATGACCTCGACACCGTCGTAGCCGAGGCGCGCGGCGATCTCGAAGGCCGTCGCCGTCGACTCCGGATAGACCGAGGCCGTCGACAGGGCGACCTTCGCATCCGGGATGCGCACCACTGGTTCTGCCACGGGGACAGGGTACGGGGCCTGCCGGGGGGCCGGGGGGTGGTTCCGGTCACGCCGGGACCCGTCGCCCGCCGTCACGGGCGCGGGGAGCGGGCGCGGGGAACGGGCGACCGGGGTACGCGCGCGTGGACGGCGATCGGTGTCACACGCGGGTGGACACGCGCGGGTGGAACCGGACGACCGGGGTACGCGGGCGGGGACCCGGCCGGTGGGACGCGGGCGGCTGGACGCGGGCGGCGGCCGGGGCCGGGAGTACGCGTGGCGGCGGAACGGGGGCGGGTTTCCCCGTACGTCCGCCTACTCCTCCGGCAGGTGGTCCAGGCGGCGCAGGATGACGCCCTCGCGCAGGGCCCAGGGGCAGATCTCCAGCTCCTCCACCCCCAGCAGGTCCATCGCGCCCTCCGCGACGAGCGCGCCCGCGAGGAGCTGTCCGGCGCGGCCCTCCGAGACGCCCGGCAGGGCCGCGCGCTCGGGCGTGGTCATCCCCGCGAGGCGCGGGACCCACTCCTCCAGGGACTTGCGGGTCAGGATCCGCTCGACGTAGAGGCCCTCCCCCGAGCCGGGGGCGCCGGCGATCCTGGCCAGCTGCTTGAAGGTCTTGGAGGTGGCCACCACGTGGTCGGGGCGGCCGGCGCGGCTGAACTCTCCGACCGTACGGGCGATCTGCGCGCGCACATGGCGGCGGAGCGCCTTCACGTCGGCGCTGTCGGCCGGGTCGCCCGGCAGCCAGCCGGCGGTCAGCCGCCCCGCGCCGAGCGGCAGGGAGACCGCCGTGTCGGGGTCCTCGTCGATGCCGTACGCGACTTCGAGGGAGCCGCCCCCGATGTCGAGGAGGAGGAGCTTGCCCGCGGACCAGCCGAACCAGCGGCGGGCGGCGAGGAAGGTGAGCCGGGCCTCCTCCTCGCCGGTGAGGACCTGGAGGTCGACCCCGGTCTCGTCCTTCACGCGCGCGAGGACGGCGTCGGCGTTGCTGGCCTCGCGGACCGCGGAGGTCGCGAACGGGAGGACCTCCTCGCAGCCCTTGTCCTCGGCGGCCAGCAGCGCGTCCCGGACCGTCGCGATGAGCCGCTCGACGCCGTGCGGCGCGATCGCACCCCGCTCGTCGAGGAGTTCGGCGAGCCGGAGCTCCGCCTTGTGGGAATGGGCGGGCAGCGGCCGGGCGCCGGGGTGGGCGTCCACCACGAGGAAGTGCGCCGTGTTCGAACCGACGTCGAGGACTCCGAGTCTCATGGACGGAACGCTACTGCGCCCACCCGCATACGCTTGGTGTTGTGCCAAAGACGAAAAAGGCGAAGCCGGACAAAGACAGCGGCGACGACACGGGTGTGTCGGCCGTGACGGGCGTGACGGCCGACAAGGCCGCGAAGCCCGCCAGGGCGGGCAAGGCCGAGAAGGCCGACAAGATCGCGAAGAGCGTCAAGAAGCGAGGCAGGAACGTGGAGCCGGACGAGAAGGGCCTCGACTTCGCGCGCGCGTGGGTCGAGTTTCCCGACCCGGCCGACGAGGAGCAGATCTTCCGCTGCGACCTGACCTGGCTGACCTCGCGCTGGACGTGTGTCTTCGGCAGCGGCTGCCAGGGCATCCAGGCGGGCCGGGCGGACGACGGCTGCTGCACCCTGGGCGCGCACTTCTCCGACGAGGACGACGAGAAGCGGGTCGCGACGCACGTGGCACGCCTCACCCCGGAGCTGTGGCAGTTCCACGATGTCGGTACGGAGTCGGGCTGGACCCAGCTCGACGAGGACGGCGACCGGCAGACCCGCCGCTGGCAGGGCTCCTGCATCTTCCAGAACCGTCCCGGGTTCGCGGGCGGGGCGGGCTGCTCTCTGCACATCCTGGCCCTGCGGGAGGGCAAGGAGCCGCTGGAGACCAAGCCGGACGTCTGCTGGCAGCTGCCGGTGCGGCGCACGTACGACTGGATCGACCGTCCCGACGACACCCGGGTCCTCCAGGTGTCGATCGGCGAGTACGACCGCCGGGGCTGGGGTCCCGGCGGCCACGACCTGCACTGGTGGTGCACCTCGGCCACGTCGGCGCACGGGGCCGGGGAGCCGGTCTACGTCTCGTACCGGCCCGAGCTCACCGAGATGATGGGCAAGGAGGCGTACGAGGTCCTCGCCGGGCTGTGCGAGGCCCGGCTCTCCTCGCAGCTGCCGCTGGTGGCCCCGCATCCGGCCGACCCGAAGGTCTGAGGCCTCCGGGCCGCCCGGGCCCGCTCAGGAGGACGGCGGCGGGGGCTCCTCCGTCGCCGGCGGCGGTGTGGTCGGTTCCGGCGAGCCCGGGTCCGTCGTGGTCGGAGGCGGTTCCTCCGTGGTCGGCGGCGGGGTCGTCGGCTCCGTGGTCGGCGGACTCGTCGGCGGAGTGGTCGGCTCCGTCGTCGTCGGCGGTTCCTCCGTGGTCGGCGGCGGGGTCGTCGGCTCCGTGGTCGGGGGACTCGTCGGCGGAGTGGTCGGCTCCGTCGTCGTCGGCGGCGGGGTGACCGGATCGACGACGGGCGGCGGCGACGCCTGTCCGCGCCCGCCGATCCGCACCACCGCGCCCGAGGGGTTCACCCCGATCCGGGCGCTCCACGCGCCGTACGGCTCCCGGCCGTGGTCGACGCGGACGGCGACGGTGACCGTCTCGCCAGGGCGGAGCGTGCCGGAGGCCCGGCTCACGTACAGCCAGGGCGCGTCCGTCCACAGCGACCAGTCGACGGGGGAACCGCCGGCGGCGGTGAGGGTGAGCAGCGTCAGGTCGCCGTGGCCGCGCGCGGCGACCGTGATCCAGCCGGGGGCCGCCTCGCCGGGCCCGGCCTGCTCCGTGGGGCCACCGGGGCTGAGTACCTCGACGGAGACGTCGGGGGCGCGGCTGCCCCGGGTGAAGCGGGGTTCGGGGGTGGTGCGGGCGTTGCCCGCGTTCTCGTACCGGTCGTACGGGCGTCCGTCCGGGCCCACCGGTTCGTCCGCCTCGCGCGCGCTGACCCGGGATCCGTCGTGGGCGCTCGTGTCGGCGACCGGGGCGCCCCGGTAGGAGGTCCACAGGGCGAGGACGGGCGCGGCGACCACGGCCGCGACGACGGTGGTGGTCACCGCGCGGGCCCGCATCCGGTCGCGGCGGGCCACGTGGTCCTTCGGGTCCATGGGGAAGCCGGTCGGTGAGAAGCGCGGGGCCCCGGCACGCGCGCGGGGGACGTGCAGCATCGCCATGTAGGCGGCGGCCCTGGGTGCCTCGACGAGCGGCAGCCCGGTCTGCGGCAGGGATCCGGCGCCGGGCCAGGGGCCGGTGGCGCCCACGCGCTCGGCGGCGCGCCGGCAGCGGGGGCAGTCGTCGACGTGCCGGACGAGTTCGGCGCGCAGGGCGGCCGAGAGGAGCACCTGGTGGTCGCCGGTGAGCCGGGCGACGGTGGGGCAGCTGCCGGTGTCGACGACGGCGAGGGCGGCGCGGGTGCGTTCGACCTCGCAGCCGGCGGTGGCGAGGAGCTCGCGGGCGGCGAGCGGGTCGAGGGAGAGCACGGCGGCGACCTGACGGTGGCTGAGGCCGTGCCGTACGGCCAGTTCGAGGGCCTCGCGCTGCTCGGGTGTGGTGCCGGCGGCCTCGGGCCAGGCGAGCTGGGCGAGTTCGGCGCGGCGGCGCTCGGCGGTCTCCTCGGGGACCCGGGGCGGCTCGGGCGCGGTGACGGCGGGGCGGCCGGTGTGGGCGCCCTGGCGCCTGCGGCGCTGTTCGCCGAGGCTGCGCAGACAGGCCCAGCGGGCGAGGGCGTACAGCCAGGCCGTACGGCCGTCCTCGTCGGCGGGGCAGCGGCCGTGGTGGCGCTCGGCGACGGCGAGGACGTCGCCGAGGACGGCGGTGGCCGTGTCGTGGTCGCAGAGCACGGAGAGGCAGTACGTGAAGAGGCCGTCGAGGGCGGCCTCGTAGCGGGCGGGGGGCCGCTGGCCGAGCGTGCGCGGTCCCTGGTCCGTGGCGCGGTGCGCCCGGTGTGCGCCGGTGGTGCGTGCGGGGGATTCCAGCCTGCTGCTCGTCACCGGTCGACCGTAGGCAGCGCGGGGGGCACTTTTCGTACCGGTCGTGTTCTTCTCATTCTTACGGGTGAAGGTATCGCTCGAAAGGGGACAGGAACCGGGCATTCCGGAGACCGGCGGGGGCCGGACGGCGGCTCGGGGCCCGCTGTCGGTGGGGGCCGCTACGGTGGGCGACATGGCTGCCCGTACGAAATCGACCAAGGACCGGCCGTCCTACCGCTGCACCGAGTGCGGCTGGCAGACGGCCAAGTGGCTCGGCCGCTGTCCCGAGTGCCAGGCCTGGGGGACGGTCGAGGAGTACGGCGCGCCCGCCGTCCGCACGACCGCCGCGGGCCGGGTCTCCACCGCCGCCGTCCCCATCGGCCAGGTCGACGGCCGGCAGGCGACCGCCCGCTCCACCGGTGTCGACGAGCTCGACCGGGTCCTCGGCGGGGGGCTGGTGCCCGGCGCCGTCGTGCTGCTCGCGGGCGAGCCCGGTGTCGGCAAGTCCACGCTGCTGCTCGACGTGGCGGCCAAGGCCGCGAGCGACGAGCACCGCACGCTCTATGTGACGGGCGAGGAGTCCGCGAGCCAGGTCCGGCTGCGCGCCGACCGGATCAACGCACTGAGCGACCATCTGTATCTGGCGGCCGAGACCGATCTCTCGGCCGTCCTCGGGCATCTGGACGCCGTGAAGCCCTCGCTGCTGATCATGGACTCGGTGCAGACCGTCGCCTCCCCCGAGATCGACGGCGCACCCGGCGGCATGGCCCAGGTCCGCGAGGTCGCGGGCGCCCTCATCCGGGTCTCGAAGGAGCGCGGCATGTCCACGCTCCTCGTCGGCCATGTCACCAAGGACGGGGCCATCGCCGGCCCCCGGCTCCTGGAGCACCTGGTCGACGTCGTCCTGAGCTTCGAGGGCGACCGGCACGCGCGCCTGCGGCTGGTCCGCGGCGTCAAGAACCGGTACGGGGCGACCGACGAGGTCGGCTGCTTCGAGCTGCACGACGAGGGCATCACGGGGCTGGCGGACCCGTCCGGGCTCTTCCTGACCCGGCGTGACGTGGCCGTGCCGGGCACCTGTCTGACGGTCACCCTGGAGGGCCGCCGGCCGCTCGTCGCCGAGGTCCAGTCGCTGACGGTGGACTCCCAGATCCCCTCCCCGCGCCGGACCGTATCGGGTCTGGAGACCTCCAGGGTCTCGATGATGCTGGCGGTCCTGGAGCAGCGCGGCCGGATCAGCGCGCTGGGCAAGCGCGACATCTACAGCGCGACCGTGGGCGGTGTCAGGCTGACCGAGCCCGCCGCCGACCTGGCGATCGCGCTCGCCCTGGCCTCCGCGGCGAGCGACACCCCGCTGCCGAAGAACCTCGTCGCGATCGGCGAGGTCGGGCTGGCGGGCGAGGTCCGGCGGGTGACGGGTGTCCAGCGCCGGCTGGCCGAGGCGCACCGGCTGGGCTTCACGCACGCGCTCGTCCCCACGGATCCGGGCCGGGTGCCGGCGGGCATGAAGGTGACGGAGGTCGCGGACATGGGCGACGCGCTGCGGGTCCTGCCGCGCAGCCGTCGCGCGAAGGCTCCGGAGGGCGGGCAGGGGTAGGGTCCCGGGACCCGGCGGGGTCCCCGGTTTCCGGCGCGGAGGACCGATCGGGCACGCTTCGCGCCCTGCGGGGTCTTCGCTCCGTACGCTTCGCAAAGACGCGGAGGGTTAGGCCGCGTCTGGGCGGGGAGCTCCCTTCGGACCACCCCCGATCGGTCGGGGGCGGAGGGCCGCGGGGTGGTGTCGCTAGACTTTGCCCTGGTCTCGCCCATCCGTACGAGCCGGAGGAGTGCAGTGGCAGCCAAGGACGGGGCAGCAGCTCCTGGAAAGTCCGGCGCGGGCTCCGGCAATGAAGCGCTCATGCGCGCCGCCCTGAGCGCGGTCGCGCCGGGCACCGCGCTGCGTGACGGCCTGGAGCGGATCCTCCGGGGCAACACGGGCGGTCTCATCGTGCTGGGCCTGGACAAGACGGTCGACTCGATGTGCACCGGCGGCTTCGTGCTGGATGTCGAGTTCGCCGCCACGCGTCTGCGCGAGCTGTGCAAGCTCGACGGCGCGCTCGTCCTCGACAAGGACATCACCAAGATCCACCGCGCGGGCGTGCAGCTGGTGCCGGACGCCTCCATCCCCACCGAGGAGACCGGCACCCGGCACCGCACGGCGGACCGGGTCTCCAAGCAGTGCAACTTCCCGGTCGTCTCCGTCTCCCAGTCGATGCGTCTGATCGCGCTGTACGTGGACGGTGAGCGCCGGGTACTGGAGGAGTCGGGCACGATCCTGTCCCGCGCCAATCAGGCACTCGCGACCCTGGAGCGGTACAAGCTCCGGCTCGACGAGGTGGCCGGCACGCTCTCCGCCCTGGAGATCGAGGACCTGGTCACGGTCAGGGACGTCACCGCCGTCGCGCAGCGTCTGGAGATGGTCCGCCGGATCGCCACCGAGATCGCCGAGTACGTGGTCGAGCTCGGGACGGACGGGCGGCTCCTCTCGCTCCAGCTCGACGAGCTGATCGCGGGTGTGGAGCCGGAGCGCGAGCTGGTGATCCGGGACTATGTGCCGGAGCCGACGGCCAAGCGCTCGCGGACGGTCGCGGAGGCGCTCACCGAGCTGGACGCGCTGACACACACCGAGCTGCTCGAACTTCCGGTCGTGGCGCGTGCGCTGGGGTACAGCGGTTCGCCCGAGACCCTCGACTCGGCGGTCTCGCCGCGGGGCTACCGGCTGCTCGCCAAGGTGCCGCGGCTGCCCGGGGCGATCATCGAGCGGCTGGTGGAGCACTTCGGCGGGCTGCAGAAGCTGCTCGCGGCCAGTGTGGACGACCTCCAGACCGTGGACGGCGTCGGCGAGGCGCGGGCCCGGAGCGTGCGCGAGGGCCTGTCCCGGCTGGCGGAGTCCTCGATCCTGGAGCGGTACGTCTGAGCCGGAGGTCCGGCTGAGCCGGAGGTACGTCCGAGCCGGAGGTAGGACCGAGCGGCGGTAGGGCCGAGCAGAGGTACGACTGAGCTGAGGTACGACTGAGCGGTACGTCCACGACGTACCGCTCAGTCACTTCTTCCCCGGACGGTCAGTCCTTGGCGAGCGTGAACGAGGCCGGGAGCACCTTGGCGCCCGGCATCGTCGCCTCCACGAGGTAGGTTCCGGGGCCGGCCTGGCCCGTCGGGGCGGTGGCGCACCGGGGTGCGCTCTGCCTGCGGTCCCATTCCACGGTGTGGGTGACGGTGGCGTGCGCGGGGACGCGGAGCAGGACCGGGTTGCCGGGGCGCGGGCAGTCCGCGGAGGACCAGATCTCGTCGTCCTGCTTGTCGCTGATCGTCAGCACCGCGCTGCGGGGACCGAAGTCGGCCTTGCAGGCGGCGTTCGAGGTGTTCTTGGCGACGAGGTGGAAGCGGGGCCTCTCCCCCGCCTCGTAGCTGACGTTGGCACTGCGGAGGGTCAACTGAAGCGCTCCGGGCGGACAGTTGGGGAGCGGGGAGTCGGCCGGGACCTGCTGTCCCGCTCCGGTGCCCGCACCTCCGTCGCCACCCGCTCCGTCGGTGTCGCCGTTCTTGCCGCCGCCGTCGGTGCCGGCTGCCGTGCCCGCGGTCGTACCGGCGTCGCCGCCCGCTCCCGCGTCCGTACCGGAGCCGCCGTCGCCGTTGCCGTCGCCGCCGGTGGTCTCGCCGGAGTCGCCCGACTCGTCGCGGCCGCCCGGCTGTTGGCTGATCGCCTCTCCGCTGCCGGAGGGGCCCGGGGTGATCGAGGGCGGGGTGGGAGAGGAGCCGTTGGCCGCGTCGTTCTGCTTCTTCCCGCCTCCGTCACCGGAGGTGACGGCCCAGACGGTGAGGAGTGCGAGAAGCGTCACCAGGCACGCCGCCACCGCCCTCCGTCGCCAGTAGATGGTGGAGGGAAGCGGCCCGACCGGATTGCGCAAAGATCCCACGACCCGAACCTTACGAGAGATCGGGCCCAACTCCCGCCCCACCCGCCGCTCCAGGCATCAAGTTTTGCCGATGATCACATCCGTCGGTTCCGGGAACTTTTCCCGGGACCGCGCCCGAACCCCGCGCGGCCCCGTCCGAAACCGGCGGGAACCGACGCGAATCGACGGACCCCTCACTTTCGTCGGGGGTCGCTCTGGCCGTTGGCCCGGGGCGGGGCACTCCGGATTCCGGTTAGCGTCGTGCACCATGAACACCCTCCTCGACCTCTCCGACCGGCTGTATCTCGATGTGGCCGACTTCGCCCACTCCACACCCCACTGGTTCCAGGTACTCGCCGAGGTCTGGACCGAGGCCGGACTCCTTCTTTTCGGCGTGCTGTTCCTGGCCGGCTGGTGGCGCTCCCGCGAGGGTTCGAGCCGGATGATGGCGCTCGCGCTGCTCGCCCCGCTCGCCACCGCCTTCGGATACGTGGTGAGCGAGGCGCTGAAGTCGCTGATCGACGAGGAACGCCCGTGCCGCGCGGTCGTCGGGGCGCCCGTCTCGCTCGTCACCTGCCCGCCGCACGGTGACTGGTCCTTCCCCAGCAACCACTCGGCCATCGCGGGAGCCGCCGCGATCGCGCTCGCCCTGTCCTGGCGCGGACTCGTCTGGCTGACCGTGCCGATGGCCCTGCTGATGGCGTTCTCCCGGGTCTTCGTCGGCGTGCACTACCCGCACGACGTGACCGTCGGTCTGCTCCTCGGCGGTCTGGTCGCCTTCCTCGTCATGCGGGCGGCGGTCCGGCCGGTGGGGACCCTGGTGGAGACGGCCAGGTCGAGCCGGAACGCGGCCGTGGTGTGGTGCGCGGGGCGCGGGCCCCGGGCACACGCCCCCGCGCACGCCGAGCGACCCCGGCGGGCGCGCCACGGCGCGTACTGATCACGTCCCGGACGTGCCAGGATCGGGGTGCCATGACTTCCATCGACGCGCCCCTCGCTTCCGAGGCCTCCGAAGCCCCCCGAGCCCCCGTTCTCCCGACGCCCCCCGCCGAACTGCACGGGCCCGTCCTCGCCTGGTTCGACCGGCACGCCCGTGACCTGCCCTGGCGCCGCCCCGAGGCCGGTGCCTGGGGCGTCATGGTCAGCGAGTTCATGCTCCAGCAGACCCCCGTCGTCCGGGTGCTCCCCGTGTACGAGCAGTGGCTCGCGCGCTGGCCGCGCCCGGCCGACCTGGCCGCCGACGCCTCCGGCGAGGCGGTCCGTGCCTGGGGCCGGCTCGGCTACCCGCGCCGTGCGCTGCGGCTGCACGCGGCGGCCGTCGCCATAACGGAACGGCACGGCGGCGACGTACCGAGCGACCACGGGCAGCTGCTCGCGCTGCCCGGCATCGGCGAGTACACGGCGGCGGCGGTGGCCTCCTTCGCGTACGGGCAGCGGCACGCGGTCCTGGACACCAATGTGCGCCGGGTCTTCGCCCGGGCGGCGACCGGCGTCCAGTATCCGCCGAACGCGACCACGGCCGCCGAGCGGCGGCTCGCCCGCGCGCTGCTGCCGGAGGACGAGGGGACGGCGTCCCGCTGGGCCGCCGCCTCGATGGAGCTGGGCGCGCTCGTGTGCACGGCGAAGAACGAGGACTGCACGCGCTGCCCGATCTCGGGGCAGTGCGCCTGGCGGCTCTCGGGGAAGCCGGCGCACGACGGCCCGCCGCGGCGCGGTCAGACGTACGCGGGGACCGACCGTCAGGTCCGGGGCCGGCTCCTCGCGGTGCTGCGGGAGTCCGCGGAACCGGTGGCGCAGGCGGTTCTGGACACGGTCTGGGACGAGCCGGTGCAGCGGGCCAGGGCCCTGGACGGTCTGGTCGCCGACGGTCTCGTCGAGCCGCTGGACGGCGGGCTCTACCGGCTGCCCGCGTCCTGAGGCCTTTCCCCGCCCCTCCGTCCCTTCCCGCGGCCCGGGCCGGCCTCTCTCCGCGACCCGGGCCGGCCCCGCCCCGCGTCCCGCTGCCCCTCCGGGGCCGCCGGCAATCGTCTCCTCCCCCGCTGTTACACAACCGATGGGTAGCCGTGCGTCCACCGACGGCTGCCCCGCACAACCCCGTGACAACCGCTCCGTAGCGTCGTCCACGACACGAGGAACAAAGCTGGTCACGGGGTTCGGAGGCGGTTCGGATGAGGCATGGCGAGGTGCTCGATTTCGAGGAGTACGTACGCACGCGGCAGGACGCACTGCTGCGCAGTGCACGTCGTCTCGTCGCCGACCCCGTCGACGCCCAGGACCTGCTCCAGACGGCCCTCGCCCGTACCTTCGGCCGCTGGGACGGCATCGCCGACAAGTCCCTGGCCGACGCCTACCTCCGCCGGGTCATGATCAACACCCGCACCGAGTGGTGGCGCTCCCGCAAGCTCGAAGAGGTGCCCACCGAGCAGCTCCCGGACGCCTGTGTCGACGACCCGACCGAGCAGCACGCCGACCGGGCCCTCCTCATGGACGTCCTGAAGGTGCTCGCGCCGAAGCAGCGCAGCGTCGTCGTCCTGCGTCACTGGGAACAGATGAGCACCGAGGAGACGGCGGCGGCGCTCGGCATGTCGACGGGTACGGTGAAGTCGACGCTCCACCGGGCGCTCGCCCGGCTCCGTCAGGAGCTGGAGAGCCGTGACCTCGACGCCCGTGCGTCGGGGCGGACCGGGCAGCGGACGACCGTACGAGGCGACGAACGGGGGCGGGAGCGGTGCGCGGCCTAGACGGCGAAGCCGACGGCAGAAGACACGACGGCGACGGCGGCACCGACAGCGGTGACGGCCCCGGCGGCGACGACCGGTACGGAACCGGGCGGCGCCGCCGGCGTCGTACCGCCAAGGCGGCGAGCATCACGGCGGCGGCCGGGCTCGTCGCCGTCGGGCTGTCCATGGTCGCCTGCTCCACAGGCGGCACCGGTTCCCGCGACGAGGGCGCGGCCGGCTCCCGTGAGACGGCCGCGACGGCCCCGAACCCCGCCCCCTCGTCCGACGGTGGGCAGCGGTCCGCCGACCGGGTGGATCCGATCGAGCTGCTCAAGGCCGATCCGAAGATCGGTGAGCGGCTCAAGACCGATCTGAAGCCGTGCGTCGCCGACGCGTACCCGGTGGACGCCTCCTACGGCAATCTCACCAACGCGCCCGCGCCCGACGTCGTCGTCAACGTGATGACCTGCGGCGACGCCGTCGGCATCGGCACCTACGTCTACCGGAAGCAGAACGACCGGTACGAGAACGTCTTCATGGCGGAGGACGCGGCGGTGTACGCGACGATCGACCGGGGCGAGCTCATCGTCACCAAGCAGGTGTACGCGAAGGGCGACCCGGTCGCGTACCCCTCGGGCGAGGACGTGATCACCTACCGCTGGTCGGGCAACAAGTTCACCCAGCACGACTGGGTCCACAACGACTACAGCCGGGCCGTCGGTGACGGCGGGGTCGGCGGCGCGGCCGTCGAGGAGCCCGCGCCGAGCGAGCCCGGCGCGAACTGAGCGGTGCCCGCCGGAGCCGTACACCAAAATCCGTGTCAGAGCCGTGGACCTCACGCACGCGGCAGCAGCAGCGCACAACCCGAAGGGCACGCACGATGGCCGAAACCCATGTCCTGTTCGTCGAGGACGACGACGTCATCCGTGAGGCCACCCAGCTCGCCCTGGAGCGGGACGGCTTCCGGGTCACCGCCATGCCCGACGGGCTCTCCGGCCTCGACGCCTTCCGCGCGCAGCGGCCGGACATCGCCCTGCTCGACGTGATGCTGCCCGGCATGGACGGGGTCAGCCTCTGCCGCCGGATCCGCGACGAGTCGACGGTGCCGGTGATCATGCTGTCGGCGCGCGCCGACTCGATCGACGTCGTCCTCGGCCTGGAGGCCGGGGCCGACGACTACGTCACCAAGCCCTTCGACGGCTCCGTCCTCATGGCCCGTATCCGCGCAGTCCTGCGCCGCTTCGGGCACGCGGGCGGCGGCGCCGGCGAGCAGGGGGACGGCGCCCCGGACGGCGGCGGGCTCCTCGTCTTCGGCGACCTGGAGGTCGACACCGAGGGCATGGAGGTCCGCAAGGGCGGGACGCCGGTCGCGCTGACCCCGACCGAGATGCGGCTGCTCCTGGAGTTCTCGTCCGCACCGGGCACCGTGCTCTCCCGGGACAAGCTCCTGGAGCGGGTCTGGGACTACGGCTGGGGCGGCGACACCCGGGTCGTCGACGTCCATGTGCAGCGGCTGCGCGCCAAGATCGGCCAGGACAGGATCGAGACGGTCCGCGGCTTCGGCTACAAGCTCAAGAGCTAGGGCGGACACGTACCGGTGAAGCCGTTCCCCCTCCGTACCGGGGTCCGCTGGAAGATCGCCGTCGCCATCGCGGCGGTCGGCGCACTGATCGCGGTCACCCTCAGCGTGGTCGTGCACAACGCCGCCCGCATCTCGATGCTCGACAACGCGCGCGAGGTGCAGATGGAGCGGCTGCTCTTCGCCCAGCGGATGTACGAGACGTCGAAGCCCAAGGAGCCGCGCTTCGGCACCAAGATCAACGACCCCTCGCTGCCGGCCCAGCTCGACCAGCTGATGCGGGACAAGCGGCGCGGTACCTACGTGCAGGAGCACCGGCACGGCGGGCCGCCCGACGTGTGGGCGGCCGTGCCGCTCGCCAACGGGGACGTCCTCTCCCTGCACATCCCCTTCGCCGACCGCAGCGCCATGATCATGAACGATCTGGACCGGGCCCTCGTCATCGGCTCCGTCTCGGTGGTCTTCGGCGGCTGCGCGCTCGGTGTGCTCATCGGCGGCCAGCTCTCGCGGCGGCTGCGGAAGGCCGCCGTCGCGGCCGGCCGGGTCGCCCAGGGGAACACGGACGTCCGGGTCAGGGAGGCCGTCGGCGGGGTCGTACGGGACGAGACCGACGACCTGGCCTGGGCGGTCGACGCCCTGACCGACGCCCTCAACGAACGGATCGAGGCCGAGCGGCGGGTCACCGCGGACATCGCGCACGAGCTGCGCACCCCCGTCACCGGGCTGCTCACCGCCGCCGAGCTGCTGCCGCCGGGCCGTCCCACCGAGCTCGTACGGGACCGGGCGCAGGCCATGCGGACGCTGGTCGAGGACGTCCTGGAGGTGGCCCGGCTGGACAGCGCGTCGGAGCGGGCGGAGCTCCAGGAGATCGCGCTCGGCGAGTTCGTGGAGCGGCGGGTGCGGGCCCTCGACCCCGAGGTCGTCGTCCGGGTCGTCCACGACTCCTGGGTGAACACCGACCCCCGGCGCCTGGAGCGGGTCCTGGGCAATCTCCTCGCGAACGCCGCCAAGCACGGCAAGCCGCCGGTGGAGGTCACCGTCGAGGGCCGGGTCGTGCGCGTCCGCGACCACGGCCCCGGCTTCCCCGAGGCGCTCCTCAAGGAGGGGCCGAGCCGGTTCCGTACGGGGACGAGCGACCGTGCGGGCCAGGGCCACGGCCTGGGCCTGACGATCGCGGCGGGCCAGGCCAGGGTCCTCGGCGCCCGGCTCACCTTCCGGAACGTGGCCTCCGAGGCGGCGCCGAACGGGGTGGGCGGCGCGATCGCCGTGCTGTGGCTGCCGGACCACGCCCCGACCAACACGGGCAGCTTTCCTGTCCTGCGGCCGCCGAACTGATCTTTCCGCGGGTACGGCGGTGGGGCCGGCCCCCGTTCCGGGACCGGCCCCACCGCCGTACCTACAGCTGCTACGGGACGGGATCGTCCCGTCCCGTACCTCCGGACGGGATCAGACCGCCTCGGTGACCTTCGCCGTGTCACCCTCCGCCGGGGCCTTCGGGGCCGCCTCGGGGCCGGCGCCGCGGAGCGCCACCTCCTTGACGAAGAAGGCGAGGGCGAAGGCGAGGACGGAGACCGAGGCGGCGACCACGAAGGCACCGTGGGTGCCCGAGGAGACCGCGTGCTGGTAGGCCTCGCGGAGCGCCTGCGGCAGCTTGGCCAGGCTCGCCGCGTCGAGCTGGGCCGTCCGCTCGGTGAGCCCGGACCCGCCGCGCGCCGCCATCTCGTCCTGGACGCGGCTCGTGAAGAGCGCGCCCATGATCGCGACGCCGAAGGAGGAGCCGAGCGTCCGGAAGAGGGTGGTGGAGGACGAGGCGACGCCCATGTCCTTCATCTCGACGCTGTTCTGGGCGACCAGCATGGTGATCTGCATCAGGAAGCCCATGCCGGCGCCGAGGACGGCCATGTAGACGCCCGAGGTCAGCCGCGAGGTGCCGGTGTCCATCGTGGAGAGCAGGAAGAGACCGACCGTCATGAGGGCGCCGCCCGCGATCGGGAAGATCTTGTACTTGCCCGTGCTGGTGGTGAAGCGGCCGACGAGCAGCGAGACGACCATCATCGACAGCAGCATCGGCAGGAGCAGCAGACCGGAGTTGGTCGCCGAGGCGCCCTGGACGGACTGCTGGAAGATCGGCAGGTAGAGCACCGCGCCGAACATCACGAAGCCGGTGATGAAGCCGATCAGGGACATCAGGGTGAAGTTGCGGCTGCGGAAGATGTGCAGCGGCATGATCGGGTCGCTCGCCCGGGTCTCCACCCACAGGAAGGCGGCGAGCGAGAGGGCTCCGCCGACCGCGAGGCCGACGATGGTGGCCGAGCCCCAGGCGTACTCCGTGCCGCCCCAGGTGGTGACGAGGACGATCGCGGTGATGCCGACGGTCAGGAGCGCTGCGCCGAGGAAGTCGATCCGGGTGCCGGTGGCACGCTGCTTCTTCGGCAGGTGCAGGACGGTGGTGACCATGGCGAGGGCGACGATGCCGAGCGGCAGGTTGATGTAGAAGGACCAGCGCCAGCCCCAGTGGTCGGTGATGGTGCCGCCGACGAGGGGTCCGCCGATCATGGCGAGTGCCATGACGCCGGCCATCATGCCCTGGTACTTGCCCCGCTCGCGGGGCGGGATCAGGTCACCGATGATCGCCATGACGCCGACCATGAGGCCGCCGGCGCCGAGGCCCTGGATGGCCCGGAAGCCGATGAGCTGGCCCATGTCCTGGGCCATGCCGCTGAGTGCCGATCCGATCAGGAAGATCACGATCGAGGTGAGGAAGACGCCCTTGCGGCCGAACATGTCGCCGAGCTTGCCCCAGAGGGGGGTGGAGGCGGCGGTGGCCAGGGTGTAGGCGGTGACGACCCAGGCGAGGTGCTCCAGGCCGCCGAGCTCGCCGACGATCGTCGGCATCGCGGTGCCGATGATCATGTTGTCCAGCATCGCGAGGAGCATCGCGATCATCAGGGCGAGGAGGACGACGCGGACGCTGCGTGGCTGCTGTTCCGTCTCCCCCTGTGCCGGTCCCGCTGTCGCTTGCGTCGTCATGTCATTCCCTTACTTGCCGCCCGGCTAGTTACTACACTGGGGACGGTAGACCCGTAACTTGCCGGTCGTCAAGTAAGTTCTTTGGAAAGTGGAGGGCAGTCGTGGCCCGAGGCAACACCCGCCAGCGCATCCAGGACGTGGCCCTGGACCTCTTCGCCGAGCACGGTTACGAGAAGACCTCCCTGCGCGAGATCGCGGAACGCCTCGACGTCACCAAAGCCGCCCTCTACTACCACTTCAAGACCAAGGAAGACATCCTCGTCGGGATCTTCGAGGACCTGACCCGCCCCATGGACGAGCTGATCACCTGGGCCCAGGAACAGCCCCGCACCCTGGAGACCCGGCAGGAGGTCCTGCGCCGCTACCAGGTGGCACTGCGCGCGGCGGCCCCGCTCTTCCGCTTCATGCAGGAGAACCAGGCCACGGTCCGCGAGCTCAGCGTCGGCCTCACCTTCAAGGAGCGCATGATCACGCTGACCGGCCTGATCCAGGAGCCGGACTTCTCGATGGTGGACAAGGTGCGCTGCGTCAGCGCGATCTTCACGCTGCACGCGGGCACGTTCTTCACCCAGAACATCGAGGGCGACACCGAGGAGAAGCACAGGGCCACCCTCGAGGTCGCCCTCGATCTGCTCAACCAGGCCCACGGGGCCCGGTGAAGCGTCATATGCGGTTGAAACAGGCGTCCGGCGCGGGCCGGACGGTTCACACGGCTCAGATGGAGACGCCGTGGGACCGCAGGAAGGCGGCCGGGTTCACGGCAGAGCCGTAGTTCGGGGTCGTACGGATCTCGAAGTGCAGATGGGGGCCGGAGGAGTTGCCGGTGTTGCCCGAAAGGGCGATCTGCTGGCCGACCATGACCTTCGAGCCGATGTGCACCTTGATCTTCGACAGGTGGGCGTACTGCGAGTACGTGCCGTTGGCGTGCTTGACGACGATCGCGTTGCCGTACGCGGGGCCGTCGCCGCCGCCGTTCGGGCCGGCCTTCACGACGGTGCCCGAACCCGCGGCCTTGACCGGGGTGCCGACCGGAACGGCGAAGTCCTGGCCGGAGTGCTTGTGGGCCCACATGGCGCCGCCCTGGTTGTAGCTGGCGGACAGGGTGTACGCGGAGACCGGCTTGACCCAGGACGGGGCCTTCTTGGCCGCGACCGGCTTGACGGCGACCTTCTTGACCGCGGCGACCTTCTTGGCGGCCGTGGCCTTCGCGGCGGCGGCCTTCACCTGAGCGGCGACGTGCGCCTGGGCGTCGGCCTGAGCGGCGACGGCGGCGGACGCGGTCACCGCGACAGGGGCGGCGACGGCCTTGCCCTCGGCGGCGAAGGCGGACCCTGCTCCGGTCACCATCGTCGCTCCCAGGCCGGCGGCGGCAAGAGCGACGACGGTGACACGGGCGGCGGGGTTCATGCGCTTCGACATACGGGGGAAACCTCCGGGGAGTACGGGACCCGGCGCGATCGGTGCTCTGCGTCGGGCTTGCTCATCCTTGGTAACCCGGACCCCCAGCCAGCCCAAAACACCCCATCTACGACATCACCTCGTAGCGATCTCCGGAGAGGTTCAGCCCTTGACGCGCCTCGAAGCCTCCTTCGAAATCGGACATACCGGCACAAGAGAACCGGTTTATCCGCACGTCACCCTTGTCCGGAACCGCCGAAAACGCCGCACGACGTCCGGTTCGGGACCCTCCGGGACCAAGGTCCCGACCGTTCACTCCAGAACATCCCGAAACAGCACCAAAGGTCGCCACTATTCCGGTTAGTACCCCCCGAAACCCCTGTGCGCCTTGTCACCAGGCCCCCGCCTCCAATGGGATCTGGGTCACGCGACCGACCCGTCCCGAAGGCCCTCCCGCACTGCGCTGACCGCTTCGGGGACCCACGGGGGGACACACAGGGAACCGGCACTCACCGGCGCGCGCCTCGCCTCGGCCGCGATCGGCCCACTCCTGAAGAAACTGCTGGTCAGCGACGGTCCGGGGGCCGGTCTCATCTCCCGGTCGGAGAAGATCCGGCTCTCCTCCCTGGTCTCCTTCCGCGGGGAGAGGGCCACCCTCGCCGAGAAGGACGTCCGCAGGCTCGCGGCCACCCTGGTCGCCCGCTCGGCCGCGGAGGGCGGCAAGGGCGGCGAGCGGCCCCCTTCCCCCGCGACGAGACCGAGGCCGTCACCGACACCCTCGCGGCGACCCTCCTGGCCCTCCTGACCCTCGGCGAGCTCGGCCTGGACGACGTCCAGGCCGTCCGCCTCGGCCACCGCGCCCTCGCCCGGAGCCTGCGGGCGGCGGCCCCGGCCCCGGACGGCCTCTCCACCGACTCGGTCCGCTACCTGGAGTCGATGACGGAGTGGGCCTGCCTCCACATCCTGGAGTTCTTCACCCAGCGCTCCACGTTCGTGGCCCGCAGCCTGGTGGAAGAGACCCGCGGGCGGAGCGAGCTCATCGCGAAGCTGGACGAGATGATCCGCAGGACGCCCCGACCGGCACGAGTCTCCCGCGGACACGAAGAGGGGCGGCCCCGGAACCGATCAGGTTCCGGGGCCGCCCCTTCGGCGCTACACGCTCAGCGCGGTGTCACGCGTCCTTCGACAGGTTCGGGCCCGTGCCGCCCGTCGCCTCGATCGGCGGGGCGTCCGGCAGAGCCGTCTTCTCCTCGCCGCGGAAGGTGAAGGTGCGCTCCTCGCCCTCGCCCTCCGTGTCCACGACCACGATGTGACCGGGGCGCAGCTCGCCGAAGAGGATCTTCTCCGAGAGCGTGTCCTCGATCTCGCGCTGGATCGTCCGGCGCAGCGGCCGGGCGCCCATCACCGGGTCGTAACCCTTCTTGGCGAGCAGCTCCTTCGCGGACTGGGAGAGCTCGAGGCCCATGTCCCGGTCCTTGAGGCGCTCGTCGACGCGACCGACCATGAGGTCGACGATCTGGAGGATGTCGTCCTGGGTCAGCTGCGGGAAGACGATGATGTCGTCCACACGGTTGAGGAACTCCGGGCGGAAGTGCTGCTTCAGCTCGTCGCTGACCTTCGCCTTCATCCGCTCGTAGTTGGACTTCGTGTCGCCCTGGGCCGCGAAGCCCAGGTTGAAGCCCTTCGAGATGTCCCTGGTCCCGAGGTTGGTCGTCATGATGATGACCGTGTTCTTGAAGTCCACGACCCGGCCCTGGGAGTCGGTCAGGCGACCGTCCTCCAGGATCTGGAGAAGGGAATTGAAGATATCGGGGTGGGCCTTCTCGACCTCGTCGAAGAGGACGACGGAGAACGGCTTGCGGCGCACCTTCTCGGTGAGCTGGCCGCCCTCTTCGTAGCCGACGTATCCGGGCGGCGAACCGAAGAGACGGGAAACCGTGTGCTTCTCGCTGAACTCCGACATGTCGAGGGAGATCATCGCGTCCTCGTCGCCGAAGAGGAATTCGGCGAGCGCCTTCGAAAGCTCGGTCTTACCGACACCGGAAGGACCGGCGAAGATGAACGAGCCACCGGGGCGCTTCGGGTCCTTCAGACCGGCACGCGTACGGCGGATGGCCCGCGAGAGGCCGATGACGGCGTCCTTCTGCCCGATGACGCGCTTGTGGAGCTCGTCCTCCATGCGGAGCAGGCGGCTGGACTCCTCCTCGGTCAGCTTGAAGACCGGGATGCCGGTGGCCGTCGCGAGGACCTCGGCGATCAGATCGCCGTCGACCTCGGCCACGACGTCCATGTCGCCGGCCTTCCACTCCTTCTCGCGCTTGGCCTTCGCGGCGAGAAGCTGCTTCTCCTTGTCGCGGAGCGAGGCGGCCTTCTCGAAGTCCTGCGAGTCGATCGCGGACTCCTTGTCGCGGCGGACGCCGGCGATCTTCTCGTCGAACTCGCGGAGGTCCGGCGGCGCGGTCATCCGGCGGATGCGCATTCGGGAGCCGGCCTCGTCGATCAGGTCGATCGCCTTGTCCGGGAGGAAGCGGTCCGAGATGTACCGGTCGGCCAGGGTCGCGGCCTGGACGAGGGCCTCGTCGGTGATGGAGACCCGGTGGTGGGCCTCGTACCGGTCGCGCAGACCCTTGAGGATCTCGATGGTGTGCGGCAGCGACGGCTCGGCGACCTGGATCGGCTGGAAGCGGCGCTCGAGGGCCGCGTCCTTCTCCAGGTACTTCCGGTACTCGTCGAGCGTGGTGGCGCCGATGGTCTGGAGCTCACCGCGGGCCAGCATCGGCTTGAGGATGCTGGCAGCGTCGATCGCGCCCTCGGCGGCACCCGCACCCACGAGGGTGTGGAGCTCGTCGATGAACAGGATGATGTCGCCGCGGGTGCGGATCTCCTTGAGGACCTTCTTCAGGCGCTCCTCGAAGTCACCGCGGTAGCGGGAGCCGGCGACCAGCGCGCCGAGGTCCAGGGTGTAGAGGTGCTTGTCCTTGAGGGTCTCGGGCACCTCGCCCTTGACGATGGCCTGCGCCAGGCCCTCGACGACGGCGGTCTTGCCGACGCCGGGCTCGCCGATGAGGACCGGGTTGTTCTTGGTGCGGCGGGACAGCACCTGCATGACCCGCTCGATCTCCTTCTCGCGCCCGATGACCGGGTCGAGCTTGGACTCGCGGGCCGCCTGGGTGAGGTTGCGACCGAACTGGTCGAGGACCAGGGACGTCGAGGGGGTGCCCTCGGCAGGACCGCCGGCGGTGGCGGCTTCCTTGCCCTGGTAGCCGGAGAGCAGCTGGATGACCTGCTGCCGCACCCGGTTGAGGTCGGCGCCCAGCTTCACGAGGACCTGGGCGGCGACGCCCTCGCCCTCGCGGATCAGGCCGAGCAGGATGTGCTCGGTGCCGATGTAGTTGTGGCCGAGCTGGAGGGCCTCACGGAGCGAGAGCTCCAGGACCTTCTTGGCGCGAGGGGTGAAGGGGATGTGCCCGGACGGGGCCTGCTGCCCCTGCCCGATGATCTCCTCCACCTGCTGGCGGACCGCCTCGAGCGAAATCCCGAGGCTCTCCAGGGCCTTAGCGGCGACACCCTCACCCTCGTGGATAAGGCCCAGAAGGATGTGCTCGGTGCCGATGTAGTTGTGGTTGAGCATCCGGGCTTCTTCCTGAGCCAGGACGACAACCCGCCGCGCGCGGTCGGTGAACCTCTCGAACATCGTTAATCGCTCCTCAGAGCGGTCAGTCAGTTAGGGGTCGATCCCCTCCCTGTCCTTCCGCAGCTTAGTCCCGCAAGCGGGGACCGCTCATTCCAACTGCCGACATCCGTCCGGATCACCCCCTCTTCCGCGGGGAGACCTGCTGCCGAACAGCCGACAAATGCTCCAACCCGATGGTGCGAGACGATGTTCCCGCAGGCCAAGTAGTTAGCCGCGTCATCAGTACGCCGATGGCGAACGTGAGACGCCGAAGCCCGCGAGTCGCCCCTCTCCACTAGGAATGTCTTACCCGTAAGCACTGACACTCCATGCGGCGCACCCCGGTTCCCTCCGCTACCAGCGAACACCCTTGCGCGGCCGAATGCACTCGTAGGCCCCATCCCGGACACCTTGCGCGTTCGGAGGGGGACCGATTGTCACCGCGGCGGCCCGTCGGCGTAACCAACGCGCCCTCGCGGGAGTTCCCCGGGCATGGTCTTCACCGTCCCGCTTCCCCGTACGCCGCTCGACGGTGGTCTGGCGCGGTGGTACGAGCACGAGCTCGGCTGGGCGACGGTGGCGGGGCCGCCGGTGCAGCTGGTCACGGGGCTGCGCTTCGACGTCCTGGAGCTGCCCGCCACGGCCGGCCGCGGCGTGCTGCGCCGCATGGGCCCGGCCACGGGTCCGGTGGCCCTTCTGGGGCGCCGGATGCGGCTGCTCGTGGCCGCGGGAAGCGCGGAGGAGCTACCGGGCCTGCTCGACTGGCTCGAGTGGGGCGGGATCTCGCTGGACCTGGCGGTGCTGGGCGCCGACGGCCGGATGACCGCGCCCCTTCCCCCGGGGCGGGGCGGATCCGGCACGCCGGGCGCCGCCGTGTGGCTGCGGGCCCCGGCACCGGGTCGCGAGGTCGAGTCCTCGCTGCCGGCGCTGCGGTCCGCGCCGTGGGGCGATGCGGGTGCCCCCTGCTTGGTGCGTCTCGTGGCCGCCGCCGCCGCGGAGTGCCACCGGGTGCGGCTGCTGAGTGCCCGGGCCCGGGGGCCGGAGGCTCAGCAGCTGCCGCCTCAGCGGTTCGCGTCCTCGTAGGCAGCCTTGATGTCGGCGGGTACGCGACCGCGGTCGTTCACGTTGTAGTTGTTCTCCTTGGCCCACGCACGGATCTTCGCGGTGTCCTGGCTGCCCGTCGCCACGGCACGGCCCTTGCCGCGTCCGCCGGTGGTGCGACCACCGGTGCGACGACCGCTCTTGGTGTACGGCTCGAGCAGGCCACGGAGCTTTTCCGCGTTGGCGGTGGTGAGGTCGATCTCGTAGGTCTTGCCGTCCAGCGCGAACGTCACGGTCTCGTCCGCCTCGACGCCGTCGAGGTCGTCGACAAGAAGGACCTGAACCTTCTGTGCCACCGGATTTCCTTTCATCGAAAATGCAGTACGCGGAAAGGAAACCGCTTTTCCCGGAAAAACACAAACCCCTGGGAGAGGTTCAGAACCCCGGCAACGCGGGAAACGTACGCGATTCGGACATAGGGTTCCGTGCGGGGTTCCGTTCGGGGTTCCTCCCGGCGTTCAGCGCGGGTTCCCCGTCACAGGTGCAGAAGCATCCGGCTGTTGCCCAAGGTGTTCGGCTTCACTCGTTCGAGACCGAGGAACTCCGCGACTCCCTCGTCATAGGAACGGAGGAGCTCGCTGTAGACATCTCCGTCGACCGGGGTCTCGCCGATCTCGACGAAGCCGTGCTTCGCGAAGAAGTCGACTTCGAAGGTCAGGCAGAATACCCGCCGCACCCCGAGCCATCGGGCGGTGTGCAACAACTTGTCGAGCACCTGATGTCCCACTCCGGCGCCCTTGAAGTCGGGATCGACGGCGAGAGTGCGGACTTCCGCGAGGTCTTCCCACATGACGTGGAGTGCGCCGCAGCCGACGACGGTGGCGTCCTCGTCGCGTTCCGCCACCCAGAACTCCTGGATGGCCTCGTAAAGGGTGACGGTCGCCTTGTCGAGGAGGATGCCGCGGCTGACGAAGGGATCGACGAGACGGCGGACCGCGGCGACATCTCCGGTGCGGGCCCTGCGTACGGTGACGGCTTTGGCGGAGGCCGCGGAGGCGGCCTGGGAAGCAGACGGCGACATGGGGGGACGCTATCGCTCCCGGGCCCCGGATCCTTCGGCGCCCTCCTCGGGCGGCGGGGCGGGAAGCGGGTTGTCGCGCTGGACGATACGGATGGCGTCGTTCAGGGCTTCGCGCTGGTCCTGCGACATCATGCCGAAGAAGGCGACGAGCGCGGCGGCCGGGTTGTCGCTCTGAGCCCATCCCTCGTTCATCAGCGCGGCCGCGTATGCGGCACGGGTGGAGACCGCCGTATATCGATAGGCGCGGCCGTCGACTTCTCTGCGGACCCAGCCCTTCTGATGGAGATTGTCCATGACGGTCATGACGGTGGTGTAGGCGATGGACCGTTCCTGCTGAAGGTCCTCCAGAACTTCCCGGACGGTCACCGGACGGTTCCATTGCCAGACGCGCGTCATGACGGCGTCTTCGAGCTCTCCCAAAGGACGGGGCACACCGCCACTTTAGTGCGCAAAACACCTATCAGCGGTCATTGGCGGAGGGAAACGCAAAAAAGGACGTACGACCTCGAAGGGTCGTACGTCCCGGGTGCTGCGGCCGCCCGCGGGGGCTCAGCCGGAGGTGGTGCCGTCCGCCTGGCGCGTGGCCTCGGCGCGGGCGAACGCGGCGTCCACGACCGCGTCCTCCTTGGCCTTGTTCGGACCACCCTGGCTCTTGATGATCGTGGCGACGACGCCGAAGAAGAACACGGCCATCACGATGGGGGGCAGGAGCGCGGATACGTATTCCATGCCGACCAGACTAGCTATCCGGCGACGCGCTCCTCCGGCGGGGGCGGGGGTACGGGCCGCCGGCGTGGCGGGAAGACCTCGGAGGGCTTGGGCACCGGGCGCTCCGCCGGGGCGGGCGGCGTCGGCTTCGGCTCGTCGGCCGCCGCACGGCCGCCGGGGAGGGCGAGCAGCCGGGCTCTGGGGGTGGCGGCCGCGGAGCTGGTGGTGGCCTGGGAGACCCGGGCCAGGCGCGCGCGTACGGAGCGCTCGGCGAGGATCTGGCAGCGGGCGAGCAGCGCGGCGGCGGCGGGGTTGCTGCGGAGCGCGCGCAGGGCGGCGAGGTCGTCGGCCGCGGGGTCGTACCCGGCGGCGAGCGCGTCCCGGAGGAGCTCCAGGTAGCCGCCGAGGGACCCGGGGAGGGCCTCGCGGTAGCGGGCCAGGTCGTCGAGGAGGAAGGCGCGCAGCCGGCCGGCCTCGCGCACGGCCTCGTCGACGGATTCGGCCAGGCGCAGCGCGTCCTGGACGTCCTCGTCCTGGAGGGGGGCGGGGTGGAGGGCGACGGCGAGGGCACGGCGGAGCACACGCAGCTCGTCCGCGCTGAACGCCATGCCGCCGCGGGTTCCGTATGGCGTGGGCATGGGGCGACGATACGCGCTAATCGGACAATTTTCTCTTAGCGATCATTCCGGCGCGCCGACGGCCGGGGTGCCCGACGGGGCGCCCCACCTGCGGCGGCCGGTCCCGCCGGGGCCACCACGGGGGCCCGGGCCGGCGGGGCCCCGGGGTCCGGCGGATGCCCGGCCCGGCCGGCGGATGCCCGGCCCGGCAGGAGCCCGGTCCGGCGGATGCCCGGCCCGGCGGGTGCCCGGGCGCGGGTTCTCACATGCGGGAGACGTTCCGCTCGTACACCAGGCGCAGGCCGATCAGGGTCAGCCAGGGCTCGTGCTCGTCGATCTCCTTGGAGTCGGCCAGGACCATCGGCGCCAGACCGCCCGTCGCGATCACCGTGACGTCCGACGGGTCGCCGTTCGCGCCGACGAGCTCCCGCTTCATCCGGGCGACCACGCCGTCGACCTGGCCCGCGTAGCCGTAGACGATGCCGGACTGCATCGCCTCGACCGTGTTCTTGCCGATCACGCTGCGCGGGCGCGCCAGCTCGATCTTGCGGAGCATGGCCCCCTTGACCCCGAGCGCCTCGACCGAGATCTCGATGCCCGGCGCGATCGCCCCGCCCGCGTACTCGCCGCGCGCGGTGATCGCGTCGTACGTCGTCGCCGTACCGAAGTCGACGACGATCGCCGGGCCGCCGTAGAGCTCGACGGCGGCGACCGCGTTGATCACGCGGTCCGCGCCGACCTCCTTGGGGTTGTCCGTGAGGACCGGGACGCCCGTCTTGACGCCCGGCTCCACCAGGACCGCCGGCACGTCCCCGTAGTAGCGCCGCGTCACCTCGCGCAGCTCGTGCAGCACCGAGGGGACGGTCGCGCAGATCGCGATCCCCTCGATGCCGTCGCTCAGCTCGACACCGAGCAGCGGGTGCATGCCCATGAGGCCCTGGAGCAGGACCGCCATCTCGTCGGCGGTGCGGCTCGGATCGGTGGAGATCCGCCAGTGCTCGACGATCTCGTCACCGTCGAAGAGACCGAGGACCGTGTGCGTGTTGCCGACGTCGATGGTGAGCAGCATCAGGCCCGCACCTCGCGCAGGTCGAGGCCGATGTCGAGGATCGGGGAGGAGTGGGTGAGGCCGCCGACCGCCAGGTAGTCCACGCCGGTCGCCGCGTACGCCGCCGCGTTCTCCAGGGTCAGCCGGCCGGAGGACTCCAGGACCGCCCGGCCGGCGACGAGGGCGACGGCCTCCTCGGTCTCGCCCGGGGTGAAGTTGTCCAGCAGGATCAGGTCGGCGCCCGCGTCCAGGACCTCGCGGACCTGGTCCATCGTGTCGACCTCGACCTCGATGGGCAGCTCGGGGAAGAGCTCGCGCACGGCCTTGAAGGCCTCCGCGACGCCGCCGGCCGCCACCACGTGGTTGTCCTTCACCAGGGCCGCGTCGGAGAGCGACATGCGGTGGTTGACGCCGCCGCCGCAGCGGACCGCGTACTTCTCCAGGGCGCGCAGGCCGGGCGTCGTCTTGCGGGTGTCGCGGACCTTGGCCTTCGTGCCCTCCAGGACGTCCGCCCACGCGCGCGTGGCGGTGGCGATGCCGGAGAGGCGGCACAGGATGTTGAGGGCGCTGCGCTCGCCGGTGAGCAGGTCGCGGGTGCGGGCGGTGACGCTGAGGAGCACGTCCCCGGCCTCGACGCGCTCGCCGTCCTCGACGTGCCGCTCGACCTCGAACTCGTCGGTGCACACGATGGACAGGACGGCCTCGGCGACCCGCAGACCGGCCACGACACCGGCCTCGCGGGCGGTGAAGTCGGCGGTGGCGACGGCCTCCTCGGGGACGGTCGCCACGGTCGTCACGTCGACGCCGCCGTCGAGGTCCTCGGCGATCGCGAGATGGGCGATGTCCTCGACCTGGACGGGGTCGAGACCGGAGTCCGCGAGGAGCTCGGCGAGCGCCGGGTCCAGCCCGCACTCGAACTCCTCGGCGCCGCCGCAGCCACAGCCGTCGCCGCAGCCGCCGGCGTCCCCCTCGGGAGACGCGGACGATGCCGAAGCGGCGCTGATCTGGATCAGAGGGACGTCCACGGGCTGCGGACGGGCTTCCTCGGGCGTGGTCACTTACGGCTCCCTGGGGGCATCGGAGGTGGGGGGAAGGTCATGCGTGGCGGTCGTCCGGACGTCGAGGGTCCGCTCCGGGGTGAGGCGTACGACGAGATGACGGCGCCAGTCCGTGTCGTCGCGGTCCGGGTGGTCCTCGCGCCAGTGGCAGCCGCGGGTCTCCTCGCGGCGGCGGGCGGCGGCGACCAGGACCCGGGCGACGCACAGCAGGTTGGTGGTCTCCCAGGAGTCCACCCCCGGCTCGCCGGCCTTGGTGTCGTCGGTGCCGCCCGCGACGGCGTCGCTGTGCAGGCCGTCGAGGGCCTCGGCGGCCTCCCGGAGGCTGGCCTCGGAGCGCAGCACTCCGGCGCCGGCCGTCATGACCCGCTGGATACGGGTCCGGGCGCCCGCCACGGGCAGCGGCAGGGTCACCGGGGCCGGGTGCGGCACCGGGGCGCCCGGCACGCGCGGGGCGGCGGCCGTGATGTCGTCGGCGATCCGCTCGGCGAAGACCAGGCCTTCGAGGAGCGAGTTCGAGGCGAGCCGGTTGGCGCCGTGGACGCCCGTGCAGGCGACCTCCCCGCACGCGTACAGGCCGGGAACGGTCGTACGGCCCCGCAGGTCGGTGCGGACGCCGCCGGAGGCGTAGTGGGCGGCGGGGGCGACCGGGATCGGCTCCGTCACCGGGTCGATGCCGTGCGAGCGGCAGGCGGCCAGGATCGTCGGGAAGCGCTCCTCCCACATCTCGGCGCCGAAGTGGCGGGCGTCGAGGTACATGTTCTCGGTGCCGTGCTCCTGCATGCGCCGCGTGATCGCCTTGGCGACGATGTCCCGGGGCGCCAGCTCGGCCAGCTCGTGCTGCCCGGTCATGAAGCGGACCCCGTCGGCGTCGACCAGGTGGGCGCCCTCGCCCCGTACCGCCTCGGAGACCAGCGGCTGCTGGCCCTCGGATCCGGCGCCGAGGAAGAGCACGGTGGGGTGGAACTGGACGAACTCCAGGTCGGAGACCTCGGCCCCGGCGCGCAGCGCGAGGGCGACACCGTCGCCGGTGGAGACGCCCGGGTTGGTGGTGGCGGAGAAGACCTGGCCCATGCCGCCGGTCGCGAGGACCACCGCGGGCGCGTGGACGGCGCCGACGCCGTCGTGCTGCCCCTCGCCCATGACGTGCAGGGTCACACCGGCCGTACGGCCCTCGGCGTCCGTCAGGAGGTCCAGGACGAGGGCGTGCTCGATGGTGCGCACCCCCCGGTCCCGTATCGCCTCGACCAGGGCGCGGGAGATCTCGGCGCCGGTCGCGTCCCCGCCCGCGTGCGCGATGCGGCGGCGGTGGTGGCCGCCCTCGCGGGTCAGCGCGATCTCGCCGTCGGCGGTCTTGTCGAAGTCGGCGCCGGTCGCGATCAGGCGGCGGACGGCGTCCGGTCCCTCGGTGACCAGGGCCCGTACGGCCCGCTCGTCGCACAGCCCGGCACCGGCGACGAGGGTGTCGTCGAGGTGCTGCTCGGGGGTGTCGCCGTCGCCGAGGGCGGCGGCGATGCCGCCCTGGGCCCAACGGGTGGAGCCGTCGTCGAGCCGTGCCTTGGTGACGACCACCGCACGGAGCCCGGCGGCGGTGCAGCGCAGGGCGGCGGTGAGCCCGGCGACGCCGGAGCCGACCACGACGACATCGGCTTCGATGGCCCAGCCGGGCGCGGGGGCGTGCAGCCGTATTCCGGTCACTGGGTCGCTCCGAACGTCAGGGGGATGTTGTCGATGAGCCGCGTACTCCCCACGCGCGCGGCGACGGCGAGGATCGCCTCCCCGTCGTGGTCGTCGGCGACCTCGGTGAAGTCGGCCGGGTCGACGAGGGCCAGATAGTCGAGGACCAGCGGCGGCGCGCTCTTCGACGCGTCGTCGAGGATCGCGCGGGCCGCGGCCCGTACGGCCTGGGCGCCGCTGCCGTCGGCGGCCTGCGCGACCGCGTGGGCGTCGGCGGCCGCCCGGGCCTCGCCGAGCCGGGAGAGCGCCTCGGCACGGTTCTGCGTGCCGGGCAGGGCCTCGGCACGCGCGCGCAGCGCCTCTTGGGCGGCGAGCCGGTCGCAGGCGGCGAAGAGCGCGCCGGACAGCGCGAGGGCCGTACGGCGCTCCTCGGACGACAGGTAGCGGTTGCGGCTGGAGAGGGCCAGGCCGTCGCCCTCGCGGACGGTCGGCACGCCGACGATCTCCACCGGGAAGTTCAGGTCGCGGGCCATCCGGCGGATCAGGGCCAGCTGCTGGGCGTCCTTCTGGCCGAAGAAGGCCAGGTCGGGGGCGGTGAGATGGAGCAGCTTGGCGACGACGGTCAGCATGCCGTCGAAGTGGCCGGGCCGGGAGGCGCCTTCGAGGCGCTCGCCCATGGGGCCCGCGGTGATCCGGACCTGGGGCTCCCCGCCGGGGTAGACCTCGTCGACGGAGGGCGCGAAGACGGCGCTCGCGCCCGCCGCGAAGGCCAGCTCCAGGTCGGCGTCGAGGGTCCGCGGGTAGCGGTCGAGGTCCTCGCCCGCGCCGAACTGGAGCGGGTTGACGAAGACGGTGACGACGACGGTGCCGTCGGCTCCGACCTGCTCACGGGCGGTGCGGACCAGGGTGGCGTGGCCTTCGTGGAGGGCGCCCATGGTCATGACCACGGCCCGGCGGGCACCGCTGCCGGAGTCCAGGGCGTGCAGCTCCCGCGCCGTGCGGACGGGCGCGAAGGGCGAGGTCTTCATCGGGGCTCCCCCTCGGCGAGTACGCCCAGCAGGTCCTCGGCCAGCTCGGGCTTGAGCAGACCGTGCGCGAGCGCCCGGTCGGCGGTGGTGCGGGCCATCGCCAGATAGCCGGCGACGGTGCCGGGCGCGTGCTTGCGCAGCTCGGCGACATGGGCGGCGACCGTGCCGGCGTCACCACGCGCGACCGGGCCGGTGAGAGCGGCGTCCCCGGACCGCAGGGCGTTGTCCAGGGCGGCGCCGAGGAGCGGGCCCAGCATCCGGTCGGGGGCGGCGACCCCGGCCTTGTGCAGCAGCTCCATCGACTGCGCCACCAGGGTGACCAGGTGGTTCGCGCCGAGGGCGAGGGCCGCGTGGTAGAGCGGGCGGGCCTCCTCGGCGATCCACTCGGGCTCCCCGCCCATCTCGATCACCAGGGCCTCCGCGGCGAGCCTCAGCTCCTCGGGCGCGGTCACCCCGAAGGAGCAGCCGGCCAGCCGCTGGACGTCGATTGGGGTGCCGGTGAAGGTCATGGCGGGGTGCAGGGCGAGCGGCAGGGCTCCGGCCCGCCGGACGGGGTCGAGGACCCGTGCCCCGTACCGCCCGGAGGTGTGCACGATCAGCTGTCCCGGCCGTACGGCTCCGGTGTCGGCGAGGCCCTCGGCCAGGCCGGGCAGGGCGTCGTCCGGCACGGTGAGCAGGACCAGGTCGGCGAGGGCCAGGACACGCGCGGGCTCGACGACCGGGACCTCGGGCAGGAGGGCCGCGGCGCGGCGCCGGGAGGCGTCGGAGACCGCGGAGACGGCGACGGGGCGGTGCCCGGCGAGCCGGAGGGCGGCGGCCAGGGCGGGGCCCACGCGGCCGGCGCCGACGACGCCGACGGTGAGCCGGGCGGGTCGGTCCTCGGCTCGGGGCTCTGGCGCTGCTGTTGCGTTCACGGTGGGGACGGCCTTCCGTTCCAGTCCTCGGCGGGTACCGGACGATTTCTGGTCATGCTACGCCAGCGTTTCGCGCTGCTCCGTGGCTGTCCACAGGGTGTGGGCGGTGGTGTGATGATCGGCCCATGAATCCTGTGGACCCTGCAGACCCTGTGGACGAGGAAGCGGCCCGGCTCCACCGGGCGAAGGTGTGGGGCGGCGCCGGGCGGAAGCTGTGGCACGCCTCCGCGGACGGCACGGTCGGAACGAGCCTGCGGGAGCTCGCCGACTGGGCGGAGGCCGACGGCCGCGCCGAGCGGCCGCTCGACACGTACGGGGACGGACCGGTCGAGGAGCTCGAACGACGCGTCGCCGAGGAGCTCGGCCTGCCCGCCGCCGTCTTCTTCCCGACCGGCACGATGGCACAGCAGGTGGCGCTCCGCTGCTGGGCGGGACGGACCGGCAGCCCCGTCGTCGCCCTTCATCCGCTCGCCCACCCGGAGGTCCACGAGGGCGGCGCGCTCGGGGCCGTCTCCGGGCTCCGGACCGTCCACCCCACCGACGCGCCCCGGCTGCCGACGGCCGAGGAGGTACGGGACCACCCGGAGCCCTTCGGGACGCTGATGCTGGAGCTGCCGCTGCGGGACGCCGGCTTCGTACTGCCGTCCTGGGAGGAGCTGACCGAGGTGGTGGAGGCGGCCCGGGAGCGGGACGCGGTGGTCCACTTCGACGGGGCGCGGCTGTGGGAGTGCCCGGCGCACTTCGGCCGTCCGCTCGCGGAGATCGCGGGGCTCGCCGACAGCGTCTACGTCTCGTTCTACAAGTCCCTCGGCGGCCTGTCCGGCGCCGTGCTCGCCGGCCCCGAGGACCTCATGGCCGAGGCCAGGGTGTGGCGGCACCGGTACGGCGGGCTGCTCTTCCAGCAGTACCCGGCGGCGCTCTCCGCGCTCCGCGGCCTGGACGTCGAGCTGCCCCGGCTGCCCTCGTACGTGGCGCACGCGCGCGTGGTGGCGGACGCGGTCCGGGAGGCGCTCACGGAGGCGGGCACCGGATGGTTCCGGATCCACCCCGAGACCCCGCACACCCACCAGTTCCGGGTCTGGCTGCCGTACGACGCCGAGACCCTCACGGCGGCGGCCCTCGCCCAGACCGAGTCCACCGGCACGGTCCTCTTCCGCCGCTGGTTCGCCCCGGGCGCGGACGGCCCGCCGGGGGTGGCGGTGACGGAGCTGACGGTGGCGGCGCCGGGCCTGGAGTGGACGGCGGAGGACGTGAAGGCCGCGGTACGGGACTTCCTGGCGCGGCTGGGGTAGCGGGCCCGCTCGCGTCCGGCCCCCGGCGGTCGGGAGGCGCGGAGTCGGAGCCGACGGCGCGGGGCGGCCCGCGGGCCGCCCCCGGTCAGCAGGTGCGCGGGCGCAGCAGACGGCGCAGGGCCGTGCCGGGGCCGCCCCTCGCCGGGCGGCCCGCGAGCACCCGTTCGAAGCGGCGCCGGTCGCGGACCGACCTCAGGACGGCGAGGTCATGGGTGCCGGGCGCCGGCGGCATCGGCTCACCGAGGCGAGCGGCGCGGTACGTGTCGAAGAGGTACTGGTGCATCGCGTTCATGACCTCACCGTGCGCCCCGCTCCGGCCCCCTGGCGCGCCGTTTGACGGGAGCCGTCAAACGGCGTTCCCGGGCCGCCGGACCCGTCGATTGACGGCTCCCGTCAAACGGCGCGACACCGCCCCCGCCCCACCCCGCACCATGGTGGGGTGAGCGTGACCATCGACATCACCGGACTGCCGCGCGAGCGGATCGCCTTCTGCCCCTCGCCGCTGGCCGAGCTGGGCGCCGCCCTGCACGCCCTCGCCGAGCCCGCGCACCACGCCAGGCTCCACGCCTGGACCACCACGACCGCCGCCGCGCTCAAGCCCGGGCTCGCGGACCGGCTCCACGAGGCCGACTTCATGTGGCGCTCCACCCGCTCCGACATCCTGCTGCCCGCCCGGCCCCGCGAGACCCTCGCCGAGGAGCTGGACGACCTCGACCGCATGGACGACGAGAAGTACGTGGGCTCGGCCCTGGAGATCTCCTGCGCCAGCCGCTACTCGGACGGCGCGCCCTCGCCGCTCGTCGACGAGCGGATGCGGCGCCGCACGCTCGATCTGGCCGCCGCGCGCGGACCGCGCCAGGCGGCGTTCGTGGAGCGGATGCTCGCCGACCCGCCCGGTACGCGCGCGTGGATCCGGCGGCTCCTGGAGGACTGCGACGAGGCCTTCTTCGCCGACACCTGGCGCCGGGTCCGGGTCCAGCTCGCCGCCGACGCCCGCCACAAGACGGAGCTGATGCGCCGCAAGGGCCTGGCCGAGGCCGTCGCCGACGCGTCCTCCGCGATGGTCCTGGAGGAGGACGAGGCGGGCTCCCGGATCGTCGTCGACAAGCTGGTCCAGGGCCGTACCAGTGCCGAGGGCTCGGGCGTGACGTTCCTGCCGACCGCCTTCGGCTGGCCGCACCTCTTCGCGCTGCACGCCCCCGGCTGGCAGCCGGTGATCCAGTACCCGGTGCCCGCCCGCGACCTGGGCGGCGGCGCCCCCGTCGACACCGTCAAGCTGCGCCTGGAGGCGGTCGCCCACCCGATGCGGATGCGGCTGAGCCGCAGCCTCGCCCGGGGCTCGTACTCCACGAGCGAGCTGGCCGACGCGTACGGCATCACCGCCCCCGAGGTCTCCCGCCACCTCGCGGTCATGAAGAAGGCCGGTCTGATCACCACCCAGCGCCGCGGCCGCTACGTCCTGCACCAGCTGGACGTGGCCGTCGTCGCCCGCCTCGGCAGCGACTTCCTGGAGAGCGTGCTGCGCTGAGCGATGTCCGGCCGGGACGAACGGGCGAGACGACCGGCCGCGACGACCGGCCGAGACGTCGGGCCGGGACGTCGGGACGGGACGTCGGGCCGAGACGACCGGCCGCGCTTCTAGTCGAAGCGGATGTGGGCGAGGCCGACCCGAAGCCGCCGCAGTCGGTGCCGCAGCGGCCCGTCCGTGTTCGGCACCGGCCGCAGTCCGGCAAGGTCCGCGATCCGGTCGGCCACCTGGGGGACCGTCAGCCGGTCCGTATGGAGGTGATGGGCGAACTCCGGCGCCGCGAGCCGCTCCAGGCACTCGTCCAGCTTGGCCACGGCGAAGCTCTCCCGCTTCAGGCCGCGCCCGAGGCCCCGCTCCGCCAGCCGCCCCAGGACCGTCTCCCGCGCCGCGAGCAGCGCGACGTGGTGCACCCGGTCCGTGCCGTGGTCCGCGCGCAGCCGGCCGACGGTCTCGGCGAAGTACCCCGGATCGGTGAGCGTCATCGGCACGATCACGGGCCCCTGCCCGTACCGCCGCAGCGCCAGGTCCAGTACCTCGTGCACGCCCTGCCGCCAGGCCGCCAGGTCCTGGAAGTCACCGCGCAGCGACGGCGGCAGCGTCCGGTGCAGCCCGAAGCCGATGTGCTCCGGGTCGCACACGACGCTGCCGGGCAGCCGTCGCCGCAGCTCGTACGCGGTCTGGGTCTTGCCGCCCCCGAAGGGACCGTTGATCCACAGCAGCATCGGAACGCCCCGGCTCAGCCGGCCGCGCCGCCGCCCGCCCGGACCAGGCCCGTCTCGTACGCGAGGACGACGACCTGGACGCGGTCGCGCAGGCCCAGCTTGGTCAGGATGCGGCCCACATGGGTCTTCACCGTCGCCTCCGAGAGGACGAGCCGGGCGGCGATCTCGCCGTTCGACAGGCCCTGCGCGACCAGCATCATCACCTCGCGCTCCCGGTCCGTGAGCCGCCCCAGCTCCTTGTGCTCGGGGTCCTTGCCCGAGGACGGCAGCATCGGCGAGAAGCGGTCGAGGAGCCGCCGGGTGGTCGAGGGCGCCACCACCGCGTCGCCGCTGTGCACCGAGCGGATCGCGCCCAGCAGCTCCGCCGGGGGCACGTCCTTCAGCATGAAGCCGCTCGCGCCCGCCTTGAGCCCCGAGAACGCGTACTCGTCGAGGTCGAAGGTGGTCAGGATCAGCACCTTCGGCGCGTCCGGCTGCGAACAGATCCGGCGGGTCGTCTCCACCCCGTCGAGCTTGGGCATGCGCACATCCATCAGGACGACGTCGACCGCCGTCGCGCGCAGCACCTCGAGCGCCTCGACCCCGTCGCCCGCCTCCGCCACGACCTCCATGTCCGGCTGGGCGGCGAGCACCATACGGAAGCCGGTACGCAGCAGCACCTGGTCGTCGACAAGCATCACGCGGATGGACATCAGATTCCTTCGGGGTCGTCAGTGAGCGGGCTTGAGGGGAAGCAGGGCGCTGATCCGGAAGCCTCCGCCGGGACGCGGGCCCGCGTCCAGCGTGCCGCCGACCATGCCGACTCGCTCCCGCATGCCGATCAGACCGTGGCCCCGGCCGTCGGCGCCGCCGTCCTCGTACATCTCCTGCGGGGATCCCCGGCCGTCGTCCTCGACGAGCAGCCCGAGACCGTCGTCGAAGTAGACCAGCCGGACGCTGGCGCCGACGTCGGGACCGCCGTGCTTGCGCGTGTTGGTGAGGGCTTCCTGCACGATCCGGTACGCGGTGAGCTCGACGCCGCTGGGCAGCGGGCGCGGGCTCCCCTCGATCGCGAAGTCCACGGTGAGACCGGCGCTCCTGACCTGCTCGACGAGGTCCTCGATCTGCTGCACGTCGGGCTGCGGCACGTACTCCCCGGCCTCCTGGTGCTCGCCGGTGCGCAGGATCCCGAGGAGTCTGCGCATCTCGGCGAGTGCCTGCCGGCCCGTGGTGGAGATGGTCTCCAGGGCCTGCTTGGCGGTCTCCGGGGAGGAGTCCATGACATAGGCGGCGCCGTCTGCCTGCACCACCATCACCGACACGTTGTGCGCGACGACGTCGTGCAGCTCGCGGGCGATCCGGGCCCGCTCGGCGGCGACGGCGACCTTGGCCTGCGCCTCGCGCTCCTTCTCCAGGCGGGAGGCCCGCTCCTCCAGCTGCGCGAAGTAGGCGCGGCGGGTGCGGAGCGAGTCGCCGAGGACCCAGGCGAGGGCGAACGGCACGGTCATGATGATCGTGAAGAAGATCCTCGCCCCGGCGGAGCCGATGCCCTCCATGGGCCATCTCAGCTGGGAGAGCGTCGAGGCGCAGAGCCCGCCGGCGAGCGCGAGCCGGGACGCCCAGCGGGGTCCGTCGTGCGCCGCGACGGTGTAGATGATCACGAGCATGGCGAAGTCGGCCATGAACGGGACCAGGCCGAAGACGAGCTGCGCGACCCCCAGGGTGATCGCGAGCACCAGCATCTTCTCGGGGGCACGCCGGCGCAGGGCCACGACCAGGGAGAACAGCACGACCACGACGCCGTACGCGACGGGGTTGGTGACCTTCGGGTAGACCGTGCCCACCCACAGCAGGGAGAACCCGAGGAGGACGACGCCCCAGAAGGTGTCGACGCCCGTCGGGTGTCTGCGGATGAAGTCGTAGAGGCGCTGCACGTCACCCAGAGTAGGGAAGGCCGATGGTCCAGGGATCAACCGTGGGGTCGATCCTTGACGCGGGAACCGTACTCCCCGAGGTGGAGACTGGACCGCGTGACGGATGAGACGTGTCAGTGGCAGGGGTGGCGTGAGGCCACGGAACGGGCGCTGTACGGGCCCGGTGGCTTCTATCTGCGCCCCGAGGGACCGGCGGGGCACTTCCGCACCTCGGTGCACGCCTCCCCGCTCTTCGCGGCGGCCGTGGCCCGGCTGCTCGGCGAGGTCGCGGAGGAGCTGGGAACGGCCGAGGTGGCCCTCGTGGACGTGGGCGCGGGGCGGGGCGAACTGCTCTCGGGGGTGCTCGCCGCGACCGACGCTGGTGCCGGGGCCGCAGGGAACGGCCCGCCGGGCGCCCTGAGGGTCCGGGCGTACGCCGTCGAGCGCGCCGCCCGCCCGGCGGGGCTCGACCCCCGCATCGAGTGGACCGACCGGCTGCCCCGGGGGGTGCGCGGGCTGCTCTTCGCGAACGAGTGGCTCGACAACGTGCCGGTGGACGTGGCCGAGGCGGACGCGGAGGGCACGGCCCGGTACGTGGAGGTCAGCGCGGACGGGACGGAACGGCTCGCGGGACCCGTCTCCGGCCCGGACGCGGAGTGGCTGGCCCGCTGGTGGCCGCTGCGGGAGCCGGGCACGCGAGCGGAGATCGGCCGGCCCCGCGACGAGGCGTGGGCGGCGGCGGTGGCCTGTCTGGCGGAGGGCCGCGCGGTGGCCGTGGACTACGCGCACGTACGGGCGGCCCGGCCGCCCTTCGGCTCCCTGACCGGCTTCCGCGCGGGCCGCGAGGTCCCGCCCGTCCCGGACGGGGACTGCGACCTGACCTCCCATGTGGCGCTCGACGCGTGCGCGGCGGCGGTCGGGGGCGGTGCCTGCGTCGGCAGTGGCAGGGGCGAGGACGGGCCGCCCGTGGCCGAGCTGGTCACGCAGCGGGAGGCCCTCCGGAAGCTCGGGGTGTCCGGCGGGCGGCCTCCGCTCTCGCTCGCCTCGACCGATCCCGCCGGGTACGTCCGCGCGCTCTCCTCGGCCGGGGAGGCCGCGGAACTCACCGCCCTCGGCGGCCTCGGCGACTTCCTCTGGCTGACCCAGCGGGTCCGTCCGGCGACGGGCTGACCCGCCGCCGGACCGGACCGGAAAGCAGGGGAAGCAGGGGAAGCAGGAACAGGAACAGGAACAGCTCAGACGATCGTGGTGTAGATGTTCCAGCCCCAGCCGACCTGAGTACGGGCGGCGTGGGGGGTGGCGTGGTAGAGCCAGAGACGGCCGTTCCGGTCGCGCGCGATGCCGTCACCGCGCCAGGTCAGCTGCTTGGTCATCTCGGCCGTCTCCGTGACGACGGTGTACGCGTTCCAGCCGCCGCCGACCCGGACGCGCGGCTTGAACGGGGCCTTCGCGTCGAACTCCTCCCCGTACCGGTCGGCGCCCTTGTGCTCGTACGACCAGAGCACCCCGCGCGCGTCGCGGGCCACGACCCTGTCCGCGAGGTTGGCGACGAGGTCGTAGGCGTTCCAGCCTCCGCCCACGCGCACGCGCGGCTTGAACACCGCCCGGTCATCGACGTTCGTCGTCCGCTCGTAGGCCCAGAGGACGCCGTCGCGGTCCCGGGCGACCAGATGTCCGCGCGTGCCGGTGATCGAGGTGTACGTGTTCCAGCCGCCACCGATCCGTACGCGGGCCTTGAACGGCTGCGCCGGGTTCTGGGAGTTCTCGTAGTACCAGAGCACGCCTGCCTTGTCCCGGGCGACGAGGCTGCCCGTGCCGTTCGCTCGCGTCGGCCGGAGTTTGGTGATCGCGGTGTACGCGTTCCAGCCGCCGCCGATCCGCGTGCGCGCCTTGAACGGCTTGGCGGGGTCGGAGGTGGCCTCGTACTGCCAGAGCACGCCGCTCCTGTCGCGCGCGTGGACCATGGCCCGGTCGTGCGGCTCCGGCGTGCCGGGGACGAAGTCGAGGGTGGCCGGTCCGACGGCCACCACGCGCCCGCTCGCGTCCTTCATCTCCAGCCTTCCGGACCGTTCTCCGATCAGGCTCCATCTGCTGGTGGCGATCCTGAGGTCGTAGGTGAGGGTCCGGGCCGCCTCGGTGGGCGGCAGGGACAGCGAGTAGCCGTCGTCCCAGCTGTCGGACGTCTCGGCGCTCTCCCACCCCCAGCCGCAGTCCTGGTAGGCGCCACCGTTCACCGAGCACGTGGCGGAGGGCAGGTTGCTGTCGCCCGCCGAGGGACCGGGCATGGGGACGAGCAGACCCAAAGTCACCCGGCCGGTCACGGACGCCGGCAGGGTGATGGTGAAGCGCGTCGTCACCGGGGCCTCGTCGCCCACGGGCACGACCAGCGGGCCGCCTTCCTGGACGACCCTCCCCGTCTCTGTTCCGGTCCCTGTCCCGCTTCCTGTTCCCGTCGCGGTGGTCGTCGGTGCGGCGACCGCGACGGCGGTCGGGACGACCGCGCAGACGAGAGCCGTCGCGGTGACCAGTGCGGCACGGAGTTGTGCCATGAATCCCCCAGGTGCGTTCGGGCAGAGCGGGAAGGCGGACCTCCCCGTCTCTCTGACACCGGTGTGACTCCCGACGTACGGCGAAGGTTGCCCCCGCGTCGGTCCGGGCAGGACCTGGGGCCGGGCGGCCCCGGAGCCTGTGGACGGGTCGACGAGGGGCCCGGGGCACGGGGGATACTGACCGCATGACGGAGACGACGGTCGGCATCGGCGGCGCGGCGGAGAGCACCGACATGGTGCTGAACATCGGGCCGCAGCATCCCTCGACCCACGGGGTGCTCCGGCTCCGGCTCGTGCTCGACGGCGAGGTCGTGCGGCATGCCGAGCCGGTGATCGGCTACATGCACCGGGGTGCCGAGAAGCTCTTCGAGGCGCGGGACTACCGGCAGATCATCATGCTGGCCAACCGGCACGACTGGCTCTCCGCCTTCTCCAACGAGCTCGGCGTGGTCATGGCCGTCGAGCGGATGCTGGGCATGGAGGTCCCCGAACGCGCGGTGTGGACCCGGACGCTCCTCGCCGAGCTGAACCGGGTGCTCAACCACCTGATGTTCCTCGGCTCGTACCCCCTGGAACTGGGCGGCATCACCCCGGTCTTCCACGCCTTCCGGGAGCGCGAGGAGCTCCAGGCGGTGATGGAGGAGGTCTCCGGCGGCCGGATGCACTACATGTTCAACCGGGTCGGCGGACTCAAGGAGGACCTGCCCGCCGGCTGGCTGGGCCGAGCCCGGCAGGCCGTCGCCGACGTGCGGTCGCGGATGGACGTGTACGACCGCCTCGTCCTCGGCAACGAGATCTTCCGGGGCCGTACGCGCGGGGTCGGCGTCCTGTCCCCGGCCGCGGTCCACGCGTACGGGGTGTCGGGGCCCATCGCCCGGGCCTCGGGCGTCGACTTCGACCTGCGCCGCGACGAGCCGTACCTGGCCTACGGAGAGCTCCAGGACACCCTGAAGGTCGCCGTGCGCGAGGAGGGCGACTGTCTCGCCCGGTTCGAGTGCCTGCTCGACCAGACGCACAACGCGCTGGACCTGGCGGACGCGTGTCTGGACCGGATGGCGGAGCTGGCGCCGGGGCCGATCAACCAGCGGCTGCCGAAGGTCCTCAAGGCCCCGGAGGGCCACACCTACGCGTGGACCGAGAACCCGCTGGGCGTCAACGGCTACTACCTGGTGTCCAAGGGCGAGAAGACCCCGTACCGGCTGAAGCTCCGCTCGGCCTCGTTCAACAACATCCAGGCCCTGGTCGAGCTGCTGCCGGGGACCCTGGTCGCCGACATGGTGGCGATCCTGGGGTCGCTGTTCTTCGTCGTCGGCGACATCGACAAGTAGCGGGCCCCGGCCGGGGGTCAGTGCCCGCGGCTCATCACGACGTACTCCCGCTCCTCCTTGCCGGGGCGGCGCCGGTCGACCACCGTCCAGCCCCAGCGCTCGTACCGGCCCGTCAGTTCCGGTACGTCGAGGGTCATGAGGAGGGCCCGTCCGGGCGTCCCGGTCGCGAGCAGGGCGTCGTGCAGCCGACGGCCGATGCCGCTCCCCTGGCTGCCGGGGGCGACCACGAGCTCGGCGAGTTCGAAGGCGGGCTCCCCGCCGGTCAGGATGGTGTCGGTCCAGCCGGCCGCGAGCCCGATCAGTGCGTCGTCGGCGTCGAGCGCGATCACCGCGCTGAAGCCGTCCTTGCGCGCGGCCGAGTCGAGCAGCCGGTCCACGGTGCGTACGGCGCCGCGCGGCGGCTCGTGCCAGGGGGCGCCGCAGAACGCCTGGGCGCACAGGGCGAGCAGCTCGTCGCGGTGCCGGGCGGCCTCGCCTGCCGGGAGGACGGCGAGGCGGTGGGTCACGAGTTCACCGCTCCGCGCAGCTCGGCCACGTCGAACTGCTCGGTCTCGTCGTGCGCGGTCAGGTCGATGACCTGGCCGACCGCCTGGGACTGCTCCGGGACACGGGGAGCGAGCGGGTTCCCGGGGGTGCCGGTGGGGCTGATGGGGGTGAGGATCGGCGCACCGAGCGCGGACTGGGCCAGGGCCTCTTCGAGGACCTCTTCGCCCACGACGTCCGCCAGGTCCGTGTTCTGCACGGCCTCGATGGCCGCCGCCTTCTGCGTACCGAAGAAGTCGAAGTTGCCCTCGGGGCGCGGGGCGGGCCTGCGGGCCGCGTACGGGACGATCGCGGACGCGGTCGGCACCGCGGGGACCATGGTGGAGGCGGGCGGGACCGGCGCGGCCGGCGGGAGCGCGAGGGCGGGGGCGGCCGGGCGGGTGTGCTCGGTTCCGGCGGCCGCCGCGTGCTTCCCCCGGGGCTCCTCCGTCTCCCGGGCCCGCTCGGCGAGGTCGCGCGCGCGGGCCGCCTCGGTGGTGCGGCGGGCCTGCTGGGCCGCGGCGTTGCGCGGGAGGTCCCGCAGGGCCTGGGCGGCGCGGCGGAAGGCCTCCGGGGTGGGCGTGGACGCTCCGGCGGGCAGTGCCTTGGCGGTGCCCGCGGACTCGAGCGCCAGGACCCGGGCGCCCTCCAGCGCACTGGCCCGCTCGGTCTCGGCGGTGGCGTACCGGCGGAGCAGGTCGGCGTGCTCGCCGCGCAGCCCGGCGAGCTCCACCCGCTTGGCGCGGAGCTTGGTGTCGAGCCTGGAGCGCAGCGCGCGGGCCTCTTCCAGATCGGACTCCAGCTCGGCGAGCCGTTCCTCGGCCTTCCACTGGTCGGCGGTGCGCGCCCGGTCGAGCTCGGCGACCCGCAGACCGGCGCTCCGGTCCCAACTGCGCATGAGGACGGCGCCGGTGACAGCGGCGGCGGCCGCCGCGGCCGCGAGCAGCCGCACGACGACCAGTTCACCGGGCAGCCAGGCGGCCGCGGCACACACGACCGCGGCGCCGGCGACCGCGGAGGGCGGCAGCAGCTTGTGCAGAGGCGGGGAATGGCGGTGGCGTCCACGTGGCATGGCCTGAAATTTACCGTGCGTAGGCGCTGTGTGGGGTGTCGGCCCGGCAATCTCTTGGCCACTTCTCGTCATCAGAAGTGGATATCCACCGTTCCGGTTCCGTTTCGGGCCGACTCCCCTCACCCGGTGCCTACTTCTTGAGCAGCCCCTTCGTCTCCAGATACTCCTTGGCGACGTCCTCCGGCTTCGCCCGCTCGGCGTCGACCTTGCGGTTGAGTTCGGCGAGATCCGCTGTGGTCAGCACCTTGGTGATCTTGTCCAGGGCGGCGGCTATCTCCGGAGAACCGGCGTCCTTGGCGTTGACCACGGGCAGCACGTTGTCGGCGTTCTGCAGCTTCTTGTCGTCTTCGAGGAAGACCAGGCCGTAGCTGTCGATCGTGGCGTCCGTGGTGGTCGTCAGGACCAGCTGGTCCACCCCGTCCTTCACCGCCTGCTTGGCCTGCGGGGTGCCGACGCCCTTGGGGTCGATCCCGGTCACGTCGATCCCGTACGCCTTCTTCAGACCGGGCGCGCAGAACGGCCGTACCGCGCATTCGTCACCGGCGGCGATCTTCACCTTCAGCTTCGCCCTGCCGAGATCCGAAAGCGTCGTCAGCTTGTTCTTCGCGGCGAATTCCTTCGTCACCGCGAAGGCGTTCTGATCGACCGCCCCACCGACCGCCAGCACCTTCAGACCGCGCGGTTCGGCGAGCTTGCGCAGCGCCTCGACCGTGGCCGTCGCGTCACCGGAGGCGACCGGCTTCTCCTCGGGCGCCTTCGGCCCGTTCACCTTCGCGTTGAGGAATTCCGCGATCGTCGCCGCGTATTCCGGGACGACGTCGATCTCGCCCTTCTCCAGGGACGGCTCGTACAGCTCGCGATTCTTCACCGTGGTGATCGACACGGAGTATCCGGCGTCCCGCAGCGTCTGTGCGTACAGCTCGGCGAGCACCTTGGCCTCGGTGAAGGCGGCGGCACCGACCACCAGCGAGCCCTTCTCCGCGCCGCCGGTGCCCCCTGAGGCTCCCGAGCCCTTCTCCTTGCCCTGCTCCAGGCTGTCGCCGCCGCACGCGGCCAGCGCGACGGTCAGCGCCGCCGTACCCAGCACCGCGCCCGCGATACGCGAGACCCTGTTCACGAGATCACCCATTCCCCAGTCAGCGTTCAGTAAGAAGTTCAGAGACGCGCGAGGCGTCCGAAGAGGCGCTCCGCGCCCACCAGCACGCCCTCCACCAGGAGGGCCAGCAGGGCGACGAGCACCGCGCCCGCGACGACCTGCGCCGTGTCGTACGTGGCGAAACCGGCCGTGATGATCCGGCCCAGGCCTCCCTGGCCGACCATCGCCGCCACCGTCGCCGTGGCGACCACCTGCACCGCGGCCGAACGCACCCCGGTCATCACCACCGGCCGGGCCAGCGGGAGTTCGACCTTCCGGAAGAGCTGACCGCCCGTCATCCCCATGCCCCGCGCGGCCCGGACCGCGGCCCGGTCCACCTCCCTCATCCCCACGTAGGCGTTGGTGAGGAGCGGCGGTATCGCGAACAGCACGAGGGCCACGACGGTCGGCACATAGCCGGCGTTCCTCAGGGGCGACACCATGAACAGGGCGAGCACCGCGAAGACGGGTATCGCCCGTCCCACGTTGGACACGTTCACCGCGAGGGTCCCGCCCCTGCCGAGGTGGCCGAGCCACAGCCCCAGCGGCAGTGCGAGCGCCCCGGCGATCAGCAGCGCCGCCCCGCTCACGTACACGTGCTCGGCGAGCCGCCGCCCGACGCCCTCCTCGCCCGTCCAGTGCGCGCCGGTGGTGAGCCAGCCCCAGGCGTCCGTCACGATGCCCATCTCACCCACCTCCCGGCGCGGTCCGTATCCGGGTCCACGGCGTCAGCAGCCGCTGGAGTCCCAGGAGCAACAGGTCGGCGGTGACGGCGAGCAGCACGCACAGCACCGAGGCGGCGAGCATCTGCGCCTTGAAGAAGGTGGGCAGCGCGTCCTCGATGAGATTGCCGAGGCCGCCGCGGCCGACGACCGAACCGACCGTCGTCAGCGCGATCGTCGAGACCGTCGCCATCCGTACGCCCGCCATCAGCACCGGGAGCGCGAGCGGCAGTTCGACCTGCCAGAGCAGGCGCAGCGAGCCGTACCCCATGCCCCGCGCCGCCTCCCGGGTCTCGGCCGGCACCGCGGCGAGCCCCGCCAGGGTGTTCCGCACGAGGATGGTCAGCGCGTACAGCACGAGTCCGGTCACCACGAGCGCCGACGACAGACCGAAGAGGGGCAGCAGCAGCGAGAACATGGCGAGCGACGGCACCGTGTAGAGCAGGGTGGTCAGTCCGAGGACCGGTCCCGCGAACCGGGGCCTGGCGCGGACCAGCAGGGCGAGCGGCACCGCGACGGCGAGCGCGATCAGCACGGACACGACCGTGATTCCCACATGCTGGAGCGTGGCGTCCGTCAACTCCTCGGCCCGCGTACGCAGATACTCCCCGCAGATCCAGTCGTTCGTGACCAGACAGTTCGGTGCGCCCATCCGTTCCTCCCCCCGGTCGTCAGCCTTCCGAACGTATGTGTGACGACCCTATCCCCCGCCACCGACAATCCCCGAGACCCGCCACAATGCGGCAACACGCCCTTCACACACCCCCGGCGTCCAGGGGCCAGAATGGGGAACCATGATCCGGTTCGAGCACGTGACCAAGCGGTACGCGGACGGCACCACCGCCGTCGACGACCTCTCCTTCGAGGTCGCGGAGGGCGAACTCGTCACCCTGGTCGGGCCGTCCGGCTGCGGCAAGACGACCACGATGATGATGGTGAACCGGCTCGTCGAGCCGACCTCCGGACGCGTCCTCGTCGACGGCGAGGACATCGCCGGCGTCGACCCCGTCGCCCTGCGCCGCAAGATCGGCTACGTCATCCAGCAGGTCGGGCTCTTCCCCCACCGCACGGTCCTCGACAACACCGCGACCGTCCCCGCCCTCCTCGGCTGGAAGAAGGCCGCTGCACGCGCGCGTGCCGCCGAACTCCTCGACCTCGTCGGCCTCGACCCGGCCACCTACGGCTCCCGCTACCCCGCCCAGCTCTCCGGCGGCCAGCGCCAGCGCGTCGGCGTCGCCCGCGCCCTCGCCGCCGACCCGCCGGTCCTCCTCATGGACGAGCCGTTCGGCGCCGTCGACCCCGTCGTCCGCGAACGCCTCCAGAACGAGTTCCTCGCCCTCCAGGCCACCGTCCGCAAGACCGTCCTCCTCGTCACCCACGACATCGAGGAGGCCGTCCGCATGGGCGACCGCATGGCCGTCTACGGACAGGGCCGCATCGAGCAGTTCGACACCCCCGCCACCGTCCTCGGCTCCCCCGCCACCCCGTACGTCGCGGACTTCGTCGGCAGCGACCGGGGCCTGAAGCGGCTCGCCGTCACACCGGTCACCGAGGCCGACCTCGAACCCGTACCGGCGGGGAGTCCCGGCCCGCCGGAGAAGCCCGGGAACCCGGACGGCGCCGCCCCCGTCCCCCTCGGGACCTCGCTCAAGGACGCCCTCGCCGTGCTCCTCCAGCACGACACCGGCCGCCTCACCGTCACCGGCGAGGACGGCCGGCCCCTCGGCGTCCTCACCCCGGAGGGCGTCCACCGCGCCCTGCGCCGGGCGTCGGCCACGGCCTCGTGATCCCCCGCCGGCACCGGCCCGAGCCGTGCTCCCGGCCTGCGCCGGACCCCCGGCCCGGGCCGTACTCCCGGCCGGCACGGCTCAGGTCGCGCTGAGCTTGCCGCCCATCCAGACCATCCCCGGCGGGATCTCCCGGTTCCACGTGTTGAAGTTGTGGCCGCCGCTCTCCAGCGTGATCGACGAGACGCTCGCCGGGCTCTTCACCTTCTTGACGAACTCCAGCGTGCCCCGCCGGTTGTCCTCGCCCCGCTTCGACGTCGTCACCAGGAACGACGTCCTGCCCTGCGGCAGATGGTCCAGGCTCCACAGCAGGTCGGCCCGCTTGCGCAGCCCGTCGTCCCCCTGGAAGAGGTCACCCGTCGTCACGTCCTCCGCCGCCCGGTAGTACGCGGAGAAACCCGCCCCCGCCGCGAACCGGTCCGGGTGGTGCAGGGCGATCTTCAGCGCGCAGTACGCGCCCGTGGAGTTCCCCATGAACCCCCAGTTCCGCGGCTTCGTCCCCACCCGGTACGTCTCCGAGACCGCCTTCGGCAGGTCCTCCGCGAAGAAGGTCTCCGTCTGCGGACCGCCGGGCACGTCCACGCACTCGGTGTCCCGGGGCGGAGCCACCGTCGGCCGCAGCATCACCAGGATCATCGGCTGCATCCGCCCCTCCTTCGCCTGGAGGTACGCCGTCTTCGGGTACTTCAGCCCCTTGATCAGGTTCTCCGCCGTCCCCGGATACCCCGTGAGCACCACCGAGGCCGGGAACGTGCGCTTCGCGTACCGCTCCTGGAAGTACTCCGGCGGCAGGTACACATAGGCCGGCGAGACGATCCCCGACCGCTCCCCCGCCACGACGACCTTCTGTATCTGGCCGCCGACCTCGGGACGGCCGCCGCCCGGCACGTCGAGCGCCTGCGTCCCCACCACCCGTACGTCCTTCGAACCGGCCCCGTGGTCGACGACCACGCCCATGTCCTGCTCCTGCCCGAACAGGTCGGCCCACGAGCCGTAGAAGAGGAAGGAACGGTTCGCCGCCAGCCCCACCGCCGCGAACAGCACCACCTGGGTCACGAGCAGCAGGCCCACCCTCCCCACCACCGCCCGCCAGCGGCGGCGCGCGAGCCGCGGCCAGAGCCAGACCGTGGCGAAGAACAGCGTCAGGGCGAGCACGACCGCCACCACGAGGACTTTGTTGCTGGTGAGACCCATGGGACGACCGAGCCTTCTTTCCGAGAATTTCCTGTGAACCGATGAACCCGACCCCGCACGGCTCCGTCCTAGAAGGCGCACCAACCGGAACGGCCCGCCGAACGCGCCGCAGGGCCCGACCGGAGTCAAGGACCCTTCGCAGGACCACGGGAAGTACGGGAAGCCATGTCTGTCACAGTAGATGGGGACAAATCGGGATTGGTTCCGGTTCGGGTACGCCGTGTTCTCCGCGGCCCCCGACCCGAGAAGGTCCCCGCCCTCGTCGGCACGGCCTGCACCCTGATCGGCCTCATCGACATCGCCGCCGGAGTGTTCCCCCGCTTCCGCGCCAGCCGCATGCACGCCATGGCGGAAGTCCTCCCCGGCACCCTCGGACCCCTCTCCGCCGCCCTCTCCCTCAGCGCCGGCGTGCTCCTGCTGCTCCTCGCCCACGGCCTCAAGCGCCACAAGCGCCGCGCCTGGCGCGCCGCCGTCGTCCTGCTCCCCCTCGGCGCCGCCGCCCAGTTCGTCTGGCGCCACTCGGTCCTCGGAGCCCTCCTCTCCCTCGTACTCCTCACCCTCCTCCTGCGCCATCGGAGTGAGTTCGCCGCCCTGCCCGACCCCCGCAGCCGCTGGCGCGCACTCGCCAACTTCGTCCTCATGGGCGCCGGATCCATCGCCCTCGGCCTCGTCATCGTCAGCGCCCACCCGCGCCGCGTCCTCGGCAGCCCCAGCCTCGCCGACCGCCTCGAACACGTCCTGTACGGACTCTTCGGCGTCGAAGGCCCCGTCGGCTACAGCAACGGCGTCGACTGGACCGTCGGCTACTCCCTCGGCGCCCTCGGCATGCTCACCGCCCTCACCACCATCTACCTCGCCTTCCGCCCCGAGCACCCCGCCGCCCGCCTCACCGACGAGGACGAGGTCCGCCTCCGCGCCCTCCTCGACCAGCACGGCGGCCGGGACTCCCTCGGCCACTTCGCCCTCCGCAGCGACAAGGGCGTCGTCTTCTCCCCCAGCGGCAAGGCCGCCGTCTGCTACCGCGTGGTCTCCGGCGTCATGCTCGCCAGCGGCGACCCCATCGGCGACGTCGAAGCCTGGCCCGGCGCCATCGAACGCTTCATGGACGAGGCCAAGGCCCACTCCTGGACCCCCGCCGTCATGGGCTGCTCCGAGACCGGCGGCCAGGTCTGGACCCGCGAGACCGGCCTCGACGCCCTCGAACTCGGCGACGAGGCGGTCGTCGACGTCGCGGATTTCTCGCTCTCCGGACGGGCCATGCGCAACGTCCGCCAGATGGTGAAGCGCATCGAACGCAACGGCTACACCACCCGCGTCCGCCGCGTCCGTGACCTCGACGACGCCGAACTCGAACGCGTCCGCCGCGCCGCCGCCGACTGGCGCGGCACCGACACCGAACGCGGCTTCTCCATGGCCCTCGGCCGCATCGGAGCCCCCGGCGACGGAGACGCCGTGATAGCGACCGCCCACAAGAGCGACGCCGGCGACGACCCCGACTCGCCCTACGGCGACCTCAAGGCGATCATCCACTTCGTCCCCTGGGGCACCGACGGCATGTCCCTCGAACTCATGCGCCGCGACCGCTCCGCCGACCCCGGCATGAACGAGCTCCTCATCGTCGCCGCCCTCCAGGCCTCCCCCGGCCTCGGCATCGCGCGCGTGTCCCTCAACTTCGCCATGTTCCGCTCCGCCCTCGCCCGCGGCGAGAAGATCGGCGCCGGACCCGTCCTGCGCGTCTGGCGCGGACTGCTCGTCTTCCTCTCCCGCTGGTTCCAGATCGAGTCGCTGTACAAGTTCAACGCCAAGTTCCGGCCCCGCTGGGAACCCCGCTTCGTCGTCTACCGCAAGAGCCGCGACCTCCCCCGCATCGGCTTCGCCGCCATGCAGGCCGAAGGCTTCGTGAACCTCTCCCTGCCCCGCCCCCTCGCCCGCCGGCGCCCCGCCCCGGCCCCCCGCCCCTGCACCCACATCGTCACCGCGCCCGCCGAGCGCGAGATGCGCGCGGCCTGATCCGCTCGCCGGGCCCTACGCTGGACACATGAGTACGACGATCGACCGGGGCACCGCCCGGGGCCTGCCGGAGTGGGACCGCTGCGCGGTCATGGGCGTGGTCAACGTGACCCCCGACTCCTTCTCCGACGGCGGCCGCTGGTTCGACACCACGGCCGCCGTCAAACACGGCCTCGAACTCGTCGCCGAAGGAGCGGACCTCGTCGACGTCGGCGGCGAGTCCACCCGGCCCGGCGCCAGCCGCGTCGACGAGGAGGAGGAACTCCGCCGCGTCGTCCCCGTCGTCCGCGGCCTCGCCGCCGAAGGCGTCACCGTCTCCGTCGACACCATGCGCGCCGTCGTGGCCGCCCGCGCCGTCGAAGCCGGCGCCGTCCTCGTCAACGACGTCAGCGGCGGCCTCGCCGACCCCGGGATGGTCCCCGCCGTCGCCGCCGCCGAAGTCCCCTTCGTCGTCATGCACTGGCGCGGATTCAGCCAGGACATGAACAGCCTCGCCGTGTACGACGACGTCGTCACCGAGGTCGTCGGCGAACTCCGCACCCGCCTGGAAGCCGTCGTCGACGGCGGGGTCGACCCCGCACGCATCGTCGTCGACCCGGGCCTCGGCTTCGCCAAGCTCGCCCCCCACGACCTCGCCCTCGTCGCCCACCTCCCCGAGCTCCGCGCCCTCGGCCGCCCCCTCCTGGTCGCCGCCTCCCGCAAGCGCTTCCTCGGCCACGTCCTCGCCCGGCGGGGCGCCGCCCCGCCGCCCGCCCGCGAACGCGACGCCGCCACCGCCGCCGTCTCCGCCCTCGCCGCCCACGCGGGCGCGTGGGCCGTCCGCGTCCACGAGGTCAGAGCCACCGCCGACGCCGTACGCGTCGCCCGCGCCGTCGAGGGAGCCGCGTGAGCCGCAGCACCGACGAGGCGGCCGTCGAAGCCGCCAACACCGCCTTCTACGAGGCGCTGGAGACCGGCGACTTCGAGCGCGTCTCGGAGCTCTGGCTCGACGACGGGGCCACCCCCATCACCTGCGTCCACCCCGGCTGGCCCGTCCTCACCGGCCGCGGCGAGGTGCTCCGCTCGTACGCGCTGATCATGGCGAACACCGAGTACATCCAGTTCTTCCTCACCGACCTCAAGATCTCCCTCGCCGACGGCACCGCCGTCGTCACCTGCACCGAGAACATCCTCAGCGGCGGACCCGCCGAGGACGGCGCCGAACTGGGACCCCTCGTCGGCCAGCTCGTCGTCGCCACCAATGTGTTCCGCCACACACCGGACGGCTGGCGGATCTGGTCCCACCACGCCTCCCCCGTCCTTGCGGACACCGACGGAACCGAGGACGACGAGCCCGGCGCGGCCGACGCGTAACCCCTCCCCGACCTGCCCTCCTGACCCGCCCGCGGCCCCCAAGGGCAGGCGCTGTCGGTCCCCGCAGGTAGATTCGATGCTGGACACCCGGCCGTCCGCACCCGGCTGCGTGGCCACCCGAACTACGACAGCAGGAGTGATTCGCGTGGATCGTGTCGCGCTGCGCGGCCTCAAGGCCCGGGGCCATCACGGCGTCTTCCCCAAGGAGCGCGAGGAGGGCCAGACCTTCATCGTGGACCTGGTCCTCGGCCTGGACACCCGCCCGGCGGCCGCCGCCGACGACCTGACGAAGACCGTGCACTACGGGATCGTCGCCGAAGAGGTCGTCGACGTCGTCCAGGGCGAACCCGTCGATCTCATCGAAACCCTCGCCGAGCGCATTGCCCAGCAATGTCTCAGCCATGCCGGGGTACAGGAGGTGGAAGTCGTCGTGCACAAGCCGGACGCCCCCATCACCGTGCCCTTCGACGACGTGACCATCACGATCACCCGGAGCCGACGATGATGCCGACGCAGAGCGATCCCACCGTCCAGCCCGTACCGGCCTCCGTCGTCGAGACCGTCGACGCGGCCGACACGACCCTGTCCAACCCCCGCTGGGCCGTCGTCGCCCTCGGCGCCAACCTCGGCAACCGCCTGGAGACCCTCCAGGGGGCCGTCGACGCCCTCGCCGACACCCCCGGCCTCCGGGTCAAGGCGGTCTCCCCCGTGTACGAGACGGAGCCCTGGGGCGTCGAGCCCGGCACCCAGCCCTCGTACTTCAACGCCGTCGCGCTGGTGAAGACGACCCTGCCGCCCTCCTCCCTCCTGGAGCGGGCCCACGCCGTCGAGGAGGCCTTCCACCGCATCCGCGAGGAGCGCTGGGGCGCCCGCACCATCGACGTCGACATCGTCGCCTACGCGGACGTGGTCTCCGCGGACCCCGTCCTCACCCTCCCGCACCCCCGCGCCCACCAGCGCGCCTTCGTGCTCGCCCCCTGGCACGACGTGGACCCCGAGGCCCGCATCCCCGGCCAGGGCCCCGTCGCCGAGCTCCTCACCGCCCTCGGCAGCGCCGGTGTCGCACGCCGCACCGACCTGGAACTCCGTCTGCCCGAGTAGTCGTTACGCTTCGTGGCAGACCGATCGCGACCACATGAAGGACACCCGGTGAAACAACTGCGGCTGAAGGTGCTCGCCGGACTGTTCCTCGTGGCCGGCATCCTCTCCTGGGGTGCCGCCCGGCTCTGGGACGCGGTCGGCACCCTCCCCAGCGTGCCGATCGCCGCGCCCATCGTCCTGGCCGTGATCGCGGTCGTCCTCACCGCGACCGCCCTCTCGATCCGCGCCCGCCTCAAGGCCCAGCGCGACCGCCGCCCCGGCGCCAAGGGCGTCGAGCCCCTGATGGCGGCACGCGCGGTGGTCTTCGGCCAGGCGAGCGCACTGGTGGCCGCCCTCGTCGCCGGCATGTACGGCGGCACGGGCGTCTTCCTCCTCGGCTCCCTCGACGTCCCGGCCCGCCGGGACCAGGCCCTCTACGCGGCCCTCGCGGTCGCAGCGGGCATCGGCGTCATCGCGGCAGCCCTCTTCCTGGAGCGCGTCTGCAAACTCCCGGAGGACGACGACAAGAACCCGGGCAAGGCCCGGGCCTGAGACCGCCCCGCCGGCTCAGCGGCAGAGCGCGTCGATGTCGTCGGAGAAGCTCGCGAACTCCGCCTGGGCCCCCTCGACGATCTCCCGCGCGGGCCGGCGCGGCGTCGTCGCGTAGCGCTCCGCGATCCCGGTCGGCGCCCCGTCCGGGCGGGCCTCCCGCTCCGGGTACAGCGCCGCCTCCATGGGCCCGTGGTGCGTGCGATCGCAAGGCGGAGGAGGGAGGCAACGCGGAGCGTTGTGGACCGACGACAACGCGGCGAGCGTGCGTGCCAGGCCCCGCGAGCCCGGCATGATCCGAAAGACAGGCCCTAGCCGCCTCCACTGACACCACCTGGCGCCGGCCCGGCCCGGGCACTAGCGGGGCTCGCGCACGAGGTGCCCGTTCACCAGGAAGGTCGGGTGCGGGGCCAGCCGGTAGCTGTAGAACGTGAAGGGCTTCGCCCCCAGAGCGGGGCGGGGACGGACCTCTTGGACCTTGATCCAGGCGGATTCGGGCGGAAGGATCGGGTGGTACTCGGGAGTGAAGGTGCCCCGGGTCCCCCAGTGATCCGCTACGCAGAGCTGCGAGGCCCCTTTGGCCTTCGGAGTGAAGCGCGCCCCGATGATGGGGCTACGAATGTATCGATGTCCCGCAGCACGACCCTGGGGAAGCGTTGTCGCATGTGGTGAGCGTCCCCGCCCACATAGTGCCGCAGCGCGTCGGCTGGGTACGAGGAGACCACGCGTACGCGGTAACCAGGCAGGTCCCGCTTCAGGTAGCCGGACGGCCGGGTCACCGCCTCAAGGCGGGCGGGAAGCCTGGTGCAGGACGTGAGTGCGGTCGCGTACCGGGATGCGAAGCGCTCCTCGTTCACGACCAGCGATACGTAGTTCCTGCCCACCGTGCCGTCGACACAGGTGGCGCCCACGAAGTAGCCGAACTCGTACCCCGGCCTGATCGTCAGCCGCTCCCGGCACAACTTCCGCGCATGCGTCCAGGCGGCCGTCTTGCCCGCCGCGTCCGCCGCGTGCGTCCAGCCGTCCGGCGTGGCCAGCAGCAGATCGGGACTGGCGGAGAACGTCATGTGGTCCGTCACCACGTCGACGGCGGCACGCGCTTTCGCCGCCGCCACGTCCACGACCGTGGTCCGCGCCGTCCGGTCCCCGTCCAGCGTCCACAGGGTGTTGCCCGGGACGACGTTCTTCGCCTGGGCACAGCCGTCCACCAGGTTCACCAGCATCTTGCCGGTCAGCCCGTACCCCATACCGATCCCCCTTGATCAGCCATCGGATCCACTGATCAGGGACGGTATGGAGCACGGCGGACAGGCCGCTACTAGCGAGCCAATATCAGGGACATGGCCTCGGCACGTGTAGTAGCGTCACGAAGTTGTCCACGTACCGCCGAGGTGGTCGTCTTCGCCCCCGGCTTGCGGACACCACGCAGAGCCATGCACATGTGCTCGGCCTCTATGACGACGATCGCGCCGCGGGCGTCGAGGATACGCATCAGAGAGTCGGCGATCTGTGTCGTCAGACGCTCCTGCACCTGTGGGCGTCGAGCGAAGACGTCAACGAGGCGCGCCAGCTTGGACAGCCCGGTGATCTTGCCCGATTCAGCCGGAATGTAGCCAATGTGAGCTACACCGTGGAACGGGAGCAAATGATGTTCACATTGAGATGTCAGTTCGATGTCCTTCACGAGGACCATTTCATCGTGTCCCAGGTCGAACGTCGTCGTCAGGACATCTTCAGGCTTCTGCCACAGGCCTGCGAAAAGCTCCTTGTACGCACGCGCCACCCGCGCCGGCGTCTCACGCAGACCCTCGCGGTCCGGGTCCTCGCCGACCGCGATGAGGAGCTCGCGTACGGCTGCCTCGGCGCGCTTCTCGTCGAACTCGCCGATCGTGCCCTCGCCGTCCAGCGTCACCGGGTCGGTCATCTCTGTGCCTCGTTCCGTCTGACTGATGTGCGCGGAAAAGCCGCGCCCCCACAGGCTAAAACCTGTGGGGGCGCGGCAGCCATTCCGGGGTGGGACGGTCAGTCCTCCGGGGTGTCCACCGGGGCGATGTCGATGCCCTTCGTGGTGTCGACCGCGGTGGTCGCCGAGCCGTTCGCGCTGTTCGTCAGGGCGAGCTCCTTGGGGGAGAGCACCGGCGGACGCGTGGACGGGGTACGGCGGGAGGAGCCGGTCCAGGCCGGGCGGGCCGGGCGCCGGACGATGGGGGTGAAGATCTCGGCGATCTCCTCCTTGCCCAGCGTCTCCTTCTCCAGGAGGGCGAGGACCAGGTTGTCGAGAACGTCGCGGTTCTCGACGAGGATCTCCCAGGCCTCGTTGTGCGCGGTCTCGATGAGCTTCTTGACCTCTTCGTCGACCAGCGCGGCGACCTCTTCCGAGTAGTCGCGCGGGTGCGACATCTCCCGTCCGAGGAAGGGCTCGGTGTTGTCTCCGCCGAACTTGATCGCGCCCAGACGCTCGGTCATGCCGTACTGCGTGACCATCGCTCGCGCGGTGGCCGTGGCCTTCTCGATGTCGTTGGCCGCGCCCGTGGTCGGGTCGTGGAAGACGAGCTCCTCGGCCGCGCGCCCGCCCAGCATGTACGCCAGCTGGTCGAGCATCTCGTTGCGGGTGGTCGAGTACTTGTCCTCGTCCGGGAGGACCATCGTGTAGCCCAGGGCACGGCCGCGGGACAGGATGGTGATCTTGTGGACGGGGTCGGAGTTCGGCGAGGCCGCCGCGACCAGGGCGTGTCCGCCCTCGTGGTACGCGGTGATCTTCTTCTCCCGGTCCGACATGATCCGGGTCCGCTTCTGCGGGCCCGCGACCACACGGTCGATCGCCTCGTCCAGCGCGTGATTGTCGATCAGCTTCTGGTCGCCGCGAGCGGTGAGGAGCGCCGCCTCGTTGAGGACGTTGGAGAGGTCCGCACCGGTGAAGCCGGGGGTGCGACGGGCGACGGCGCCGAGGTCGACGTCCGGGGCGACCGGCTTGCCCTTCTGGTGGACCTTGAGGATCTCCAGGCGGCCCTGCATGTCCGGGCGGTCGACGGCGATCTGCCGGTCGAAGCGTCCGGGGCGCAGGAGGGCGGGGTCGAGGATGTCGGGCCGGTTCGTGGCGGCGATCAGGATGACGCCGCCCTTCACGTCGAAGCCGTCCATCTCGACGAGGAGCTGGTTGAGGGTCTGCTCGCGCTCGTCGTGGCCGCCGCCGAGGCCGGCGCCGCGGTGGCGTCCGACGGCGTCGATCTCGTCGACGAAGACGATGGCCGGTGCGTTGGCCTTCGCCTGCTCGAAGAGGTCACGGACACGGGAGGCGCCGACACCGACGAACATCTCGACGAAGTCGGAGCCGGAGATCGAGTAGAACGGCACCCCGGCCTCGCCGGCGACGGCGCGCGCGAGGAGCGTCTTGCCGGTTCCGGGCGGGCCGTAGAGCAGGACGCCCTTCGGGATCTTGGCGCCGACGGCCTGGAACTTCGCGGGCTCCTGGAGGAATTCCTTGATCTCGTGGAGTTCCTCGACGGCCTCGTCCGAGCCTGCGACGTCGGCGAAGGTGGTCTTCGGCGTGTCCTTGGTGATGAGCTTCGCCTTGGACTTGCCGAACTGCATGACGCGGGAGCCGCCGCCCTGCATCTGGTTCATCAGGAAGAGGAAGACGACCACGATGAGGACGAAGGGGAGGAGGGAGAGCAGGATCGAGACGAAGGGCGACTGCTTCGTCGGGGAGACGGTGTAGCCCTTCTCGATCTGCCCGGCCTCGAACTTCTCCTGCAGCTTGTCGGCCAAGTCGGCGCCCTGGGTGCCGATGTAGCTGGCCTGGACCTTGCTGCTCTTGTCGATCTTCTGGCCGTCGATGAGCTCGATCTTGACGATCTGCTCGTCACCGGTGGTGATCTTTGCCTGCTTGACCTGGTTCTTGTCGATCGCCTGGACAACCTTGCCGGTGTCCACCGTCTTGTAGCCCTCGGACGAGCCGACGACCTGCATCAGCACGACCACGGCGAGGACGGCCAGCACGATCCACATGACCGGCCCACGGAAGTATCGCTTCACGTCCATCCATACGGAGCGAGAACGCCCCGTCCCTCCTGCCCGTAGGAAAATGCTGCTGTGAGAGCTGCTGTGTGAAAAAGCTGTTCTTCGGACGGTACCTCAGCATCGTCGCCCGCGACCGCCTTCCCGTGGTTCAACGGGGGGAAGGCGGTGCGGGTTCCCCGGACGGCCTCGGTGTTCAGCCGCCGTAGACGTGCGGGGCGAGCGTGCCGACGAACGGAAGGTTCCGGTACTTCTCGGCGTAGTCGAGGCCGTAGCCCACGACGAACTCGTTGGGGATGTCGAAGCCGATCCACTTGACGTCGATCGCGACCTTCGCGGCCTCGGGCTTGCGCAGCAGCGTGCACACCTCCAGGGAGGCGGGCTCGCGCGAGCCGAGGTTCGACAGCAGCCAGGACAGCGTCAGGCCGGAGTCGATGATGTCCTCGACGATCAGGACGTGCTTGCCCTTGATGTCGGTGTCGAGGTCCTTGAGGATCCTGACGACGCCCGAGGACTGGGTGCCGGCGCCGTAGGAGGACACGGCCATCCAGTCCATGGTGACGGGGGTGGAAAGGGCGCGAGCCAGATCCGCCATCACCATCACGGCGCCCTTGAGGACGCCGACGATGAGCAGGTCCTTGCCCGCGTATTCCGCGTCGATCTTCGCGGCCAGCTCTGCCAGCTTGGCGTCGATCTCTTCCTTGGTGATGAGCACCGACTGGAGGTCGGTGCCCATGTCCTTCTCGTTCACCCGGGTCACTTTCGTTGCAGCGTGCGTCAGCCTTGCCGGATGACCAGTCTGCCACCCTGGCGGCGGGCTTCGACGCGACCGGGCAGGTTGATGGCTCCCTGGCCGCGCCAGCCGGTGATGAGCCGGTCGACTTCTTCGATGTGCCGGGCGAAGAGGGAGCCGGCGGGGGCGCCCTCGGCGATGACGGCGCGGCGCAGCACCCGGCGGCGTACGGCGGGGGGCAGTCCGAAGAGCTTGGCGCATTCGAGGGTGCCCGCCTCGTCGCGTACGGAGGTCTCGGCGTCGGCGGCCCAGGTGTCGAGGGCGTCGGCGTCGTCGCGGGAGAGCTGGGCCGTTCGGGCGAGTGCTTCGACGACGCCCTTGCCGAGGGCCTTCTCGAGGGCGGGGAGGCCCTCGTGGCGGAGCCGTGAGCGGGTGTAGGCGGGGTCGCTGTTGTGGGGGTCGTCCCAGACGGCGAGTTCCTGTGCGACGCAGGCCTTGCGAATGGTCTGGCGGTCGAGCTGGAGGAAGGGCCGCCGGTAGCGGCCGGAGGCGCCGGAGATCGCGGCCATGCCGGAGAGCGAGCGGATGCCGGAGCCTCGGGCGAGCCCGAGCAGGACGGTTTCCGCTTGGTCGTCGCGGGTGTGGCCGAGGAGGATCGCGGTGGCTCCGTGGCGCTCGGCGGCGGCGTCGAGTGCCGCGTACCGGGCGTCGCGGGCGGCGGCCTCGGGGCCTCCTTCGCGGCCGACGGTGACGGAGACGGCCTCGACGGGGGTGAGGCCGAGGGCGGCCATGCGTCCGGCGACCTCACCGGCGCGGGTGTCGGAGCCGTCCTGGAGTCCGTGGTCGACGGTGATGCCGCCGGCGCGCACGGGAAGCTTGCGGGCCTCGAAGGCGAGAGCGGAGGCGAGCGCCATCGAGTCGGCGCCTCCGGAGCAGGCGACGAGCACGAGGGGGGTGTGCGCGTCGCGTGCGGGGGCGGGGTCGGTCTGGTGCTCGGTGAGAACGTCGTGGAGTACGCGGCGGACCGCCAGGCGTATCGCCGCGACCGCAGGATGGGGACCCATGTCCGGTGCCCTTCGTGATGGGGTGGGGTGCCTCGGTCGGAGTCTTAACGGTCGGAAAGGGGGGTTCGGTCACTCAGAGTGCGTCGATGGTGACAGAAACCCGGCCGTTACCCGAGCATTGCACGCCTCACCCCATGCCCAGGGTCCCTCGGATGGGTGATTGGTGAGGTGTTCTGACGTGTTCCTGTGCCGTCTGCCGCACCTGTCTCACGAGTCTGCCTTACGGTGCACCCTCGCGATCCAGTCGGCGGGGGCGGCGATCTCGGTCTTGGTGGGGAGCGTGTTGGGGGAGGTCCACACGCGGTTGAAGCCGTCCATGCCGACCTGCTCGACGACGGCCCGGACGAAGCGTTCGCCGTCGCGGTACTGACGGAGCTTGGCGTCGAGGCCGAGGAGCTTGCGCAGGGCGAGGTCGAGGCGGGAGGCGCCCCGTGCGCGGCGCTGCTGGAACTTCTCGCGGATCTCGGCGACGGAGGGCACGACCTGGGGTCCCACGCCGTCCATGACGTAGTCGGCGTGGCCTTCGAGGAGTGACATGACGGCGGTGAGGCGGCCGAGGATCTCGCGCTGCTCGGGGGTCTGGACGAGTTCGACGAGGGAGGGGGCGGGTTCGCCCTCCTCGCCCTCGGGGCGGCCGCCGGCGAGGGTCTGGGCGGCTTCGCGGAGGCGTTCGACGACGGTGCCGGGGTCGACGTCGGTGGCGGCGAGGAACGACTGGATTTCGCCCTGGAGATGGTCACGTAGCCAGGGGACGGCGGTGAACTGGGTGCGGTGGGTCTCCTCGTGGAGGCAGACCCAGAGCCGGAAGTCGTGCGGGTTGACCTCGAGTTCGCGTTCGACGTGGACGATGTTGGGCGCGACGAGCAGGAGGCGTCCGCCGCCGTTGGTCCCGGCGGGGAGTTCGCGGGTGGCGGGGGCGAAGGTCTCGTACTGGCCGAGGATGCGGGAGGCGAGGAAGGAGAGCAGCATGCCGAGTTCGACGCCGGTGACCTTGCCGCCGACGGCGCCGAGGACGGCGCTGCCGGGGTTGCTCGCCCTGCGTTCCTGCATCTTGCCGAGGAGCGGGGTGAGCAGTTCGCGGAATCCGGCGACGTTGGCCTTGATCCAGCCGGCCCGGTCGACGACCAGGACGGGGGTGTCGTGGTGTTCCATGCCCTCGGGGATCATCCGGGTGTAGGCACGGACGTGTTCCTCCGAGGCCTTGGCGTGCCTGCGGAGTTCGGCGACGACCTCGCGGGCCTCGTCGCGGCTGACTTCGGGTCCGGGCCGCACGAGGCGGGTCGCGGTCGCGACCGCGAGGTTCCAGTCGACCATCCCGGATGTACCTGCGCCACCGATGCTCGTCATGCGTCAACCGTACGGTCTCGAAGCCTGTTCGGTGCGGGTTCGGGACGGCTTCCGTGCGGGTCGGAACCGCGTCGGAACCGGGTCGGGGCGCGGCCCGGGCGAGGTCCCGGCGCGGTCCGGGCGGTGCCGGGGTGCGGCCGCGGGGCGGTCAGCCCTGTCCGGCGAGGGCGGCGGAGAGGCGGTCGAGGGCGGGCTGTGCCTCGTACGGGGAGAGGGTGCGGCCGGCGAGGAACGCGAAGGCGAGCAGACGCCCGTCGGGGGTGACGACGGTCCCGGCGAGCGTGTTGACGCCCGTCAGGGTGCCGGTCTTGGCGCGGACGAGTCCGGCGCCGGCGGTGGCGGGTGCGGTGTCGAAGCGGCCCGCGAGGGTGCCGGTGAAGCCGCCGACGGGCAGTCCGGTGAGGAGGGGGCGCAGGGCGGGGCGCGCGGGGTCGGCCGCCCGGGTGAGGAGTCCGGTGAGGAGGGCGGCGGAGACGCGGTCGCGGCGGTCGAGTCCGCTGCCGTCGGCGAAGCGGGCTCCGGCGACGGGGAGGCCGAGCCCGGCGAGTTCGTCCCGTACGGCCCTGCTCGCGCCGTCGAAGCCGGCGGGCTGTCTGCGGGCGAGGGCGGTCTGCCGGGCGAGGGCTTCGGCGAGGTCGTTGTCGCTGTGGGTGAGGGTGCGCTCGACGAGGTCGGCGAGGGGCGCGGAGTGGGTGACGGCGAGGGGCTCGGCCTTCGGGGTGCGGCCGGGGGCCGGGTCGCCGCCGACCTCGATCCCGGCCTCGGTGAGGAGTCCGGCGAAGGCGGTGGCGGTGTCGCCCGCCGGGTCGCCGCTGCGGGGCGCGGGGCCGCTGGTGCTGTCGTCGAGGCGTCCCTCGCGGGTCATGAGGGCGACGACGGGGGCGATGTTCTCGTTGGGGCCGATGGGGTGGAGCTGGGGGCCCGGGTACAGGGTCGTGTCGTAGGTGAGGCGTACGGAGGTGTGGCCGAGGGCGGTGAGGGCGCGGGCGGTGTCGCCGGCGAGGGCCTTCAGCCGGGCGGGGTCGAGCGTGGGGTCGCCGCCGCCGGTGAGGGTGACGGTGCGGCCGTCGGGGGCGGCGGTGACGGTGGTGGGGATGCGGTGGTCGGGGCCGAGGGCGGAGAGCGCGGCCGCGGCGGTGGCGATCTTGACGGTGGACGCGGGGGTCATGGGGGTGCCGGCGCCCTCGCCGTACAGCTGCCTGCCCGTCGCGGTGTCGACGACGGAGGCGGTGCGCAGCGGGCCGAGTCCTGGGTCGGCGAGGAGCGGTACGAGGAGGGCGGCGAGGTCCGCGGGGCGTCCGGCGGGGGCCGGGGCGTGGAGGGCGGTGAGGACGCCGGGGGCGCTCGGGGCGGGTGCGGGGCGCCGGGGCGGGGCGGGCGCGGGGGCCGGGGCGTGACGTGCGCCACCCGCCTGCGGGGCGGCGGCGCGGGCCCGCTCGGCCGTACGCTGACCCGAGTCCCACGGCCCGGCCGCGGTCACCGCCACGGCGGCCAGGGCCAGTCCGAGGGCGGCGGAGCCCGCCGTGAGCTGCCACATCCTCGGCTCGGGCATTGCTGACCAGCCCCTTTCGCGATCACACACGTGCGTGAGGGACACTTAATCACCGCGCGTCGTCGCGAGCATTCACTTGTGTTGATTCAGGAGGAGCCACCCGTGGAGTTCGACGTTCTCATCGAGATCCCGAAGGGATCGAGGAACAAGTACGAGGTCGACCACGAGACGGGTCGCATCCGCCTGGACCGCCGCCTCTTCACGTCGACGGCCTACCCGACCGACTACGGCTACGTCGAGAACACCCTCGGCGAGGACGGCGACCCGCTGGACGCGCTCGTCATCCTCGACGAGCCCACCTTCCCGGGCTGCCTGATCAAGTGCCGTGTCATCGGCATGTTCCGTATGACGGACGAGGCGGGCGGCGACGACAAGCTGCTGTGCGTCCCGGCCACGGACCCGCGCATGGAGCACCTGCGGGACATCCACCACGTGTCGGAGTTCGACCGTCTGGAGATCCAGCACTTCTTCGAGGTCTACAAGGACCTGGAGCCGGGCAAGTCGGTCGAGGGCGCGGACTGGGTCGGTCGCGCCGAGGCCGAGGAAGAGATCGAGAAGTCGTACGCGCGGGCCAAGGAGCAGGGCGGCCACTGAGCCCCTCCGGTCCGGTCGTCCGCTCGCTGACGACGGTCTGATTCCGTGAAGGCGGTGCACCCCTTGGGTGCACCGCCTTTCGCGCATCTGTCGCACACTCATACTGGAATCCATGGTTCCCAGGGAGTGAGGCGGTCAGAGTGGTGGCGGAGCCGGACGGCTCGAAGGACGGTCCGGGAGGGGTTCCGGAGGACCGGAAGCCCCAGTCGGACGAGGCACGGAGCGCATTCGCGCCCCCCGCCGGTGTGGAGCAGTTCGCGCCACCGGAGGAGGAGCATCCGACCTCCGAGTTCGCCCTTCCCCCGGGTCTCACGACGGAGCCGCCCGCCGAGCAGGAGGGTTCGGCGTTCGCGACGCCGGCCACGTATTCGGCGAAGAACTCGCCGCCCGCCTTCACCCCGGCGTACGGGGTGCCCCTGGTGCGGCTCTCGCAGGACGCCCCGTGGCAGGACCGGATGCGGACCATGCTGCGGCTGCCGGTGGGTGAGCGGCCCGTGCCGGAGGCGGCGCGCAAGGAGGACGAGACCGGCCCCTCGGTGCCGCGTGTGCTCGACCTGACCCTGCGTATCGGCGAGCTGCTGCTCGCGGGCGGGGAGGGCGCGGAGGACGTCGAGGCGGCGATGTTCGCGATCTCCCGCTCGTACGGTCTGGACCGGGTCGAGCCGACGGTCACGTTCACCCTGCTGTCGGTCACCTACCAGCCGTCGCTGGTGGACGACCCGGTCACCGCGAACCGGACCGTACGGCGTCGGGGGACGGACTACACCCGCCTCGCGGCGGTCTACACGCTGCTCGCCGACATCAACGCGCGGGCGCACGAGGTGACGCCCGAGGAGGCGTACCGGCGGCTCGCGGAGATACGGCGCAACCGGCACCCGTATCCCGGGTGGGTCCTCACGGCGGCGGCGGGAGTCCTCGCCGGTGCGGCCTCGGTGCTGCTCGGCGGCGGTCCGACGGTCTTCTTCGTGGCGGCGCTGGGCGCGGTGCTCGGCGACCGGCTCGCGTGGCTGTGCGCGGGGCGCGGGCTGCCGGAGTTCTACCAGTTCCTGGTGGCGGCGATGCCGCCGGCGGCGATGGGCGTGCTCCTGACGATGCTGCACGCGGATCTGCGTCCCTCGGCGGTGATCACCGGTGGTCTGTTCGCGCTGATCCCGGGGCGGGCGCTCGTGGCGGCGGTCCAGGACGGTCTGACCGGCTTCTACATCACGGCCTCGGCCCGGCTCCTGGAGGTCGCGTACTTCTTCGTCGCGATCGTGGTGGGCGTGCTGTCGGTGCTGTACATCGCGGTGCAGTTCGACGCGCAGCTGAACCCCGAGGGGGCGCTGGAGGCGGTCGAACGGCCGGTGACGCAGATCCTGGCGTCGATGGTGCTGTGCGCGACCTTCGCGATCCTCTTGCAGCAGTCGCGGGCGACGGTGCTGTTCGCGACGCTGAACGGCGGGGTCGCGTGGGTGATCTACGCGTCGATAGCGGTGACCGCGGAGGGTTCGACGGTCATGGCGACGGCGGTGGCGGCGGGCCTGGTGGGGCTCTTCGGGCAGCTGATCGCCCGCTACGAGCACACCTCGTCACTGCCGTACGTGACGGCGGCGATCGGCCCGCTGCTGCCCGGTTCGGCGACGTACTTCGGGGTGCTGGCGATCGCCCAGAACAACCTGGACCAGGGCTTCGCCTCCCTCGCGAAGGCGGCGGCCCTGGCCCTGGCGATCGCGATCGGGGTGAACCTGGGAGGCGAGCTGGCCCGGCTCTTCATGCAGGCCCCCGGCGCCGCCGCGGCCCGCCGGGCCGCCAAGCGGACCAGGGGCTTCTAGCGGCAGCGGGGGCCGGTGCCTGGAGGGGGTCTGCGGCTGTCGCGTCAGCGCTTGGCGTGACGGCCGCGGGGGTTCGGGGTGCCGGGGGCGTCGTGGTCGCCCTTGGCCTGCTCCTTCTTGGACTGGGAGCGGGCCCGGAGGAACTCGATCACGATCGGGACCACGGAGAGCAGGACGATCCCGACGAGGATCATCTCGATGTGCTGGTGCACGAAGTCGATCTTGCCGAGGGAGGCGCCGAGCAGGGTCACGCCCGCGCCCCAGAGCACACCGCCGATGACGTTGAACGTGATGAACGAGCGGTAGTTCATCCGGCTGACGCCCGCGATGATCGGCGTGAACGTCCGCACGATCGGGACGAAGCGGGCCAGGATCAGGGACTTCGGGCCGTGCTTCTCGAAGAACTCGTGCGCCTTCTCGACGTTCTCCTGCTTGAAGAGCTTGGAGTTGGGCCGGGTGAAGAGCGCCGGACCCACCTTCCGCCCGAAGAGGTATCCGACCTGGTCGCCGATGACGGCCGCGGCCACGATCAGCGTGCACATCAGCCACAGCGGCATGTCCAGCTTGCCGGTCGTGATCAGCAGGCCGGTGGTGAAGAGCAGCGAGTCGCCGGGCAGGAAGAACCCGATGAGGAGACCGGACTCGGCGAAGACGATGGCCAGGACACCGATCGGACCAAAGGTCTGAATCAGATAGTCCGGGTCCAGCCAGCTCGGTCCGAGGGCAAGCGTATTCACGGGTTCCGGGCTCCTGCGGTCGGTGGGGGCATGGGGGGACGGCTGGCCCCAAGCTATCAACGCGAGCTGAACGCCCTCGGTTCCCCTGTCGCCACAGGATGCGGACGGGACCCTCGCCCCCGAGGCTGGGGGGTCAGGAGGTGCATGCCGATGGGCATCGATGAGTACGGAGGCGGCCAGGGGCCGCAGCCAGACGTGCTGGTCGTGACGACGAACGACGTGCCGGGCTTCGAGGTCCGGCAGGTGATCGGTGAGGTCTTCGGGCTCACCGTCCGCTCCCGCCACCTGGGCAGCCAGATCGGCGCGGGGCTCAAGTCGATGATCGGCGGGGAGCTGAAGGGTCTGACGAAGACCCTCGTGCAGACCCGCAACCAGGCGATGGAACGCCTGGTGGAGCAGGCGCAGGCGCGCGGCGCGAACGCCGTGCTGATGTTCCGCTTCGACGTGACCGAGGCGGCCGACGTGGGCACGGAGGTCTGCGCGTACGGCACGGCGGTGGTGATCGCACCACGCGCCTGAGCGGGCCGCGGGCCCCGGGGCCGGTCCCGGGGTCGGACCTTCCCGGCGCCGGACCTTCCGGGGTCGGACCTTCCGGGTGGACCTTCCCGGCGCCGCGCGTTCCCCCGGACGGCGGCGCCGAGGCGTCCGGGAAGTGCGTCGTGGTGCGCGCGCCGTCCCCGCTCCGTGTCGGCCTCGGGTCTGACATGGCGTGAGGCGGACGTGGGGCGGACCTCCGTTCGACCCGAATTTCGGGATGTTGTGCGGCATTTGCTCACTTATGGTGGGCCGGTGGCCACCGATCACGCTCCGCCCTCCCCGCCGCCCTCCCCCGACATGACCCCCGCGCGGATCCTGTTGCCGCAGGTGCTGCCCGCCCTCGTGGTCGGGGTGGGGTCGAGCCTGCTGTTCCTGGGGATCAGCGCCCTCGCCGAGAAGTTCCAGGGCGTCCTCTGGCACGACCTTCCCGACGCCCTCGGCATCGGCGGCTACTCCTCCCTCTGGATCATCAGCATGCTCACGGCCTCCGGCATCGCCGTGGGCCTCGTCGTCTGGAAGTTCCCCGGCCACGCCGGCCCCGACCCGGCCACCACCGGCCTCAGCGGGGGACCTCTCGCCCCCGGCGTCGTCGTCGGACTCCTCCTCGCCAGCACGCTCACGCTCGCCGGCGGAGTCAGCCTCGGCCCCGAGAACCCGATCCTCGAGGCCAACGTCGCCCTCGCCTACTGGCTCGGCCGCAAGGTCGCCCCCACGGCGCCGGGCGCGGCGTGGGTCGCCCTGGCCTCGGCCGCCACCATCGGCGCCCTCTTCGGCACCCCGGTGGCCGCCGCCCTCGTCATCTCCGAGGCCCTCGTCGGCAAGCCGGGACACGGCTCCCTCTGGGACCGGCTCTTCGCCCCGCTCGTCGCCGCCGGAGCCGGTGCGGTCACCACCCAGCTCCTCGCCGAACCCAGCTTCGACGTGGGACTCACCCCTCTCACCGACACCGGCTGGGAAGACCTCCTCGCCGCCCTGGTGATCGCCTCCGCCGCGGCCCTCTTCGCCCTCGCCTCCTGCTACCTCTTCCCCTACACCCACGCCGCCTTCCAGCGCCTGCGCCACCCCATGCTGATCCTTCCCCTCGGCGGCCTCGTCCTCGGCCTGCTGGGCGCCCTGGGCGGGCATCTGACCCTCTTCAAGGGCCTGGACGAGGTCAAGGAACTCACCGCCTCGATCGGCGGCTGGTCCTCCGGCGAACTCGCCAAGCTGGCCGTGGTCAAACTCCTCGCCCTGCTCATCGCCGCCTCCTGCGGCTTCCGGGGCGGCCGGATCTTCCCCGCCGTCTTCGTCGGCGCCGCCTTCGGGCTGATCGCCCAGGCGCTCGTCCCCGAGATCCATCCGGCGGTCGCCGTCTCCTCCGGAGTCCTCGGCGTCCTGCTCGCCACCACCCGGCAGGGCTGGATCAGCCTCTTCAGCGCCGCCGCCCTCGCCGCCTCCCCCGCGATGCTCGCCCTGCTCTGCCTGGCCTCCCTCCCCGCCTGGCTGATCGTCACCGGCCGCCCCCAGCTCCAGCTCGACGAGCAGGGCCGCTCACTGCACTGACCTCCCCTCCCCACCGGACACAAGGAGTTCCCCATGCCGCTGCACCAGGGTCCCGCCGCCTCCCCCTCCCAGCCCGAACGACGGCTCGCGCTCAACCCCTTCTTCGGGGAGGCCAACCCGGTCGGCGGCATGACCGAGGCCCCACCCCACCACCGGCTCCCCGACGGCCCGCTGCCCCCGTCCAGCGCCTACCAGCTCGTCCACGACGAGCTGATGCTCGACGGCAACTCACGGCTCAACCTCGCCACCTTCGTCACCACCTGGATGGAGCCCCAGGCCGGGGTCCTGATGGGCGAGTGCCGCGACAAGAACATGATCGACAAGGACGAGTACCCGCGCACCGCCGAACTGGAGCGCCGCTGCGTCTCCATGCTCGCCCACCTGTGGAACGCCCCGGACCCGGACACGGCCGTCGGCTGCTCCACCACCGGTTCCAGCGAGGCCTGCATGCTCGCCGGCATGGCCCTCAAGCGCCGCTGGACCGCGCGGAACGCCGACCGCTACCGCGGCGGCGCCCGCCCCAACCTGGTGATGGGCGTCAACGTCCAGGTCTGCTGGGACAAGTTCTGCAACTTCTGGGAGGTCGAGCCCCGTCTCGTCCCCATGGAGGGCGACCGCTTCCACCTCGACGCCGAGTCCGCCGCCGCGCTCTGCGACGAGAACACCATCGGAGTCGTCGCCGTCCTCGGCTCGACCTTCGACGGCTCCTACGAACCCGTCGCCGAGATCTGCGCCGCCCTGGACGCCCTCCAGGAAGGCACCGGCCTCGACATCCCCGTCCACGTCGACGGCGCCTCCGGCGCCATGGTCGCCCCCTTCGTCGACGAAGACCTGGCGTGGGACTTCCGGCTCCCCCGCGTCTCCTCGATCAACACCTCCGGTCACAAATACGGCCTGGTCTACCCGGGCGTCGGCTGGGCCCTGTGGCGCTCCCCCGCCGAACTCCCCGAGGAGCTCGTCTTCCGCGTCAACTACCTGGGCGGCGACATGCCCACCTTCGCCCTCAACTTCTCCCGGCCGGGCGCCCAGGTCGTCGCGCAGTACTACACCTTCCTGAGACTCGGCCGGGAGGGCTACCGGGCGGTCCAGCAGACCTCCCGGGACATCGCCCGCGGCCTCGCCGAACGCATCGAGGCCATGGGCGACTTCCGGCTCCTGACCCGCGGCAACCAGCTCCCCGTCTTCGCCTTCACCACCGCCCCCGACGTCACCTCCTTCGACGTCTTCGACGTCTCCCGCCGCCTGCGCGAACACGGCTGGCTGGTCCCCGCCTACACCTTCCCCGCCAACCGCGAGGACCTGTCCGTCCTTCGCGTGGTCTGCCGCAACGGCTTCTCCGCCGACCTGGCCGGACTCTTCGTCGAGGACCTGAGCCAGCTGCTTCCCGAACTACGGAGCCAGTCCCGCCCCGGCACCCACGACAAGAGCACGGCGACGTCCTTCCACCACTGACCCGCCCTCCCCGCCGAGCCCTGCCGCCGGCCGCCGGTCGGCGGTCGCCGGTCGCCGGTCGGCGGTCGGCGGTCGCCGGTCGGCGGTCGCCGGTCGGCGGTCGGCGGTCGCCGGTCGGCGGTCGCCGGTCGGCGGTCGGCCGCCGCCGGGCAGCCGTCAGTCGTCAGTCGTCAGTCGTCAGCCGCCCTCACCACCAGCACCCACACCAGCGCCACGGTGGCGCCGGCCGCTCCCCCGGGCCTGCGCATCGCACGTCCCCCTGTCCTCCCTCGGGCGGTCCGCGGTGAACCGCTGCTTTCAATACACCGCTCACCGCCCCCGGGTTCCCACCTCCCCGCCGCTACTTCCCGAGTCGCCCGAACTTCCGTACCGCCAGCGGGAGGAAGACCGCCAGGAGCACCAGCGGCCACACCACCGCCGCCCCGATGTGCCCCGGCTCGCCGCCCGGGTTGCCGAAGAGGTCGCGGACCGCCGTCGCCGTCGCCGACATCGGGTTCCACTCCACGAACGTGCCGAGCCAGCCCGGCATCGAGTCCGGCGAGGCGAAGGCGTTGGAGAGGAAGCCGATGGGCCAGACCAGGATCTGCACCGCCTGCACCAGCTCCGCCCGCCCCGCGACCAGGGCGAGGAGGATCCCGATCCACAGCATCGCGAAGCGCAGCAGGAGCAGCAGGCCCAGCGCCCGGAGGGTGCTTCCGAGGCCGCCGTCCGCCCGCCAGCCGATCGCGTACCCGACGCCGACCATCACGAGCAGCCCCACCGCCGACTGGAGCATGTCGGCGGCCGCCCGCCCCACGAGCACCGCGCCGTCGGTCATCGGCATCGCCCGGAACCGGTCGATCACGCCCTTGTTCAGGTCCTGCGTCACCGCCGTCATGGTGCCTTCGAGCCCGAACACCATGGTCAGGGTGAGCATCCCGGGCACCAGGAAGTCGACGTAGTCGCCGTCGACGCTCCGTCCGCCGCCGACCAGATAGCCGAACATCAGCAGCATCATCACCGGGAACACGAGCCCGACCAGGACCTGCACCGGCTGCCGGGCCCAGTGCGCCAGCTCGCGGCGGGTCATCGTCCAGCAGTCGCTCACGACGTACCCGGCACTCATGCCGCCACCTCCCGCTCCCGACGCGTGTCCGACGCGTCCGTCAGGTGCAGAAAGACCTCGTCCAGCGTCGGCCGCCGCAGGGCGACGTCCTCCGCCTCGATCCCGGCCTCCCCCAGTGCCCTCACGGTCTCGGCGAGCGAGGCCATCCGGTCCGCCACGGGCGCGCTGAGCCGTCGCCGGTCGGCGTCCACGCTCACCTCGGCGCGCGCGACGGGCAGCAGCCCGGCGGCCTCGTCGAGCCGTGCCGCGTCCCGGACGACCACGTCGATGCGGTCCACGCCGACCCGCGCCTTGAGCTCGTCGGCGGTGCCGTCCGCGACGACCCGCCCCCGGTCCACGACCGAGATCCGGTTGGCGAGCTGGTCGGCCTCCTCCAGGTACTGCGTGGTGAGCAGCACCGTGGTGCCCCCGCCGACGAGCGAGCGCACCGACTCCCAGACCTCGCCACGCCCGCGTGGGTCGAGTCCGGTCGTCGGCTCGTCGAGGAAGAGCACCTCGGGTTCCGTGATCAGCGAGGCGGCCAGGTCGAGCCGTCGCCGCATGCCGCCGCTGAACTGCTTGACGGGCTTGCGCCCGGTGCCGGTGAGGCCGAAGCGCTCCAGGAGCTCGTCGGCCCGCGTTCCGGCGCGCCGCGCGCCCAGATGGTGGAGGCGGCAGAACATCTCCAGGTTCTGCCGGCCGCCCAGCTCCTCGTCGAGGGCCGCGTGCTGTCCGAGGAGCCCGATCCGCCGCCGTACCTCCCGGGCCTCGGTCCGTACGTCGTGGCCCGCCACCCGCACCAGGCCCTCGTCGTGGCGCAGCAGGGTGGACAGGACCCTCACCGTCGTGGTCTTGCCCGCGCCGTTGGGCCCGAGCAGGCCGTGGACGGTGCCGCGCCGGACGGTCAGGTCGAGGCCGGCCAGGGCGTCCTTCTCCCCGTACCGCTTGCGTGCGCCCTCCATGAGGATCGCGTCCGCCGCCATGTCGATTCCTCCCGAAATCCTCGTAGTCAAATTTGACCAGTCGCTACCGCCGGAGCAAGGTATGCCCTCCTGGGCAGTTAGTCAAACTTGATTAGTGGGGGCCTTTCTCAGCCACGCTCGACCAGACAGCGGCCGTGCGGACGGTCACGTCGCATAGGGGTTCTCCTCCCCTTCGGCCAGGACACCCACGAAGGGATCCCCCTCGCCCGCGAAGACATACGCCCCGCCCTCGATCCGCTCGATCAGCCCGAGCGTCCACTCCTTGCCGGCGTCCGCCGAGTGGACCCACATGTGCATGATCTCGCCGATGTGCCCGAGCTGGCCGGGGCCGCCCTCCGGCGTGTAGTACTCCGTGACCGCGGCCCGCCACTCGTCCAGCGCCCGCACCCGCCGGCGCAGCAGCTCCGCGGCCTCCTCCCGGGGCAGGTCCACGATGAAGCCGATGCCCGCCGACAGCACGTCCATCTTCTGGTCGTACGTGGTCAGCGCCTCGCGCAGCAGCGTGAAGTACTCCTCCGTACCGCGCTCCGTGAGCTCGTACTCGACGCGCGGCGGCCCGCCGACGGCGCTCGGCGCGACCTCGTGCGCGTGCAGCAGTCCCTGCTTCGCCATCTGCTTGAGCGCGTGGTAGATCGAGCCGGGCTTGGCGTGGGACCACTCGTGCGCGCCCCAGTACTCCAGGTCGTTGCGGACCTGGTAGCCGTGGGCGCGGCCGTGCTGCTTCACCGCGCCCAGGACGAGCAGCCGGATCGCCGACATCGCCGTACCTCCTAGTCAATTTTGACCAGGGTACGCGCGCGGGCCCGCCGAAAGGCGGCCCCGGCCCCGCTCACGGCCGGCCCGGCCGCTCTCGCTGTCGGCCCGGCCTCCTGCTCGCGGTCAGCTTCGGCCCGGCTCCGCCGGGTCAGCCCCGGCCCTGCTCCGCCGCGATCAGTTCGAAGGAGCCCTTGCCGTCCAGGGACTCGCGGATGACGTCGGCGTGTCCGGCGTGCCGGCCCGCCTCCTGCACCAGGTGGAGCAGCATCCAGCGCATCGAGACCTGTCCGTCCACGGGGAACCAGGGCGCCTCGGGCAGCGGGAAGGTGTCGTCCAGGCTCGGCACCGAGCGGACGAACTCCTCGGTCTCCTTCGCCACACCCGCCCAGAACTCCACGATCTCCGGGATCGTCTCCCCGTCCACGAGCCGGAAGCCCTCACCCCAGGTCTCCTGGGTGCGCTGCCGCTCGTTCGGCTGCCGCTGGGCCAGCCGGAGCCAGTTGAGCTCGACTTCGGCGACGTGCTTGAGCAGCCCGGAGAGGCTGAGCTCGCTGGCGCTCGGGCGGCTCGCCGCCTGCTCCTCGGTGAGACCGAGGACCGAGCGGCGGATCGCGGCGCGCTGCGCCTCGACGAAGTTGAGGAGCGCGCCGCGCTCGTCGCCGTGGGTCTCCGTGGGAACGAGTGCCACCATGATGTCCGCCTTCCGTACGCCTACACAGATGGGTGCCGGGGAGGCGTTGGCCTTGCGGCCTCGGCCCTTCCGACACCCATCAAGTTACGGACCCTTGCGGACAACCACTGTCCTCAACGAGAAATCAGGGACCCCGAAGGGTCGGAAGGCTCGGCAGACCCGAGAGGGCTCGGAGGACCGGGAGAATCCGGAGGCCCCGGAGACCCGGAGGACTCAGAAGGGGAACCGGCTCCGGCCGTGCTGGATCGAGATCCACTTCTGGGTGGTGAAGCTCTCCACCATCGCCTCGCCGTTGAGCCGGCCGATGCCCGAGTGCTTCTCGCCGCCGAAGGGCACGATCGGCTCGTCGTGCACGGTGCCGTCGTTGATGTGGATCATGCCGGTGTGGACGCGCTTGGCGAGGCGCACACCCCGCTCGATGTCCCCGGTGTGGACGGCGCCGCTGAGCCCGTACGGGGTGTCGTTGGCGATCCGTACGGCCTCCTCCTCACCGTCGAACGGGACGATGAGGGCGACCGGGCCGAAGATCTCCTGGCCGAGGACCGGGGCGTCGGGGGCGAATCCGGTGAGGACGGACGGGGAGACGAGGTTGCCGTCGACCGTGCCGTGCAGCAGCGCCGTCGCGCCGGCCGCGACCGTCTGGTCGACGAGCGAGGAGACGGCCTCCGCCTGCTGGGAGTTGATGAGCGGACCGATGTGGGTGGCGGGGTCGGCCGGGTCGCCGACCCGCAGGGTCTTCACCTTCGCCACGAACTTCTCGGTGAACTCCTCCTCCACGGTCCGGTCCACCAGGATGCGGTTGGCGGCCATGCAGACCTGCCCCTGGTGCACGAAGCGGCTGAAGACGGCCGCGTCCACCGCGTAGTCGACGTCGGCGTCGTCGAGGACGATCAGGGCGCTGTTGCCGCCGAGTTCGAGGACGGCGTGCTTGAAGTTCTGCGCGCAGACCGTGGCGACGTGGCGGCCGACCTTGTCGGAGCCGGTGAAGGAGATGACCTTCGGGACCGGGTGGGTGAGGAGCGCGTCGCCGATCTCGGCGATGTCGGTGACGACGACGTTCAGCAGGCCGGCGGGGAGGCCCGCCTCCTCCAGGACCTTGGCGACGAGGGTGCCGCCGCAGATCGGGGTGTTCTGGTGCGGCTTGAGGACGACCGCGTTGCCGAGGGCGAGCGCGGGCGCGACCGACTTGATCGAGAGGAGGAAGGGGAAGTTGAAGGGCGAGATGACGCCGACGACACCGACCGGGACCCGGTAGACGCGGTTCTCCTTGCCGTCCACCGGGGACGGCAGGATGCGGCCCTCGGGGCGCAGCGCCAGCTGCACCGCCTCCCGCAGGAACTCCTTGGCGAGGTGCAGTTCGAAGGCCGCCTTGAGACGGGTGCCGCCGAGCTCGGCGACGATCGTCTCGGCGATCTCCTCCTCGCGGTCCTCGACGATCCGCAGCGCCCGCTCGAAGACGAGCCGACGGGTGTACGGGTTGGTCTCGGCCCACTCGGCCTGGGCACGCTCGGCGGCCCGGTAGGCGTGGTCGACCTCGGCGGCGGTGGCGACGGTGATCGAGGCGAGCTTCTCCCCGGTGTACGGGTTGAAGTCGATGATGTCCCACGAGCCGCTGCCCGGCTTCCACTCGCCGTCGATGTACTGGTGGGCCAGGTCGGTGAAGTGCGACATGGATCGAGACCCCTCTACCCGCTCTACCTCTGCACGGATGACAGAAGTGACGTCGAAACGCCGAAACGTCGATACTGATGTCACGTCATCGTACTGATGTGTCAGGTGAGTTGAAGGAGTCCCCGGAGAAGGTCTCGGCTTTCGGCCGGATCCGGTCCTTCCTTCTGCAGCCGTTCCATGACCCGCTGGTACTGGGCGACCTCCTCGCGCTTGTCGAGATAGAGGGCGCTGGTGAGCTGCTCCAGATAGACGATGTCGGAGAGGTCCGACTCGGGGAAGCTCAGCATCGTGAAGGCGCCGCTCTCACCGGCATGCCCGCCGAAGCTGAAGGGCATGACCTGGAGCGTGACGCCGGGGTGCTCGGAGATCTCGATGAGGTGCCTCAACTGGCCCTGCATGACGGCCCGGTCGCCGTAGGGGCGGCGCAGCGCGGCCTCGTCGAGGACGGCGTGGAACTGCGGGGCGCGTTCGGAGACGAGCACCTTCTGGCGTTCGAGGCGCAGGGCGACCCGGCGGTCGATCTCGGCGGCGGGGGCTCCGGGCATGCCCCGGGTGACGACGGCCTGGGCGTACGCCTCGGTCTGCAACAGGCCGTGGACGAACTGCACTTCGTAGACGCGGATGAGGGAGGCGGCGCCTTCCAGACCGATGTACGTCTGGAACCAGCCGGGCAGGACGTCGCCGAAACTGTGCCACCAGCCGGCGACGTTGGCCTCACGGGCGAGCCCGAGGAGCGAGCCGCGTTCGGCCTCGTCCCCGACCCCGTACAGCGTGAGCAGATCCTCGACGTCCCTGGCTTTGAAGCTCACCCGCCCCAACTCCATACGGCTGATCTTGGATTCGGACGCGCGGATCGAGTAGCCGGCCGCCTCGCGGGTGATCCCGCGCGACTCGCGCAACCGCCTCAGCTGGGAGCCCAGCAGGATGCGCCGCACCACACTCCCGCTTGCTCCGCTGGATTCGCCTGCGGTCACGGCTCTGCCTCCCCTTTACGGTGTCGAGCCCCCGTCGAGCCCCGGATTCTGCCACCAAACGCTTCGGGGCGTACACATTCGATTACGGAAAGGCGGCGAGATCCGGGCAGTCGCGTGCACGGAACCCCCGACTCCACGGAAAGTTCCCCTCGATGGGGGGACGACTTATCCACAGATTAGGCACGGGGACGGACAGGTCCGGCGCGTGCACGTGCATCTGCCCTTGCATCCAGTGGGCGCATTCGGAACCATGGACCCCGCGCAGCCGCGTACTCGTTCGTGTTGTCGTGTTGTCGCACCACAGTCGCGATTCCCGGGAGTGCCTCGCATGGGGACGAATGGATCGACCGTGCTCGAGCCGTTACGGCAGGGCCTTCCGCCGATCGATCCCGGCGCCGTCTCCACCTCCGCATCCTGCGCCCTGCCCCCGCGGTACGAAGCCGTGCGCGGGGCCCGGAAGTTCACCAGCGCGACGCTGGACCGCTGGGAGCTGACCGAGCGCTTCGACGATGTGGCCCTGGTCGTCTCCGAACTCGTCACCAACGCACTGCGCCACGCGGTGCCCGCGGACGCGCCCCAGGAAGAAGGCCAGAACCCGCCGGTTCGGCTCCACCTGATGCGCTGGTCCTCGCGCCTGGTGTGCGCCGTGCGCGACCCCAGCCAGGCGAGCCCGGAGGCGCGCGGCGGCGAGGAGGACTTCGCCGCCGAGTCGGGACGCGGGCTGTTCCTGGTGGACTCGTTCAGCGACAGCTGGGGCTGGCACCCGCTCGCCGGCACGCTGCGGGGCAAGGTGGTGTGGGCGCTGTTCCGGATAGGGCCGGAGTAGGCGCGACGCCCGGCGGTACAGACGTACAGGGGAGAGGGGCCCGGACGCACAGCGTCCGGGCCCCTCTCCCATGTCCACGCGCGCGTGCTCAGACCAGGTGGTCGAACTCCCCGTCCTTGACGCCGAGGAGGAGCGCCTCTATCTCCGCGGGCGTGTAGACGAGGGCGGGGCCTTCGGGGTGGCGCGAGTTGCGTACGGCAACGTTTCCCCCCGGGAGTTTGGCGAACTCCACGCAGGATCCCTGGGAGTTGCTGTGCCTGCTCTTCTGCCACACGACACCACGCAGCTCCGTGGCCGCCATGCCGTTGTACGCGTGATGCGCATGATGCACTGGTAGCTCCCCGAGTTGCTTGGTGCAGGTGTCAACTTCCTCGGATCATAGCTGTGTTCATATGCCAATGCATGAGCAGATGCACGTGCACGGGGGGTGGCGTAGCGGCTACGCGACTCAGCGTGCTACCAGCGGGTATGCCGGCCGCGTCCGGCGCCGCGTACGCGCGCTGAGCACTCGTGACACACGCCGGTTCGGGGGCGCACACCGCTCGTGACACACGCCGTTCGGGACGCACCGAGGCCAGCCTACGGTTCCTGATCTTGGTTCAGACATCCAGGAAGGCATCGGAGGCGGACCCGCTCCCCCGCGCACAGGCCGGGTGCGGGGCGGCGGCGGGCGTCGGAGTGCAGGCCTCCGACCGGTGCGACGCCGGTGCGCGTGGAACTGGTGAGGAAGGCGAAGCCGCCGGCCTTGTCACGGAAGACGACCGGCTCGTACGGGGGATGGATGGCGGGCCGCATGGGCGGGTCAGCGCTCCTCCCGGAAGTCGACGTGCCGGCGGACGACCGGGTCGAACTTGCGCAGGGTGAGGCGGTCGGGGTCGTTGCGGCGGTTCTTGCGGGTGACGTAGGTGAATCCGGTGCCCGCGGTGGACCGGAGCTTGACGACGGGGCGGAGCTCGTTGCGTGCCATGGTGAGAGAGTAAATGAAAATGGATCCCATTTCCAATATCACGGCGGAGAGGTAGGTCACCCCCCTGTCCGCCCGCCGCCCCCGGGGCTCGCCGGGTACCCCTACGCCGGGTGCCCCTAGCCGCCGGGGAGCGGGGGCAGTGCGGAGAGGAGTCTGCCCGCGCGGTCGTACAGCACCGGGCCGACGTCCCCGTCCCCCTGCCCCGTGTGCGCGTACCAGACGCCCCAGCCGGGGCTGCCCGGCAGTTCGAGCAGGGTGGCGACGGTCGTACGGCCCCCCTCGCCCTTCAACTCGACGCGGCCCGCCGCACGGGTCCCGTAGTAGAGGCCCGAGTGGAAGACCCCCTTCGCGTTCCCCTCGCTCTGGTGGCTCACGCCCGGGCCGCTCAGGTCGATGTTGCCGTCGGCGACGCTGCGGACGTTCTCGAAACCGTCCGGCCCCGCCCAGTGCTTGCCCTCCCGCGTGAGCCAGATCCGCCAGCCCTTCCCCGCGTCCACCCGCTCACCGGCGGCCACCACCCGCTTCGGGCTCGGGGCCGGGGGCGGGGACGGGGGCGGGTCCTCGCTCACCCCCGCGGTCGGCGCCGAGGTCCGCGCGGCGGTCGGCGGGGCAGCGGCGGGAGCCGGGGCGGGGCGTACGGGAGTCAGGGCCACGACCGCCGCCACGGCCGTCGCGACCGTGAGCACCGAGAACGCCGACAGCGAGGCCGTACGACGCCTCCGGCGGAGCCGGCCCGCCCGCCGGACGGCCTCCAGCGGCATCGGTCCCGGGGTGACGTCGAGGGCGGCCCGCGTGAAGGCCGCGCGCACGTCGTCCTCGGCGGGAGCGGGGACGGAATCCGGGGCCGAGTCCGGGGCCTGCTCAGGGTCGGGCGGTGTGGTCGGGGTGGCGGGGGTCATCGTCGGGCTCCGGAAGGGGCGGGGAGAGGCGGGACGGGGGCGGTGACGAGCCTCGGGTGGGCGCGCAGCGCCGCCAGACCACGTCGGGCGTGGGTCTTGACCGTGCCGATCGAGCAGTTGAGCACGCTCGCGATCTCCAGCTCGGTCAGGTCCTCCCAGTAACGGAGCACCATGACCGCACGCTGGCGGGGAGTCAGATCCGCTAAGGCCGCCAGGAGCGAGGTCCGGTCCTCGACCGCGTCGGCATGGCCCGCGGAGGTGTGGCGCAGCGACTCCGGCAGGACCGGGGTCAGCAGATGGACGACCCGCTTCCGGCGGATCCGGCTCAGGTTGTTGTTGATCAGCGCCCGGCGTACATAGAGGTCGATCTCCCCGCGGGGAACCCGCCGCCACCGCCCGTACACCTTGGCCAGCGTCGTCTGCACCAGGTCCTCGGCCTCGTGGAAGTCCCCGGTGAGGAGCTGGGCCGTACGCACCAGACGCGGCCAGGCCGCGACGGCGAACTCGGCGAAGCCGTCGGAGCCGTCGTCCTCGGCGACATCGACGGCCTCGGTGGCCCGGGAGGTCCAGGGAACCTCGGCGACATCGGTGGCGGACTCGTGCGGCACGGTGTCGGACCTCGCGATCGGTCGGCGGTCGTTGTCGGAGAAGGGACGGGAGGGAGGTGAGGGGGAGGGACAGATGGCGGGGCCCGCCCCGTGCCGGGCCCCGCCACGTTCCGCCCCGGTCAGCCGCGGCCGGCCGGGAAGTCGAAACCGGGAAGCTCGGCCAGCAGCTTGCCCGCGCGGTCGTACAGGGCGACGTCGACGTCGCCCCCGCGGCCCTCCACCGGCCCGGTGCCGGTGTACCAGACACCCCAGTCGGGCCTGCCGGGCAGGGCGATCAGGTTCGCGACGGTCTTGTGGCCCTCGGCGTCGGTCAGTTCGACACGGCCCGCCTCACGGGTCCCGTAGAAGAGCCCCGAGTGGAAGACGCCCGTCGCGTCCCCCTCGCTCTGGTGGCTCACGCCGGGCGTGGAGCGGTCGATGTTGCCGTCGACGACGCTGCGGAAGTTCTCGAAACCGTCCGGGCCCGACCAGTGCTTGCCGTCCCTGGTCAGCCACACCGTGTAGCCCCCGCCGCCGTCCACGCGCTCGCCGGAACGGACGGTGCGGACCGGACCCGCCGCGGGAGCGGCGGCCTTGACGGGGGTGACCTTCGCGGGCGCGGCCTCCACGGCGGCGGCGGACAGGGCCGCGGGGGAAGCCTCGGCGGAGGACTCGGTGGACGCCCCCACGGCCGACGGTGCCGCGATCACCACGGCGGCCACGACACCGGCCGCGGCCAGCACGTACTTCTTCATCCGATTGCTCCTGGATCTGGATCTGGACGGACCACGAACGCGAACGGCCGCGACCCTCTCCCCCGTACCAACTCCGCCCGGCCCCGATCCGGATGACACGCACGCGAAATCCGAGGGCCGGACCGGACCGCTATCGCGAGCGCCTGGAATCGGTCAGCGCCGTCGTGACCTCGTCCAGGGCCTCCAGGAGGAGCACCGCGCCCTTGTGCAGCAGGAAGTGGTCCGGTGCGTCGTCCGACCAGGCGTCGACCGTCTCGCGCAGATCCTCCCAGCGCGGTTCCCTGCGCTCCCGTACGTCCTTGGCACCCCGCTCCGTCGCCCGCCGCAGGGACTCCGCGAGGGTCGCGGCGGCGGGCAGGGGCGTGGCTCCGCGCTCCGGCAGATGCGCCTCCATGAGCATCGCCACCCGCCCGAACTCCGCCAGCGCGTGGTCGGCCTGCTCCACCGCCGCGTGCGAGAGCCCCCGGTGGCGCACCGGCTCGTGCGTCGCCCGGTCCACCGCCTCCTGCCAGGCGACCCGGGCCGCTCGGGTGTCCAGGAGCGCCTCCCGTACGTCGGGGCTGGTCGGCCCGGCCGGATCGGCGTACCGCGCGGTGACGACGGCCGCGTACCGGCCGACCGAGGCCAGCCAGTCCGCGAGCCGGCCGCGCAGCCGCGGCGTCTCCCAGGCCGGATAGACGGCGTACGACAGCATCGCGAGGACTCCGCCGAGCAGGGTCAGCAGCACCCGGTCCCGCACCGTCTGGGTCAGGCCCGCGCCCTCCATGCCGAGCAGGAAGACGACGTACGCGGCGACGAAGACCTGCCCGGCCGCGTACCCCGTGCCCATCAGCAGATACATCGCGAAGGCGCACATCACCGCGAGCCCGGCCGACAGATACACGTCCGGATGCGCCGACTGCACCACCGCCGTCGCCAGGGCCACCCCCACCAGAGTGCCGCCGAACCGCGCCACCGAGCGGGCGTACGTCTGGGAGAAGTCCGGGCGCATCACCATCGCCGAGGTCATCGGCGCCCAGTAGCCGTGCCCGAAGGGAAGCGCCCCGCCCAGGAGATAACCGGCGGCCGTCACCACCGAGACACGGATCGCGTGACGCAGGATCGGGGAATCGCGGCGCAGCTCGGTGCGCACCTTCGCGAAGACGATCGGCGCGAGACGGACGAGGGTCGGGCGGGTACGGGCGGCGGCCGCGCCGTGCCCCGACGTCTCCGTCCTCGGTTCGGCCGTCTCGACGACATCACCGAGCAGCGCGACGAGCCGGAGGGCGGCGCGGCGGGACGGGCCGTGGAGGATCGCGGCTGCGTCCGGAGTCCGCAGGGCGTCGACGGCGGCCTCGGGGAGGGTGATCGGTACGCCGTGCCGGATCGCGTGCGCGGCGGCGTCCAGGACGGAGGCCGCCGCGGCGAGCAGCTCCCGCACGCGCGCGCGTGCCGGACCCTCCTCCGGCACGCCGACCGCCGGGTCGGCGAGGGAGGCGAGCACCGGACGGATGCGCTCGGCGAGACCCCGGGCCCCATGGAGCTCCGCCGGGCGGCGGCGGGCCTGGCCGGGGGTCACGGCGGCGGCGTTGCGGGCGGTGATGAGCGGCAGCGGATCGAAGGGGGCCACCGGGTCGTGGCGGAGCCGCCGGGCGTAGTCCGCCTCGGCGGCCAGCGCGTCCGCGAGGGCGTCGCGCTGGGCGCCCCAGCGGCGGACCGGGAGGACCACGACCAGGACGGCCTGGACGACACCGCCCGCGAAGATCATGACGGCGTGACCGGCGGCGGCGGCGACGGAGGTCGGGAGCGTGACCGTCACCAGCATGATCGCCACGTTGGAGGAGGCGATCATGCCGGCGGTGGGGCCGGCGGCCCAGGCCAGCCCCGAGAGGAACGTCCAGAGGAGCAGCAGGGCGAGGAAGAAGACCTCGTGGGCGCCGACGAGATAACCGAAGAAGGTCGACAGGGCGAGGCTGGCGCCGGAGGCGAGGGCGAGGGTCGGGCGGGGACGCCAGGAACGCTGGAAGGTGGCGATGGCCGCCTGGAACGCGCCGAAGGCGGAGGCTGCGGCGACGGCGGGGCCGAAGACGGCGAGGGAGAAGCCGACGACGAGCGCGAGACCGAGTGCGGCGCGGGCGGCGACGACGGGGTTGAGCCGCCGCCGCTCGACGGTGAGCCCGGAGCGCGCGGTCTCCTTCAACGCCCGGAGCCAGCTCATGGCCCGAGCGTATCCGCGATCGCCCGATAACCACCGGTTTCCCCCCTCCCCACCCCTTCCCGAAACCCTGCCGGGGGCGGGTCGGGGCGGGGTGGGGCCCGGGGGTGGAAGGGCCGGGCGGGGCTCAGGTGGAGGTCGAGGTCCGGAGCCGACGGCAGTGGTGGCTGGACCGGTCGGGCGGGGGGACCGTTCGACCGGGGGCGGGTAGTGGTCTTACTCCGGTAGGCCCCGCCGGCCCGGATGCAGGCCCGCTCTGTCCGCGGCCGATGCGCCGTGGGTCCAGCCCTGTTCGTCCCAGGCCGCGCGCACGCGCGTGGTGCGGGTTTCCGGGAAGAGTTCGTCCGTGCGGGTGGTGACCGCGAGGTCGCGGGAGGCGAGGGCCGGCAGGAGCGTGGGGGTTTCGGCGGCGACGCGGCGGGACGTCGTCGCGAGCCGTGCGCCGAGCCGGTTCGCGTACGCGAGCAGGAAGGACTGCCGGAAGGACTTCGTGCGTCTGCGGCCGCCCGCCCGCTGCTCCGCCTCGGCCCTCGTCATCGCCGCGGTCCCCTGCACGAGCAGCGACGTGTAGAGCAGTTCGACCGGGTCGAGGTCCGCCTCGAAGCCGACGACCGTCGAGAAGGCGTACGTCTCGTTCCACACCGCCCGGCAGTGGTTCGCCGTGGCGACCGCGTCCAGCAGGATCGCCTTCGCCTGCTCGTACGGCGGCTCCACCCCGATCCGGATCGCCCCCGGCGTCTCGGGCGACGGCGCCCCGGCCGCGAGCGTCGCCTCGTCCAGGCTGTGGCGTGCCATCAGTTCCTGGGCCTTGGCCGTGAGCGCCTCGGCCTCCTCCGGGTACCCCGTCGCCTCCGCCTTCGCGAGCAGCGCCCTGATCCGGCCGAGCATCCGCGGTTCGCCGGCCGTCGCGGGCGGCAGCACCTCTCCGGGGACCGGACCGACCGCGTCGAGCCGCGGCAGCCGGACCAGGAGGCGGTACAGCTCCAGGACGGTCGTCGCGTGCGAGAAGCGGTCCGAGGGCCGCGCGGGCGGCGCGTCGAGTTCGTCGAGCTGCGCGGGCCAGCGGTGCGGCAGCCGCTCGTAGCGGGCCGTCTCGGTCCGGATCAGGCCGGTGAGCACCCGGAGGTGGTCGTCGGAGAGGTCACGGCGCGCCAGCCGTACGACGTCCGCGGGCTGCCATCCCCGCTCCCACAGCGTCCGTACGAACTCCTCGCCGCGCCGTGCCAGGTCCGCGTCGGCGCCCCGGTCCGCGGCGAGCAGCGACGCGGCCGTGTCGAGCGACCCGTCGTCGCTCGCGTACAGCGCCTCGAAGGCCCTGTCGATCGTGGTGCTCGTACTCACGCCGTCCTCGTGTCCCATTCCTCGCGCGACCGGGCGATCACCGCTCGGTGGTCGAGCGACCAGTCGACGAGCTGTCTGATCAGGTGGGTCATGCTGTGCCCGGTCTCCGTCAGCGCGTACTCCACCTGCGGCGGGGTCGTCGGGTACACCGTCCGCGAGACGAGGCCGTCCCGTTCGAGGCGGCGCAGCGTCAGGGTCAGCATCCGCTGGGAGATCCCGGTGACCAGCCGCTGGAGTTCCCTGAAGCGCCGTGGCCCCGGTGCGAGTTCGACGACGACGTGCACCGTCCATTTGTCACCGAGCCGGTCCTGGACGTCCCGTACCCCGCACTCCTCCGCACAGCTCACCAAGGGATCGGTGGTTACCTCCGTGTGCCCCTCGGACATGGATGTGCCTCCTTACGCGATCTTCTCCGCCCCTCCACGATGGTCTCAGCCATCTCGACCCCTGGGGGAATCCATGCTGCTCGTCACCGGCGTCTCCGGCGCTCTCGGCTCGCTCGTCGCCGCTCGGCTCGCCGGTCGCGAGGAGGTCGTCCTCGGTACGCGCGCGGGGCTGCCCGGCACGCGCCGTCTCGACTTCGACGACCCCGGGACGCTGCCGGAGGCCTTCGCCGGGGTGGACACGCTGCTGCTGATATCCGCCGGGTACGGGGAGGACGACACGGTCGTCGCCCGTCACGAGGCCGCGATCTCGGCCGCCGAGCGGGCGGGCGTCCGGCATGTCGTGTACACGAGTCTCTCCGGCGACGGCGACCATCTGACGTACGCGCTCGCCCACCGCTGGACCGAGCGGCGGCTGCGGCGCTCGGCCACCCTCGACTGGACGATCCTCCGCAACGGCCTCTACGCCGAGTTCCTCACCTGGATCGCCGCGCCCGACGCCGACAACCGGATCACCGGCCCCCTCGGCGGGGGCCGTCTCGCCGCCGTCGCCCGTGAGGACCTCGCCGACATCGCCGTCTCGGTCGCGACGGACCCGGGCGCGCACCGGAACCGGGTGTACGAGCTCGTCGGCGAACGCGCCCTCGGCGGCGCCGACCTGGCACGGGCCCTGGGTGCCACGTACGCGCCCGGCACGCTCGCGGACGCCCGCGCCGCGGCCGCCGCGTCGGGGGCCGTGCCCTTCCAGGTGCCGATGCTGGCGAGTACGTACTCGGCGATCGCCCACGGCTTCCTGGACGGTTCGGGGGTCGAGAGCGATCTGCGGGCGCTGCTCGGCGGTCGCGAACCCCTGGACGCGCTCGATGTGTTCGTGAAGGCCGTACGGGAGGGGTGATCCCTTAGGGGTCGGCCCACCCCGCCCTTCGGGGTAGGGCCAGGCATACCCCCCGGACGCCCTTCAGTGGTCGTGATCGGCGGGCGCGAGAACGGTTCGCTTGGGGCATGACCTCGACTGCTCCCACCTCGCCCTCCGCTTCCGCCGCTCCTGCCCCGTCGGCCCCTTCTGTCGCTTCCGCCCTCGGCACCGGCTCCTCCGCCGCTGTACGGCTCCGCGGGCTCACCCGCCACCACCGGGAGGTCCGTGCCCTCGACGGCGTCGACCTCGACTTCCACGCCGGGACCTTCACCGCCGTCATGGGCCCTTCGGGCTCCGGCAAGTCCACGCTCCTCCAGTGCGCGGCCGGGCTGGACCGGCCCACCTCCGGGCGGGTGGAGGTCGGCGGGGTCGCTCTGGAGGGGCTGAGCGAGCGACGGCTGACGCTGCTGCGGCGGGACCGGATCGGCTTCGTCTTCCAGTCCTTCAATCTGCTGCCCTCCCTGACGGCCGCGCAGAACGTGGCCCTGCCGCTCCGGCTGGCCGGCCGCCGGCCGTCCCGTACGGAGGTACGGGAGGCGCTGGCGCGCGTCGGGCTCGCGGGGCGGGAGCGACGGCGGCCCGGCGAGCTGTCCGGCGGACAGCAGCAACGGGTCGCCATCGCGCGGGCGTTGATCACCCGGCCCGCCGTCCTCTTCGGCGACGAGCCGACCGGAGCACTGGACTCCACGACGAGCCGCGAGGTTCTCGACATGCTGCGGGAGCTGGTCGACCGGGACGGTCAGACGATCGTCATGGTCACGCACGACCCGGTGGCGGCGGCCCGCGCGGACCGCGTGGTCTTCCTGGTCGACGGCCGCGTGGCGGGCGAACTGCCGGGGCCGACGGTGGAGACGGTCGCGGCGCGGATGACGGCGCTGGAGACGGAGACGGAAACGGTTCCGGCGTCTGTGCCGGCGTCCGTGCCTGCGTCGGCGTCGATGCCGGTGCCGGTGCCGGATACGGCGTCGGAGACGGCAACGGCCCGCACCGCCGGTTCCCCCGCCCGGAGGCCCTCGTGCTGACCGTCGTCCTCTCCGGACTCCGCGCCCGCTGGGCCTCCTTCCTCGGCGGGTTCGTCGCCCTCGCGCTCGGTGTCGGGCTGCTCACCGTCATGGGGCTCGGGCTCTCCGCCACGTTCCACGCGCCCGAGCGTTCTCCCCAGCGGTTCGCCTCCTCGCCCGTCGTCGTGCAGGGTCAGGACCGGCTGACGCTCGATGTGCGGCGCGGGCCCGAGACCGTGTCCGTGGCACAGCGGCTCGACCGTCCACAGCCTGTGGACAGAGAACTGCTCCGCGAGCTCCGCGCCCGCTGGACCGTCACGACCTCCGACGCCCGCGACGCAGCCCCGTCCGCCCCGACGACCGGCGACCCCGACACAGCCCCGGCCGACCCCACGACCGACGCCCCCGACGCCGTCGGCGTGGACGGCCCCGCCGCCGAGGTCAGAGCGCTGGTCGGCGACCGCGCCCAGGTCCTCACCGGTGCCGAGCGGCGCCGCGCCGACCCCGACGCCGACCGGGACGCCGACGCGCTCGTCGGCCTCAACGCCCTCCTCGGCACCTCCGGCGGCGTCACCGCCTTCGTCTCCGTCTTCGTCGTCGCCTCCACCTTCGCCTTCGCCGTGGCACTGCGCCGCCGTGAGTTCGGGCTGCTCAGGACCGCCGGAGCCACCCCCGGGCAGATCCGGCGGCTCCTCCTCGCCGAGGCCGCGGCGCTCGGCGTGCTCGCCTCCGTCGCCGGATGCGCCCTCGGCGCCCTCGGCGCGCCGCTGCTCGCCAGGACCCTCGTCGACGGCGGCCTGGCACCCGAGTGGTTCGCGGTCGGCGGGCCGTCCTGGCCCTTCCACACCGCCTTCTGGACGGGGATGACCGTCGCCCTCGCCGGGGCCGTCGCCGCGTCCCGGCGCGCCGGGAAGGTCGGTCCCGCGGCCGCGCTCCGCGAGGCGGACGTCGACGCCGACACCCTGCCGCTCGGCCGGGCCGTGCTCGGTACGGGACTGCTCCTGACCGGCCTCGGGCTCCTCGTCTGGACGTACGCCACGGACCCGTCGGCGCTGCTCAAGCGGAAGACGTACACGACGCTCCCGATGCTCCTGATCACCGGAGTCGCCCTGCTCTCCCCGCTGTTCGTCCGGCCGGTGGCCCGGCTGCCGCGGCTGCGGGGCGCCGTGGGGACGCTGGTACGGGAGAACAGCGCGGCCTCCGTTCGCCGGACCGCCGCCGTCGCCGCCCCCGTCCTCGTGACCGTGGCGCTCGCCGGGACGCTCTTCGGCTCGGCGACGAGCGTCACGCGCGCGAAGGGCGTGGAGGCGCGGGAGCAGACGGCCGCGCAGTACGTCGTGACCGGCGCGGACGGGAAGGGCACGGACGGGAGGGGCACGGCAGGCGGGGAGCACGGCGCCGGGCTGAGGCCGGTGACGACCGCGCCGCCCGGGGCCGTCGTCTCCCCCACCGGGCCGACCTCCGTCTTCGTACGGGACGGGGACGAGGCCGTCGTGAAGTACGGGGCGCGTGCGGTCGAGGACCCGGCGGCCTTCGCCGCGCTCGCCCGGCTGCCCGTGGTCGCCGGCGACCTGCGGGACCTCGACGACCGGTCGATCGTCGTCAACGAGGAGTTCGAACAGCGCCGGGTGGGCGGGACCGTCGAGGTGTGGCGCGCGGACGGGACCGGTCCGGTACGGCTCCGGATCGCGGCCGTCCTCGCCGTCGGGACCGGCGACAACGGGCCCTACGTCACCCTGGCGAACGCCCCGGGCTCCGCCCCCGACCGGATCGAGGCACGCGGCGGCGGTACGGCCACGGTGCGGGCCCTGGAAACGAGCGGCGGCACCGTCAGGACCGCCGACGCCTGGGCCGCCGAGGCCCGGCCGTCGAGCAGCGGCCCGCAGGCCCGGCTCGGCCTGGCCCTCGTCCTCGGCATCGCCCTCGTCTACACGGTGATCGGCCTCGCCAACACCCTGCTCATGGCGACCTCCGTACGCGGTGGGGAGCTGGCCTCGCTCCGGCTGGCCGGGGCCACCAGGACGCAGATCCTGCGGGTGGTGACCGGGGAGGCGACGCTCGCCGTCGCGATCGGGGCCCTGCTCGGTCTCGTGGTCACCGCGCTGGTCCTCGGCGCCCTGGGAGCGGGCCTGGCCGCCCTCTCGGCGCCGGTGGCCCTGGCCCTCCCGTGGACCACGCTCGGTGCGGCGGCGGGGGTGTGCGCGACGGTCGCGGTCGCCGCGTCGGCCCTCCCCGCGTGGCGGCTGACGCGCTGAGCGGCGATGGTGGGACGGACGGGGCGGTGACCGGGGTCGGAGCCGGGTCACCGCCCCGTCCACCCGCGCGCGTGGAGGCGGGAAATCCCTGGCGGGGCGGGGCACGGAGTGGGGACCCTTGCCCTGTGCCCGGACAGCGGAAGCGGAACGCCCGACGACGCACGAGCTGAGCGTCTTCGTCCCCCACCCCGCGCCCGACGAGGCCCCCGCAACCCGCGCCGTCACCCCCAGCCCACGACGGACGGCCTCAGCCCCCGACGAACGGCCCAGCCCTCGCGGACTGCCTCAGCCCCCGGCAGCCGCGGACTTCGCCGCTCTCCACTCCGGGGCCAGGACCGACCAGACCTCCTCGTCGTGGCGCCTGCCCCGGTAAGGGTAGCTCTCCCTCAGGACGCCGTCCCTGGTCATGCCCAGGCGGCGGGCGACCGCGATGCTCGGGCCGTTGTCGGAGGAGACGACCCACTCCACCCGGTGGATGCCGCGCACCTCGATCGCCCAGTCGACGAGCGCCCGTGCCGCCCGGGTCACCAGGCCCTTGCCGACGCCCGCCGGCTCCAGCCAGCAGCCCGCCTCGGCCGTGCCGTCCCCGACGTCCAGCTTCCGGAGGATCACGGCGCCGACGAGGGTGCCGTCGGACCAGATGCCGTGGATACGGCCCGAGTCGGCGGCGGCCTTCTCCGCGTACGCCCGGAGGAACGCCCGGCTCGACTCCAGGTCGGTGACGACGTCGGGGAGTCCGTTGCGCGCGCCGATGAACTCGCGTCCCCGGTCCATGTGCGCGAGGAACTCCTCGGCCTGCCACGGTTCGAGCGGGCGCAGCTCCGCGCCGTCGTCTCCCAGCGGTATCGCGTACATCGTCGTCGCCTTCCAGGTCGGGACCCGCACTCGCGGCGGAGGGATCTTCTCACCCGCCCTCCACCGCGCGCCGGAATTACGGGACCAGGACCAGCTTCCCCCGCACATGGCCCGACTCGCTGAGTTCCTGGGCCCGCGCCGCCTCCTTCAGGGGGAGCGTGTCGGCCAGCCGGACCGCGAGGGTGCCCTCCGTCGCCGCGCGCGCGTGGGCCGTGAGCCCGGCCCGTACGGAGTCGGGGTCGCCCGTGACCCCCGAGAACACGATCCCGTGCTTCTCCGCGTCGACGTCCGCGATCGTCACGATCCGCTCCTTCGCCGCCCCGGCCCCGCCGAGGAGCTCGATCGCGACGGGCAGCACCCCGTGGCCGGCCGCGTCGAAGACCGCGTCGACGCCGTCGGGGGCCGCGGCCCGCACCCGCTCGGCGAGACCCTCCCCGTACGCCACCGGGATCGCGCCGAGTTCCCTCAGATAGGCGTGGTTGGACTCGGACGCGCTGCCGACGACGGTGATCCCGGCGGCGACCGCGAGCTGGACGCCGACCGAGCCGACGACACCCGCAGCGCCGTGCAGGAACAGCGTCTCGCCCTTCCGTACGCCGATCAGGTCCAGGACGCGCTGCGCCGTCTCCCCGGCCACCGGGAGGCTCGCGGCGGCCTCCCAGGAGAGCCCGGCGGGCTTGGGCACGACGATGCCGGCGACGGCGTACTCGGCGTAGGCACCGGTCTTCGTCCAGCCGAGGACCTCGTCGCCGACGGCGAGGTCGGTGACACCCTCGCCGAGCTTGTCGACGGTGCCGGCGAACTCCAGGCCGGGAACGGCCGGGAAGCTCGTCGGGTAGAACTCCTCGACCCAGCCGTAACGGCGCTTCCAGTCCACCGGGTTGAGCCCGACGGCCGCCACCTTGACGCGGACCTCGCCGGGGCCGGGCTCCGGTACGGCGACGCCGGTCGTGTGGCGCAGCACCTCGGGGCCGCCGAACTCCTCGTACACGATCGCTTCCATCTCAGCCTCCACAGCCACCCGTTGACTTCTACGGGTCACAGCCTGCGCCCACGGCCCCCCGGCCCCCGCCCTCCCGACGGCCAGTCCCACCTGGCCGAAAGACCGGCCTCGCCCCGTCCCCGGCCCCCGTACGCTCGACCGCATGGACGCGCCCACACTGACCACCGCGTACGAGATCATCCGGCAGCCGCTCGGGGAGATCCTTCCCAAGGTCTCGGCGGCCCTCGCCGCCCTCGTCCCGCACGTGGACGCGGCCGAACTCTCCACCCACTGCGCCCACTCGCCCTTCAAGGCACTCGGCGGTACGGAGCTGCTCACCGCCTCCGAACTGGCGCCGCTGCTCGCGGCGGGCGTCCCCGGGAGCCCCTGGCAGGGCCGGGCGACGATCGGCGGCCGGGAGCGCGAGGTCGTCGCCGTCACCAGCCGCGCGACCGCGCGCGGGGCGGTCCTCGTGCTCGTACGGGCGGACGGCGCCGCCCCCGTCGGCGAGGACGGGCTCACCGTGGCGCAGGCCCTGTGGGACCTGGTCACCGGACACTTCGACCGGTTCGCGACGGAGGCCCTGCCGGGGGCGCTCGCCCGTTCGCGGGCGGCGGCCGACACCCGGGCGCGGGTGATCGCCGAGCTGACGGCCGCGCACACGGCGGCGCTCTCCGGGGTCCTCGGGGTGCTGCGCAGCCGGGCCCTTGACGACACGACGGCCCGGACGACCGCGACCGATCTGGCCGGGGCGGCGCTGATCGAGATGCGGGCGGAGCAGCGGCGGGACCGGGCGATCGCGGAGGAGCCCGCCCAGGACGCCTTCGAGCGCCTCGCGGGCGAGCTCCGGCCCCTGCTGCGGCACAGCCGGGTCCGGCTCGACCTGGGGGCGCCGGACTCGGAGCGCTCGCTCGCCGCGGACGTGGCGCACAGCGCGCGGGCGATCGTCCGCTCCCTGCTCCTGATCGTGCTCGAACAGGACTCGGTGCGGCGGATCCACGTCGGCTGGCAGCTGACCGAGCACGAGCTGCGGGCCACCGTGCGGGACGACGGCGCGGGCGCGCTCGCCCCCTGCGACCTGGGGGCGGGCACGATCCGGGACCGGCTCGACGTGCTCGGCGGACGGCTCGACATGGACGCCGTCCCGGGCTGGGGCACGACGATCACGGCGGTGATCCCGCTGGCGGCGCCGGCCGCGCCGGTCGAGGCGGCGCACCCGCTGACCGGCCTCGGCGAGCGGGAGGTGGAGGTCCTGCGGCATCTGGCCCTCGGGCACCGCAACCGGCGGATCGCCGAGGCGCTGCACATCAGCGAGTCGACGGTGAAGTTCCACGTCGCGAACATCCTGAACAAGCTGGGCGTCGTCTCACGGGGCGAGGCCGCGGCGCTGTTCCACGCGGCGGCGTAGAGCCCGCGCCAGGGGGCCTCCACGCGGGCGCGTGCCCGTGACGGGCGCCTGCCAGGGGCGGGGGCGGCGAGCAACCCCGCGAGGCCTGACGTGCCGGTTCCGGGGTGCTGTCAGTGCCGGGTGTCAGACTCGGATCCATGAACGAGAGGTGGGCGCTCGCGGCCGAGGCGGAGGGGGACGGAGCACTGCTCGTACCCCTCGGCCCGGACGGGCTGCCCGCCGGGGAGGTGCGGCGCGAGCCGGATCTGGTCGGGGCCGTGCGGGCCAGGCCCGAGGTGGCCCGCTGGGTGTGGCGGTCGACGGCCGAGGTGTACCCCCGGCTGCTCGCCGGCGGGGTGCGGGTCGAGCGGTGCTACGACATCGAGGACGCCGAGCAGCTGCTCCTGGGCCACGAGGGGCGGCTCGGCGAGCCGCGCTCGGCCGCGGCCGCCTGGGCGCGCCTGCGGAACTCCCCCGTGCCGCCCGACCCGCCGCAGCGCAGCGCCGAGCCCGGTTCCCAGGACTCGCTCTTCGAGCCGCGCCCCGTGGTCTCCGTCCCCTTCGACGGCGTCCTCGCGGTCTACGCGGAGCAGCTGCGCCGCCACGACCGGGCGGAGCATCCGGGCAGGATACGGCTGCTCACGGCCGCCGAGTCGGCGGGGATGCTGGTGGCCGCCGAGATGCACAGGTCCGGGCTGCCGTGGCGCGCGGACGTGCACCGGGACCTGCTGAACGAACTCCTCGGCGAGCGGTACGCGGGCGGGGGCGAGCCGCGCCGCCTCGCGGAGCTCGCGGACGAGGTGTCCGCCGCCTTCGGCCGCCGGGTCCGGCCCGATCTGCCGGCCGATGTGCTGAAGGCCTTCGCGCAGGCCGGGATCCGGGTGAAGTCCACCCGCCGCTGGGAGCTGGAGGAGCTCGACCATCCGGCGGTGGAGCCGCTCGTCGCCTACAAGAAGCTGTACCGGATCTGGACGGCGCACGGCTGGTCGTGGCTCCAGGACTGGGTGCGGGACGGCCGGTTCCGGCCGGAGTACCTGCCGGGCGGCACGGTCAGCGGGCGCTGGACGACCAACGGCGGCGGGGCCCTGCAGATCCCCAAGGTGATCAGACGGGCGGTGGTCGCGGACCCGGGCTGGCGTCTGGTGGTGGCCGACGCCGACCAGATGGAGCCGCGGGTGCTCGCCGCGATCTCCCGGGACCCCGGTCTCATGGAGGTCGCGGGGCACCCCGACGATCTCTACACCCGGCTCTCGGACCGGGCCTTCTCCGGCGACCGCGACCACGCCAAGATCGCGCTCCTGGGCGCGATCTACGGGCAGACGAGCGGCGACGGCCTCAAGAACCTGGCGGCGCTGAGACGTCGGTTCCCGCGCGCGGTGGCCTATGTCGACGAGGCGGCGAAGGCGGGCGAGGAGGGCCGGCTCGTACGGACCTGGCTGGGCAGGACCAGCCCTCGGGCGGTGGGCGCGGGCGAGGACGAGGAGGCCGGCCTGCCGCAGGAGGGCGGTGAACCGGAGGCGGTGGACGGCGAGTTCGTCCCCGGATACGCCTCGGGCAACGCGCGGGCGCGGGGCCGCTTCACCCGTAACTTCGTGGTGCAGGGCAGCGCCGCCGACTGGGCGCTGCTGATGCTGGCGGCTTTGCGGCGGGCCCTCGCGGGACTGCGGGCGGAGCTGGTGTTCTTCCAGCACGACGAGGTGATCGTGCACTGCCCGGCGGAGGAGGCGGAAGCGGTCACGGCGGCGATCCGGGCGGCGGGGGACGAGGCGGGACGGATCGCGTTCGGGGAGACGCCGGTGCGGTTCCCGTTCACGGTCGCCACGGTCGAGCGGTACGCGGACGCCAAATAGGCGAGCGGGCGCGCGGGCGGACTGGCCGGCCGCCTCGCTGGGAGACGAACGGGCAGGCAGGCAGCCGAGCGGGACGGACGGAAAAGGGGTGAGGGTCCCGCACCCCCGTGGCGGGCCCCTCACCCCGAGCGCTCCCCCGGTACTACTCCGACGTCAGGGGCAGCTTCCGCCACTTGGGGCTCAGCGCGATCGCCTTCAGCTGCTCCATCGTCAGCACGGGCTCGGCGCGCGTGGCGGCCTCGTGCTGGGCGCCGGTGTTGAAGGTGGACACGATGACCCGGAAGCCGTCCGGGGTGATGGTGTCGGCGGTCCACCAGACGACGCCCGAGCCGCCCTTCTCACCGGGCTGCTGGGTGAGCTTGACCAGACGGCCGTCGGGGAGGGTGGTGACGTCGCCGGTGAAGACGTCGCCGATGATGTCCGCCATGTTCCGCTGGACGTTGATCTGGACGAGGCTCTTGCCCTTGCCGTCGTCGACGACCAGGAAGGCGCTCCCGGCCTGTCCGCCGTTGTCGCTCACCGTGAGGCCCTTGGGCAGGAACGAGCGCAGGGTGGACTGCACGGCGGCGGAGCTCGGCTCGGCCGGCGGCTTCTGGCCGGGGTCCGTCTTGGGCGGCGCGGGGATCTGCTTCAGGAGGGGGCGCCAGCCGTCGGCGGTGACGAGGGCCTTCAGCTGCGCCGGCGTGAAGGGCGGGTTCTCACGGCTGATCTCGGCGCCCTTCTCGGCGGCGGCGTTGTACTCCGCCGCGTCGATCAGGAAGCCGTCCTTGGTGAGGAGGACCGCACGCCACTGCTTGGTCTCCTCGCGCTTGTCGGGGTACTCGTACCCCTGGAAGACCATCAGGCGGGAGCCGTTCGCCAGCCGCTCCGTCGTGCAGTCGTCGTAGGGGACGGCGGTCCTGGAGGGGCAGGTCACCTGGTCGGCGCCCCCCTCGCCGCTGCCGGAGGCGCGGTAGAGGCCGACGGAGACGCCGGCCTTGCCCTTGCCGTCGTCGTAGACGCCGAGGACGGACTGGCCCTTGGCGTCCGGGTCGGCGATCTCCCAGGTGCCGGGCGGGGTGTTGGCCTTGAGGACGGCCGCGAGCTTCTTGACCGGGATCTGGGCCTCGCCCCGCTTGTTCGCCTCGGCCTCGGCCTTGGCCTCGGCGGAGGTGGAGGCGGAGGCGTTGGTGCTCCGCTCGGGGGCCTTGGGGCCCGCCACGGACACCTGCTCGGGTGCCCCGCCGGGCGAGAGCAGCGAGCCGCCGTACGCGCCGCCGACGCCGACGGCGGCGAGCGCGAGGACACCACCGGTCACCGCGAGGCGACGGCGGAACACGCGGCGCCTGCCGCGCCGGAGCCCGCCCTCGACCAGCTCGCGCCGGTCGTCGGCGGCGAAGCCGTCGCCGGTCCTGCGCAGGACCGCGCCGAGCTCCTCCTCGAATCCCTCGTGCTGGGGACCTTCGTTCTGGGGCATGTCGAATTCACCGTCTCCGGTAGGTGGATGCGGAAGGTGGAAAGGGATGGGGGTGCGGAACGCGGGAGGCGTCAGCGGGTCGCGAACTCGGCGATGCTGCCGCCGAGGCGTTCCCGCAGCTTCGCGAGCGCCCGCACGGAGCGGGTGCGGACCGCCGCGGAGCTGACGTGCAGGGCGTCGGCGGTCTCCTGGATGCTGCGGTCCTCCCAGTACCGCAGCACCACGACCGCCCGGTCCTTGGGCGCGAGTCCGGCCAGCGCGTCGAGCAGCGCGATCCGGAGTGCCGGATCCTCGCCGTTGTCGGGGGCGTGGTCGGGCAGTTCGCCGAGCGGGCGCTCGGTGGCCGAGCGGCGCCGCTGGTGGCTGAGAAACGTGCGGACGAGCACGGTCTGGGCGTACGCGGCGGGGTTCCCGATCCGGGCCATCCGGCCCCACAGGGCGTACATCCGGCCGAGTGTCTCCTGCGTGAGGTCCTCGGCGAGATGGGTGTCCCCGCTGGTCAGCAGGCAGGCCGAGCGGAACAGGTGGCCCGTGCGTGCGGCGGCGAACTCCAGGAACTCGTCCGCGCGGGACTTTCGCATGCCCCTCCTTTGCCTCGCGGTCACGTGGTGTGGTCGCCGTACACCTCATTGACGCGACGGGGGCGCGGGAATGTTTCAGGGAATCTGCAGGTGTCTTCGCCCGGTGCGTCCAAAACCGTCGAAATCGGGTAATCCTGGAGTATGAACAGTCTCAGCGCAGCCCAGACCATGGCCGCGGGAGTCTGGCAGTCAGGCCTCGGACAGCTCCTCGGCGGACTCGTGATCGTCGCCGTGCTGATCGCCGCGGTCTGGCTGGGCTTCCGGGTCCGGGACCGCGAATCCGCGGCGCCCAAGCCGGACGAGCAGCCCCACCGGCCGGAGACCGGTGCTCTGCCGGGCGAGTCGTCCGGGTACCGCAGGCCGACCGAGATGCCACAGACCGACGGCGAGCACCGGCTCATGCCCTACCAGCTCAAGGACGGCTCGGAAGCGTCACCCGACCCGCCCACCGAGGAGAAGCGCAAGTGGGGCGGCATCTCCAGCGGCGGCTTCGGCAGCGGGGGCACGGGCCACGGCGACTGAACCGGGGCACGGCGAAGCCCACCGCGATCGTCGTCGGGGCGCCCGCGCCGGCGCCCCGACGACACCCTCTGCCCGACGGAGGTCACGCCCCGTGGATGAGAACGGCGTCCCCGCGACCCTCTTCGAGAAGCACCGTCCCCGCCTGCGGGCGGTCGCGGTCCGCCTCCTCGGCACGTCCGGGGAGGCGGACGAGACGCTGGAGGAGGTACGAGAGACCTGGCCGGCCCCGGAGAAGCCGGCCGGGCCGCACGTGACCGGCCCGCACGCGGGCGCCCCGCCCCCGGACGACCCGACCGCGGCCGTGGCCCGCGCCTGTCTGGCCCGGCTCCGCTCCCGCGAGACCCACCGCGAACACCCCTGGGACCCGTGGGACCCCTGGGCCTCGGGCGGACCACCCCGCCCCGGCGACACCGCAGGCCCCGGTGGTCCCGCAGGCCCCGGTGGTCCCGCCGCCCAGGACACCTCCGGGGAACGGCCCCTGTCGTCCGCCCTCGACGGACTGACGCCCCCGGAACGGCTCGCCTACGTCCTCCACGACGAGTTCTCCGTCCCGTACGAGGAGATCGCCCCGGTCGTGGACCGCACCCCGGCCGCCACCCGGCAGCTGGCGGGCCGGGCCCGCTACCGGCTCCGGGAGGCCGAGGAGATGCCGGAGCCGGACCTGCCACGCCAGCGGGAGATCGTCGCGGCGTTCCTCGCGGCCGCGCGCGACGGCGACACCGCCGCCCTGCGGGAGCTCCTCGACCCGGACGTGGTGCTACGGGCCGACGCCGCTGCCGTACGGGCCGGGGCGGCGTCCGCGCACGGCCCCGCCGCGGTCGCCGAAGCCGTCGCCGGACCGGCGCGCACCGCGCGGAAGGCCCTGGTGGACGGGGCGGCGGGCCTGGCATGGCCGCCGGACGGAGATCCTCGGCTCGTCCTCGGCTTCACGGTTCTGGAGGACCGGATCACCGCGATCGACGCCCTGTCGGACGCGGACCACCTGAGCCGCCTGAAGCTCCAGCTCTGACGGCTCCCGGACCCGCGAAGGACCGCCGCCGTCCCGGCTCACTCCCCGAGAACGCGCCCCGCACGGGATGCCACATGGGCGGGCGGCTCGACGCCGGGGGGAAGGACGGGGTCGGTGACCGGCGCGCCGAAGGTGGTCACCACCGGCAGCACCCCCGCCCACAGCCCGAGGGCCGCGTCCTCGGAGTCCCCGTCGTCCGGCGGCCCGCTCCGGGTCTTCACGGAGGCCTCCGTGAGGTCGAGCGCGAGGAGCGCGGTCGCGGCCAGTTCCTTGCGGCTGGGCTGCCGCACGTACTCCCACTGACCCGGGGAACTCTGCTCGGTGAGCGCCCGGAGCCCGCGCAGCTTCTCGTCCGGGTCGGTCACGAGACGGGGAACGCCGTAGATCATCGCGCAGCGGTAGTTGACGCCGTGCTCGAAGACGGAGCGGGCGAGGACGAGCCCGTCGACATGGGTGACGGTGACGCAGACGGTGGTGTCGGGCGCCCGGACGAGACTGCGGCTGGCGACGGAGCCGTGCAGATACAGCTGGTCGCCCTCGACGCCGTAGGCGGTGGGCAGCACCATCGTCGTGCCGTCGACACCGACCCCGAGATGGCAGAGGAACCCGGCCGCGAGCACCGCGTCCAGATCGGCCCGCCGATGGCTCCCCTTCTCCCGCATCCGCCGCAGCCGGGTCCGCTCGGTCACGGCCGGTTCGCCCTCACTGCCGGACCTGCCGGTGTCACTCACACTGCCCCCAGATTCCTCGACCGACGGTCGATCTCCTGGAGTTGTACGACGTCCCGCCCCGGCCCCGCCACCGCGGACCACCTGTCGGAACGGTACGAGGAGGCCGGGGTGGGACGGGCGGGACGGGGCGGCACCCGCCCGGCGGGGAATCGTTCAGCCGCCGTCGGCTCCGTCCCGGTCCAATCGCTCGGTCCAGGCGCAGCCGACCGGTACCGGCCGGCGGTCGCGCGGGGCACACCAGTGGACCCGCCCCCACGTGCCCGTCCGGCGCCCGAGAGGGACCGGCACGTTCCAGGGACGGGCCGAGAAACCCGCGCCGACCGCCTTCACACAGGCCTCCTGGACGGTGAAGATCCGGGCGAACTCCCGTCTGCGGCCGTCCTCGGGCAGGGCGGCCAGCACCGCGGCGTCCCCGGGCGAGCAGCAGAGCCGCAGCAGTCGGTCGCCGACGGGGGACGGGGTCTGTACGTCGACACCGACGTCACGGCCCCTGCCGACGGCAGCGGCGACCCAGCCTGCCGAGTGCGAGAGGCTCACGCCCAGGTCGGGGCGGTCGGGCAGATACGGCCGGCCGCCCGGGCGGGCGGCGACCGGCCCGCCGCGGAGGTCCTCGCCGACCTCCCGCAGCAGGACGCGCAGCAGGGTCCGCGCCGCGGTGTACTCCGCGGCGCGCCACGGCGGCAGCGCCGCGGCCGCCGCCCGGTCCGCCGTGGCGAGGGGCAGCGCCGCCAGGACCTCCTCGCTCCGGCCGACCAGGTAGTGCACGCCCTCGGCGGCCGTGCACAGCCCGGCTCCCGGCGGCGGCGCCGACGCGCTCACCCGTACCGGTCCGATGCCGCTCAGGCGCGGTCCGGCACGCGCCGCAGCGACCGGATGGGCCGGGCGACGAGGAGGGCGGTGGCGGTGAGGAAGGAGACCACCACACCCACCATCAGCACCTCGTCGGTGCCGAACGCGCCGACCGCCGGGCCGGCGAGCGCGCTGCCGATCGGGTACATGCCGACGGAGCCCGCGACCTCGTAGGCGTGGACGCGGTTGAGGACCTCGCCCGGAACCTGGGTCTGCACGCTGGTGGCCCACATGACGCCCCAGACGCCGATGCCGATGCCGACCGCGACCTGCGCCGCGGCGAGCATCCAGACCGGCCAGCCGAGCACGATGCCGAGCGGGTAGAGCGGGTAGGCCATCATCGCCACGGCCCCGGCGGCCAGCGGCCGTTGGGGCTTGTAGCGGATCGCGAGGAGACCGCCGGCGATGGTGCCGGCGCCCAGGGCGGCGTTGATCAGACCGAAGGCGCTCGCGCCGTGCTCGGGCACGATGACACCGGCGGCCACCGAGAGCTGCGGCCCCCAGGAGAGCACCGCGTAGAACATCCAGATCAGGATCACGCCCCAGAGCCAGCTGCGGGAGCGGAACTCCTGCCAGCCGACCGCCAGGTTGCGCCAGAGGCTCTCGCCGGCCGGCGGGGCCGGCACCACGCCGAGCCGGAGCACGAACAGACAGATGGCGCTGGTCCCGTAGGCCACGGCGGATATCACCATGACCCAGCCGGTGGACCCGAAGCCGACGAGGGTTCCGGCCAGCGCGGGTCCGCCGAGTCCGGTGATCGCCTCGGAGGTGCGCAGTACGCCGTTGGCCCCCTGCACGTCCCGTGAGACCAGCGGAACGGTCGAGGAGGCGCCGGGCTGGAACAGCGCGTTGGCGGTGCCGGCCACCACGAGCAGCGCGTACAGCTGCCACAGGTGGTCGATGCCGTGGATGAAGAGGAGGGCGAGCAGGACATGGGCGGTGAGGTTGGCCAGATCCGCGATGATCATCATCCGGCGGGCGGTGAACCGGTCGGCGAGCACTCCGCCGAACAGCACCAGCCCGGCGAACGGGGCGACCAGGAAGGCCATCGAGTAGCCCGCGGTGTCCAGGCCGTATCCGCCCTTGAGCAGACCGGCCGAGACCGCGACCGGCAGCATGGCCCAGCTGAGCAGGCCCGCGCTGCGGGCGGTGAAGTAGTACCGGAAGTTACGGGACCAGATCGCCGGCTCCCCCGACGACGGCGCCCCGCCGGAGGTCCCGTCGGGCGTTCCGTCCTTCGTCTGTGGGGACGCCACCTCCGCAGTGTGATCTGCCAGGCGTTCTTCCATGACTGTTCAACCCTTCAGTCGTTGATCGTGCGCTTCATCGGTCGAGTGACCGCGGGCCGTCGGGGCCGGGAGCCGCGGGGAGTTCGCTCACGGTGACCAGTTCAAGGCCGCGTTCGAGCAGGCCCTCGACGATCGACGGAAGGGCCTGGACGGTCTGGGCCCGATCACCGGCGCCCTCGTGCATCAGCACCACCGAGCCGGGACCGGCGCCGTCCAGGACGGTCGCCGCGATCTGCTCCGGTCCCGGCCGCGACCAGTCGCGGGCGTCCACGTCCCACATCGTCAGCGTGGTCGGGTGCCCTTCCAGCGCGGCCAGCACCTCCGGGTTCAGCGCGCCGTACGGCGGCCGGAACCAGGTCGGGGTCTCGCCGGTCACCCGGGTCATCACCTCGGCCGTGCGGTCGATCTGCTCGCGCAGCTGGTCCGGTGTCAGGTCGAACAGAAAGGGGTGCGACCAGGAGTGGTTGCCCAGTTCATGGCCGGCGGCGGCGATCCGGCGCACCTCGTCGGGCAGCGCCGCCACGTGCTGGCCGACGCAGAAGAAGGTCGCCCGGGCTCCGTAGCGTTCCAGGATCTCCAGCACCTGGCGGGTGTGCACCGGATCGGGGCCGTCGTCGAAGGTGAGCGCGACCCGGGGGGTGTCCCGGCTGCCGTGCTCGAAGCAGCGTCCGGCCGCCGTCAGCGCCGCGAGGATCGGCTCGCCGCGCCGCACCCCGTCGAAGTACTCCTCGGCGCGGCCGGTCAGCGTGCCGCCCTCGGCGGTCACCCGGGCCAGCGCGCCGGGCGCCGTACGGGCCTGCTCCGCGAGCTGCTCGGCCGGGACGGAGCCGAACCCCGTCCGCTGCGGCAGCAGCCAGGGATCGGCCCGGTACACCTCCAGGCCGGCGGCGGTCATCGGACCGTCGAGCAGACCGTTGGTGCTGTCCAGGACGACGGCCGGGGCCCGCCCGCCGTCCAGGCTCCGCAGCCAGGCGATGAGTTCGGCGACCTGGGCGCCGCCCCAGCCGCTCGGCTCCACCACCCGGCGCCCCGCGTCGTCCAGGACCTCCACCCGGTAGCCCTCGTCCGTCCAGGCGATTCCCGCGTACCGCTTGGTCATCAGTCCCCCAGCGCGATCGCCTCGGCGACGATCAGCCGCTCGACCCCGCGCAGGAACGTCTCCATCCCCTCACGGCCGAGGACCGCCGGATCGGCGGTCATGGCGAGGTCCAGGGCACCGGGGGCGGTCAGCACGTCCACGGCCACCGACACGTTCCTGCGGGGCAGGAACTCCGTCGGCCAGCTCAGCTCGGTCCGGCCGATCAGCTCGCTGAGCGGGGCCCGCGGCTCCTCGACGGTGTCGAACGGCCCGACGCCCGGGTCACGGGTGTCGTTCCACCAGTACGAGTGGTCGGCCGCCTCGCCCTTCTCGACGAGCAGCGCCACCTCCCGGTCCAGCGCCCACTTGTCGTACGCGGCGTGCCGGAACGCGGCGAACGCGACGGACCGGGTCCGCCGCACCGCGTCCCCGAAGTCCCGGTCCGCGTCCGTGAGACGGAACAGGGCCTCCTGCGCCACCGTGCTGACCGACGCGGCGGCGGCCGGCTGGAAGCGGTTGCCGACCACCACCTGGAACAGCACGTCGCTGCTCCCGGACATCCTCGCCAGCTGGTGGGAGGTCGCCCCCAGCAGCACCGCGGCATCGCTGACCTCCAGCTCCGCCGCCACCCGCCCGACGGCGACGGCCAGCGCGGGCGAGCGCAGCAGCGCGTTGGGGAACATCCGGTGCGGATCGTCCGCGAGTTCCGGCGCCGCGGGCTCCCGGAAGATCTGCCGGGGTCCTGCGGTCAGCTGCTCGGACCAGTAGCGGCGGGCCGCCTCGTCCCGGCGGCGGCCGAGCGGCGACGCCTGGAGCTCCGCGGCCTCCAGGGGCTGGAGGGAGGGGCGCGAGCCGCGCAGCGACTCGGCGGTCTCCCCCGACTGGATCGACTCCAGGTCGCGGAGCAGCCGGCCGAGACCCCAGTAGTCCATCCCGGTGTGCGCGCCGGCGAGGACCAGCCGGTGGACCAGACCGTCGGACTCCACCAGGCCCAGCCTCAGGGGCCACTCCCGCGTGTGGTCGAAGGAGCGACCGGCGAGCTCCTTGAGCAGGCCCGCGCTGACCTCGGCGGCCCGCGCCGCCGAGGTCGTCCTGATCTCCACGGGAAGCTCGCCGCTGCCGTCGACGACCTGCTCCAGACCGTCCTCGCCGGTCGGCAGGAACCTGGTGTGCAGGCTGTCGTGGAGCAGGAGCAGCTCCGTCAGGTCCGCGAGGACGCGGGACACGGGGCGGGGCGGGGTGACGGGGAGGTCGACCGGCAGGTTGTACCGGGGGGCGTCGTCGCCGAGCCGGGTCACGACCCCCCAGATCGCCCGCTGCCCCCAGGTCGCCGGGCCGGTCCCGGCCCTCGCGGAGTCCAGCCTGATGGTCCGCTGCTCAGCCGTGGTCATCGTCTTCGAACTTCCCTTCGGTTGCCTTGTCGGATGTCTGTCGGAGCCGGGCCGAACGCGTGGGGGCGAGCCCGGTGTCCGTCACGGCCGGCCGTGACGGATGCCGTGCTCGCCCCTCGGCCGGCCGTGGCGGGTGGGGGGCGCCCCAGGGCCGGTCGTGACGGGTGCGGGCTCGTTCCTGGGCCGGCCGTGACGGGTGCGGTGCTCGCCCCAGGGCCGCCGTACCGGTACGGGCTCGCCCCGGGCCCGCAGGCCGGTTACCCCTCGCCGTGGCCGAAGAGCGCCACGTGGCTGCGGCCGGAGCGCGGATCCGTGTCGCACAGGACGATCCGCCGGTACGTCCGCTGCCACTCCTGCCAGTGGTCGGCCAGATCCAGCCAGACGCTGGTGCAGTAGCTGCCCGGGGCCACCCGGTGCACCGCGCCGTGCTCCGGGACGTCCTCGCCGACCCAGGGACCGAGGACCAGCAGGGTGCCGTCCTCCCCCAGGACCCGGCCAGGGACGTCCTCGCCGAAGTCCCGGGCGAGGGACTCCTCGCCGAGGGCCGCCGCCGCCGAGGCGGCCGAGCGGGCCCGGACGAACCGCAGACCGGGCCCGGTGGCGGCGCCGAGGACCAGCGCCGCCGCCGAGTCGACCAGCGGTGTCTCCTGGACCAGCGGGAAGGCCGTCGGCAGGGTGGTCTGCTCCAGCACCGCGAGGACCACTTCCGCGGCCCGCCCCGCGCGGTGGTACGCCGAGGCGATCCGCAGCGCGGTGAAGGGTGCGGCCAGGCCCTGTTCGGCGATCGCGAAGTTGGTCGCCCCGCCGCCGAGGCGGTCGGTCAGATGCGGCGCGACGGCGGTGAACGGCACCACGTCCGGGAGGGCGTGGGTGACGATCAGCAGCTCCGGCCGGCTCCGGCCGACGCCCTCGTCGGCGACGAGCAGATCCGCGAGGTCCCGGTGGTGGACGTGCGCCCCACGGCCCAGCAGCTCCTCGTCCGGCTTCTCGCCGAAGGGAGTGAGCAGGTCGCGGTAGTAGTCGAGCGCGGCCGGGGTGGTGCCGGACGCCCGGCCCTGCGGCGAGCGCACCGAGGCGGCGGCCCGGACGGCGAGTCCGCTCATGAGGTGCCCTCCGCTTCGCGGATCGCGGCCTCGACGTAGTCGGCGAAGGACCGCATGGTCCGCAGATGGTCGATGTCGAGCTTCTCGGGGTCGATCGAGATCCCGGTCGCCTCCTCGACGGTCATCAGCATCCCCAGGACGGCGAGGGAGTCGAGCTGCAGCTCGTCGAAGAGCGCGGTCTCCTCCGTCAGCCCGGTGACCGGCCGCTCCAGGACCTCGCTGATCGCCTTCTCGATCGTGAGCAGCACTTCCTGACGACTCATCGGGACTCTCCTCCCGCCCGGTGGGTGATCACCATGGCGCCGAACGTGGCGCCCAGGCCGACGGAGACCAGCAGGTAGTGCGCCCCGTCCACCAGGCGGCCGGCGTCCCGCAGCGTGGTGTAGTTGACGAAGACGTCCGCGGCGAAGGTGTGGCTGAAGCGCGGGACGTTGTCCAGGAAGACCTTCTCCGGCGCCACCTCCAGCTCCTTGATGGTCTGCCGCCAGGCCAGCTTGTTGACGTTGTGCGGGATGACCAGGTCGACGTCGTCGAGCGTCAGCCCCGCTTCCGTCAGGGCCTGGTGGATGACCTCGGAGATCCGCTTGCCGTACTGCTCGCCGAACTCGGTGTTCTGCTCGGCGGTCAGCTCCAGCCACTGGGCGTACTCGCCCAGGGTCCGGGTGGCGAAGGAGCGGACCACGTCGCCGTCGCCGTCCAGGGTGATCAGGCAGGACGCGGCGGCGTCGGCCATGATCGAGGTGTTGGGGACGAGCTGGACCATCGGCGAGTACGCCTGCTCGCCGGTGACCATCAGGGCGTACGCGCCCTCGGTGCCCTCCGCGCGGAGCAGTTCGCCGAGCACCTCGATGGCGCCCAGGCTGCTGACGCAGGCCTGGTGGCTGAGGCCGAAGGCCTCGGTCTCGGTGAGGCCGAGGTCCTCGGTGACCACCTGGGCGATGTCCACGTCGGCCGGGGCCACCGCCTGGGTGACATGGGCGTAGGCCAGGTAGTCCACCCGGCCGCCCTCCGGCAGGGCGGCCAGGGCGCCGCGCGCGGCGGGGCGCAGCAGGTCGATCAGCGGCAGCTCGGGGTCGAAGCGGAGCGTGTCCAGACCGTAGAACTTCCGGAACACCCCGAGTTCGGCCCGTCGCAGGCCCAGCCGCTCGCCCAGCTCCTCGATCCGTACGCTGCGCTCGGGCAGGTACGACTCGATCCGCTCCAGGGTGATCCGGCGGTCCGTGGTCGGCTGACTCATCAGGTCGTCACGACCTCGGCGCGGATCAGCCACAGCCGGTTGGCGCCGCGGCGGTCCCTCGGCTGGACCTCGTACGGCCAGCGGCCCTCGCCGGCGCCGGGCTGGCCGGGCTCGCGCAGGTCGGTGGTCTTCCAGCCGTTCGCGGTCAGGAACTCCTCGGGCTCGTCGGTGCCGAAGATCCACGGCGTGCCGTCGGCGGCGAGGTTGTCCAGGAAGCGCTTCGAGAACGGGCTGCGCAGCAGGGCGCGTCCGAGGATGTCGAAGGCGAGGTGGCTGCCGGGGGCCGAGGCGGAGGCGAGCAGCCGCAGCAGGCCGGCGGCCTGCTCGTCGGTGAGGAAGAAGGTCAGCGCCTCGGCGACCCAGAGGGTCGGGCGGTCGCGGTCGAAGCCGGCGGCCTCCAGGGAGGGCAGCCACTCCTGGGTGAGGTCGGCGGAGACCTCGCGCCGGTCGGTGCGCGGCTCGGCGCCGAGGGCGTCGAGCCGGCGGCGCTTCTCGGCGATCAGCAGGGCGTGGTCGACCTCGTAGAGCTCGATGCCGTCCGGCCAGTCGAGGCGGAACGCGCGGGTGTCCATGCCGGCCGCGATCAGGACCACCTGCTGGATCCCGCTCTCGGCGAGGACGGTCTTGATGGCGTCGTCGAGGAACCGGGTCCGGATGGAGATGAACGGCAGCAGGCCGCCGCCGGCGTAGCGCTCGATCAGCTCGAAGCCCCTGGGCGCGGCCAGGTCCTTGGCGAGCGGGTCGACGAAGAGCGCGTCCTCCCGCTCGGACTCCTGTGCGCGGGCCGCGGCCATCCACTGTGCGGTGTACGAGACTGCATCCATGGTGAAGATCCCTCCTCGGGATCAGGCGAAGAACGCCTTCTCGATGGTCGCGAGGGTCTGGAAGTCCTCGATGTCGATGTTGTCGAAGTCGATCTCGACGCCCGCGGCGTCCTCGATCGTGTAGACGAGCTCGACGAAGGCGAGCGAGTCGACCAGCCGGCTCTCGATGAGGTCGACGTCGGCGGCGAGCTCGGTGCGCTCGGGGTGACGGCCGAGGATCCAGTCCCGGACCTTGTCGATACCTGCGGAACTCATGGCATTCCCTTCAGAGTCGCTGTTCCAGCGAGATGGGGTGATCGAGAGAGGTGGAGGCGGCCGCGACGGCGATCGCGAAGCCGGCGTCGTGGCTGATGCTGACGTCGATCGGGCCGAGACCGGCGGCCCGGGCCAGCTCGGCGGCCCTGCCGGAGAGTCGGACCCCGGGCCGGCCGCCGGGCCCGCGGAGGACCTCGATGCCCTGCCAGGGGACCGGTCGTCCGACGGCGCCGAGGAGTTTGAAGACGGCTTCCTTGGCGGCCAGCCGGCCGGCGATCCTGGCCCGGTCGGGTTCTCCGTCCGGGGTCCGGGAGACGGTCAGCTCCTCGGCGGAGAGGTACCGCCGGAGCAGCGGTCCGATACCGGGGTCCAGGAGCTCGCCGACCCGGGAGATCGGTACGAGGTCGACGCCGATCAGCGGCTGGGTCACGTCGGGTCGGCGGCGGCGCGTACGGCGGTCAGCGCGGCGTCGAGATCCCCGTCGAAGTGCTCGGTGAGGACGGCGAGCCAGCGCTCGAGTCCGAAGGCGACACAGGAGGTGTAGGCGTGTTCGCCGGACTCCAGCCGGATGCCGCACCGCTCGCCGAAGAAGTTGCGGTGGGTGTTGACCGAGGCGATCGCCAGGTCGTCGCCGTACTGGAACTCGTACTTGACCGGGCTGAGCTTCTGCATCAGGGCGCGGCCGTTGTCGTTGCGGAAGAACGGGTCGCCGGCCGGCACCTTGGCCAGGTCGACCCCGAGCGCGGCGGCGAAGGCCTGGATCCGCTCGGTGAACCCGGCGAGCACCTGCTGGGTGTGCTCGAAGCTGCCGAGGGCGACGATCTCGCGCATCTGGAAGCTGGCGAGGCGGCGCAGCCCGCCGTAGTGGTCCTCGTTGCGGAAGCAGCGGTTGACCAGGGTCACCAGGGTGTCGTCGGCGACCTGGTCGCCCTCGTGGAAGAGGTACGCGCCGTAGCAGGTGGCGTGCGGCAGTCCGTAGCGCGCCTCGGTCACCGCTCCGGGCCCGAACTTGCCTTCCACCGGCTTGAACTGGTTGTCCGTCAGGTCGAGCGAGCCGGCCACCCAGGCGAGCTGGGGGAAGTTGGTGTAGACGTCGAACTTCTCCAGGTCGGTCACCGGGAAGAGCGGCGGGGCGCTGATCTCCTCGGCGCCGGCCGTCACGCCCCAGCCGGCGAAGACCCGGTCGAGCTCCTTGACGAGCCGGGTGGATCCCGGTCCGAGGATGGCGAGCGCGGGTGCGCCGTCGCTCCCGGTCAGGCGGTTCATCGGATGAGTCCCGTCTTCTCGAGGTACTTGGCGGTCTTGCGGAAGGTGCGCAGTTCGGCCTCGGCGCGGGCCGGCGACTCCATCAGGGACCGGCGCAGCTCGTGCGGCCGCTCCAGTCCGGCGTCGCGGTAGACCTGCGGGTGGTAGAGCGAGTCGAAGCTGTGCTTCAGATAGCGGCGCAGATAGGTGGAGACCTCGTCCAGTTCCTGTTCCGTGGCGGTCTGCTTCAGGTCCTGGTAGAGCAGGTCGACGAGTTCGCGGCCGAAGGCGATGTGCCGGGACTCGTCCTGGTGGTGGATCCGGTTGATGCCGCGGATGGTCTCGTGGAGCCGCTCGTCCGCGGCCATCTTCGAGTTGAAGTGGTCGACGAGCTCTTCGAAGATCAGGATGCGGGCGAACACCAGCAGGCTCTGGATCTTGTCCGAGGGGACGGCCGCCTCCGCGCCGCCGGCCGGCTGCCGGTAGATCTTCCCGCCGTACCGGAGGCAGAATTCGGCAAAGAACCACATGTGCTCGTTCTCCTCACCGATGAAATGGTGGAAGAACTCCGAAGGAGTTTCGAAACCGGCGGTGTGAATCCGTCCCACGACCTCGATGAGCAGTTCCCGGATTCCATGCACATTGAGGCTGTAGAAATTGATGCTCTCGTGCTTGGAAAGCGTGTGGAGCTGCTGAGGAGTGAGCGACTCGGCCCATTCCGTCCCGTATGTGGTGGTGAGCTCGGGGCTCATCCACCACATGTCCTCGGGGAGTCGGTCCGGCCACTCGAACAGCCGGTACGGGTTGTAGTAGTCGTCGATCGACTTCGTGGCGAGTCGGTCCAGAATTCCCCGGAACCGATCGTTTCGGTCGATCACGTCGCTGACCATCGCGCGATGTCTCCGTTCGCTTCGGGTGGCCCTTTGCTGACTCCAGTAAGGATTCCCGAGCGGGTTTTCTCAATGACCGGAACCGGCAGCCGAATGCGGTCAGTGGTCAGGTCGGGCCAAATCGGGACCGGTGCGCCGGACCGTCTCGATGACCGGAACCGGCTGCCGAATTCGGTCATCGGGACGGACGGCGCCGCAGCGGGCCGTGCCGTGGCGGACGGTCTCTCAGCGGGCCACGTCGTGCCGGGCGCCGAGTTCCGCGCGCAGGGCGGCGTTCTCCTGCTCCAGACGCGCGAGGCGGTCGCGGATCGGGGTCAGGGCCTCGGAGAGTTCGCGCTCGCTGAAGCGGGGGGTGATGTGGTTGGGGCAGTTCCAGGCGAAGGCCTCGACCCGGATGGTGACGAGCTGCTCGACCGTGCCGTCGGTGCGCGGCGAGTCCAGGCGGGCGGCCAGCGCGGGGTCCTCGTCGACCGGTACGGCGGTGGCGTGGCCGAACAGCTTGAGGCGGGTCTGACGGGCCTGGTCGAGGAAGAAGAGCGCGACCCGGTCGTTGGCGCGCACATTGCCGGTGGTGATGTACTGCCGGTTCCCCCGGACGTCCAGATAGCCGAGGGTGTGCGCGTCCAGGACATGGACGAACCCCGGTGGTCCGCCACGGAACTGGATGTACGGCCAGCCCGTCTCGCCCACGCTGGCGAACAGGAACCCGTCGAGGCCGCGGATGAACGCGGCGGCGTTGGCGTCGAGCGGCACCGCCTCCTCCGCCGGATCCCCCAGCCGGCGGTCGGCCGCCGACGCGCTGCCCATCTGCTCCTGGACCCGGCGCACCGCCGAGGTGTACGCGAGGTGGTCGTACCGGCTCATGCGGCGCTCCTCAGGGCAGGGTCGACCAGTCCGGTACGGGCGGCCAGCACACCGGCCTGGAAGCGGCTGGTGGCGGACAGGTCCTGCATGATCGTGGCCACATGACGGCGGAGGGTCCGCTCGGACATGCCCACCCGGCGCGCGATCACCTCGTCCTTGGCCCCCGAGGCCAGCAGTTCGAGCAGGGTCGCCTTGAGGTCCTCCATCGTTCCGGCGTAACCGGCCGCGCCGGAGTCGAAGTCGAAGGCGGACTCCCAGACCCGGGCGTGCAGTCCGGCCAGGAAGGCCGCGACCGCTCCGTCGTAGACGACGGCGATCGCGTCGCCCTCGCCGGCCGGGATGAAGGCCGTCTTCCGGTCGAAGACGAGGAAGCGGTCACGCACCTCGTTGGTGGTGCGCACCTGGCCTCCCGCGGGCAGGAGTTCTCCCAGGTGGGCGCGCGTGACGGAGTCACCCCGTGCGGTGTGGGGGTAGAGGATCCGTGCCTGCGCGCCGCGTCGTAACGCCTCGAGGACCAGGGGCCGGGCCAGCCGCAGCTCGTGGGTCTCCCGGCCCACACAGGGCTGCATCACCAGGACCTCCGCGGTGCAGCCCTGCGCCGCCTCCAGAAGCCGGAGCTCGATCTCCTCCTGGTCGTCGGTGATCACCACGGTTTCGGCCCGGGTCCTGGCCTGCTTCTCGAACGCCGCCACGAAGGAGTTCAACTGCCCCTTGAATCCGGCGAGTCGCCGACGGCTGTCGAGTATCTCCCGTTCCAGTGGGACCAGCAGCTCCATCTGGGCGGCCTCCGGACTGACCGCGACCAGCCGGTCCGCGACACCCTCCGCCGGTTTGACCAGGCGTAGTTCACGCAGCACGCAGACCGCCTGTTCGGCGCGCTGGCGGGGCACGCCCAGCTCGTCGGCGATCCCGGATGGGCAGAAGTCCGCACGTCCTATGGCGCGTTCGTAGAACGCCACCGCGAACTCGTCGAGCTCCGCCGGGCATGATGTTTCCTGACGCGGGGTCTGCGCCTCGAGTTCCATCGTCACCTCGTTCTGATCGCACGGATGCTGCGGGCATGGGGCATGACCGAAGGAGAGGCGGCCCGGAACGCGCCCCGCACGGGCGCCGGCGCATGCCACCGTGAGCTGTGGCAACGTGTCACCTCATGAATCGGCACGGGGGAACGGCCTTGCGGTGCGGCCCCACCGTACGGACCCCGCCTGGTCGGGCTCCTACAGCCGGACCAGAGGACCGGAAGCCCGGGAAGGTCCGCCCCCGGCCGCCCGCACGGCTGCTGACCTACGCTTCTGGCGGGCGCCGTCGGCAGGCCCAGAGGAACCGGCAGAACTTGTGCAACTGCCGGAGGAGTTGTCCTGCCGCCGCGGCGACGAGGGGCGGGGCGAGCACGCGGCACGGCGGATGCTCGGCACAGCGGGCCGCAGGCTCCACGGACTGTCGGCCCCACGGTGCAGCGGCTCGGCCGTTCACCGGCCCATACCGGCCCATCCCGCCCCAGCCCGGCTCAGCCCGGCTCAGCCGTTCACCGGATCAACAGCTCACCCGGATCACCGGCTCAGCAGCTCAGTCCCACCTTGGAGGCGGCGTCGACGTCGGCGACGGCCCCCGCCCCGCTGCCGCGCCGGGTGAGTGCACGGGCCTGGGAGCGGTGGTCGCAGGCCGGCCGCATGGTGCCGTCCTCCTGCCGCGCGGCGGCGATCCGGCGCAGCGCCAGGGCCTGCCCCTCCTGCCAGCCGGCCTGCCGCGCGAGCTCCAGCGCGCTGCGGAACAGGTCCAGGGCCTGCGCGTTGTTCGCCAGCACCCAGTGGCATTCGGCGCGCCGCAACTGGGCGGCGGCCTGGGCCCGCAGCTCGCCGTCGGCGACGGCGGCGAACAGACTGGCGGTCGCGACCTTGAGGCAGTCCCCCGTGTACATCCCCACCATGAAGTAGCTGTGCAGGCTCTCCGCCAGCCGCCAGGCGACGGCGGTGAAGCCCGCGCCGGAGGCCTGGAGGACGGCGCCGGCCAGGTTCTCCCGCTCGCTGTCCAGCCACTCCGAGGCCTGGTCGTGGTCCGAGAAGACCAGCGCGGCCGAGGGCGCCGTCCCGCCGGACGGCTGCGAGGCCGACTCCGCCGGGTGGAGCAGCCGGGCGGCGGCGTCGGTGTGGTAGAGGTACCAGTCGAAGAGCCGCTGCCGCCCTGCGTGCGCCTCCTCCCTGCTGACCAGCTCGCGGGCGTAGGTACGCAGCAGGTCGTGCAGCCCGAACCGGCCGGCCGCCCGTTCCCGCACCAGATGGGCGTCCGTCAGGGTGATCAGCAGTGCGGCCGACTCGGCCGAGGTCGAGTCGGCGAGGGCCGCGGCGCCGTCCACGGTGAGGTCCGGGCCGGGCGTCAGGCTGAGGAGCCGGAACATCCGCTGGGCCGCGGCCGGGAGCGCGCGGTAGGAGAGCTCGAAGGCGGCCCGCACCGTGGAGCGCCGGTCGCCTTCGATGTGCAGTCGGCTGAGCATGTCGTCGCCCGCTAATTCGGCGCAGTAGTCGGCGATGGCGACGTTGCGCGCCAGCAGGTTGGCACCGGCGATCCGGATGGCGAGCGGCAGGCCGCCGCAGACCTGTACGAGTCTCCGGGCCGCCTCCTCCTCGGCCGTGACCCGGCTCTCGCCGATGGTGCCGGCGAGGAGTTGATGGGCCTCGTCCGGGTCGAGCACGTCCAGGACGAGCTGACGGGCGCCGTCGCTGGCGACCAGTCCCGCGAGCCGGCTGCGGCTGGTGATCACCACCGCGCAGCCCTGGGCACCCGGGATGAGCGGCCTGACCTGCTCGGCGTCGCGCGCGTTGTCGAGGACGATCAGCATCTGCTTGTCGGCGAGCAGCGTGCGGTACAGCGCCGCGGCCTCGTCCTCGTCCGCGGGCAGCTGGTCGGGCGGCGCGCCCAGGGCCCGGAGGAACTGGGCCAGGACGTCGCCGGTCCGCAGGGTCGGGAGCGGGGAGTGGCCGCGCAGGTCGACGAAGAGCTGCCCGTCCTCGAAGTGTTCGCGCCGGGCGTGCGCCCAGTGCTTGGCGAGGGCGGTCTTGCCGACCCCGGGCGCGCCGACGACCGCCACCACGTGTGAGCGCAGGGCGGGGTGGGGCGAGACGAGGGCGTCCAGTTCCCGCATCTGGCGCCGGCGACCGACGTAGGAGCCGGCCCGGGCGGGCAGCTGGGCCGGGAGCGGTCCGGTGAGGGCCGGGCGTTCGGCGGGGACGGGGCGGTCGGGGCGCTGTGCGAGGGGCAGTTGCTGGCGCAGTACGCGCAGATGGGCGGCGCGGACCTCGGTGCTGGGCGCGATGCCGAGTTCCTCGTCGAGCCGGTCGCGCAGGCGGTTGAACACATTGAGCGCGGCGGCCTGTTCCCCGCAGCTGGCGAGGGTGAGGATCAGCCGGGCGTGCATGCCCTCGTGCAGCGGCTCGGTGTTCACCATGTCCCAGAGCAGCGGGACGGTCTCCTCGGGGCGGCGCAGCAGCAGCGCCGTGTCGGCGTGCAGCAGCATCGCCTTGACCCGGCGTTCGTTGGCCACCACCGCGGCCGGATGCTGGCGCAGTACGGGGTCCGCGTCGGCGAGCACCGGCCCCCGCCACCATTGGAGGGCGTGGGTCAGCGTCTCGTACGCGGCCTCCGGGTCCCCGGCGCGGTGCAGCCGCTCCGCCTGGGCCAGCAGCTCGTCGAAGTGGCCGAGGTCGATCTGGCTCCGGGTCGCCTCCAGGCGGTAGCCGGTGGGTGTCCGGGCGACGGTCGGCGGCGGGGCGGTCCGCGGTTCGTCGGGTTCCAGCAGCCGGCGGACCTGGCTGACGTAGGTGTGGATCAGGCTCTGGTGCGAACTGGGCGGTCCGGAGGGCCAGAGGGTGTCGGTGATCTCCTGCTGGGTGGAGGGTTCGGGGTGCTTGAGGGCCAGCAGCCCGAGCAGGCGGCGCAGCATGGGGCTGGTGACGGGGACGGGGGTCTGGCCGCGCCGGAGGGAGAGCGGGCCGAGGATCAGCAGGCGCGGCCGGGCGGCGCCGCGGGGTGATCCGGTGCGGGTGGCGGCCAGCAGGTCCGCCAGCTCACCGCCGGTCAGTCCGAGGGTCTCGGCCAGGCGTTGGAGGGTGCGCGACTGGGGCCGGTGGACCCGGCCGCGCTCGATGTCGCGCAGTGCCCTGGTGCTGATCCCGGCCCGTGAGGCGGCCGCTTCCTGGCTGAGCCCGGCCCGTCTGCGGAACGACTGGAGCCGCGAGCCGAACGAGCCCGGCTCTCCTGGGCCTCCCCGGGGAAGCCCCGAGGCCGACGTCCTCTCCGACATGGCATCCCCCTCATCCGATGACCGCGACCTGTCGATCGTGACCGGCTGCGGCATTGCGGGCCGTGCGCGGCCGACTCTGCAGAGGCTTCGTCAATGATCAGTTTGGACTAGACCAATGCCCCAAGCAAGGGGCCGTACACCTCGCGCGCGCCCGCGGGTGCGCGGGCGGGCGTGCGCGGCGGGCGCGCGCGAGACGAGGGCGCCCGAACCGGGCGGGACGGGCGGGAGTGCCCGAGAGAGGATCGGCCGAGCGGCCCGGTCAGGAGGCCGAGCGCGCGTCACGCGTCCGCGGACGACCGGGGATAGACCACGTCGAGCAGCCCGTCGACGAACGCGTCGAGATCATCGAGCCGCGCTCCGTTCGGCACCCCCGGGGGGTGCGCCAGCAGGTCGACGACGGCCGCGTGCATCGCCATGGTGACCACACCCGCGCGCTGCGGCGTGACGTCGAGCCCGGCGGACCGCTGGAGCCGCTCCATCGTCGCGAAGTCCGTGGCGGAGATCTCCGCGAGCACCTTGCCGAGCCACGGCTTGCGGGACGCCTCTCCGTGGAGTTCGAGGTAGGCGAGCACACGTCTGCGGCCCGGCCCCGTGGCCTCTTCGAGGACGCCGCGCAGCAGCGCCGCGAACTCCCGACGACTGGTGGGGCCGGTGGCGCCCGTCGGCAGGGTGCCCGCCTGCCGGAAGAGTTCGAGGCAGCGATCCGCGACGGCGGCGAGCAGGGCGTCGCGGGTGGGGAAGTAGTTCTTCGCCGTCCCGGTCGGCACTCCCGCCGCGCCGTCCACCGCTCGATGGGTCAGGCCACGGCCGCCCTCCGCGCCCAGCACCTCGAGGGCCGCGTCCCTCAGCAGGTTGCGCCGGTTCGCGTTCTCCGCCACGCCACCCACCCCTTCCCCGCTCCGTCGATCGCCATGACGCCCGGCCGGATCGGCCGCGATGGACCCACTCGCACACCACAGGCGTGGTGAACCTAGCAGCCCCGCCGCACCTCCCCATTGAACCACCTCACCCGTGGTGCCACAGCTGTGGTAGTTATGACCACGGAGACCGGGCCGCGCATACGCGAACGGCCGGCTGTCCGACGTACGACACGAGAAAGGCAAGCCGATGCCCGAGGTCGAACTGTCGTCCGGAACCATCGCCTACGAGGACACCGGCGGCGACGGTCCCGTCCTGGTGTTCCTGCACGGAGTGCTGATGGACCACACGGTGTGGCGCAAGGTCGTCCCCGAGCTGCGCGGCACCCACCGGTGCGTGCTGCCCACGCTGCCGCTGGGCAGCCACCGCAAGCCGATGCACCCGGACGCGGACCTCTCGCTCCGCGGACAGGCGCTCCTGGTCGGGGAGTTCCTCGACCGGCTCGGCCTGCGTGAGGTGACGCTGGTGCTCAACGACTGGGGCGGAGCGCAGCTGCTGCTGCCGGAAGGCCGCACGGCGCGCATCGCCCGGCTCGCCCTCGTCGCCTGCGAGGCGTTCGACAACTACCCTCCGGGCAAGCCCGGCCGGTCCCTGGCCAGGGCCGCGTCGGTCCCGGGCGGCCTGGCCCTGCTGATGAACCTTCTGCGACTGCGCCCGGTACGGCGGGCGCCGAACGGCTGGGGCGCCATGACCGAGCACCCGGTCCCCGACGCGATCATGGACGACTGGTTCCGGCCCGCCCGCACGAACCCGGGGGTCCGCCGCGACCTGGCCAAGTACCTCACCTCCACCCCGCCCCGAGCGCGCCTGCTCGAATGGTCCGAGCGGATGCGCTCCTTCGACAGACCGGTCCTGGTCGCCTGGGCGACGCGGGACAGACTGATGCCCCGCGCACACGGCCCGCGCCTGGCCGAACTGTTCCCGCAGGGACGCCTCGCCGAGATCGAGGGCAGCCGCACCCTGGTCCCCGAGGACCGCCCGGACGAACTGGTCCGACTGCTCCGGGACTTCACACGGCCCACGGACGACCGACGCCCCGCCCAAGCCTCCGACATGACATCCGGGCATGAAAAAACCCCAGGTCACGGCGAGTGAGTCCTGGGGTGATTCCGAGCCGCCTTCGGGATTCGAACCCGAGACCTACGCATTACGAGTGCGTTGCTCTGGCCAGCTGAGCTAAGGCGGCACGCTGTGTGAACCCATGGTGGGTGCAGCAGCGACGCCAAGTCTACACAGTTTCGCGGGGTGCTCCGACCACCCCCCGAGAGGGCCTATGAGCAGCGCTTTCCGTCCGCCGGAGGGGTGCCCTCCAGGAGGTAGGTGTTGATCGCCGAGTCGATGCAGTCGCTGCCCCGGCCGTACGCGGTGTGTCCGTCGCCCTCGTAGGTCAGCAGGGTGCCGGAGGAGAGCTGGCCGGCCAGGGACTGGGCCCACTTGTACGGGGTGGCCGGGTCGCGGGTGGTGCCGACGACCAGGATCGGGGCGGCGCCCTCGGCGGTGATGCGGTGCGGGCCGCCGGTGGCCGGGGTCGGCCAGGAGGTGCAGTTGAGGGCGGCCCAGGCGAGGCCCCGGCCGAAGATCGGGGAGGCCTTCTCGAAGGACGGGACGGCCTTCACCACATCGGCGGGGCCCTTGTAGGCGGGCGGCAGGTCCAGGCAGTTCACGGCCGCGTTGGCGAACATGAGGTTGGCGTACGTACCGTCCGCCTCGCGTTCGTAGTAGCTGTCGGCGAGCGCGAGGAGGCCCGAGCCCTCGCCGCCGATCGCCTGGGTGAGGGCCTCGCGCAGCTGGGGCCAGGCGCCCTCGTCGTACATGGCCGCGATCACGCCGGTGGTGGCGAGGGACTCGCCGAGCGCACGGCTCTCGCCGGTGGGCACGGGCTCGGCGTCGACGTCGCGGAAGAACTTCTTCAGCGCCTCGCCGGCCGCCGCCACCGACCCGGTGCCCAGCGGGCAGTCCGGCTTGCTCACGCAGTCGGCGGCGAAGGCCCGGAACGAGGTCTCGAAGCCGGCGGTCTGGTCGCGGTTGAGGTCGATCGCGGGCAGCGAGGGGTCCATCGCCCCGTCGAGGACGAGGCGGCCGACCCGGCCCGGGAAGAGTTCGGCGTACGTGGCCCCGAGGAACGTGCCGTACGAGGCCCCCACGTAGCTGAGCTTCTCGTCGCCGAGCACCGCCCGCAGGATGTCCATGTCACGCGCCGTCTCGACCGTGGACACATGGGGCAGGATCGCGCCCGACTTCTTCGCGCAGCCCGCCGAGAACGTCGTGAAGGCCGCGTCGATCGCGTTGATCTCCGCGGTGTCGTCGGGGGTCTGGTCGACCTGCGTGAACGTGTCCATCTGCGGGCCCGTCAGACACTCCACGGGCTCGCTGCGGGCGACGCCCCGCGGGTCGACGGCCACCATGTCGTAGCGGGCGCGGACGGGGGCGGGGTAGCCGATGCCCGCGTACCCCTGGAGGTAGCCGACGGCGGAGCCGCCGGGGCCGCCCGGGTTGACGAGCAGGGAACCGAGACGCTTGCCGGGGCCGGTGGCCCGCACCCGGGAGACGGCCAGCTCGATCTCGCCGCCGTTCGGCTTCGCGTAGTCCAGCGGGGCGCGCAGGGTGGCGCACTGGAAGCTCGGGACGCCGCAGTCGCGCCACGTCAGCTTCTGGGCGTAGAAGGTCTTCAGGTCCCCGGGCGAGGAGGAGGGGGCCGCGGCCGGCGGAGCCGACGTGGTGCGGGACGCCGCCGCGTCGCTGCCGCCCGAGCAGCCGGAGAGGATCAGCCCAGCGGCCGCGAGGGCCGTGGCGGACGTACGGAGCAAACGCCTGGAGTCCATTCCCGGAGCGTATCCGGACGGGTACGGACCGTGTCCAATCGTCCCGTGGGGGCCGGCCCTACTCGCGCAGCGCCATCGTCATCGCCTCCACCGCGAGCAGCGGTGCCACGTTCCGGTCGAGGGCCTCGCGGCAGGCCAGGACCGCCTCGATGCGGCGGAGGGTCCGCTCCGGGGTGGTGCCGCCGGCGATCCGCTCCAGCGCGTCCCGTACGTCCGTGTTGGCGAGGGCCGAACGCGAGCGCAGCTGGAGGGTCAGCACGTCGCGGTAGAAGCCGGTCAGATCGGTGAGCGCGAGGTCCAGGCTGTCGCGCTGGGTACGGGTCCTGCGGCGCTTCTGCCGCTCCTCCAGCTCCTTCATCGCCCCGGCCGTGCCGCGCGGCATCCGCCCGCCCTGCGCCGCGCCGAGGGCCGCCTTCAGCTCGTCGGTCTCCTTGACGTCGACCTCCTCGGCGACCTGCTTCGCGTCCTCGGCCGCCGCGTCCACCAGCTCCTGGGCGGCCTTGAGGCAGCCGCCGATGTCCTCGACCCGCAGCGGCAGTTTGAGGACGACGGACCGGCGCGCGCGGGCCCGCTCGTCGGTGGCCAGCCGCCGGGCCCGGTCGATGTGGCCCTGGGTGGCGCGGGCGGCGGCGTGCGCCGCCTCCGGGTCGATGCCGTCGCGCCGTACGAGCACGTCGGCGACGGCCTCGACGGACGGGGTGCGCAGGGTCAGATGCCGGCAGCGGGAGCGGATGGTGGGCAGCACGTCCTCCAGGGAGGGCGCGCAGAGCAGCCAGACCGTGCGCGGGGCGGGCTCCTCGACGGCCTTCAGGAGGACGTTGCCCGCGCCCTCGGTGAGCCGGTCGGCGTCCTCGAGGACGATGACCTGCCAGCGGCCTCCCGCCGGTGAGAGCTGGGCGCGCCGGACGAGGGCGCGGGTGTCCTTCACGCCGATGGACAGCAGGTCCGTACGGACGATCTCGACGTCCGCGTGGGTGCCGACGAGGGTCGTGTGGCAGCCGTCGCAGAAGCCGCACCCGGGGGCCCCGCCGAGCGCGCGGTCGGGGCTCACGCACTGGAGCGCGGCGGCGAAGGCCCGCGCCGCGGTCGCCCGCCCGGAGCCCGGCGGGCCGGTGAAGAGCCAGGCGTGCGTCATCTTCGAGGCCTCGGGATCGGGGCCTCCGGCGGCGTGGGCGGTCACGAGCGCGTCGGCGTCGCGCGCGGCGGCGGCGAGCTGCTCCTCGACCTTCGCCTGTCCGACCAGGTCGTCCCATACGGCCATGTCTGCCCCTCCTCAGGTACGCCCTCCATTGTGGGGCAGTCCTCTGACAACCCCCGCCGGGCGGAGGGAGGCCCGGGCCGGATCGGACGCCGCCCGCGTCTCGGTGGGCGTCGGCATCAGGCCTCGACGCGGGGGCGGGTCAGCCACAGGCCGACCGCGGAGCCCAGCACGGCCACGCCGCTGCAGACGCTCGCCGCGATGTGGGCGGCGCCGGAGAGGTGGGCGACGGTGTTGACGTAGGCGTTGCCGAGGACCGCCGCCGTGAGCAGCAGCCAGAGCAGGAATCGCATGGGGGTCTCCGTGGATCGGGGCAGGCGAAAGGGGTTGGGTACGGATTCGATCCTCGTCGCCCCGGCGTCCCGGCACAGCGGTGCCCGCCCCCGGACCGATGGTGGAGCCTGCACCACCGCACCCCTCGGGCCCTCCCGCATAACCTGGCCGTATGCGCGACGCGATCAAGGAAGCGGCCCGGGCGTCGCTCCATCTCCTGAGCGGGGCCGCGATCGCGATCCTCTGCTGTCTGATGGCCGGTGTGGCCCTCTTCACGGCCTTCCTCACCGTCACCGTCATCGGCGCGGGCGTACTCCCCGAGAGCGTGCTGCTGCTGCGCAGGCTCGCCGGCTGGGAGCGGCGCCGGACCGCCGCGTGGACGGGGACGCCCGTCCCGGAGGCGTACCTTCCGCTCGAAGGCCCCCTCCCCGCGCGCGTGCGCACCGCCGTCACCGACCCCGGCACCGGGCGGGACCTGGTCTGGGCCGCCGCGCAACTGCTCTACGGCATGGTGCTCTGGTACGTCTCGCTGGTGCTGTGGCTGCCCGCGCTGATCGTCGACGGCGTGGGGACCGGGCTCGCGGGACGGCGGCCGGTGGCCCTGCCGCTGTTCGGCCGGCTCGCCGGTCTGGGGGCCGAGTGGTCGCGCACCCTGCTCACGCCCACCGCGTCCGCCGCCCGGGACGCCGCGCTCGCCGCCCGTATCGAGCAGCTCACGGCCACCCGGGCGGGCGCGATCGCCGCGCACGGCGCCGAGCTGCGCCGGATCGAACGCGATCTGCACGACGGCGCGCAGGCCCGCCTCGTGGCGCTCTCCATGCGGATCGGCCTGGCCAAGCGGGCGTACGACTCCGATCCCGCGGCGGCCCGGAAGCTCCTCGACGACGCGCAGACGCAGGCCGAGGAGGCGCTGGCCGAGCTGCGGCACGTGGTGCGGGGGATCCACCCGCCGATCCTCACCGACCGGGGCCTGACCGGGGCGGTACGGGCCCTGGCCGCGAGCAGCGGCCTGGAAGTGAGGGTGTCCGTGACGGGCCTGGCGGACGGGCACCGGGCCGGCCTCCCGCCCGCCGACGGTCACCTCCCGCCCGCCGACGGTCACCTCCCGCCCGCCGACGGTCACCTCCCGCCCGCCGACGGTCACCTCGCGCCCGCCGCCGTCGAGGCAGCCGCGTACTTCGTGGTCGCCGAGGCCCTCACCAACGCCGCCAAGCACAGCGGCGCCTCCCGCGCCTCCGTCGCCCTCACCCGTGAACCGACCGCTCTCCGCGTCCGCGTGGAGGACGAGGGCCGCGGCGGGGCCGAGGCCGGTGAGAGCGGCGGCTCCGGGCTCACCGGCATGCGCCGCCGGGTCGCCGCGCTCGACGGCACCGTACGACTGACCAGCCCCGAAGGGGGCCCGACCGTGATCGAAGTGGAGCTTCCGTGCGTGTGGTGATCGCCGAGGACAACGCCCTCCTGAGGGAGGGCCTCGTGCTGCTGCTGACGTCCTCAGGGCACGAGGTCGCCGGGGTCGCCGCCACCGGCCCCGAGATCCTGCCGCTGCTCCTGGAGCACCGCCCCGACGTGGCCGTCCTCGACGTACGGCTGCCGCCCGGCTTCCGCGACGAGGGGCTGCGCGCGGCGCTCGCGGCCCGCGAGCAGCTGCCGGAACTGCCGGTCCTCGTGCTCTCCCAGTACGTGGAGGAGACGTACGCCGCCGAGCTCCTGGGCGGCGGCGCCCGGGGCGTCGGCTACCTCCTGAAGGACCGGGTGGGCCGGGTGGACGAGTTCCTGGACGCCCTGGAACGGGTCGCGTCCGGCGGTACGGCCCTGGACCCGGAGGTCGTCACCGAACTCCTCGCCCGCCGCCGCGACGACCCGCTGGACTCCCTCACGCCCCGCGAGCGCGAGGTCCTGGAACTCATGGCCCAGGGGCACGACAACGGCACGATCGCCCGCTCGATGGTGGTGACCGAGCGGGCCGTGCACAAGCACATCGGAAATGTCTTCCTGAAGCTCGGCCTGCCGCCGACCGACAGCGGCGGCCACCGCCGGGTCCTCGCCGTGCTCGCCTACCTCAACGCCTGAGCCGTCGCCCGGGACGGGCTCACGCCCGCTGCCGCCGCGAGGGCAGGAACACGCCCGCGACCACCGTGACCACCACGGTTCCGGCGATCAGTCCGGCCTGCCCGGGCGGCAGGTACGGCAGGCCGCCCGTCAGCGCCCAGGCGAAGGCGGTCAGCGGCACCGCGCCCACCACGGCCCCGACGATCAGCCCCGTGGCGGTCAGGAAGCCCGCCTCCAGACCGAGCATCCGGCGCAGCTGACCGGCCGAGGCTCCCACCTGGCCGAGCAGCTGGTGCTCGCCGCGCCGCCCGGCTCCGATCAGGGCGAGGGTGCTGAGGACGGAGAGGAGGGTGAGCCCGCCGATCGCGGAGACGATCGCGGCCGACACGATCCCGTTCAGCTCGGCCCCGGGAGGCATCACCTGCTCGGGCGCGACGGGGGAGGCGGCATCGCCCTTCGCCGTGGACGTCGTGGACGCCGTGGACGCCAGTACGCGCGCGGGGTACGGGTCGCTCATGTGCGGGGCCAGTTCGGCCTTCGGCAGCAGGAACTCGCCGAGGGCGAGCGAGCGTTCGTACACCGCCACCACCCGCAGCCGCTTCCGGACTCCGTCGCCCAGCCGCAGCTCGACCGGCGAACCGATCCGCGCGTCCAGGGACTCGGCCATGTCCGCGCCGACCGCGACCGTCCCGGCCCCGGCGAGTCCGGCCAGGTCGCCCTCGACGACACCGGGATCGAGCGTGCCCGCAAGACCCGCCGCGTCCACGCCGAGGACCGGCAGCCGGTCGAGGCGCGGCGAACCGGCCTCCGTCCGGGCCAGGACGACCGTCGAGCGCAGCACGTCCGTCGCCGTGCCGACGCCGGGCAGCTTCCGCACCTGCTCCGCCGTCGTGCCGGAGAACGAGAGGTCCGCGGTCGTCGCGGCCCGCGCCTGCGCGTCGGCGGCCCGCTGCATCGTCGTCCCCGCCCCGAGCTGCACGAGCGCGAAGGAGGTGACGAGGACGACCGGGACGAGCGCCGCCCCGAGCCGGCGCGAGTGGGCGCTCGCCCCGGCGGCCGTGAGCCGTCCGGGCGCGCCGCCGAGCCGGCGGAACGGCCCGTCGAGGACCTTCGACGCGGCCCCGGCGATCCACGGTCCGAGCACCGCGCACCCGGCGACCAGCGTCACCGTGGCGGCCCCGGCCGCGGCGGCGGCCGCCTCACCGCCCTGGACGCCGGCCGTTCCGGCCGCCCCCGCCCCCAGCAGGAGCAGCCCGATCCCGACGGCCCGCCGCGCACCGCCCTTCCCCGGCCGCCCGGGGCGCCGGGTCGCGAAGAGGGCGACGAGCCGGGTGATGCCCACCACGAGCCCGGCGGCGAGCAGGGAGGCGGCGAACAGCCAGGGCGGGGAGGGGAGTTCGAGCCCCTCCGGTACGACTCCGGTACGGCCCCGCAGCGCCGACCACAGCCCCAGGAACACCGGTACGGCGGCGACCGCGCCGAGCAGCGCCGCGAGTCCCGCCACCCGGGTCACCTCCCGTCCGGCCGAGGCCCTGATCTGACGGGGTGTCGCACCGATGGAGAGCAGCAGTTCCCGCTCCGCGGCACGCTGCCGGAGGGCCTGCGCGACGAGCGAGGCGAGGACGAGGACGGCCACGAGGACGACGGTCCCGGAGACGGCGGCGAGGAGTTGGAGGAGCTCCACGCGCGCGGGAGGGGCGGCGAGGTGCTCGGCGCCGCCCCGGCCGTCGCCGGTGAGCGCCCGGAGCGGCCGGCCCGAGGCTGTGTCCTTGAGCCCGGCCTCGTCCAGGGCGGCCCGTACGCGCGCGTGGAGGGTGTCCACGGGGACGCCGGGTTCGGCGAGCACCCCGACGGCGTCGACGGCGCCCTGGTGTCCGGCGAGCCTCCGCGCCTCCGCCGCCGTGACGTACAGCGCGGCGGGCCCGTCGGCGACCCCGACGACCTTCCGCCCGGCGACGGTGTCCCCGACCCGGACCCCGGAACCGGCCGCGGCCGCGGACCCGGCACGGGCATCGGCCCCTGCACGGGCATCGGCCCCTGCACGGGCATCGGCCCCTGCACCGGCACCGGCACCGGCACCGGCACCGGCACCCGACCCTGAACCGACACCAGCACCAGCACCAGCACCAGCACCAGCACCGGAGCCCATCACGGCCTCGTCGGCCCGACGGGGCTCCCGCCCGGCGGTCAGCCGGTACGGGGCGAGTCGCGCCGCCTCCCAGGACCGCCCGGCGTACGTCCGCGGGTCCGGGGAACCGCCCGCCCCCGACTCCCGTACGACGAAGGTGTGGTCCGGCACCGCGGCCAGGACCCCGGGAACGGCCCGCACCACGTCCACGGCCGCGCCGGGCACCCGTACCCGCTCGGTCAGACCGGCCGTCTCCGTCGTCGGTTCGTCTCCCCACGGCTTCGCCGTCCAGCGGACCTCCTGGTCACCGGCGACGACGACGGGCGCGGCCGCGTACCGCTCCACGCGCGCGTGGCCGAGCCCGGCCGAGCCGGCGGCGAGGGCCAGGGCGCCGAGCAGCGCGGTGGTGACGGCGACGGCGGCGAACACGGCCGCCCACGCCTTCCGGTGCGCCCGCAGGGAGCGGGTGGCGAGCAGCCGGACCGCGGGGTTCGCCGACGATGTCATCGGGCCACCGCCACACGGCGGAAGCCGGCGTCGACGTGGCGGACGTGCGCGGGCGCGGGCGCGCCCAGCATCTCCCGTACCGCGGACTCGTCCGGACGGTCGAGCCGCCCGACGAGCCGGCCTCCGTCGAGGAAGACGGCCTCGTCGGTCCAGGCGGCGGCCACCGGGTCGTGGGTGACGAGGACGACGGTGGTCCCCCGCTCGTCGACCGCGCGCCGCAGCAGGGCGAGGACCCCGGCAGCCGTGACCGGGTCGAGCGCGGCGGTCGGCTCGTCGGCGAAGACGACCTCGGGTTCGTTGACCAGGGCCCGGGCGACGGCCACCCGCTGGCGCTGGCCGCCGGACAGGTTCTCCGGGTTGTCCTCGGCCCGGTCTGCGAGCCCGACCGCCGCGAGACCGGCGAGGGCGCGGGCGTCGAGTGCCCGGCCTTCGCGGGCTCCGGCGAGGAGCAGCGGCAGGGTGACGTTCTCCCGCACGGTGAGGGCGGAGACGAGGTTCAGCGACTGGAAGACGAAGCCGACCCGGTCCCGGCGGAGCCGGGTGAGACCGGCCGTCTTCAGGGTGGCGAGGTCGGTGCCGCCGATCCGTACCGTCCCGGTCGTCGGCCGTTCGAGTCCCGCGGCGCACCGCAGCAGGGTGGACTTGCCGGATCCCGACCGGCCCATCACCGCGATGAACCGGCCGCGCGGCACGACCAGGCTCACCCGGTCGAGTGCCGGGGCCCCGCGTCCGTACGTCCGTCCCACCTCGTCGAGGGCGAGGGCGGCCTCGGGGGCGTGGGCGGCGCCGCTCTCCGTCACTGCAGTCGTCTTCATACGGACAACGCTAGAAAACTGCAGGTCACAGCGGTATGGAGCTGGCTTCCGGCTTGGGGGTGGAGCTAGCTCCACCCCCACCGGGGGCAGGGAGGGTCAGCGGCGGCGCCGCGGGCCCTCGTCCTCGTCGTCGTGCGGGCCGAACAGCTCGTCCGCCAGCGTCGGCAGATCGTCGAGCGGGGTCTCCTCGGCCCAGTCGGAGCGGCGGCGCGGCCGGCCGTTCTCGTCGAGCTGGGGCAGCTCACGGGTCTGGTCGTTCGCCCCGTGCGACTCCTCCCGCGCGTCACGGAAGATGCCCTGTGGCACCCGGTCGACGGGGTCGGACGCCCGGTCGGCCCGTACGGCCGGCAGCACGGCGGTCGCATCGGTGTCCCGTACGGAGGGCAGGACCGCGGTCTCGTCCACGCCCCGTGTCTCGCGGACCTGGGGCAGGACGGTGGTCTCGGCCTCCGGCTTCGCGATCTTCACGATCGGGGTCGCCACGGTGATCTCGTCGGGCGAGACGGTCGGCGCGTCCGGCGTACGGCCCGGCCGCGCCCCCTTCGGCGCGTCCGGCTTCGTGTCCTGCCGTACGGCCGTCCGCGGGTCGGACTGCGCGGCCGCCTCGGGCTTCACGATCGGGGTCGCCTGGGTGACCTCGTTCGCCGAGAGCTCGGCGGCCTCGGCGGCGCGCGCCGCCCGTTCGGCGGCGGCCTTCCGCTCGGCCTCCGCGGCCTTCGCGGCAACCGCGGCCTTCTCCTGAGCGGCCTTCGCGTCGGCCGCGGCCCTCGCCTCGGCCTCCGCGGCCTTCTTAGCGGCCTCGGCCTTCTCGGCCGCCGCCCGCTGCCGGGCGACCTTCGCCGCCTCGGCGCGCTGGGCGGCCGCGATCTCCGCCGCGGCCCGTTCGGCCGCGGCCCGCTCCGCGGCGGCCTTGGCAGCGGCCTCGGCCGCGATCTTCTCGGCGGCGGCCTTCGCCGCGGCCTCCTCCGCCGCCTTCGCGGCAGAGGCTGCCTCGGCCATCCGGCGGGCCTCCTCGGCGCGGAGCAGGGCCTCCTCGGCCTTGCGCTGCTTCTCCAGGCGGCGCTCCTCGGCCTCGGCCCGCAGCCTGGCCTCTTCCTCGGCCTCCCTGCGGAGCCGTTCCTGCTCCTCCTGGCGGGCCTTCTCCTCGGCCGCGAGCCGCTTGCGCTCCTCCTCTGCGGCGGCCTCGGCGGCGATGCGCTCCTCCTCGGCCCGGCGCCGGGCCTCCTCGGCCTGGCGTTCGGCCTCCAGACGGCGCGCCTCTTCCTCCTCGCGCCGCTTGCGCTCCTCCTCCTCGGCACGGAGCTTGGCGAGCTGCTCCTGGCGCTCACGCTCCAGGCGCTCCTCCTCGGCCTTGCGGGCGGCCTCTTCCTCCGCCTTCCTGCGCGCCTCCTCGACGGCCTTCCGGCGGGCCTCCTCGACGGCCTTCACCTCGGCCTCGGAGAGCGGCAGCATGCGGTCGAGCCGGTGGCGCACGACGGTGGTGACGGCCTCGGGCTCCTGGCCTGCGTCGACGACGAGGTAGCGGCCGGGGTCGGCGGCGGCGAGGGCGAGGAATCCGGCCCGTACGCGCGCGTGGAACTCCGGCGGCTCGGACTCCAGGCGGTCGGGCGCCTCGGTGAACCGTTCCCGCGCGGTCTCCGGGGAGACGTCGAGGACGACCGTCAGGTGGGGGACGAGACCGTCGGTCGCCCAGCGCGAGATGCGGGCGATCTCGGTCGGGGAGAGGTCCCGGCCGGCGCCCTGATAGGCCACGGACGAGTCGATGTACCGGTCGGAGAGGACGATCGCGCCCCGCTCCAGGGCGGGCCGGACCAGGGAGTCGACGTGTTCGGCGCGGTCGGCCGCGTACAGCAGGGCCTCGGCGCGGTTCGAGAGCCCCGCCGACGACACGTCGAGGAGGATCGAGCGGAGCCGCTTGCCGATGGGGGTGGCGCCGGGTTCGCGGGTGACGACGACCTCGTGGCCCTTGGCGCGGATCCAGTCGGCGAGCGCCTGCACCTGGGTGGACTTGCCGGCCCCGTCGCCGCCCTCCAGGGCGATGAAGAAGCCGGTCGCGGAGGGCGCCTGCACCGGGTCGGAGCCGCGCAGCGCGTCGCGCAGGTCGCGGCGGAGCGGGACGCCCGCCCGGTCGTCGGCCTTGGCGAGGACGAGCGCGGCGACCGGTAGCAGCAGGGCGCCGATCAGCGCGAGCGTGAAGGCGGCGCCGCCGTGGGCGAGGACGAAGTCGCCGGAGGCGAGCCGGTGCGGGCCGATCGCGGCGGCGAGCAGCGGCGCGGCGAGCGCGCCGAGGGCCATGGCGACGCGGGCGGTGGCCTGGAGGTGCTCGGTGGTCCGGGCCCTGCGGGGCTCCTCGGTCTCCTGGTCGACGAGGGTGTGGCCGGTGTTGGCGGCGACTCCGGCCGCGTATCCGGCGAGGACGGCGAGGAACAGCACGGTCGCCGTGTCCGGGACCAGGCCCATCGCGATCAGCGCGACGCCGGTGACGGCGGTCGCGAGGGCGAGCAGCCGTCGCCGGGAGAGGACGGGCAGGACCTTGCTCGCGGTGCGGATGCCGACGGCGGTGGCACCGCTGAGCGCCAGGATCAGGAGGGCGTACGTGACCGGGCCGCCGCCCAGGTCGTAGGCGTGCAGGACGGCGACGGACGCGGCCGCGGCGATGGCCCCCGCGACGGTGGCGCAGGCCAGGACGAGCAGGGAGACGACTCCCGTGCGGCCCTTCTCGGCGGCCGGGCGGCGCAGGCCCTCCAGGGGCGAGCGGGGCCGGGGCGTCTCTCCGCCGGGCAGCGCCATCGCGTACAGCACGGTGACGGAGGCGGCGAAGAGGCCGGCGGCGACGTACGAGCCGAGGGCGGCCTGGTGCAGGGTGAACCAGTCGATTCCGGCGCCGAGCAGATTGCCGACGAGGGTGGCGACGAGCAGCACGCCGGCCGCGGCCGGGACGGCCAGGAAGCCGGTGCGCTGGGAGAGCCGGCGCAGTGCGCCGAGGTGGTCGGGCAGCGGCCGTACGGCCCCGCCCTCGATCGGCGGGGCGGGCAGCAGCGCGGGCGCGGCGCCCTCGCGGCTGATCGTCCAGAGCCGCTCGGCCGCACCGGCGACGAAGACGGTGCCGAGCAGGTACCAGAGGGCGTTGCCCGGGGTCCAGTCGATCCACAGGGGTGCGATGACGAGCAGCGCGATCCGGACACCGTCGGCGCCGATCATGGTCCAGCGCCGGTCGAGTGCTCCGCCGGGCCCGGTGAGGGCGGTCAGCGGCCCGAGGAGGACGGCTCCGAAGAGGACGGAGGCGAGCAGCCGCGCGCCGACGACGGCGGCCACGGCCAGGGCCGCACCTCGCGCGCCGCCTCCGAGCGCGCCCTCGGTGACGGCCGCCTGGAGGCCGAGGAGGACGAGCACGAGCAGGGCGAGGGCGTCACCGGTGCTGCCGACGAGCTGGGCGCTCCACAGTCTGCGCAGAGGCTGGTGGCGCAGGAGGGCGCGTACGGCACGCTCCCCGGAATCCGCGACGAGTGCGGCGTCGGAATCGCCGAGGCGGTCTGGCTGCTCTGCTCGCGTCATCCGTCCACCCTATCCGGACGGCCTGGCTCCCCGCGGCCCCCGCCCGAACATCCGGACGAGCCTGTGACAAGGCGAAGGGTGGGGCGGAGGCACGCGCCTCCACCCCACCCTTCGGGTCCCGCGAGGACTACTCGGGCTTCGCCGCGGTCGTCTTGGCCGCGGTCGTCTTCTTCGCCGTCGTCTTCTTCGCCGTCGTCTTCTTGGCGGCCGTGGCCTTGGTGGCGGTGGTCTTCTTCGCCGCCGTCTTCGTGGCCGTCTTCTTCGCGGTGGTCGCCTTCTTGGCCGGGGCCTTCTTGGCGGTCTTCTTCGCCGGCGCCTTGGCCCGCTTCTCCGCGAGCAGCTCGTAACCGCGCTCCGGCGTGATGTCCTCCACGCTGTCGCCGGTCCGCAGGGTGGCGTTGGTCTCGCCGTCCGTCACGTACGGGCCGAAGCGCCCGTCCTTGACGACCACGGGCTTCTCGCTGACCGGGTCGGTGCCCAGCTCCTTCAGCGGCGGCTTGGCCGCGGCCCGGCCCCGCTGCTTCGGCTGGGCGTAGATCGCGAGCGCCTCTTCGAGGGTGACCGTGAAGAGCTGCTCCTCCTCGGTGAGCGACCGCGAGTCCGTGCCCTTCTTCAGGTACGGGCCGTAGCGGCCGTTCTGCGCGGTGATCTCGACGCCCTCGGCGTCCGCTCCGACGACCCTGGGCAGGGACATCAGCCGGAGCGCGTCCTCCAGGGTGACGGTGTCGAGGCTCATCGACTTGAAGAGGGAGGCCGTGCGCGGCTTCACCGCGTTCTTGCCGGTCTTCGGGGTGCCCTCGGGCAGGATCTCCGTGACGTACGGGCCGTAGCGGCCGTCCTTCGCGACGATCTGGTTGCCGCTGACCGGGTCGGCGCCCAGCTCGAAGTCACCGCTCGGCTTGGCGAGCAGCTCCTCGGCGAGTTCGACGGTCAGCTCGTCGGGGGCGAGCTCCTCGGGGACGTCGGCGCGCTGGTGGCCCTCGGCCTCCTTCTCGCCGCGCTCGACGTACGGGCCGTAGCGGCCGACGCGCAGCACGATGTCGTTGCCGACGGGGAAGGAGGAGATCTCGCGGGCGTCGATCGCGCCGAGGTCGGTGACGAGCTCCTTGAGACCGCCGAGGTGGTCGCCGTCGCCGTTGCCGGCGTCCGCGGCCCCGCCGACGGCGGCCGTACCGCCCTCGGTCTCACCGAAGTAGAAACGCTTCAGCCACGGCACGGACTTGGCCTCGCCCCGCGCGATGCGGTCGAGGTCGTCCTCCATCCGGGCGGTGAAGTCGTAGTCGACGAGCCGCCCGAAGTGCGTCTCCAGGAGGTTGACGACGGCGAAGCTCAGGAAGGACGGCACGAGGGCCGTGCCCTTCTTGAAGACGTAGCCGCGGTCGAGGATCGTGCCGATGATCGACGCGTACGTCGACGGGCGGCCGATCTCGCGCTCTTCCAGCTCCTTGACCAGCGAGGCCTCGGTGTAGCGGGCCGGCGGCTTGGTCGCGTGGCCGTCCGAGGTGATCTCGTCGGCGGTCAGCGCGTCGCCCTCGGCGACCTGCGGCAGGCGCCGCTCGCGGTCGTCGAGCTCGGCGTTCGGGTCGTCGGCGCCTTCGACGTAGGCCTTCATGAAGCCGTGGAAGGTGATCGTCTTGCCGGAGGCGCTGAACTCGGCGTCGCGGCCGTCGGCGGCCCGGCCGCCGATCTTCACGGTGACCGAGTTGCCGGTCGCGTCCTTCATCTGGGAGGCGACGGTCCGCTTCCAGATCAACTCGTAGAGGCGGAACTGGTCGCCGGTCAGACCGGTCTCCGCGGGGGTGCGGAAACGATCACCCGAAGGGCGGATCGCCTCGTGCGCCTCCTGCGCGTTCTTGACCTTGCCCGCGTAGACGCGGGGCTTCTCCGGCAGGTAGTCGGCGCCGTACAGCTGCGTGACCTGCGCCCGCGCCGCCGAGACGGCGGTGTCGGAGAGGGTCGTGGAGTCCGTACGCATGTAGGTGATGAAGCCGTTCTCGTACAGCTTCTGCGCCACCTGCATGGTCGCCTTCGCACCGAAGCCCAGCTTGCGGCTCGCCTCCTGCTGGAGGGTGGTGGTCCGGAAGGGGGCGTACGGGGAGCGGCGGTACGGCTTCGACTCGACCGACCGCACGGAGAACGCGGTGTCGGCGAGCGCTGCCGCCAGGCTCCGGGCGTTCGCCTCGTCCAGGTGGAGCACGCTCTCGCTCTTGAGGCGCCCGTCGGGACCGAAGTCACGGCCCTGCGCGACCCGCTTGCCGTCGACCGCCGCGAGGCGTGCGACCAGCTGCGACGGGTCGGAGGCGTCACCGGAGCGGCCGGTGCCGAAGGTGCCGGTGAGGTCCCAGTACTCGGCGGAACGGAAGGCGATGCGCTCGCGCTCCCGCTCGACGACGAGCCGGGTGGCGACGGACTGCACACGGCCGGCCGACAGCCGGGGCATGACCTTCTTCCACAGGACCGGCGAGACCTCGTAGCCGTAGAGCCGGTCGAGGATGCGGCGGGTCTCCTGGGCGTCGACCATGCGCTGGTTCAGCTCGCGCGGGTTGGCGACGGCCTCGCGGATCGCGTCCTTGGTGATCTCGTGGAAGACCATCCGGTGGACCGGGACCTTGGGCTTCAGGACTTCCTGGAGGTGCCACGCGATGGCCTCGCCCTCGCGGTCCTCATCGGTGGCGAGGTAGAGCTCGTCGGATTCGGCGAGGAGCTCCTTGAGCTTCCTGACCTGCGCCTTCTTGTCGGCGTTGACGACATAGATGGGCTGGAAGTCGTGCTCGACGTCGACCCCGAGGCGGCGCACCTCACCGGTGTACTTCTCGGGCACCTCCGCGGCGCCGCTGGGGAGGTCTCGGATGTGCCCGACGCTCGCCTCGACGACGTAGCCGGGGCCGAGGTAGCCCTTGATCGTCTTCGCCTTGGCAGGCGACTCGACGATGACGAGTCGGCGGCCGCCGTGTGCGGCTTCGCTGGTCGGGGACAACTTCGCTCTTCTCTCCGGATCGACACTCTCTGGCACGTACGGTGCTGGCACGCACGGCAGCGGCACGGACGGTGACGCTCCCGTCGCTGCGGAGTGTGACGGTACAACCCGCCCCCGTGTCAAACGGCGAAAGCCCGCAACGGCCACTCGAACGGTAACCCGAGTTTTGGCATTCCTGCCGCCCGGACTCCCGGTCGGGCGGGGCGGGCCGTCCGCTCCGGGGGTTCCGGGGAGGGATCGGGAAGGTGATCGGGGCCTGATCCGGAGGGACCCTCCTCAGGGGTCAGAGGCGGCCGAAGCACCAGACGCCGAGGACGAGGGAGGCGGCGCCGAAGACGCTCGTCAGCGCGACCGCGGCACGCGGCGCGACCCCGTACGCCACGGGCTCACGGTGCAGTGTCCGCACGGTGGTCCACAGCAGCAGCGCGCCTCCGAACAGCGTGAACGCCGTCCCCGCGAAGATCGCCGGCCCGCTCTCCATGCCCGTACCCCGTTCCGTTCACGTGCGGTGTTCGTCTCCGCCGCCGAGGCTGACACCCCCGGGCGTCGTGGGCGCGAACTCCGGGTGAACGACGCGGAGCGGCCCGCACGGTTTCACGAAGATGGCCGGTAGTGATCCGCCTCTCGCCCCCTCTTCCGTCACATCGTGTCGAGCGTGGCCCGGCGCCGGCTGCCCCGCTCGAAGGCAGCGAGCAGGACGACGGCGAGCAGCCCCCACCCGGCGCCCACCGCGAGCTCCGCCCCGAGCAGGGCCCCGTCCAGACCGCCGCCGGCGGTCAGCCCGCGCGCCGCGTCCGCCGCGTGGGTGAGCGGCAGCAGCTCACCGGCGACCCACATCCACTCCGGCAGCGTTTCCCGGGGTACGGCCGCGCCGGTCAGCAGGAGCAGTACGGAACTGGCTACGTTCGACACGAGGAACACGTCACGGAAGCGGAGCCCGAGCGCGCCGAGGGCGAGTCCGAACGCCGAGCAGGCGCCCGCCGCGACGAGCAGCACCAGGCCGAGCCCCGGCAGGGACCCGGCGGGGACGGGCAGACCGAGGACGAGGGAGGCGGCGGTGAGCACGAAGGCACTGACGAACAGCCCGTTGAGCACGTACGGGAGGGCCCGCCCGGTCCACAGCGGGACCCGGTGCCGGGGCGAGAGCAGGACGGCGCCGAGCGTCCCGTACCGGCGCTCGTTGGCGACGGCCATCGTGCCGCCGTACACACAGGAGGCGGAAGCCGCGAGGACGGCGTTCCCGACGAGGTGGAAACGGTCGTCGGCGACGCCCAGTTCCCTGCCCAGGTAGACGAAGAAGAAGACCTGGAGAAGCGGCCCGACCAGCAGGGTTCCGATGAACATCGGCGGGGTCGTCCAGTTGAACAGCGCCCGGTAGGAGATCGCCCCGCCGACGACGACGAGCCGTGCGGTGCCGAGGAAACGGAACATGTGTCGCGTGCCTTTCAGGTGAGGGCGAGGGTGGCGGCGGCGCGCGCCCGGCGCTCCACCCGCCCGAGGACGAGGACGGCGGCCAGGGCGTAGCCGGCCCCGAGCGCGGCGGCGGCGAGCAGCGGCGTGAGCACGTCCCCGCCGGAGGTCGCCGCGTGCACGGCCCGCGCGCCCCAGGTCGTGGGCAGCGCCCAGGAGACCGGACGGGTCCAGACGGGCAGCACGGTGACGGGCACCAGGAGCCCGGACAGCAGCCACACGGGGGTGTCGAGCGGGTTCGCCAGCGCGTTGGCGTTGCGCAGCAGGACGAAGGTGGCGGCCAGCAGCAGCCCGGTCATGCCGAGCGCGAGGACGCACACCGGGACGGCGACCAGGAAGAGCAACGGGTGCGCGAAGTCGAGCGGTACGTCGAAGAGCAGCACACCCCACAGGACCGTCGCGCCCATCGCGTACGTGCCGATGACGGCGGTCGCGAGGGTGATCGGCAGCAGCACCAGCGCCAGCGGCGTCGGCGCGGCGACCAGGGTCTCCAGGGTGCCGAGCCAGCGCTGGTTCTGCACCGCGCCGCCCGAACCGAAGAGCACCGAGCCCCAGATGCCCATGAGTCCGGCCCCGACGGAGGCCGTGAGCAGCCGGTCGGGATCCCCGGCGGCCCGGAACAGATAGACGGCGAGGGTCGCGTAGACGAGCGGGACGAGGACGGCGAAGGTGATCTCGATCGGGGAGCGCGACATGTACGAGACATGGGTCCGCACCCCGACGAGGACCAGCCGCGGAACGCGCCTCAGGAGCGCGGTGTCGACGCTCATCCCGACACCGCCCCCGCCACGGCGCCGCCCGCCGCCCCCTCCGTCACGCCGCCGCCGGCCGCCTCCTCCACGATCGCGATGTAGGCGTCCTCCAGGGACGGTTCGCGGCTCGTGACCCGGCCGATCCGTACGCCGTCGAGCGCGGCCAGGACCGGCCCGTGCAGCTCGGCGGCCCCCCGCCCGGTCTGCACGGTCACGGTCTGCAGCGCGCCCCGCTCCTCCGCCGACGCGCCCCGCACCCCCGGCACCCGCCGCAGGCGGTCGAGCCGCTCCTCGTCCACCCCGTACGCCTCGATCTCCAGCACGTCCCTTTCCCGCACGAGGGACTTGAGGCTGTCGGGGGTGCCGAGGGCGCGGATCCGGCCGCCCGCGATGACGGCGATCCGGTCGCAGAGCTCGTCCGCCTCGGCCATGTAGTGGGTGGTGAGCAGAACGGTCGTACCGGCCGCTGCCAGGTCGGCGACCGTACGGCGCAGATCGCGGGCGGCGACCGGGTCGACGCCGATGGACGGCTCGTCGAGGAAGAGGACGTCGGGGCGGTGGAGCAGACCGCGGGCGATGTGGAGGCGCTGCCGCATACCGCGCGAGTAGCCCTCGACGCGCTCCTTCTCCCGGCCCAGGAGGCCGACGAGTTCGAGGAGTTCGGCGATGCGCCGCTTCTGCTCGCGGGCCGGGACGCCGTACAGCTCGGCGAAGTAGCGGAGGTTGTCGAGCGCGGAGAGCCGGTCGTACAGCCCCCGGTCGCCGCCGAAGACGTATCCGATCCGGCGGCGTACGGCGACGGGGTCGCGGGCCACGTCGTGGCCGAACACCCGGGCCGTGCCGGAGGTCGGCAGGAGCAGGGTGTTGAGCATCTTGATGGTGGTGGTCTTCCCGGCGCCGTTGGGCCCGAGGAGGCCGAACAGCTCCCCCGGCGCCACCTCGAACGTGACGCCGCGAACGGCCTCGGTCCCGGTCCGCCGGGACTTCGGCAGGCCGGTCCCGCTGGTGTAGGTGCGGCGCAGCGCGTCCGCCTCGATTGCGAGCATGCGCCGGACGGTAGGAGCCCGCGGAGGGGCCCGGCCATCGATTCGGGAACCCCCGAATCGTCGGGCACGGCAGGCCCGCGGGCCTGCGCCGCCGCCCGGGGCAGCGCGGGGACGGCTCGTGGGGCCCGCGCCATCTCGCTTGAGGCACGCGGAGAGTCATGCCACCGCGCGGGACCCGGGGGCCTACGCCACCGCGTGCAGCACGCCCTCCCCCGCGAGCAGGGCGAGCAGCGAGCGGCCCATGTCCGTGAGCTGGTAGTACACCGAGCGCCCGACCCGGTGCCGGGTCACCACACCGGCCTCCGACAGCACCGACAGGTGCTCCGAGACCGTGCTGGGCGCCAGCCCGAGACGGTCGGCGAGCCCGGCCGTGGTCAGCGGCCCGCCCAGCTCGCGCAGGACCGCCGCACGGCCCCGGCCCAGCATCAGACCGAGCCGGTCCTCGGCGGTGGGCTCGGGCGGTTCGCGCAGGGCGCCGGCGCCCCGGGCCTGGAAGCCGACCGCCATCACCTCGGGGTCGTCCGTGGAGTAGAGCCGGCAGCCCTCGGCGAAGACCATCGGCACGAGGACGAGCCGGCGCTCCCCGGCCGCGTACTCGGCCTCGAGGTACTTGGTGAGTTCGAGGACGGGCGGATCCCACCGCGCCCGCGACTCCAGGCCGGCGAACAGCGCGTCGACGCCCTCGGTCGCGAACGTCCTGGCGCGGACCAGCACTTCGTCCTCGACGAGTCGCCGCATCGTCGGCCAGTACGGCTCGATCGCGCCCTCCCAGTAGGCCGCGTACGCGTCGGCGAGCGCCGCGCAGGCCGCCTCGGGGTCCTTCAGATACGGCTGGACGAAGGGCGCGTCGGCCATGCCGGGGTAGCAGGCGGCGACCTGTTCGCGGACGAACGCGGGGTCGGTGGCCCGCAGCAGGTCGAGCTCCTCCCGGACGTGGACGGTGCCGACGGGCCGGGGCAGCAGGAAGTCTGAGACCTCGTACCGGCCGTCGGCGAAGAGGTCCCACAGCGGCCGGAGCCGGTCGTCCTCGCGCCACACCTCGCGCGCCTGCCCGACCCACTCCTGGTACGGCCAGGAGGGGTGCCGGTGCGGCAGCGCGAGGTGCATCGAGCAGAACGCGTCCCGCAGCGGGCTGATCGCGATCCGCGTCGCCCCGAGCGAGGCCTCGTCCAGCTCGATGCGTATCAAGCGCCGTCCTCCTCGGAGGTCTCCTCGCCCACGGGCAGCAGGAAGCCCTCCTCCACGAGCAGCCGGATCGCCTGCGGGGTGCGGTCCCGCAGTATCACCGGATCCTCGCCCATCAGCTGCCCGATCGCGTCGAGGATGCGGCCCGCGCTGAGGGTGCCGTCGCAGACACCGGCGAACCCGGCGCCGACGTGGTCGACCCTGGTGGCGCGGCGCATGCCCCGGTTCTGCCGGAGGACCACGTGCTCGGGGTCCTCCGCGCCGGGGAGCCCGACCTGCTCCTGCACCACCTCGGGCGCGAGCGTGAACCGGCCGGCGAGGAGCGCGGCGTCGTCACGGGTGCGCAGATAGTCCTGGCGCTCGAAGTGGGCGAGCACGGTGGGGCCGAGGGGCTGCTCGACGGGGTGCGGCCACTCCTCGACGACGATCGAGGGCTCGACGGCGCCGGAGGCCACCGCCCCGTTCCGCCGGATCGTGATCCAGCCGAAGCCCACCGCACGGGTCTTGCGGGCCTCGAACTCGTCGAGCCAGCGCCCGTACGCCTCCTCGTACGCGTCCGGGTCACCGCGGTGGTCGCCGCTGTCCCGCAGCCAGAGCTCCGCGTACTGGGTGATGTCCTGGACCTCGCGCTGCACGATCCAGGCGTCGCAGCCGGCGGGCACCCAGGACCGCAGCCGGTCCTGCCACTCCTCGCCCTCGACGTGCTGCCAGTTGGCGAGGAACTGGGCGTGGCCGCCGTCGTTGAGCCGCTCGCCGGCCTGCTGCACGAGCGTGCGGCACAGGTCGTCGCCGCCCATCCCGCCGTCCCGGTAGGTCAGCCGGGCGCCGGGGGAGATCACGAACGGCGGGTTGGAGACGATCAGGTCGTACGTGTCGCCGTCGACCGGCTCGAACAGCGAGCCCGTGAGCAGCTCGGCCTCCCGCGCCCCGGAGAGCGCGAGCGTGAGCCGGGTGAAGTCCAGGGCCCGCGGGTTGAGGTCGGTGGCGGTGACCAGGGTGGCGTGCTGGGCGGCGTGCAGCGCCTGGATGCCGGAGCCGGTGCCGAGGTCGAGCGCGGCGGAGACCGGCCTACGGACCGTGATGCCGGCGAGCGTGGTGGACGCCCCGCCGACGCCGAGGACGACCCCTTCGTCCTTCTTCCCGATGCCTCCGGCTCCGCCGACGGCGCAGCCCAGGTCGGAGACGATGAACCAGTCCTCGCCGTCCGGTCCGCCGTACGGCCGGACGTCGACCGTCGCGGAGACCGTGTCGTCCTCGCGGACCACCCAGCCGTCGGCGAGGGCCTCGGCGAGCGGCAGCGCGGCCGCCGCCCGCTCGTGCCCGACGGACTGCTGGAGCAGGAAGAGCCGGACGAGGGTCTCCAGCGGGGAGTCGCCGCGGGTGGCGCGCAGGGCGGGCACGGTCTCGCTGCGCGCGAGCGCCGCGTAGGCCGGGGCGCCGAGCCGGTCGAGCAGTCCGTCGGCGGTGAAGTCGGCGGCGAGGAGAGCCTCGCGCAGACGGGCGGCGTGCGCGGGCACCGGGAGGCGGGGAGGCAGGCTGGTCGTACTCACCGCTCCATTGTGACCGCCGCCACCGACAACCGGGCGGCCGACCCGTCGACGGACTGCCTCGGCGTCCCCGCGACGCGCGCCGCCGGTGCGATGCGGGCCGCCCGCGCGGTCCGCGCCGGACGCCGGGACGCCCCGGGGCCGACGTTCCGGCCCCGGGGTGCGGGGACTTCAGAGGCTCCGGAGTGCCGGGGCTTCAGAGGCTCCGGGGAGAGCCGAGGGCGCCGCCCTCGGTCTCCGCCGGGCGGATCTACTCGCTCTTGGCCGTCGTCGGCTTCTTGGTCGGCTTCTTGGAGGTCTTCCCGGTGGGCTCGGACTCCTCGGAATCCGGCGACTCCGAGGAGTCCGAACCCTTGTCGGAGGTGTCGGAGGTGTCGGAGGTGGAGCCGGGCTTCGGCGACGCCGAACCGGAGGCCTTCGGCGGGGTGGAGGCCGTGGGCTTCTGGCAGCCGGGCTGCTTGGCCATCGCCTGGCCCAGCTCGCCCTCCTCCAGCTTGGACAGGGCGTTCTGGTCCATCTTCTCGATCTTGGTCAGACCGTCGGCGACGTCCTGGAGGCCGTCCGCGAACTTCTGCTGGTTCGTCGGGTCCAGCGCGTCGACCTGCTTCTTGAGCCCCTCGTACGCCACCGCGGTCGCGTTGAGCTCCTTGATCGCGTCCTGCTGGACCTTCTCACCGTTCTCGACCGGCGGGGCCCCGGCGCTCTCGACGGCCTTGGCCAGCGCCCGGTCCGCGTTGGCGATGTCCTGGAACGCCTTCGAGTCGGCGGCCTGGATCTCGGCGGGCTTGCTGTCGGCAGCCGTCGAGATGATGATCTGGTGGGCGTCGGCCCGCTTCTGGATCTGGGGCTTCGCCTGGTCGCAGAACGTCTTCGCCCAGTCGTCCACCTTGTTGCCCTCGTCGTCGCTGCAACCCGACAGCGCGAGCACCAGTACCGCGCCGCCGGACAGTGCGGCCGCAAGCTTCTTGTTCAACGGATCGGTCCCTTCCAAGGCTCTCGGCCCCGGAACATACACGCCGAACGGGCTACTTCCACCTTTCGTACGACTGATTCGCCCCGTATTGCAGTCTTTCGAACCAAGCGAGAGACCTCTCACGCACCCCGGACGCGCCCGGGAATGAGACGGACGCCACGTCAGGCGACCGTCACCGAACGCCTCTTGGAGACCCCCACGGCGACGATGACGACGAGCAGCGCGAACACCGCGATCCCCGTCCGCAGACCGACGCTGGCATCACCCCCGTAACTGAACCTGACGACCGCCGGGGCGATGAGCAGCGCGACCAGATTCATCACCTTCAGAAGCGGGTTGATCGCCGGACCCGCGGTGTCCTTGAACGGGTCGCCGACCGTGTCCCCGATGACGGTGGCCTCGTGCGCCTCGCTGCCCTTGCCGCCGTGATTCCCGTCCTCGACCAGCTTCTTCGCGTTGTCCCAGGCCCCACCGGAGTTGGCGAGGAAGACCGCCATCAGCGCGCCCGTGCCGATCGCCCCCGCGAGATACGCGCCGAGCGCGCCGACGCCGAGCGCGAAGCCGACCGCGATCGGGGCCATCACCGCGAGCAGTCCGGGCGTGACGAGTTCACGCAGCGCGTCCTTGGTGCAGATGTCGACGACCCGCCCGTACTCCGGCTTCTCGGTGTAGTTCATGATCCCGGGGTGCTCACGGAACTGCCGCCGCACCTCGTAGACGACCGATCCGGCCGACCGGGACACGGCGTTGATCGCGAGCCCCGAGAAGAGGAAGACGACGGCCGCGCCGAGGATCAGCCCGAAGAGGTTGTTGGGCTGCGAGATGTCCATCGAGAGTGTCAACTCGTCCGCCTTCGCGCCGACCTCGGCGACCGAGGTCGCGATGGCGTCCCGGTACGAGCCGAACAGCGCCGAGGCCGCGAGCACGGCGGTGGCGATGGCGATGCCCTTGGTGATGGCCTTCGTCGTGTTGCCGACGGCATCCAGATCGGTGAGGACCTGGGCCCCCGCACCCCGGACGTCACCCGACATCTCCGCGATGCCCTGGGCGTTGTCGGCGACCGGGCCGAAGGTGTCCATGGCGACGATCACGCCGACGGTGGTGAGCAGGCCCGTGCCCGCGAGGGCGACCGCGAACAGCGCCAGCATGATCGAGGCACCGGCGAGCAGGAACCCCCCGTACACGGCCAGCCCGATGAGCAGCGCCGTGTAGACGGCGGACTCCATCCCGAGGGCCACGCCCGCGAGGACGACGGTCGCCGGGCCGGTGAGCGAGGACTTGCCGACGTCCCTGACCGGCCGCCGGCTCGTCTCGGTGAAGTAGCCGGTGAGCTGCTGGATGAACGCGGCGAGGACGATGCCGAGCGCGACGGCGACCAGGGCGAGGACCCGGGGGTCGCCCGCGTGCTCGTGGATGCCCGGAACGGTGACGCCCTTCAGCTCGGCGTAGGACGACGGCAGGTACACGAAGGAGGCGACGGCCACACCGGCGAGCGAGATCACCGCCGAGACGAGGAATCCGCGGTTGATCGCGCTCATCCCGCCGCGGTCACCGTGCCGGGGCGAGACCGCGAAGATGCCGATGACGGCGGTGATCACGCCGATCGCGGGCACGATCAGGGGAAACGCGAGGCCGTGGTCGCCGAAGGCCGCCTTGCCGAGGATGAGCGCGGCGACCAGGGTCACGGCGTACGACTCGAAGAGATCGGCCGCCATGCCCGCGCAGTCGCCGACGTTGTCGCCCACGTTGTCGGCGATGGTGGCCGCGTTGCGCGGGTCGTCCTCGGGGATGCCCTGCTCGACCTTGCCGACCAGGTCGGCGCCGACATCGGCGGCCTTGGTGAAGATGCCGCCGCCCACACGCATGAACATGGCGATGAGCGCGGCCCCCAGCCCGAATCCCTCCAGCACCTTGGGCGCGTCGGCGGCGTAGACGAGCACCACACAGGCCGCCCCGAGCAGCCCGAGGCCCACCGTGCACATGCCGACGACCCCGCCCGTACGGAACGCGATCCGCATCGCCCGGTGCGCGACCTCGGTCAGATTCCTCTCCGGCTCGCCCTCGGCCGGCGTGGCCTCCCTCGCGGCCGCGGCGACCCGCACGTTCGCCCGTACGGCGAGCCGCATGCCGATGTACCCGGTGACCGCCGAGAACAACGCCCCGACCAGGAAGAACAGAGAACGTCCGGCACGCTGGGACCAGTTGTCCGCGGGCAGGAGCATCAGCAGGAAGAACACGGCGACCGCGAAGACGGCGAGGGTCCGCAGCTGCCGCGCGAGGTAGGCGTTGGCCCCCTCCTGCACCGCGGCGGCGATCTCCCTCATCCTCTCGGTTCCCTCACCGGCCTTGAGTACCTGACGGGCGAGGAGCCGTGCGACGAGGAGCGCGGCGAGAGCGACGGCGCCGACGACGTACACGATCGTCCGGTTCCCGCTCGTGAGCACCGCCGCGGCGAGAGTGGTGGGGTACATGGGGACGGATCATAGGGAGGCAAACCGGTACGGACGGGGATGCCGGAGGCCCACCGCGCGGATGCACCAATCCGGCCCCGGCCGCGTCGGCACGACGAGAAGAGGCCCTGCGGGGCAGGGCCTCTTCTCGTCGTACTTCCCGCAACGCGTGTACGGGTCAGGACAGGACGTCCGCCGAATTCACCGGCCAGCTCATCCGGATCGTGCCGCCGTCCTCGCCCGCGCTCACCTCGACGTCGTCGACGAGCCCGCGGATCACCGCGAGGCCCATCTCGTCCTCACCGTCGGCGTCGTCGAACTCCTCGGCCGGGGCCGAGGCACGCGCGCCGGGGACACCGGCGGCATCGGCCGCCGCGACCCCCGCGCCCGGGACCTCGTCGCCGACCTCGATGGAGAACGTCTTCTCCTCCTCGGTCAGCACGACCCGGATGGGTGTGGTGACGTCGTTGCTGCGGTGCAGCCCGACCGCACGAGAACACGCCTCGCCGACGGCGAGACGCACCTCGTCGAGGACCGCCTCGTCCACCCCGGCCCGTCTCGCGACCGCGGCGGCCACGAGACGGGCCGTACGGACGTGCTCGGGCTGAGCGCTGAAGCGGAGTTCAACGGTGGCCATGCGAACCCCCTGGGCTCAGTCGACGGCGTTGACGGCCTCGTCGACCGAGGTGTGGATCGGGAACACCTTGGTGAGACCCGTGATCCGGAAAATCTTGAGAATGCGCTCCTGGTTGCAGACCAGACGCAGCGAGCCCTCGTGCGCGCGAACGCGCTTCAGGCCGCCGACGAGCACACCGAGGCCCGTGGAGTCGAGGAAATCCACGCCCTCCATGTCGACAACCAGGTGGTAGCTGCCGTCGTTCACCAACTCGACCAACTGCTCGCGCAGCTTGGGCGCGGTATACACATCAATCTCGCCACCGACCTCGACGACCGTACGGTCACCACCAGCGCCGGACACATTGCGAGTCGACAGGGACAGGTCCACGGATCCTCCAGCACCTTGCTATCGAACGATCGTCCCCACTGGGTCTCCCGGGCGGGAGTCAGGGAACTGATCGCCAGCCGCGATGGCATTCAATCACTTACCAGCAGCCATGCACGACGCCTTGGAAGCATTGTCCGTCATGGCAGTGACACACTCGGTGCCGATGGCCAAGAATCAGCGCCCCCGTCGCCCGGCCGGGGACACGGGCAGCCGCCCCTCCCCCGGCATGGTCCTCGACCGGCTCTCCTCGGGCGAGAGCCGGGCCGCGCGCATCACTCATACGGAGCACATGCCCGCCCGGGAGGGTCGTCATGCCGTCTGGCCGCACCGCATCCGTCCGGAGGTGATCGCGGCGATCCAGGCGGCCGGGATCGAGCACCCCTGGGCCCACCAGGCGGAGGCCGCCGAGCACGCCCTGGACGGCGAATCCGTGGTGATCGCCACCGGTACGGCCTCGGGCAAGTCGCTCGCCTACCTCGCCCCGGTCCTCAGCACCCTCCTGGACGGCTCGGAGGCCCCCAACGGACGCGGGACCACCGCCCTGTACCTGTCGCCCACCAAGGCCCTCGCCGCCGACCAGCGGCGCGCCGTGCGGGAACTGGCCGCCCCGCTCGGCAACCGGATCCGCCCCGCCGTCTACGACGGCGACACCCCCGTCGAGGAACGCGAGTGGGTCCGCCAGTACGCGAACTACGTGCTGACCAATCCCGACATGCTGCACCGGGGCATACTCCCCTCCCACCCCAGGTGGTCCTCCTTCCTGCGCTCCCTGCGCTATGTCGTGATCGACGAGTGCCACACCTACCGGGGCGTCTTCGGCTCCCACGTCGCCCAGGTACTGCGCCGCCTGCGCCGGATCTGCGCCCGGTACGGCTCCGAGCCGGTCTTCCTCCTCGCCTCCGCCACCTCCGCCGAGCCCGCCCTCGCCGCCGGCCGCCTGACCGGCCTCCGGATCACCGAGGTATCCGACGACGCCTCCCCGCGCGGCGAGCTGGTCTTCGCCCTGTGGGAGCCGCCGCTGACCGAGCTGCACGGCGAGCGCGGCGCGCCCGTACGCCGCACCGCCACCGCCGAGACGGCGGACCTGCTGACCGATCTGACCCGGCAGGGTGTGCGCTCGGTCGCCTTCGTCCGCTCCCGGCGCGGCGCCGAACTGATCTCGGTGATCGCCCAGGAACGGCTCGCCGAGACCGACCGCTCGCTCGCCCGCCGGGTCGCCGCCTACCGCGGCGGCTACCTGCCCGAGGAGCGCCGGGCCCTGGAGCGGGCCCTGCACTCCGGCGAGCTCCTCGGCCTGGCCGCCACGACCGCCCTGGAGCTGGGCGTGGACGTCTCGGGCCTGGACGCGGTCCTGATCGCCGGCTACCCGGGCACCCGGGCCTCCCTCTGGCAGCAGGCGGGCCGCGCCGGTCGCTCCGGCGAGGGCGCCCTCGCGATCCTGATCGCCCGCGACGACCCGCTGGACACCTTCCTGGTCCACCACCCCGAGGCGATCTTCGACCAGCCCGTCGAGTCGACCGTCCTCGACCCCGACAACCCCTACGTCCTCGCCCCCCATCTGTGCGCCGCCGCGGCGGAGCTCCCGCTGACCGAACCCGACCTGGCCCTCTTCGGCCCGGCCGTCCCCGACCTGCTGCCCCAGCTGGAGGGCGCCGGACTGCTGCGCCGCCGCTCCACCGGCTGGTACTGGACCCGCCGCGAGCGGGCCGCCGACCTCACCGACATCCGGGGCGGCGGCGGCAGCCCCGTCCGCATCGTCGAGTCCGGCACCGGCCGGCTGCTCGGCACGGTCGACGAGGCCGCCTCCCACACCGCCGTCCACGAGGGCGCCGTCCACCTCCACCAGGGCCGCACCTACCTGGTGCGGGAGCTCGACCTGAAGGACTCCGTGGCCCTCGTGGAGGAGGCCGTCCCGCCGTACTCCACCACCGCCCGCGACACCACCTCCATCGCCGTTCTGGACACCGAGACCGAGATCCCCTGGGGAACCGGCCGGCTCTGCTTCGGCTCCGTCGAGGTCACCAACCAGGTCGTCTCCTTCCTGCGCCGCCGTCTGATCACCGGCGAGGTCCTCGGCGAGACCAAGCTCGACCTGCCGCCCCGCACCCTGCGCACCCGGGCCGTGTGGTGGACGGTCACCGAGGACCAGCTCGACGCCGCCCGGATCACCCCGGAGATCCTCGGAGGCGCCCTGCACGCCGCCGAGCACGCCTCCATCGGCATGCTGCCGCTCTTCGCCACCTGCGACCGCTGGGACATCGGCGGCGTCTCCGTACCGCTCCACCCCGACACCCTGCTGCCCACCGTCTTCGTGTACGACGGGCACCCGGGCGGCGCGGGCTTCGCCGAGCGCGCCTTCCACACGGCCCGCGCCTGGCTGACGGCCACCCGGGAGGCCATCGCCTCCTGCGAGTGCGAGGCGGGCTGCCCCTCCTGCATCCAGTCCCCGAAGTGCGGCAACGGCAACGACCCGCTCCACAAGCGCGGCGCGGTACGCCTCCTCACGGAACTCCTGAGGGAGGCCCCGCAGGCCCCGCAGTCGAAGACCCCGCTGGCCGAGGAGGCGCCCCAGGAGGCCCCTGCGGGCCCTGAGGGCCCGCCCGCGACCTGACCTCCGGCCGGTAGGGACCGCGTACGACCCGGGCGGTCACCTCGGCCACCTCGCCCCGCACCGCACACCCCAGCAGCTCGGCGCCCTGCGCGGCGGCCACCCGGGAGGCGGCGGCACACGCCTCGGCCTCGCCCCACAGTGCCCGGTCGGCGGCGGCGAGCGCCGCCAGATCGGCGGCCCCACCGGCCCTGTGCCGGGCCGCCATCGCCTGTCCGAGCGCGAGCACCGCCCCGAACACCACACAGAGCGCACAGGCCGCGAACGCCGTCCACACACTCGCCGCACCCCGGTCGCCCCGGAGACCGCCCCGGCTTCGGACGCCTATCCGGTTCCGGACGCCTACCCGGGTCTGCCGGCCGGCCCGGGTCCGAGTGCCGATCCGGGTCCCGGCGCCCATCCGGGTGACGCGGCCCTCGGCGCCGGCCGTCACGACGGCCCCCCGGGGTCCCGGCTCCCCGCCCCTGCGTCCGTGCCCGAGGCTGTGTCCGGGGCCGGGCCCGGGGCTGGGGCTGGGGCTGGGGCTGGGCCCGGGGCTGGGGCTGGGGCTGGGGCCGCGAGCGTCGTGTCCTCCGCGAGGGCCGCCGCTTCCGCTCTCAAGGTCACCCCCATGCCCCGGGGGCCCGGCGCCGCGGCCTCCACCGTCACCCTCCACAGCTCCCCCGACCGTGTCACCGAGACCCGGGCTCCCTCCGGTGCGGCGGCCCGGGCGGCCGACTCGGCGGAGGCCACGGGCTCGGAGCGGGCCGCGGCCCGTGCCCCGGCCCGCGCGGCGTCCACGCACCGGATCTGCGCCGCGGCCGCCGCCAGCGCCCAGAGCAGGGTCACCGTGAAGAGGGCGAGGACGGGCAGCACCATCGCCGCCTCCACGGTCACGAAACCCCGGTCAGAACGGCGCATCGAGAGCCTTCCCGATCACCGATTCCAGCGCTCCCGACACCGTCTCGCTGGTCACGATCTTGTAGAGCACCGCGGCGAACCCCGCCGCGGCGATCGTCCCCACCGCGTACTCGGACGTGGTCATCCCCGCGTCGCGGCGCACGGCCTCCCGCCGCACCCGCCACCAACCCCGCACCGCCGCCCTGCCTGCCGCGCCTGCCATGCCTGCCTTGCCTGCCTTGCCTGCCATGCCGATCTCCTCGGTCCGTCGTGCCTCGTCCTGCCGCGCCGCGTCTTGTCGTGCCTTCTCGTGCTGCGTCCTGCTCCTCGTGTCCTCCGTGCTTCCTCTCGGCGTGCCGAGCTGCGCCGTTCACCCGTCCAGGAGTCCCGTCGCCAGGCCGATCACCACCGGGGCCACCCCCACCGCCAGGAAGGCGGGCAGGAAGCAGAGCCCCACGGGCGCGCTGATCAACACCTGCGCCCTGCGTGCCCTGGCCGCCGCCGCGCGGGAGCGGGCCGCGCGCAGGCCGGCCGCGTGGCGGGCGACGGCCTCCGCCGCGGGCGCCCCCGAGGAACCGGCCCGTTCCATGCATCGCGCCAGCCCATCGGCGCCCGGTATCGCGCCGAACCTCCGCCACACCTCGGCCGGTTCACCGCCGAGCCGCAGCTCCGCCGCCGTACGGGCCAGACGTTCGCCCAGGGGTCCGCCCAGGGACCGGCCGACGGCCTCCGCCGCCTCCCCCGGCCCGGCCCCGGCCGAGGCGCAGGCCGCCAACAGATCGGCGGCCAGTGGAAGATGGCGTACCGCCTCCTCGTCGTCGACCGGCGGGGACGTCCGGTTCGCCGACCCCCGACTCACCACGACGGCCGTCACAATCCCGGCAACCGCGCCTCCCACGACTCCGAACAGCGCCCAGCCGAGGCCGACCGAGCCGAGAGGCGCCGCCCAGCGCGCCACCCACGACGGCAGCCCGGACCGAACCTTCGGAGGCCTCGGCGCCGGAGACGGAGCCGGAAGCAAACTTCTCAACCGCCGTCGCATCCCGCGCGCCCGCCGCCCGCACACCACTTCGCGGACGCCCTGCACGCACCACGTCACCGCCAGGGCCACGAGTGCCGCCGACCGCAAGACCTCGATCACTCCCGCTCCCCTCCTCGGACGATCCGCGCGGCCCACCACAGCCCCGCCGCTTCCAGGGCCCCGCCGACGACCAGGCAGCCCAGGCCCGCCGGTGTGTGCAGCAGCACCCGCAGCGGGTCGGCGCCGAGAGCCGCCCCGAGCGCGACACCGGCCAGCGGCAGTACCGCGAGGACCGCCACCGTCGCCCAGGCTCCAGCCAGTTCGGCGCGCAACCGCTCCCGCTGCTCGCGGTGGTCCCGCAGTGCCGCTTCGAGCCGGTCGAGCCCGGCGGCGAGGCCCGCGCCGCCGTCCACGGCCACCTGCCAGCAGGCCGCCATGCCGGCGAGTCCGTCGGCGCCGTCCTGTCCGGCCGCCCTGCGCAGCGCCGCCGGCACGTCCCCACCGAACCGCGCCGCCGCGAGCACCGCGGCCTCCTCCCCGCCCAGCGCGCCCGTCTCCCGGGCCGCGAAGGACAGGGCCTGCGCGGGCTGCCATCCGGCTCTCAGCTCGCCGACGACGGCCCCGCACAGGGCCACCACGCGTTCACCCCGCGCCTCCCGCTCCCTCCGGTGTTCGGCGGCCCGCAGCCGCCGCCCCACCAGCGGTACCGCGACCGCCCCCGCCACCAACGGCAGCGGCGATGCGCCGAGCACCGCGAGAACGCCCGCCACCGGCAGACACAGCCACGCCCGCCGCCCCCGCACCACGGCCCACCACCGCCCGGCCACCGGCGCCCACGGAACGCCGGGGAAGCCGCGGACGCCATGGACGCCAGGGGCACCAGGGGCACCAGGGGCACCACGATCCCCGGACCCCCGGCCCACGAGCACCGCCCGCGCCCTGCCCGATTCACGCCGCCGCTCGACCGTCCACCACACCGCGAGCACCGCGCAGAGCAGCGCCGCCCCGTGGGCCAACGACCGCGCCGCCACCGGTTCGGCCGTCACCACGTTCCCCCTCCGATCAACGTCCTCAGCCGCTCCCAGCCCCGCTCCCGCGCGAACCCGGACGCGCCCCACCGCAGTGCGGGAACGGTTCGCACCAGGCCGTCCCGGTCCCGCTCCAGGACATGGACCTCGGCGATCCGCCGCCGCCCGTCCCGGTCCCGCGTCAGATGGACCACGACCGACAGTCCGGCCCCCAACTGGCTGTGCAGGGCGGCCCGGTCGAGCCCGGCCGCCGTCCCCAGGGCTTCGAGCCGGGCCGGCACGTCCGCCGCGGTGTTGGCGTGGAGCGTCCCCGAGCCGCCTTCGTGGCCGGTGTTGAGAGCGGCGAGCAGATCCACCGCCTCCGGGCCTCTGACCTCGCCGACCACCAGCCGGTCCGGACGCATCCGCAGCGCCTGCCGGACCAGGTCCCGCAGGGTCACGAGTCCGGCGCCCTCCTGGTTCGCGGGCCTGGCCTCCAGGCGCACCACATGCGGGTGGTCCGGCCGCAGTTCCGCCGAGTCCTCGGCGAGGACGATCCGCTCCCGCTCTCCCACCAGGCCGAGCAGGGCGGCGAGCAGTGTCGTCTTCCCCGTCCCCGTTCCACCGCTGACCAGGTACGACGCCCGGGCGTCGATCAGGGCGCGCAGGATCGGGGCGCCGCCCGGCGGCACCGTGCCCGCCGCCGTGAGCTCCTCCAGGGTGAAGGCGCGCGGGCGCACCACTCGGAGCGACAGACAGGTCGAGCCGACGGCCACCGGCGGCAGCACCGCGTGCATCCGGGTGCCGTCGGGGAGGCGCGCGTCCACCCAGGGCCGGGCGTCGTCGAGCCTGCGGCCGGCCACCGCCGCGAGCCGTTGGGCGAGCCTGCGCACGGCGGCGGAGTCGGGGAAGGACACGGGCGCCCTCTCGAGTCCGGCGCCCCGGTCCACCCACACCCGGTCGGGCGCCGAGACCAGGACATCGGTGACGGCCGGGTCGGCGAGCAGGGGTTCGAGCGGGCCGGTGCCGATCAGTTCACATCTCAATTCCTCGGCCGCACCGAGCACTTCCGCGTCGCCGAGCAGCCGCCCCTGGGCCCGCAGCGCCGCCGCGACCCGTGCCGGGGTGGGCTCGGACCCGCTGGCCGCGAGCCGCTGCCGCACGGCGTCGAGCAGCCCCGCACCCCCGCTTCCCGCGCCCCCGGTCATGCCGCACCGCCGGCGGTGAGGGCGTGTGCCCAGAAGGCCTCGCAGAACCGGCCGAGCGGCCCGCGCGCCTCCGCGCCCGGCGGCACGCCCGCGTCCTGGTCCGCCACGATCCCCGGGTCGTAGGGGAGTTCACCCGCAAGCGGCAGTCGCAGCGCGTCGGCGACCCACCGCTCGTCGAGTCCGGCCGCGTACGGCCCGCGGACCACGGCCCGCAGATCGCGCACGCCCATGGAGAGGGTGGCGGCCACCCGGTGGGCGGCCGCGACGGCCCTCAACTCGCCGGGGACGACCAGCAGTCCGAGGTCGAGCTGGGCCAGCGCCTCGGCGGACGCGGCGTCCGCTCCCCGCGGCAGGTCGACCACCACGACCCCACCGCGACGGCGGGCCGCGGCGAGCACGGACCGCACAGCATCGGGCGGGACGGGCGCCGCGGGTTCCCTGCCCCAGCTGAGCACCCGGACTCCCCGCACGGACGGCAGGGACTCCTCCAGGGCGCCGCCGGCCAACCGGCCCTTCGAGGCGGCGAAGTCGGGCCATCGTCTACCCTCCTCGCGCTCGCCGCCGAGCAACACGTCCAGTCCCCCGCCGAGCGGGTCGCCGTCGACGAGCAGGGTGCGCCGCCCCGCCCGGGCGGCGGCGAGCGCGAGGCCGCAGGCCAGGGTGGAGGCGCCCGCGCCCCCTCGGCCGCCGACGATCCCGACGGTCAGCGCCTGCCGGCCGACACCCTCGGCCGCGTCGGCGATGCGGTCGACGAGAAGGCTCTCGGCGTCCGGCAGCCGCAGCACGCATTCGGCGCCGATCTCGACGGCCAGCCGCCACACCCCCGGATCGTCCGGCTCGCGCCCGACGAGGAAGGTGCCCGGCCGGCGGACCGCTCCCCGGCAGCGGGCCGCGGCGTCGGCGCCGACCAGGACGAGCGGTGGATCGGTCCAGCCCGCCCGTCGCTCGGGCACCCGGTGGTGCACCTCGGGTTCGACGCCGGCCGCGGCGCAGAGCCGCAGAAGGTCGTCGAGCAGCCCGAGGTCCTCGGTGACGATCAGCGGTCCTGTGCGGCGCGGTTCGCCGGTGCCCGGCGCCTGCGGCCCACTCGGCACCGGGGCCCATGCCGTACCCCTGGCCCCGGAAGTCCTGGATGCCTCCATGACGCGCACCCCTCTCGTGATTCCTGCCGTTCGCGAACTTCGCGACAGGAATCACCGTGGGGCCGTACCGAAAGTCCTGGGGATCTCGCCGAAAAACTGTGGATATCCGAAGCCCTGTGAATATCTTCGCCACCCCTCCGGGGACTGCCCGGAACGCAGCCTGCCGGTTACTGTGAGTGAGGAATCGAGGGCCCGGCAGAGCACGGGCCGAAGTGCGGCCGACGGCCGGAAGGAAGGGAGAGGGCGATGTCCCAGAGCGCCAAAACGGCTCCGGACATGCGACGACCCCCGCCGGGGGGGAGAGCGGGGGTCGTCTCTCCGGCCGACTCGGGGGGGGGAGGAGCCGGACCGGGTTAGCACGGTCGCGAACGATCCGTGACTTCCATGGTGTACCCGAGAGCCTTCTCAGGCAAACCCACACGCCCGAGCGTACGCCGAATGGCGGGCACCTATGCTCAGGCTTGTGGAAAACCACTCCTTGCCGCGCACAGCCGCCTTCTTTGACCTGGACAAGACGGTCATTGCGAAGTCCTCGACGCTGACCTTCAGCAAGTCCTTCTACCGGGGCGGACTGATCAGCCGCCGCGCCGCCCTGCGGACGGCCTACATCCAGTTCGTCTTCCTGGCAGGTGGGGCCGATCACGACCAGATGGAGCGGATGCGCGAATATCTTTCCGCGCTCTGCAAAGGCTGGAACGTGGCCCAGGTGAAGGAGCTCGTCGCCGAGACCCTTCACGACCTGATCGACCCGATCATCTACGACGAGGCCGCCTCCCTCATCGAGGATCATCACGCCGCCGGCCGCGACGTCGTGATCGTCTCGACCTCCGGCGCCGAGGTCGTCGAGCCGATCGGGGAGATGCTCGGCGCCGACCGGGTCGTCGCCACCCGGATGGTGGTCGGCGAGGACGGCTGCTTCACCGGTGAGGTGGAGTACTACGCATACGGACCGACGAAGGCCGAGGCCGTCCGGGAGCTCGCGAAGTCGGAGGGCTACGACCTCTCGCGCTGCTTCGCGTACAGCGACTCGGCGACCGACATCCCCATGCTGGAGGCCGTCGGACACCCGTACGCGGTCAATCCGGACCGGGCGCTGCGCCGTGAGGCCACGGCGCGGGAATGGCCGGTTCTCGCCTTCGAGAAGCCGGTACGGCTCAAGCAGCGACTGCCCGAATTCCGGATGCCGCCCCGGCCGACGCTCCTCGCCGCCGCGGCCGTGGGTGCGGCGGCCGTCGGGGCCGGACTCGTCTGGTACGCCGCACGGCGACGGCAGGCTGCCCTCGCCCATCGGCTCACGGATGGCTTTGCCCGAATTTGAGCAATGAGCAGAGAAGTGGAGCCAGCACTTTCGCTTCTACCCCGACAGGAGTAGAAAGGAATCAGGCCCGCGAGACCGAGGACATCCGAGAGGATCACCTGTTGAGCATGAAGGCCCCACGGACCTAGCACAGAAACCGAGCACCCACGCGACGTCGACCCGTCGATTACGGGCCAGCCGCACCAGGCCACGGGCAAAGTTCCCGGCCTGATGGGCACATATTCGAGGACGCATGGTAACTGGGTAGACGTGCCAGCGGCGGTACCAGAACTGGTGCCGCCGCAACCCATTCCGGGCCCCGCGAGGGGCCCGGAATCATGTCGCCTCCGCCGGAATCAGGGCGCCTCGCCGGAATCGTTCTCTCCGGCCGCGACTTCGGCCGACCAGCCGGCTGGTGACTCGACCGTCCGGCCTCGCCGTCGGCCCTCAGGCCGCGCCGCGCTGAAGCGCCTCACACACGGCCGTCGACTCGCGGACACCCAGCTCGACCGAACGCCCGCAGTGCGCGATCCAGCCGCCCACACCCTCCGGGGTCCCCGACAGGTACCCCTCGAACGCGGCCAGGTACGTGGCCCGGCCCTGCTCCGCGTGACCGACCTCCGCCGGGCAGATCGCCTTGGGGTCGAGACCGCTGCCGATCAGCGCGATCCGCTCCGCCGCACGCGCGATCAGACCGTTGTACGAGGTGAAGGGGCGCAGCGCGAGCAGTTCGCCGTGGACCACGGCGGCCGTCACGAGCGCGGGGGCCTCGCCGCCCGCGACGATCAGCTCCGCCAGCCCGTCGAGCCGTCCCGCGACCTCGGCGGGCGTCGGCACCGGCGCGGTGACCAGCGGTTCGTCGACGGTCTCGCCGTCCAGCCGGGGGCGCCCCACCGACTCGCCCGGGTCGCCCGCGGCGACCAGGTGGAGGCGGGCGAGCACCCGCAGCGGCGACTGGCGCCAGATGGAGAGCAGCTGCCCGGCCTCGGCGCCGAGCCGCAGGGCGGCGCCGACCGTGCGGGCCTCGGGGTCGGCGCTGAAGTCGCTGCGCCGGCGGACCTCTTCGAGGGCCCAGTCGGCACCCGAGAGGGCGGCCGAGCCGCGCGCGCCGCGCAGGGCCGCCTCGGAGGAGATCTCGTTGCTGCGGCGGCGCATCACGCGGTGGCCGTAGACCCGGTCGACGGCCTTGCGTACGGAGTCCACCGCGTCGGCGACGCCCGGCAGGGAGCCGAGGGCGGCCAAGGGGTCTGAAGCGTGCGTACTCATAAGTAGGGAGGCTACGCGCCCCGGAAGCCCGCCCCACGATGGAGTGGTCTTCTTCACGCATGATGACCACGCGACGCGTTCATACCACTACGCTAGGTGAACATGAAGATCGCTTTCGTGGGGAAGGGCGGCAGCGGCAAGACCACGCTGTCCTCGCTCTTCATCCGCCACCTCGCCGCCAATGAAGCCCCGGTCGTAGCCGTCGACGCCGACATCAACCAGCACTTGGGCACCGCGCTCGGGCTGCCCGACGCGGAGGCCGCCGCGCTGCCCGCGATGGGCGCGCATCTGCCGCTCATCAAGGAGTACCTGCGGGGCAGCAACCCGCGGATCGTCTCCGCCGACACGATGATCAAGACGACACCGCCCGGGGAGGGTTCGCGGCTGCTGCGGGTCCGCGAGGAGAACCCGGTGTACGAGGCCTGCGCGCGGACGGTCCCGCTCGACGACGGCGAGATCCGTCTGATGGCGACCGGCCCCTTCACGGAGTCGGACCTCGGGGTGTCCTGCTACCACTCGAAGGTCGGCGCGGTGGAGCTCTGCCTCAACCACCTGGTCGACGGCGCCGACGAGTACGTGGTCGTCGACATGACCGCGGGCTCGGACTCCTTCGCCTCCGGCCTCTTCACCCGGTTCGACATGACCTTCCTGGTCGCCGAGCCGACCCGCAAGGGCGTCTCGGTCTACCGCCAGTACAAGGAGTACGCGCGGGACTTCGGCGTCGCGCTCAAGGTCGTCGGCAACAAGGTGCAGTGCCAGGACGACCTCGACTTCCTGCGCGCGGAGGTCGGCGACGACCTGCTCGTGACGGTGGGCCACTCGGACTGGGTCCGCGCGATGGAGAAGGGCCGCCCGCCGCGCTTCGAGCTCCTGGAGGCGGAGAACCGGATGTCCCTCCAGGCCCTCCAGGACGCGGCGGACGACTCGTACGCCGACCGCGACTGGGAGCGCTACACCCGCCAGATGGTCCACTTCCACCTGCGCAACGCGGAGAGCTGGGGCAACGCGAAAACCGGGGCCGACCTGGCGGCGCAGGTCGACCCCGAGTTCACACTGGGCGAGCCGATGGCCGCACAGCTCGGCTGACGGTGCCCGTCACCGGACGGCTCAGTGTCGTTCGGTCTGCTTGACGACCGCCGCCGGGGCGCCCGCGGGGGCCGCCGGGGCCGCCGGCTGGGGGGCGAGGAAGGTCTTCCAGCCGGCCGGCGGGGCCTCGCCGACCTTCAGGGTGCGCATCTTGGCGATGACGTCGGGGTCCTGGGCGTCGAGCCAGTCGGCGAGCTGGCGGAAGGAGACGCACTTGACGTCCTTCTGCACGCAGACCGTGGCGATGGTCTCCTCGACGGCCCGCATGTACGTGCCGCCGTTCCAGGACTCGAAGTGGTTGCCGATGACGAGCGGCGCGCGGTTGCCCCGGTAGGAGCGCTCGAAGGCCTGCACCAGGCCGTCCCGCATCTGGTCGCCCCAGTACTCGCGCCGGGACGGGTCGCCCTGGGTCGTGCCCGGGGACTGGTTGACCAGGAAGTTGTAGTCCATGGAGAGCGTCTGGAAGGCGCGGCCCGGGACCGGCACGAGCTGGAGCGACAGGTCCCAGATCCCGAGGTCCTTCTTGGGCCAGATCTGGTCGTTGACGCCGCTCGTGTCGTAGCGGAAGCCCAGCTGCGCCGCCGCCTCGACGAAGTTCTTCCGGCCTTCGAGGCAGGGGGTGCGGGCGCCGACGAGCTCCTTGTCGTAGTCGAAGGGCAGCGGCTGCTCCGTGCTCAGGCCCGAGTTGCTCTTCCAGTTCTTGACGAAGGACTTGGCCTGCTTGATCTCGCTCTTCCACTCGTCGACGGACCAGGTGCCGACGCCGCCCTCGGCCCCGCAGAAGTGCCCGTTGAAGTGGGTGCCGATCTCGTTGCCCTCCTGCCACGCCCCGCGGAGTTCGCGGACGGTGGCACGGATGCCCTCGGTGTCGTTGAAGCCGATGTCGGAGCGCCCGGCGCTGTGCTGCGGCGGGTCGTAGAGCTCCCGCTTCCCCTCGGGCAGCAGATACACGCCGCTGAGGAAGTACGTCATGGTGGCGTCGTACTTCTTGCCCACGGAGCGGAAGTGGGAGAAGAGCTTCTGGCTGTCCTCGCCGGCGCCGTCCCACGAGAAGACGACGAACTGCGGCGGAGTCTCGCCCGGCTTGAGGCGCTGCCAGACGGGCTGACGGGGCTGGGCGCCGGTGTAGGCGGTGGAGCCGTCACCGATCAGGCGGACCGCTTGGGGCGCGGCCGCGGCCGGTCCCTTCTTGGCGCCCGCACCGCCCGGCGCGGCCTTCGTGGCGCCTCCGCCGGAGCCCGAGCAGCCGGCGAGGCCGGTGATCAGGGCGACGGTGAGGGCACCGGCGGCGAGTGCCTTCCTCTGGGCAGTGGTCCTTCTCCCGGCGGCTGTCATCCGCCCACCTCTCCTCGGTTCCGTGCGAGCGGCGTCAACGTCGCACCACGGGGACCGGAAAGATGAAACGACAAGCGGCAATCCGTTCGCCCTTCACCGGAACCGGTGAATCATTGCCCTGTTTGCCCCGAAAATAATGCCGCAGACTTTACTCTCCATTACGATCCATTTACCGAGCGTTGATCCTCGCCCCCGGCGGGATCCCGCCGGGATCCCGCCGCTGCACGCCGTGACCCACGGCCGCGAGCCCCCCACGTTCGTCCCGCACGAACCGCGACCGCGCCGCCCCGGAGGAGACGGGAATGACCCTCTGCACCCCTGCCCGCGCCACGACCCGACCCCGCGTCCAGCGACCCCACAGCCCGCCGGAGCGGCCCCGCCGCTTCCGCGTCGCCGGGGCCGATCTGTCCGCCTCCGTAGCCGTCTTCCTGATCGCGCTGCCACTCTCGCTCGGCATCGCGCTCGCCACCGGAGCCCCGCTCCAGTCCGGCCTGGTCGCCGCCGCCGTCGGCGGCCTGGTGGCCGGCCGCTTCGGCGGCTCCCCGCTCCAGGTGAGCGGCCCCGCCGCCGGCCTCACCGTGGTGACCGCCGAACTGATCCAGCTGTACGGCTGGCGCACCACCTGCGCCATCACCGTCCTGGCCGGCCTCGTCCAACTCGGCCTGTCGGCCCTCCGGGTGGCCCGCTCGGCGCTCGCCGTCTCGCCCGCGATCGTGCACGGCATGCTGGCCGGCATCGGCGTCACCATCGCCCTCGCCCAGCTCCACATCGTGCTCGGCGGCACCCCCCAGAGCTCCGCCGTCGACAACGTCCTCGGACTGCCCGCCCAGCTGGCGCGCACCCACCCGGCGGCGCTCGCGATCAGCGCCCTCACCGTGGCCGTGCTGCTGTGCTGGCCCCGACTGCCGGGCCGGGCCGGGCAGCTCGTGCGGAAGGTCCCCGCCGCGCTCGTCGCCGTGGCCGGGGCGACGGCGGTGGCGGCCTTCGCCGGGCTCGCCGTTCCCCGTGTCGACCTGCCGTCCTGGAGCAGCCACGCGCTGCCCGGTCTGCCCGAGGGCCCGGTGCTCGGCATCGCGGCCGGCGTCCTCACGATCACCCTGGTCACCAGCGTCCAGTCACTGCTCTCGGCCGTGGCGGTGGACAAGCTGGTCGCCGCCCGCCCGCACGGCGGTCACGGCGTCCCGCGCTCCGCTCTCGACCGCGAGCTCGCCGGTCAGGGCATGGCCAACGTGGTCTCCGGGGCGCTCGGCGGACTCCCGGTGGCCGGGGTCGCGGTCCGCAGCGTCGCCAATGTCTCGGCGGGCGCGGTGAGCCGCGCCTCCACGATGCTGCACGGTCTGTGGATCGTGCTCGCGGCCCTGCTGCTCGTCCCGGTGCTGGACCTGATCCCGCTGCCCGCGCTGGCCGCCCTGGTCATGGTGGTCGGCATCCAGATGGTCAGCATCACTCACATCCGTACCGTCACCCGGCACCGGGAGGTCGTCGTCTACGCGGTGACGCTGTCCGGTGTCGTCCTCGTCGGCATCCTGGAGGGTGTCGCCCTCGGCATCGCCGTGGCCACCGCGGTCGCCCTGCACCGGCTCACCCGCACCCGGATCACCCGCGAGGAGCGGGACGGGCACCACCTGTTGCACGTGCGGGGCCAGTTGACCTTCCTCGCCGTGCCCCGGCTGAGCCGGGCCCTGCACCAGCTGCCCCACGGTTCGCATGTGGTGGTCGAGCTGGACGGCTCCTTCATGGACCACGCCGCCTACGAGACGCTGAGCGACTGGACCGCCGGGCATCTCGCCCACGGCGGCACGGTCGAGACGACCGGCCCGTCCGGCGCCCGGATCGCCGAGGCGTCCCCCTCCACCGCCTCGGCCTCCGCCACGCACACCTGCTGTCGCCCCTGGACCCCGTGGCACAACCACCAGTGCGGGGAGCAGCCGGCCGAGCGGCCCGACGAGGCCGTGGAGACCCCTCGTACGACGGGTCTGAAGCTGGCCAGCGGCATCGGCAAGTTCCAGCGGAACACGGCCCCGCTGGTGCGGGACGAGCTCGCGCGGCTCGCCCGGGAGGGCCAGACCCCTTCGCAGCTCTTCCTGACCTGCGCCGACTCCCGCCTCGTCACGAGCATGATCACGTCGAGCGGCCCCGGCGATCTGTTCACCGTGCGCAACGTCGGCAATCTCGTCCCCCTGCCGGGCGAGGAGAGCGGCGACGACTCGGTGGCGGCGGCGATCGAGTACGCGGTGGAGGTGCTGCGGGTCGAGTCGATCACCATCTGCGGCCACTCCGGCTGCGGCGCGATGCAGGCCCTGCTCAACGGCGGTCCGGACGACCCGCCGACCCCGCTGCGCCGCTGGCTGCGGCACGGGCGGCCGAGCCTGGAGCGGATGGTGAGCCGCAGACACGCCTGGGCCCGGATCTCCGGACGGCTTCCGGCCGACGCGGTCGAGCAGCTCTGTCTGACCAATGTGGTCCAGCAGCTGGATCATCTGCGGGCGTACGAGCCGGTGGCGCGGCGGCTCGCCGAGGGCACGCTCTCGCTGCACGGCGTGTACTTCCACGTGGGCGAGGCGCAGGCGTATCTGCTCTCCGGGACGGACGAGGTGCACTCGTACGACGACGTCTTCACCCAGGTCATGCCGACGGAGCCCCTGGAGGCGGCACGAGCGTGCTGAGCGGGAACGGGGAGGAGCCTGATCGGGAACGGGGCCGCGCGTCCTGAACCTTCCTCTCCCCCCGTCCGTGAGACTGTGTGGCCCCTTCTTCCACCGCTCGGGAAGAAGGGGCCCCCGCACGTCGGACGACTCACAGGTCTAAACCAATTGCCTGGAGGCTCTTGTCACCCGGGCATCTGACTGATGAGCTATGACGCGGGACACATACGCACAGAGGACGCCCTGGGAAAGGGAGATGTCGTGAGCAACGAAAGCCTGGCCAATCTGCTTCGGGAAGAGCGTCGATTTTCGCCGCCCGCCGAGCTGGCCGCGCACGCCAACGTGACGGCGGAGGCGTACGAGCAGGCCAAGGCGGACAGGCTGGGCTTCTGGGCCGAGCAGGCCAAGCGCCTGACCTGGGCCACCGAGCCGACCGAGACCCTCGACTGGTCGAACCCGCCGTTCGCCAAGTGGTTCGCGGACGGCGAGCTGAACGTGGCGTACAACTGCGTCGACCGGCACGTCGAGGCGGGCCACGGCGACCGGATCGCCATCCACTTCGAGGGCGAGCCGGGCGACAGCCGCGCGATCACCTACGCCGAGCTGAAGGACGAGGTCTCCAAGGCGGCCAACGCCCTGACCGAGCTGGGTGTCCGCAAGGGCGACCGAGTCGCCGTCTACCTGCCGATGATCCCCGAGGCGGCCGTCACGATGCTGGCCTGCGCCCGCGTCGGCGCCGCCCACTCGGTGGTCTTCGGCGGCTTCTCGGCCGACGCCGTGGCCTCCCGCATCCAGGACGCCGACGCCAAGCTGGTCGTCACCGCGGACGGCGGCTACCGCCGCGGCAAGCCCAGCGCGCTGAAGCCGGCCATCGACGAGGCCGTCGCCAAGTGCCCGCAGGTCGAGCATGTGCTCGTGGTCCGCCGTACGGGTCAGGACACCGCGTTCACCGAGGGCCGCGACGTGTGGTGGGACGACATCGTCGCCCGTCAGTCCACCGAGCACACCCCGGAGGCGTTCCCGGCGGAGCACCCGCTCTTCATCCTCTACACCTCCGGTACGACCGGGAAGCCGAAGGGCATCCTGCACACCTCCGGCGGATACCTCACCCAGGCCGCGTACACCCACCACGCGGTCTTCGACCTCAAGCCGGAGACCGACGTCTACTGGTGCACCGCCGACATCGGCTGGGTCACCGGGCACTCGTACATCGTCTACGGCCCGCTGGCCAACGGCGCGACGCAGGTCATGTACGAGGGCACCCCGGACACCCCTCACCAGGGGCGGTTCTGGGAGATCGTGCAGAAGTACGGGGTGACGATCCTCTACACGGCGCCGACCGCGATCCGCACGTTCATGAAGTGGGGCGACGACATCCCCGCGAAGTTCGACCTGTCCAGCCTCCGTGTGCTGGGCTCGGTCGGCGAGCCGATCAACCCCGAGGCCTGGGTCTGGTACCGCGAGCACATCGGCGCGGGCAAGACCCCGATCGTGGACACCTGGTGGCAGACCGAGACCGGCGCGATGATGATCTCGCCGCTGCCGGGCGTCACCGAGACCAAGCCGGGCTCCGCCCAGCGCGCGCTGCCGGGCATCTCCGCGACCGTCGTCGACGACGAGGCCAACGAGGTCCCGGACGGGGGCGGCGGCTACCTGGTCCTCACCGAGCCGTGGCCGTCGATGCTCCGCACCATCTGGGGCGACGACCAGCGCTACATCGACACGTACTGGTCCCGCTTCGAGGGCAAGTACTTCGCCGGTGACGGGGCCAAGAAGGACGAGGACGGTGACATCTGGCTGCTCGGCCGGGTCGACGACGTCATGCTCGTCTCCGGTCACAACATCTCGACCACCGAGGTCGAGTCGGCCCTGGTCTCGCACCCGGCGGTCGCCGAGGCGGCTGTCGTGGGCGCCGCCGACGAGACGACCGGTCAGGCGATCGTCGCCTTCGTCATCCTGCGCGGTACGGCGAGCGAGGACGAGAGCCTGGTCGCCGAGCTGCGCAACCACGTCGGCGCGACGCTCGGTCCGATCGCCAAGCCGAAGCGGGTCCTGCCGGTGGCGGAGCTGCCGAAGACCCGTTCGGGCAAGATCATGCGCCGGCTGCTGCGTGACGTGGCGGAGAACCGTGAGCTGGGTGACGTCACCACCCTGACCGATTCGTCCGTCATGTCACTCATTCAGACCCAGCTGCCGGCCGCGTCCAGCGAGGACTGAGCCCGGCCCGTACGACGCGAACGCCCGCCCCGTACGACGCGAACGCCCGCCCCCGGACACTCGGGGCGGGCGTTTCGCTTGCCCTCATCCGGCGGGACGAAAGGGATGAAATTCCCTAAAGTGAGTCCCGCCGGACACACCCCTCGCTCGTTAGGTAAAGTAAGGACCGCGTCAGCGACGCGACAAGAAGACCTAGGTGCGCCGGGAAGTCTGGTCGGCATGTGCTCTGTCCTGCCCACCGACCGGAGGTTTCCCCGTGGCCGCGCCCTCACCGACCGACCGTAAGTTCCTCGGCCGTCTCTCCCTGCCCGAGCGGCGCTACCTCACCGACGCCCTGCGCACCGAGACCGTCGGCGGTGTCCTGCTCCTCGCCGCCGCCGTCATCGCCCTCATCTGGGCCAACACCCCGCTGAGCGACAGCTACGAGTCCGTCAGCGACTTCCACATAGGCCCCGCGGCCCTCGGCCTCGACCTGTCGATCCAGCACTGGGCCGCCGACGGCCTCCTCGCGATCTTCTTCTTCGTCGCCGGCATCGAACTCAAGCGGGAGCTCGTCGCGGGCGAGCTGCGCGACCCCAAGGCCGCCGCGCTCCCCGTCATCGCCGCGCTCTGCGGCATGGCCGCGCCCGCCCTCGTCTACGTCCTGGTCAACGCCCTCGGCGACGGCTCCATGGACGGCTGGGCCGTCCCCACCGCGACCGACATCGCCTTCGCGCTCGCCGTCCTCGCCGTCATCGGCACCTCGCTGCCCTCCGCCCTGCGCGCCTTCCTGCTCACCCTCGCCGTCGTCGACGACCTCTTCGCCATCCTGATCATCGCGGTCTTCTTCACCAGCGACCTGAACTTCGCCGCGCTCGGGGGCGCCGTCGCCGCGCTCGTCCTCTTCTGGTTCCTGCTCCGCAAGGACGTCCGCGGCTGGTACGTCTACGTCCCGCTGGCCCTGGTCATCTGGGGCCTGATGTACAACAGCGGCGTCCACGCCACCATCGCCGGTGTCGCCATGGGCCTGATGCTGCGCTGCACCACCCGGGAAGGCGAGAAGGAGTCCCCCGGCGAGCGCATCGAGCACATCGTCCGCCCGATCTCGGCCGGACTCGCCGTACCCCTGTTCGCGCTCTTCTCGGCCGGGGTGAGCATCTCCGGCGGCGCGATCCACGACGTGTTCACCCAGCCCGTCACCCTCGGCGTCGTCCTCGGGCTCGTCGTCGGCAAGGCCGTCGGCATCTTCGGCGGCACCTGGCTCGCCGCCCGCTTCACCAAGGCGGAACTCAACCCCGACCTGGCCTGGCCGGACGTCTTCGCCGTCGCCACACTCGCCGGCATCGGCTTCACCGTCTCCCTGCTCATCGGCGAACTCGCCTTCGCCGATGATCCCGTCCTCGCGGACGAGGTGAAGGCCGCGGTCCTCATCGGCTCGCTCATCGCGGCCGTCCTGGCCTCCGTGCTGCTGAAGCTGAGGGTCCGCCGGTACCAGGCACTGGTCTCCGAGGAGGAGCGCGACGACGACCAGGACGGCATCCCCGACATCTACGAGCAGGACAACCCGGAGTACCACCTGCGGATGGCCGCGATCTACGAGAAGAAGGCCGCCGAACACCGTGAGCGCGCCCAACTGGCGGGGGCACCGCGCGACGGGGCCGACCGTCCGGCATGATCTGAGTCGGACCGCGTAGAAGAGAACTCGGACCGCAGAAGAGAAGAGGGAGCAGCGATGAGCGACCCGTTCGACGGAACCGAGCGCAGCCTCGGCCAGCTGGTCGCCTCGGCGACCGCCGAGGTGTCCGCACTGGTGCACGACGAGCTCGCCCTGGCCAAGGCCGAGATCCGGCAGGACGTCAAGCGGGGTGTGATCGGAAGCGCGGCCGGCATCACGGCCGCCGTCGTGCTGCTGTTCTCACTGCCGATGCTGAGCTTCGCGCTCGCGTACGCCATCAACACCTGGACCGGCGGGCACAACGGCAACGGGGGCTGGAACCTCGTCTGGTGCTTCCTGCTGTCCTTCGCCTTCAACGTACTGGTCGCGGGGCTCCTCGGCCTGATCGCGTACGCCAAGTTCAAGAAGGTCAAGCCGCCGGAGAGGTCCATCGCCTCGGCCAAGCAGACGGCCGCCGTGCTCTCCACGGTCAAGCCGCACCCGCGTCCCGAGCCCTCCAAGGCCCTGGACAAGGCGCTGGACCGGTCCTCCACTGTGGCACGCTCGTCCGTATGACCCTTTCCGAGAGCAGCAACGGCGGGCCCGTACGGCTCGACGGGCCGTGGACCCATCGCGACGTGGCCGCGAACGGTGCCCGCTTCCACATCGCCGAGATGGGCGACGGCCCGCTGGTGCTGCTCCTGCACGGCTTCCCGCAGTTCTGGTGGACCTGGCGCCACCAGCTGCCCGTCCTCGCCGAGGCCGGTTTCCGGGCCGTGGCGATGGACCTGCGCGGGGTGGGCGGCAGCGACCGCACACCCCGGGGTTACGACCCCGCCAACCTGGCCCTCGACGTCACCGGTGTGATCCGCTCGCTGGGCGAGCCGGACGCGGCGCTCGTCGGGCACGACCTGGGCGGCTATCTCGCCTGGACGGCGGCCGTGATGCGGCCCAAGCTGGTGCGCCGGCTCGTGGTCTCCTCGATGCCGCACCCGCGCCGCTGGCGTACGGCGATGCTCTCCGACTTCGCCCAGTCGCGGGCCGGCTCGCACATCTGGGGTTTCCAGCGGCCGTGGCTGCCGGAGCGTCAGCTCGTCGCGGACGACGCCGCGGCGGTGGGCGAGCTCATCCGGGACTGGTCGGGGCCGCAGCCCCGGCTCACCTCGGACGAGCAGGCGATCGAGGTGTACCGGCGGGCGATGCTGATCCCGTCGACGGCGCACTGCTCGATCGAGCCGTACCGCTGGATGGTGCGCTCGCTGGCCCGCCCGGACGGCATCCAGTTCAACCGGCGCATGAAGCGCCCGGTGCGGGTGCCGACGCTCCATCTGCACGGCTCCCTGGACCCGGTGATGCGGACCCGGAGCGCGGCGGGGTCGGGCGAGTACGTGGAGGCGCCGTACCGCTGGCGGCTCTTCGACGGTCTCGGTCACTTCCCGCACGAGGAGGACCCGGTGGCCTTCTCCACGGAGCTCGTCAACTGGCTGAAGGACCCCGAGCCCGACCGCTGACGGTCCGTCTTCCCGCGCCGGGGCGTACAGACTTCCTTCGAACGGCCATGTGCCTGACGCATACTCCAATTGGCGGGCCCCCGGGCGGTTACCGACCTTGGGCCCCGGGCAGACGTCGAAGTATGGGCTGGACGCACGACTACGGTGACACGACAGCACGCAACCGCCGCTCGGCCACGGGGCCGGGCTCTCGCGAGGGGAGCGGCCCGCCGGACCCCGGCGGCACGCACGCGGCGCAAGACGTGGGGATCTCGCGCATCCTCCGCCGCCGGGCCCGCTGGGTCTCGGCCCGGCTCCGGCATCCACGCGACACCGCCTAGCGGGTCGGGGGCCGGCGAGCCCGGCGGATCGCCGGGGCGCCGGTCCGCCCGCAGGACGCGGGTCGGGCCTACAGAGCGCAGTTCTGGGTGTCGACCTGCTGGCCGGCGGTCCGGCCGCGCTCGATGTCCTCGCGGATCTCGTCGACCGTCAGGGCGTAGCCGGTGTTCGCGTCGTCGAGGGAGCGGGCGAAGATCACGCCGTACACCTCGCCGTCCTCGGTGAGGAGCGGGCCGCCGGAGTTGCCCTGGCGGACCGTCGTGTACAGCGAGTACACGTCCCTGCGCACCTCGTCGCGGTGGTAGATGTCGGGGCCCTTGGCGTTGATACGGCCCCGGACGCGCGCCGAGCGCACATCGTAGGAGCCGTTCTCCGGGAATCCGGCGACGATGGCGCCGTCACCGCTGCGGGCGTCCTCCTCGGTGAAGGTCAGCGGTGTGGCCTTGAGGTCCGGCACGTCCAGGACGGCGATGTCGCGCTGCCAGTCGTAGAGGACGACCTTGGCGTCGTAGAGCTTGCCCTCGCCGCCTATCTGGACGGTCGGCTCGTCGACGCCGCCGACCACGTGCGCATTGGTCATGACCCGGCGGTCGGCGAAGACGAAGCCGGTGCCTTCGAGGACCTTGCCGCAGCTCGGGGCGGTGCCGACGACCTTCACGATGGAGCGCTGGGCGCGGGCGGCGACGGGGCTGCCGGCGAGCGCCGGGTCCGGAGGCTGGACCTCGGTGATGGGCTCGTTGGCGAAGGGGCTGAAGACCTGGGGGAAGCCGCTGCGGGCCAGCGTCGAGCTGAAGTTGGCGAACCAGGTGGAGGTCTGATCCGGCATCACCTGGGAGACGCCGAGCAGCACCTTGGAGGTCCGCACCTCCTTGCCCAGGGTGGGCAGTGTGGTGCCGGCGAGGGCGGAGCCGATCAGCCAGGCCACGAGCAGCATCGCGACGACGTTGACCAGGGCGCCGCCGGTGGCGTCGAGGGCGCGGGCGGGTGACCAGGTGATGTGCCGGCGCAGTTTGTTGCCGAGGTGGGTGGTGAAGGCCTGGCCGACCGAGGCGCAGACGATGACCACCATCACGAAGACGACGGTCGCCGTCGTCGAGACCTCGCTGTTGTCGGTCAGCTGGTCCCAGAGGATCGGGAGCAGCAGAACGGCGACGAGACCGCCGCCGAGGAACCCGATCACCGACAGGATGCCGACCACGAAACCCTGGCGGTAGCCGATGATCGCGAACCACACGGCGGCGAGCAGCAACAAGATGTCCAGCACGTTCACCGTCAATTGCCTCGCAGATTCGTTTCCGGTCGCCGGGGATCAGCCAGTCCGCCGGGATCAGCCTGTCATGAGCGCCAGTCGAGCGGGACCTGCTTGGAGCGGTCCCAGGGGCGCTCCCAGCCGGAGAAGTGCAGGAGCCGGTCGATCACTCCGGCGGTAAAACCCCAGACCAGAGCGGACGCGACAAGGAACGCGGGGCCCTGGTGGCCGCTCGGGTGGACGGCCGTCGCACGGTTCGCGGGGTCCGTGAGATCCGCCACGGGGACGGTGAAGACCCGGGCGGTCTCGCCGGGGTCGACGACGCCGACGGGGCTCGGGGCGCGCCACCAGCCGAGGACCGGGGTGACGACGAAGCCGCTGACCGGGATGTAGAGCTGGGGCAGGACGCCGAAGAGCTGGACGCCCGCGGGGTCGAGTCCGGTCTCCTCCCGGGCCTCGCGGAGGGCGGCGCGCAGCAGCCCGCCGTCGGCCGTGTCGCCGTCCTCGGGGTCGAGGGCGCCGCCGGGGAAGGAGGGCTGTCCGGCGTGCGAGCGGAGGCTTCCCGCGCGCTCCATGAGCAGCAGCTCGGGCCCGCGCTCGCCCTCGCCGAAGAGGACGAGGACGGCGGACTGGCGCCCGGCGCCGCTCGCGGGCGGCAGGAAGCGGCTCAGCTGCTCGGGTGCGACCGTGCGGGCGGCCCGGTCGACGGGCCCGAGCCAGTCGGGCAGGCCTTCCCGGCTGAGCAGCCCGCCGGTGCCGGGCCCGTGGATCTCTTCTTCGTCAGTACGCGTCATAGGTACCCCCGTGCTTCACAACGCGATCGGTGTACGGGTTCGTTCCCTTCGCGGCGGGCTCAACCGCTCGCGCCCAGGGGCGGTGCCGGCCGGCCCGGGTAGCCCGGCGGCGGGTCGAGCCGCTGGCCGGGGAAGCCGCCCATCTCGTACTTGAGCAGCTTCTTCGCCTTCTCGGGGTCGGTCTCGCCCTCGCCGTAGGAGGGGCAGAGGTGGGTGATGGGGCAGGCGCCGCAGGCGGGCTTGCGGGCGTGGCAGATGCGGCGGCCGTGGAAGATCACCCGGTGCGAGAGCATCGTCCACTCGCTCTTCGGGAAGATCTCGGCGATCTCCGCCTCGATCTTCACCGGGTCCCCCTGCTCGGTCCACTTCCACCGTCGGACCAACCGCATGAAGTGGGTGTCGACGGTGATCCCCGGGACCCCGAAGGCGTTGCCGAGCACGACGAAGGCGGTCTTGCGGCCGACGCCGGGGAGCTTGACGAGATCGTCGAGGCGGCCGGGTACCTCGCCGCCGAAGTCGTCCCTGAGAGCGGCGGCGAGACCCATGATCGACTTGGTCTTGGCGCGGAAGAAGCCGGTGGGGCGGATGAGCTCCTCGACCTCCTCGGGCACGGCTGCGGCGAGGTCCTCGGGCATGGGGTACTTCGCGAAGAGGGCGGGGGTGGTCTGGTTGACCCGCAGGTCGGTGGTCTGCGCCGAGAGGACCGTGGCGACGAGCAGCTCGAAGGGGTTGCGGAAGTCGAGCTCCGGATGGGCGTACGGGAAGACCTCGGCGAGCTCGCGGTTGATCTTGCGGGCTCTGCGGACCATCGCGAGCCGTGACTCGGGCTTCGCAGCCTTCCGATTTGCGGCTTTCACCCGTTTCGACACGCCGTGTTCGCCCACGGCGGAATTACCTTCGGCCGACACTCTTTCAGCCCCCTTGGCCTGCGCTCTCACCGGCGAGTTGGACACCCGGCCAGCCTAGGGGGCACCACCGACATCCGCCCCGGGCGTGGCCGATCACCCCCCAATCGGGCCCCTGACGTACGGACGGGCGGCTCGGTACGTCAAACTTGTTGTGATTGATCGCACTGTTTTGTACGTCCGGCATCATGGGACGCAGGTCCCCTGAGCAGGTCGACAGTATGGAGAGAACTCGTGGACGACGTTCTGCGGCGCGCCCCGCTCTTCGCGGCGCTCGATGACGAGCAGGCTGCCGAGCTGCGCGCCTCGATGAGTGAGGCGACGCTCGCCCGTGGCGACGCGCTCTTCCACGAGGGCGACCCCGGTGACCGCCTGTACGTGGTCACGGAGGGCAAGGTGAAGCTGCACCGCACCTCCCCCGACGGCCGCGAGAACATGCTCGCCGTCCTCGGCCCCGGCGAGCTCATCGGTGAGCTCTCGCTCTTCGACCCGGGCCCGCGCACCGCGACCGCGACCGCGCTGACCGAGGTCAAGCTGCTCGGCCTGGGCCACGGCGACCTCCAGCCCTGGCTGAACGCCCGCCCCGAGGTGGCCACCGCGCTGCTGCGCGCGGTCGCCCGCCGGCTGCGCAAGACCAACGACCAGATGTCCGACCTGGTCTTCTCCGACGTCCCGGGCCGCGTCGCCCGCGCGCTCCTCGACCTGTCGCGCCGCTTCGGCGTGCAGTCGGAGGAGGGCATCCACGTCGTCCACGACCTCACCCAGGAGGAGCTGGCCCAGCTGGTCGGTGCCTCCCGCGAGACGGTCAACAAGGCGCTCGCCGACTTCGCCCAGCGCGGCTGGCTGCGCCTGGAGGCCCGCGCGGTGATCCTGCTGGACGTGGAGCGCCTCGCGAAGCGCTCCCGCTAGGGGGACGCGACACGTGAGAAGGCCGCCCCGGTCCGACGGACCGGGGCGGCCTTCTCGTATGCCTACGGGCGGGCGGTCAGCGCTTCGAGCCGTCCACGATCACCGGGGCGGAGGAACCGCTCGCGCAGGGCACGGTGTAGATCGGGTTCTTCGCCGCGGCCTCCTTGAAGGCGTCTATGCACTGGTTCATCAGGACCCGGTCCGTCAGCGAGTCGTTGAGGATCTTGTTGGCGCGGGCGATGCCCTCCGCCTCGATCCGGCGCCGGTCGGCCTCGGCCTTGGCGGTGCGGGCGGCCTCGGTGGCGCGCTCGGTGGCCTGCTGCTGCTGGATCTTGCGGTCGATCTGACCCTGGAGGGCCTCCGAGGGCTTCACGTTGCGCAGGTTGACCGTGGTCACGTCGATACCGCGCGGGCTCAGCCGCTCCTTGATCAGGACGCCGATCTCGGCGTTGATCTTCTCGCGGTCGGAGGCGTAGCCCTGCTCGCTGGTGTAGCGCGCGAAGACGTTGCGGACGATCTCGCGGCTGTCGGGGAAGACGAGACGCTGCTGGATGGCGTCCTCGCTGCCCGCGAGCTTGTAGAGCTCCACGGCGTTGCTCGGGACGACGGCCCACTTCACCGTCACCTCGACGTACATGACGCCGCCCTGCGAGGAGCGGACCTCGACCACGTCCTTGTCGGAGAGGTTGAGGTCGACGGGGCGGGTGGAGAAGGTCGTGACATCGGTGAAGGGCGACTTCACGTGCATGCCCGAGGTCATGGGCGACCCGACCTTGCCGAAGGCGACCGGCACACCGACCTCGTACGCGCTGATCACGTACGTCATGCTCACGACCAGCGAGAAGAGGCCGGCGACCACCGCGCCGAGGGAGCCGAGCTTCAGCCCCTTCGAGTCGGTGGAGCGGGCGACGAAGAAGAGCACCACTGCGGCGATGAGCAGCAGGATGGCGATGACGAACACGGGCGTTCCCCCCGAAAGCTACGGCCAGAAGTAAGCGGAGCGTAAAACACGGGTCAAGAACTCCGAAGAGCCGGGGTCCGCCTCGGGACAGGATCGTGACGACACCCGCACGGCCGCGCTCCCGCCCGGGGGGGCACGACGGCTCCTAGGCCGGACCCCGCTCCCTCAAGTACTCCAGCTGCGCCCGTACGGACAGCTCCGCCGCCGGCCACAGCGAGCGGTCCACGTCCGCGTACACATGGGCCACGACCTCCGCGGGCGTCCGGTGGCCCCGCTCGACCGCCGTCTCGACCTGGGCGAGCCGGCTCGCCCGGTGCGCGAGATAGAACTCCACGGCCCCCTGCGCGTCCTCCAGGACCGGCCCGTGCCCCGGCAGGACCGTGTGCACCCCGTCGTCGACGGTGAGCGAGCGCAGCCGCCGCAGCGAGTCCAGATAGTCGCCGAGGCGCCCGTCGGGATGGGCCACCATCGTCGTCCCGCGCCCCAGGATCGTGTCCCCCGTCAGCACCGCCCGGTCGGCGGGCAGGTGGAAGGAGAGCGAGTCCGAGGTGTGACCGGGTGTCGGGACGACCCGCACCTCCAGGCCGCCGACGGCCACCACGTCGCCCTCGCCGAGCCCCTCGTCGCCCAGCCGCAGCGCCGGGTCGAGGGCCCGTACGGCCGTCCCGGTCAGCTCGGCGAAACGGCCGGCGCCCTCCGCGTGGTCCGGGTGGCCGTGGGTCAGCAGGGTGAGCGCGACCCGCTTGCCGAGCTTCTCGGCGGTGTCGATCACATGCCGCAGATGGCCGTCGTCCAGCGGCCCCGGGTCGACGACGACGGCGAGGTCCGAGCCGGGCTCGGACAGGAGCCAGGTGTTGGTGCCGTCGAGGGTCATCGCGGACGGGTTCGGCGCCAGGACGTTCACGGCGCGGGCGGTCGCGGGCCCGGAGACCACGAGTCCGCGGGGCTGTCCCGGCAGCGCGGCGGCGTCGCTCATCGCGCACCTCCGGCAGGAATGATCTTGGTGAACTCCTCGTGGCCCGGCCAGCTCAGGACCAGCTCGTCGCCCTCCAGCCGCGCCTGCGCGAGCACCGGCGCCAGATCCTGCGCCCGGGCCCCCGCGAGGGCCTCGGCCGCCGTGCCGTACCGCTCCAGGGTGCGCAGGGTCGAGATCGTCGGCGGCATCATCATCAGCTCGCCCCGGTCGTAACCGGCCGCGGCGTCCGCCGGGCGGATCCAGACGGTCCGGTCGGCCTCCGTGGAGGCGTTCCGGGTGCGCTGTCCGGCCGGCAGCGCGGCCACGAAGAACCAGGTGTCGTACCGGCGCTGCTCGAACTCCGGCGTGATCCAGCGGGCCCACGCGCCCAGCAGGTCGGAGCGGAGCACGAGCCCGCGCCGGTCGAGGAAGTCGGCGAAGGACAGCTCCCGGGCGACGAGCGCCTCACGGTCCCGCTCCCAGTCCTCGCCGGTCGTGTCGCCGACGACCTCCTGCTCGGTCTCCCCGGCGAGCAGGACGCCCGCCTCCTCGTACGTCTCGCGTACGGCGGCGCAGACCACGGCCTGGGCCTGCGCGGGGTCGTCGAGGCCGAGCCGGGCCGCCCAGGTCTCCAGGGACGGGCCCGCCCAGCGCACCGGCTGCTCGTCGCGCGGATCGACACCGCCGCCGGGGTAGGCGTACGCGCCGCCCGCGAAGGCCATCGAGGCGCGGCGGCGCAGCATGTGGACGTCGGGTCCGGCGGCCCCGTCCCGCAGGAGCAGGACGGTGGCGGCGCGCCGCGGTGCCACCGGGGTGAGCTCACCGGCGGCGAGGGCGCGGATACGGTCGGGCCACTCGGGCGGATACCACTGACCATTCGACATGGCCGGATGCTATGCGCAAGTACCTGAATGCACGAGGGCCGGTCCCTCCCCGGAGGGAGGAACCGGCCCACGTCACCCGGGTACGGCGGGAGGTCAGGCCTCGACCAGCTCCACCTGGACCTCGACCTCGACCGGGGCGTCGAGCGGCAGCACGGTCACGCCGACGGCGCTGCGCGCGTGCACGCCCTTGTCGCCGAGGACCGCGCCGAGCAGCTCGCTGGCGCCGTTGATGACGCCCGGCTGCCCGGTGAAGTCGGGGGCGGAGGCGACGAAGCCGACGACCTTCACGACCCGCTTGATCCGGTCCAGGTCACCGGCGACCGACTTCACGGCCGCGAGGGCGTTCAGCGCGCAGGTGGCCGCGAGCTTCTTGGCCTCCTCGGCGGTGACCTCGGCACCGACCTTGCCGGTCAGCTGGAGCTCGCCGCCCACCATCGGGAGCTGGCCCGAGGTGTAGACGTACACGCCCGACTGCACGGCCGGCTGGTAGGCGGCCAGCGGCGGCACGACCGCCGGCAGGGTAAGGCCCAGCTCGGCGAGCTTCGCCTCGACGGCCCCGCTCACGACTTGGCCCGCTTCAGGTAGGCCACGAGCTGCTCGGGGTTGTTCGGTCCGGGCACGACCTGGACGAGCTCCCAGCCGTCCTCGCCCCAGGTGTCCAGAATCTGCTTGGTCGCGTGCACCAGAAGCGGCACCGTGACGTACTCCCACTTGGTCATGGAGCCGACTGTATCCGCTGCCGGTGGGCGGCTCTCCGAGGCGGCCCCCGAAGCTCCCCCTAGGGAGCTTCTCAGGGGCGGCCTCCTGATTGGGCGCCGCCGCCAGTGGTTAGGCTCGACAGCGTGAGCAGGCTCCAGGTCGTCAGCGGCAAGGGCGGTACCGGTAAGACGACGGTCGCCGCCGCCCTCGCCCTCGCCCTCGCGACGGAGGGCAAGCGCACCCTCCTCGTCGAGGTCGAAGGCAGACAGGGCATCGCACAGCTCTTCGAGACGGAAGCCCTTCCGTACGAGGAACGCAAGATCGCCGTCGCCCCGGGCGGCGGGGAGGTGTACGCGCTGGCGATCGACGCCGAGCGCGCGCTCCTCGACTACCTCCAGATGTTCTACAAACTGGGCGGTGCGGGGCGGGCCCTGAAGAAGCTCGGCGCGATCGACTTCGCGACGACGATAGCGCCGGGCGTACGGGACGTCCTGCTGACCGGCAAGGCCTGCGAGGCCGTCCGCCGGCGTGAGAAGCACGGCGGCCACACCTACGACCACGTGATCATGGACGCGCCGCCCACCGGCCGCATCACCCGCTTCCTCAACGTCAACGACGAGGTGGCGGGCCTGGCCAGGATCGGCCCGATATACAACCAGGCGCAGGCCGTCATGCGGGTCCTCAAGTCCCCCGAGACGGCGGTCCACCTGGTGACCCTGCTGGAGGAGATGCCCGTCCAGGAGACCGCGGACGGCATCGCGGAGCTCCGCGCGGCCGAACTGCCGGTGGGGCGGGTCGTGGTGAACATGGTCCGGCCGCACGTCCTCGACGAGGCGGCGGTACGGGCCGCCTCCGGCGACCACCGGGACGCGATCGCACGGACGCTCGCCTCCGCCGGTGTCACGGGCGGCACGACGCTGGTCGAGCCCCTCCTCGACCAGGCGACCGACCACGCCCGGCGGGTGGAGCTGGAGCGGACGCAGCGGGCGGTCCTGGACGACATCGGCGTCCCCTCGTACGAACTCCCCTTCCTGGGGGACGGGGCGGACATCGCGGGGCTCTACCGACTGGCGAAGGAACTGCGGAAGCAAGGGGTGGGCGCGTGACGGCGAAGGCTGCGGGCTCCGGGCCCGGACACGGGACCGGACCCGTCCCGGCCCTCGACACGAGCGGGCTCCCTCCGGCCCCCGAGGCGAGCGGCCTCGACGCCGTCCCCGTCCTGGACCTCGACACGCTGATCGACGACCGCGGCACCCGCATCGTCGTCTGCTGCGGCGCGGGCGGCGTCGGCAAGACGACGACGGCCGCGGCGCTCGGCGTGCGGGCGGCGGAGCGCGGCCGGCGGGTCGTCGTCCTCACCATCGACCCGGCCCGCCGCCTCGCCCAGTCGATGGGGATCGACTCCCTCGACAACACCCCGCGCAAGGTCGAGGGGATCAAGGGGTCCGACGGCGGCGAACTGCACGCGATGATGCTGGACATGAAGCGGACCTTCGACGAGATCGTCGAGGCGCACGCGGACCCCGACCGGGCGCGCGCGATCCTGGAGAACCCCTTCTACCAGTCCCTGTCGGCCGGATTCGCCGGTACGCAGGAGTACATGGCGATGGAGAAGCTGGGCCAGCTCCGGGCGCGCGACGAGTGGGACCTGATCGTCGTGGACACCCCGCCGTCCCGCTCCGCGCTGGACTTCCTGGACGCGCCGAAGCGGCTCGGGTCCTTCCTGGACGGGAAGTTCATCAAGCTGCTGATGGCGCCGGCGAAGGTGGGCGGCCGGGCCGGGATGAAGTTCCTCAACGTCGGCATGTCGATGATGACGGGGACCCTCGGAAAGCTGCTCGGGGGTCAGTTCCTCAAGGACGTGCAGACGTTCGTCGCCGCGATGGACACGATGTTCGGCGGCTTCCGGACTCGCGCCGACGCCACGTACAAGCTGCTCCAGGCCCCGGGCACGGCCTTCCTCGTCGTCGCCACACCGGAGCGGGACGCGCTGCGCGAGGCCGCGTACTTCGTGGAGCGGCTGGCCGCCGAGGAGATGCCGCTGGCCGGCCTCGTCCTCAACCGCGTCCACGGCAGTGGCGCCGCCCGGCTGTCGGCCGAGCGGGCCCGTGCCGCCGCGGAAAATCTTGAGGAGGGGCGCATTGTGGATCAGGGGGGCGGGAAGACTGAGCGCAGTGGCTCCCCGGCCACGGAGCACGAGCAGTCCGACCTCGCCACCGCCGCCACCGCACCTCCCGTACCCCAGGCTGCCCCCACAGCCGAACCGGCACAGGAAACAGACGTGGACGTACGACATCTCACCGCGGGACTTCTGCGCCTGCATGCCGAGCGCATGCGGGTGCTCTCGCGTGAGCAGCGCACGCGTGACCGCTTCACCGCGCTCCACCCCGAAGTGGCGGTGACCGAAGTGGCGGCCCTGCCCGGCGATGTGCACGACCTCGCCGGGCTGCGGGCCATCGGTGACCGCCTCACGGCCGGGCGAACCGCCTCGGCCTGAGGGGCCCGACCCGGGTCTAGCCCACCGCGGCGTACGCCTCGTACGTCGCGTCGTCCTCGATCGCCACGGGCAGCAGGCCCGCTCCCCGCTCGTACTCCGTGCGCGCGGTCTCCAGCAGCCTGCGCCACGAGGTGACCGTCGGCCTGCGGCGCAGCAGGGCGCGACGCTCGCGCTCCGTCATGCCGCCCCACACACCGAACTCCACGCGATTGTCGAGAGCGTCGGCGAGGCACTCGGTCCGCACCGGGCATCCGGTGCACACCGCCTTTGCCCTGTTCTGTGCCGCTCCCTGCACGAAAAGTTCATCCGGATCGGTAGTGCGGCAGGCCGCCTGCGCACTCCAGTCAGCTACCCAGCCCATACCGGCGCCGTCCTCTCCCGAATCGAGGCTCCCCCACGGCGGCAGCGGCATATTCACCGCTGCCAGTTGGGACGTTACGGAAGGTGGGGACAGCGCAACACCCCCTTCGGGCCCAATCTTGGATGGCCCGAACGGACTATGCGTGCGCGTCAGATCACCCAGGGGAGTGATCGAAGGACATGCGTGTGATAGCGGACATACCGTGCGGATATGCCGTTCTCTCGCGGTTCCATTTCGGACACCGTGTGACGCATGGGCCGGAATCGGACAGGAAGTTCCCATGATTCGGGGTCACGGGAATTCATGTCGATGTCACACCCGGGTCTTGATGCCAGACCACACCGCTGTGACAGTTGGGAGCAGCTTAGGCCAAGGCATATACGTGTGTCCGGCGAATGCGAACGTAGACGGCGCACGTCGCCGTGCCGTCGCGTTCGGAGGACGAGCCCTCCGTTCACGGCACGGAGACGCCGGCGCCGGATGTCACGGTCTGGTACTCGAACGCTCCGAGAGACCCCTGCTCCTGCGGATCGCACAGCACTACGGATTAGGCTGCCCCCCATGGCAAAGAAGCGCTCGGGCGGTGGTCTGACCGGGACCCAGCAGGCCGCGAAGTTCCTCGGTGTCAGTGTGCTCTCAGGAGCCGTGCTGGCGGGCATCGCCCTGCCCGCGGCCGGTGCACTCGGTCTGGCCGCGAAGGGCACGGTCGAGGGGTTCGACGAGATCCCCTCCAACCTGAAGACCCCACCGCTGAGCCAGCGCACCACGATCCTCGACTCCGGGGGCGGTCTCCTCGCCACGGTGTACTCGCGGGACCGGAAGGTCGTCCCGCTGGACAAGATCTCCCCGTACATGCAGAAGGCGATCGTCGCGATCGAGGACGGCCGCTTCTACGAGCACGGGGCGATCGACCTCAAGGGCGTGCTGCGCGCGATCAACCGCAACGCGCAGTCGGGCGGGGTCTCGCAGGGCGCGTCCACCCTCACCCAGCAGTACGTGAAGAACGTCTTCGTCGAGGAGGCCGGTGACGACCCCGAGAAGGTCGCGCAGGCCACCCAGCAGACCATCGGCCGGAAGGTCCGCGAGCTGAAGTTCGCGATCCAGGTCGAGGAGGAGCTGGGCAAGAAGAAGATCCTGGAGAACTACCTCAACATCACGTTCTTCGGGCAGCAGGCGTACGGCATCGAGGCCGCCTCCCAGCGGTACTTCTCCAAGCCGGCCGCCGACCTGACCCTGGGAGAGGCGGCGATGATGGCCGGCCTCGTCCAGTCGCCGAGCCGCTACGACCCCATCAACGACATCCAGGAAGCCACCAAGCGCCGCAACGTGGTCCTCCAGCGGATGGCCGACGTGAAGGACATCAGCCAGGCCGAGGCCGACAAGGCGTCGGCGGCCCCGCTGAAGCTGAAGGTCAAGACCCCGAAGAACGGCTGCATCACCGCCGTCGACGGCGCCGGCTTCTTCTGCGACTACGTCCGCAAGACGATCCTCACCGACCCGGTCTTCGGGAAGACGGCCGAGGAGCGCCAGAAGCTGTGGAACCTGGGCGGTCTCACCGTCAAGACCACGCTCGACCCGCGCGCGCAGGCCGCCGCCAACGAGGCCGCCGTCGCGAAGATCTACAAGGACGACCCGGTCGCCGCCTCCGTGGTGCAGGTCCAGCCCGGCAGCGGCAAGATCCTGTCGATGGGCCAGTCCCGTCCGTACGGCCTGGACCAGAAGCAGAACCAGACCACGCTCAACCTCGCCGTCGGCAGCAAGATGGGCGGCACCACGTACGGCTTCCAGGTCGGCTCGACCTTCAAGCCGATCACGGCCGCGGCCGCGCTGGAGAAGGGACTGAGCCCGGCCCAGTCCTTCGACACCCCGTGGAAGATCAACATCCCGGAGCAGGACTACACCCGCTGCGACGGCAGGCCGGCCGGGTACGCCAACTGGGAGATCGGCAACGAGCTCAAGTCGGAGGAGGGTTCCTTCGACATGACCGGCGCCCTCGGCAAGTCCATCAACACGTACTTCGCCAAGCTGGAGCAGATGGCCGGCCTCTGCGAGACGATCACGATGGCCAAGAACGTCGGGTACGAGCGCGAACTCGGCAAGAAGGTCAAGGAACTCCCCTCGATCACGCTCGGCGCCCAGGAGAGCACCCCGCTCGACATGGCGACCGTCTACGCGACCTTCGCCAACCGCGGCATGTACTGCACCCCGGTCGCCATCGAGTCGGTCAAGGCCGCCAACGGCGACAAGCTCAACGTGCCGCAGACCAAGTGCTCGCGGGCGATGAGCGAGCGCACCGCCGACACGATCAACCAGATGCTGAAGGGCGTCGTCGAGGACGGCACCGGCACCAAGGCCGGTCTCAGCGACCGCGACAACGCGGGCAAGACCGGTACGACCAACGACCGCAAGGACGCCTGGTTCGTCGGCTACACCCCGAACCTCTCCACCGCCGTCTGGGTCGGTGACGACGTCGGCGAGAAGAAGTCGATGTACGACCTCAACATCGGTGGCGAGTACTACGACAAGGTCTGTGGTGGCTGCCTCCCCGGTCCGATCTGGAAGATCGCGATGACGGGCGCCCTGAACGCCTCCGAGACGCCGGGCTTCGCCCCCATCTCCGTACCTCGGGCCGAGAAGCCCAAGGACAAGGAGAAGGAGGGGGACGAGGGCCCGAACAAGCCCAGGAAGCCCCGTAAGCCGGGCGACGACAAGCCGGGCGACACCGACCCGTTCCCCGGCATCTCGCTCCCGCCGGGTGTGATCGGCGGACCCGGAACCGACAACGGCCGCGGCGGAAACCGCTGACGCCGTAGCGCGTCGGGACACGAGGAAGGGCGCCCCACCTGAGTGGGGCGCCCTTCCTCGTATCCCTGTCCCGCGGGGTCAGCCCGCGAGGAGCTTCTTCACGGAGGCGGCGACCCGCCCGCCGTCGGCGAGGCCGGCCACCTTCGGGTTCACGATCTTCATGACGGCGCCCATGGCACGCGGGCCCTCGGCGCCCGCCGCCTTCGCCTCCTCGACGGCCGCCGCGACGATCCCGTCGAGCTCCTCGTCGCCGAGCTGCTTCGGCAGGTACGCGTCGAGGAGGACACCCTCCGCCTTCTCCCGCTCGGCGGACTCGAGGCGTCCGCCCTGGGTGAAGGCGTCCGCGGCCTCGCGGCGCTTCTTCGCCTCCTTGGCGATCACCTTCTGCACCTCGTCGTCGGAGAGTTCGCGCTTCGTCTTGCCCGCGACCTCCTCCTTGGTGATCGCGGTGATGGTCAGCCGCAGGGTCGAGGAGCGCAGTTCGTCGCGCTCCCGGATCGCGGCGTTGAGGTCGGCCTGGAGCTTCGCCTTGAGGGTGGTCATGGGGTCAAGTGTGGCAGGTGTCCCACCGCCCCCGCCCGCGCATTTACGCTCCACGGGTCTGCGACGATGGGGGAATGCGCGCACGGTACGGGATCCCCCTCAAGATCACGGCAGGCCTCACGGCGACGGCCGCCGCAGGACTCGTCTACGCGGCCGGCTTCGAGGCACGCTCGTTCCGGCTCCGCCGAGTGACGGTTCCGGTGCTTCCTCCCGGCATGAGCGACCTGCGGGTCCTCCAGGTCTCCGACATCCACATGGTGAGCGGCCAGCGCAAGAAGCGGGCCTGGCTCCAGTCCCTCGCGGGGCTCCGCCCGGACTTCGTCGTCAACACCGGTGACAACCTCTCCGACCCGGACGCGGTCCCCGAGGTGCTCGACGCGCTCGGCCCGCTGATGGAGTTCCCGGGCGTGTACGTCTTCGGGTCCAACGACTACTACGGACCCCGGCTGCGCAACCCCGCCCGCTACCTGATGGAGAAGGCGCAGGGCCGCCACGGCCTCAACGGCAACAAGCCCGTCGTCGGCGCCGTCCACAACCCCTGGGAGGGGCTGCGGGACGCCTTCGACGCGGCCGGCTGGGTGAACCTCACCAACACCCGCGGCCGGCTGAAGCTGCCGCAGGCGGACCTCGCGTTCACCGGCGTCGACGACCCGCACATCAAGCGGGACCGGTACGAGCGGGTGGCCGGCGGCCCCGACGCCACGGCCGACTTCACGATGGGCGTGGTCCACGCCCCGTACCTGCGCTCGCTCGACGCCTTCACGGCCGACGGGTACGAGCTGATCCTGGCCGGGCACACCCACGGCGGGCAGCTGTGCGTCCCCTTCTACGGGGCGCTCGTCACCAACTGCGACCTGGACACCGACCGGGTGAAGGGGCTCTCCACCCACTCGGTCGCCGACCGTACGTCCTATCTGCACGTCTCGGCGGGCTGTGGCACCAACCGGTTCACCCCGGTCCGCTTCGCCTGCCCGCCCGAGGTCACCCTCCTGACCCTGACGTCCCGCGGCTGAGGCCTCCCCCGACCCTCCCTACGTCGACACGCCCGGGCCCTCCCCGCTCCGGCGGCGGCGCGCGCGAAGGCACCCCCGCGCCCCTCTACGCCCCGGGCCTCGCGATCGTCGGCCCGGACCGCATCCGACCTGCGCCGCGACCCCCCGAAAACCGGATTTCGTCTCAGCGCGCGCGTGGGCTAAAGTAATCGATGTCGCCGCGACGTGAACAACGAAACAGCGACATCGGGGTGTAGCGCAGCTTGGCAGCGCGCTTCGTTCGGGACGAAGAGGTCGTGGGTTCAAATCCCGCCACCCCGACAGCCGTAAACCACTGAGGGCCTGGTCCGAGAAATCGGATCGGGCCCTCAGTGGTTTCCAGGGCGTGCGCGGAGTGACGCCCGGGGCCGCCGCCCGGGGGGCGGGCGGCGGCCGGGGATGTCAGATCACCGGCGGGCGGCCCAGGCGGGTCATGTGGCGGACCGTGGACCAGCGCATGGGGTGGCGGGGGCCGCAGGAGTGGCGGACGCCCTCCGCGAAGCCGGCGAACCAGGACGCCAGGCCCGGCAGGGAGCGGGTGCGGGCCAGCGTGAGGAGGGTCCAGACGCCCAGGTAGACCGGGACCAGCAGGGCGGGCAGGTTGCGCTTGGCCAGCCAGACGCGGTTGCGGGCCGTCATCCGGTAGTAGACGGCGTGCCGGGCCGGGCTGGTCCTGGGGTGCTGGAGGAGGAGTTTCGGCTCGTAGACGACCTTCCAGCCGGCGTCGAGGGCGCGCCAGGCGAGGTCGGTCTCCTCGTGGGTGAAGAAGAACTCCTCCGGCCAGCCGCCGATCTCGTCCAGCATCGGCATCGACAGGCCGTGGCCGCCGCCGAGGAAGGTGGTGACCTCCCCGCCGCGCATCGGGTCCTTCGCCCCGAGACGCGGGACGTGGCGCCGCTGTGTCTCACCGGTCTCGTCGGCGATGCGGAACGACACGACGCCCAGGGCCGGGTCGTCCTCGTACAGGTCGGCCAGGCGGCGGAAGACGTCCGTGTCGACGAGCAGGCCGTCGTCGTCGAGGTCCACCATCACGTCGATGTCGCCGAAGTCGCGCAGTGTCTCGATCGCGACGTTCCGGCCGCCGGACACGCCCCGGTTCTCGGGGAGTTCGACTCCGGTCACGCCCTCGGGGAGTTCGGGGAGGGTTCCCGTGCCGTTGCCGACGACGACGATCCGACGGGCGGGTTCGTCCTGCCGTGCCACGGCGTCGAGCAGCGCCCGCAGCTCGACCGGGCGCGTGCCCATCGTCAGTACCGCCACACCCACACGAGGTCGCGCCACGACCCCTCCGTTCCTGTTCACCGGAACTCGCTCCGGGCCGCGATGCTAACGCCCGGCGCCACCTTCCGTTCACCCGCACCACGGGTGCGGTGCACCGGGCGGGCGCCGGGAGGGGGGAGCGCGGCGAAGCGCGTGGTCCGTCGGCTCTACGCTGGTTCCCTTCCGTCAAGTTGATCGATCGTCGAAAGGGTGGTCTCCAGGTGCTGGTCGCGGACCGATATCGGCTTCACGTGTGTATCGGCCGGGGTGGCATGGGTGAGGTGTGGCAGGCCACCGACGAGGTGCTCGGCCGGGACGTCGCCGTGAAGCTGATGCTGGCGCACGGCACCGACCCCTCCGCCGCCGACCGGTTCCGGCTGGAGGCGCAGACCGCCGCCCGGCTGAGCCACCCGCACGTGGTGGGCGTCTTCGACTTCGGCACGTGGGACGGAAAGCTGTTCCTCGTCATGGAGTTGGTGGAGGGCGACAGCCTCGCGGGGAGTCCCTCCGATCCACTGGTCCTGCCCGCCGAGCGCGTCGCCGTGGTCGCCGCGCACGCCGCCGCCGGGCTCGCGGCCGCGCACCGGCAGGGTGTCGTGCACCGGGACATCAAGCCGGGGAACCTGCTCGTCGACGCCGACGGGACGGTGAAGCTGGCCGACTTCGGTATCGCGCGCTTCGTCGACGATCCCTCGGCGGCGCTGACGACGACGGGTCAGATCGTGGGTACGGGGCTCTATCTGGCCCCCGAGCGGGCGCTCGGACAGCCTGCCTCGCCCGCCTCTGACGTGTACTCGCTCGGCTGCGTGCTCTATCAACTGCTCACCGGGCGGCCGCCGTTCCGCGCGGACACGGCGACGGCCCTGCTGTACCAGCACATCGACACCGCTCCGATGCCGCCGGGCCGGCTCGGTGTGGCGCTGCCGCCCGAGTTCGAGACGTATCTGCTGAGCCTGCTGGCCAAGCAGCCGGAGCAGCGGCCCCCGGCGCAGGCCATCGCGGACTGGTTCTCCTCGGGCGCCTGGCGCGCCTACCCGCAGCGGCCCGCCCCGGCGCAGCATCGGCCCCACGCGCCGCACCACAACGCGGGCCCGCCGCCGGCCGCCGCGACCCGGCCCGCGCCCCTGCCCGCTCCGGCCCCCATGCCGGGGTCCGGGCGCGGTCAGGGACACAGACCCGCGCCCGCACAGGCACACAGACCCACCTCCTCCGCCGGGGCTCCCGCATCCCGGCGGCGCGAGCGGACCGCCGGTGCCGGCGGCGGGCTCGCGGAACTCTCACGGCGCCGTCCCCGCAAGACGGCCGCCGTGGCGGGAGCCATCGCCTTCGTCGTCTTCCTGATCATCGGGATGGCCTGGCTCTCCTGAGGCCGCCGCGGACCAGGTCAGTACGGCCTGGGCTCCATCACCTGCGGTTCCCCGTCAGCCGTCGCGAGCAGCTGGCAGCCGGGCAGGCCCGGCCCCGGGGTCACCCGTACGGTCACGGTGGTCGGCGGGTCGGTCGGCAGCTCGATCGGGACGGTGACCGGCCGGTCGTCCCTGGTGACGACGTACCCGGTCTCCTTGCCGTCGACGAGGACCTCGACGCCCGGCTTGTGACCGGTCTGGACGGTCACGGAGACCGAGTGACCGAGGTGGTCGATGTGGAAGTGGTGCCGTCGGCTCATGGGTCACCTCCGTACCTCCAGAGTAGGTACGGAGGGCCGGTCCCGCCGCTCCCGCGGGACCCGAACCGGTGTCCGGCGCGGTCGCCGATCCGGAATCCGGCGCGGTTCGCGGCCGGGGTACGGCGCGCTGTCCGGCCGGAGTGCGGCCTCGGCGGCCCGGTGTTCAGATGGACCGGTACGCCGGTCGCCGCCCGTGCGGAACGGAGCGCCCGGTACACGAGCGGCACCCCGTGAGGAGACCCCGATGACCCGGCACGGCCCTCAGCGACTGGCCCAGGCGAGCACCCCGAGCAGGATCAGGGTCAGGCAGATCCCGAGGTTGACCACCTTGTACTGGAGGAAGACCGCGACGAACTCGCGGATGGTCGCCGACGGCCAGAAGTAGGCGGCGGTCGGCGAGCCCACCACCTGGCCGTCCACACCCGCCCTGCGGGCCATCAGGGAGGCCCGGAAGGCGTGGAAGTTGTTGGTGACGATCACGCAGGAGGCCCCGGGCCGGTCCCGCTCCATCAGCTCCTTGCTGAAGAGCATGTTCTCCTCGGTGGTGCGTGAGCGGTCCTCGCGCACCACCGCCTCCGGCGGGAAGCCGCGCTCGACGAGGTAGTCGGCCATCGCGTGGGACTCGGGGAGCTCCTCGTCGGGGCCCTGGCCGCCCGAGGTGATGAGGACGGGGGCGACGCCGCCGCGCCGCTCGCGCGCGGCCAGCTTCTCGTACACGTCCCGGGCCCGGTCCAGCCTGCTCGCGAGCAGCGGGGGCACACGGCGGCCGCCGATCAGGCCGGAGCCGAGGACGACGACGTAGTCGGCGTCGCGGCGGAGCCGCATCCGGCCGTAGAGGAAGGCGTAGCCGACGAAGCAGACGAAGAGGAAGGAGACGTAGCCGAGGACGAAGAGGGTGGTGACGACCAGTATGTTCAGGGCCCACGACCCGGTGGCGGCGGCGGCCACGGCCAGGACCATCACCCCGAACATGCCGAGCCCGGCAAGGAGCGAGAGCAGGTTGGCCGGGCTTCTGCCCTCCTTGCGGACCATCTTCACGCCGTTCGCGGTGAGCAGTCCCGCGAGGACGACCGGGCCGAGCCCGAGCCCGAGCAGCACGACCAGCATCACGGTCTCGGCGACTCCGGGCGGGGCGTCGTCGATGCCCGCGATCAGTCCGATGCCGAGGAAGGTGACGGCGAGGCCGAGAAGCACGGCATTGCCGAAGCGGCGCCGGTCCCGCCGCACACCGACGCCGAAGAACAGCAGGAAGACCGCGGCCAGGGCGAAGGCGAACGACATGACGGCATCGTAGACAGGGTGACCGACAACGGGTGTTGAATGTCAGGGACCTGCCGGGACTTGATCCGGCCCGATCGCCGGGAAACCCCCTAGGGTCTGTCGTCACATTCCCGTCGTCGCCCGCAGGACGGACCTGCGGCGTCTGGTGCGTGCTCTCGGCGTGCCGGGGGGAAGTGCTCGTACTGGACGTACTCGCACTTTCGCCCGGTGCGGCGAGAGTGCGTGCCAGGCGTCGCGGGGCAGACGGGAATGTGACGACAGGCCCTAGGCCTCGCCCGCGAGGGAGAACAGGCCACGCCGCGCACCCTCTTCGTACGCGTACCGCAGCTCCTTGCCGTCGAGCAGCGACCGGAGAACCGTTTCGCTGCGGGCCCGGGTCACCACGCAGTACTCCGCCGGCCGGTACGACGCGTCGAAGACGGAGGTCCGCAACAGGTCCACCGCGCCCAGCAGGTGAGCCGCCTCGTCGCGCTCCCCCGCCGCCACCCGCAGCTGCGCGAGGAGCTCCGCCGCACCGGCCGCGCCCGCCGCCGACCCCATGCGCAGATGCTTGCGCAGGGCCCGCCGGGCGTATGCGGCGGCCCGGTCCAGCTCGCCGTCCCACGCGGCGAGTTCGGCCCGTACGACATGCGACCAGGCGTCGGCGCACAGGTCACGGCCCATCAGCGACCACCGGCTCTCACGGTCCAGGTCGCCCTGGTCCAGCGCCTCCTGCGCGGCCTCCGGGTCGGTGCGGCACAGGGAGAGCGCGAGACCGACCCAGCACGCGTGCCGGGTCGGCCCGAACTCCGGGTACTCCCCCATCAGCGCGAGGGCCTCCCGGAACTCGTCCGCCGCCGCGCGCGTCCGCCCCTGATAGAGCGCGGTCGCACCCCGCAGATGGGCCAGCAGCCCCAGCGCCCGGTCGTCCCCGTCCCGGACGGCCGCCGCCCAGGCCTGGGCGAGGAGCGGGTCGGCGGCGTCGGGACGGCCCGACTCCAGCTCCAGGAAGGCGGCGAGCCACAGGGCGCGGGCCGACGGCGGGCCGGTGCGCAGGGACAGGGCGTGCCGCAGCCGGGTGCGCCCCTCGGCGGCCCGCCCGCAGGCCACCCACAGGAACCACAGGGAGACGGTGATCTCGACGGCCGTGTCGGCCTCGTCGCTCGCCGAGAGCGGCGCCGTCGTCGGGTCCATGGCGGCGGCCAGGTCGGGGAGTTCACGCAGCGCGAGGTCGCGGGCGTCGAGCTGCCGGCCGCTCTGCCACCAGTCGGCGGCCCGCCGGGCGAGCTTCACACACCACCGCCGATGGCGCAGGACGAGGATCCGGCGGTCGCCGCGATCGGTGAGCCGCCGGGCGCCCACGGCCCTCATCGGGTGCGGCATCCAGTAGCGGGGGAGGTCGTTCTCGCCGTCGAAGAGGTCGTCGACGGGAAGGAGGGCGAGGGGGGCGAGCCGTTCCAGGACCGACAGGATCTTCGCCGGGGGCAGGGCTCCGGAGGCGCACACCTCGCGTACGGCGTCCCGGCCGAAGGCTCCCTCGAAGACGGAGAGCCGCTCCCAGAGGAGCCGTTCGGCGGGCCCGCAGCGGGCGTATCCGCGCTCGGCGGCGGCGAGCTGGTCGGCGCCCACGGCTTCGCCCCACAGTACGGTCGGTTCGCCGCTCGGCCCGGTCGGCTCGCCCCACAGCACGGTCGGTTCGCCGCTCGGCCCGGTCGGCTGGCCCCACAGCACGGTCGGCTCGCCGCTCGACCCCTCCGTGGCGCTCAGCACCTCCGTGGCGCTCGGCCCGTCCGCGGCGCTCAGCCCCTCCGTGCCGTCCCGGCGCAGCCCTTCCGTTCCGCTCCGCGCCTCCCCGTCACTCCACAACACCGCTGTCACGGGCGGCTCTCTGCTCTCTTCGAGCCCGTCGTTCCCGGCCGGTTCGCCGGTCTCCGCGGGCTTCCCGATCTCCATGCGCCCCATCCCCCGTTCTCTCCCGTGTGTGGGTTCTGCGTGAGTCAATGGCGCACAAGCGCCATGACGGCTTGAATGCATATGCCTCGGTCCACATCCTGGGGCGCCCTGGAACCCACACCCACGGTTTGCCGGGGATCGACCAGGGAGGGAAATGAGTACCGGGGAATCCGTCCTGGGAGAGGCGGATCTGTCGCTGATCCACGCACTGCAGATAGCCCCGCGCGCCAGCTGGACCCAGCTCTCGGCCGCTCTGGGGGCGAGTCCGGACACCCTCGCCCGGCGCTGGGAGCACCTCACGGCCGGCGGATACGCCTGGAGTTCGCTGCTCGCCGCCCGGAGCGGCGCCGACGCGATGCTCTACGCCTGGGTCGAGCTGGAGTGCGCCGCGGGCGCCGCGGAGACCACCGCGACCGAGGTCTCGGGCGATCCGTGCACCCTCGGCGTCCATCAGGTGACCGGCGACGCCGACCTGGTCCTGCTCGTGGTCTGTCCCGACCTGTACGCCCTCGACGCCTATCTCGCCGGACGGGTCCGCAGGCTGCCCGGGGTGCTCCGGGCCCGCACCCAGGTCGTCACCCGGCTGCACAACCGCCCGTACCGGTCGCGGATCGAGCAGCTCACGCCCGGACAGGTCCAGCTCCTCACGGAGATGACCGGCGGGGACCGGCGGGCACGCGCGCGCGTGGGGCCCCCGCCGAACCTGACGGAGCTCGACCACCGGCTCGTCGCGGAGCTGGCGGGGGACGCCCGCCGCAGCGCGGCCCAACTGGCCCGGCAGTGCGGCACGAGCGAGTCGACGGTACGGCGCAGGCTGGACGCCCTCACCGCCGGCGGCGTCCTCCACCACCACTGTCTGCCGGCCCCGAGGTTCTCCGGGCGCCCGGTGTGGGCGATGGTCACGACCGACGTACCGCCTCTCGAGGTGCCGACGACGGTGGCGGCACTGGCCCGGCTGCGCCAGACCCGTCTCGTCACCTCGGTCACCGGCCCCCACAACCTGGCCGTCGCCCTGTGGCTCCGTACGGTCGACGAGCTGCACGACGTGACGGCGACGCTCGTACGGGCCGCCCCGGCGCTCCGGATCGCGGGGACCGCGCTCTCGCTGCGCACCCACAAGATCGGCGCCCAGGTGCTCGGCCCTGACGGGCGAAGGACGCACCACGTGCGTCCTGACACGCCCGGGTGGGGCGTGGTCTGATGGAGGGCATGGAGTTCGCCGTGTTCGTGACGCTGCCCGGTCTGGTCATCCTGCTGACCGTGATCGCCTTCGCCGACCAGATCCTGCGGATGAGCGGCCGCGGGAAGCGCAGCGGCCAGATCTCGTCGACCGGCTTCGAGCAGCTGCACGCCACCTTCTCGCAGGGCAAGCAGAACGAGCTCAAGGAACGCCGGAGCGCGCTCGTGCTCCGCGACGACGAGGAGGACGGCGCCCCGCCGAACCGCTCGACGGTGGACCTCAAGGGCGGGCGGTCATCAGGCTCCCGTAGCCCCTCTCGGACGCCCGTGGCCCGGCCCGGACTCCGTGGCCGGCCCGGCCCCCCCGTGGCTCCCCCGGCCCGCCCACGGCTCCCGTGGAGCGGCCTCAGGCCGGTCGGGACGCCTTGACCGAGTACATCATCGGGATGCGGGGCCGGTCCGCCGGGAAGCGGTAGTAGCCGTCCTCGTGCCGCTGGAGAGCGCCGTAGCGGGGGTACAGCGAGGCGTCGTGCTCGTGCAGGAACTCGATCCGCAGCCCCGCCCTGGCGAGCGCGGTCACGACCTCTCCGACCGGGTGCACCCACTCCACGCTGCGGTTGTGGACGGTGGCGGCGTCGAGCTCGGCGTACGTTCCCGGGCTGGTGTCCACCCACGGGTCGCGGACGAAGTAGTCGTGCACGATCCGGCTGCCGGTCTCGTCGTCGAGCGAGTCGGTGATCGGATGGAACTCGGCCACGTACAGGAAGCCGCCGGGGGCGACGAGCGAGGCGGCGGTCTCCGCCCAGCGCTCGATGTCGGGCAGCCAGTTCAGCGCGCCGCAGCCGGTGTAGACGATGTCGTAGGCGCTGTCCGGGACGGCCTCGGCGGCGTCGTACACGTCGGCCGCGACGAAGGCCGCCCGGTCCTGGGTGAGGCCGAGGTCGGCGGCGAGCGAGCGGGCGGTGTCGACGGCCGGCTCGGAGAAGTCCAGGCCGACGACGTGCGAGGCGCCGTGGCGGGCCCAGGAGAGGGTGTCGAGGCCGATGTGGCACTGGAGGTGCAGCAGGGAGCGTCCGGTGACGTCACCGACCTCGGCGAGTTCGAAGTCCCGCAGGACGTCCTTGCCCGCGCGGAAGGTGTCGAGGTCGTAGTAGGCGCTCGCGGCGTGGATCGGGACGCGTTCGTCCCAGCGGGCGCGGTTGGCCTCGCGCCAGTCTTCGGGCGTCGGGGAATACATGTCGGCGAGGTTATCCACAGGTTGGGGGTGACGCGACCCGATTGTCCGCCGCGCGGAGCATCATGGATGCCATGACTGAGAGCAAGAACGCCGAGCTCACCGCCGAGCTCACCGACCAGGCCCCCGTGTGGGAGCAGCGCTTCCGCGCGCCGCGCGTCTCCCTGCCCGAGTGGGCCGAGGAGGCCCCGGACCGCTCGCTCTTCGTGTCGAACGCGACGGGGACGTACGAGCTGTACGCCTGGGACCGGGCGAGCGGCGAGCAGCGGCAGGTCACGGACCGGCCGAACGGCACGACGGACGGCACGCTGTCGCCGGACGGCGCCTGGGTCTGGTGGTTCGCGGACACCGACGGGGACGAGTTCGGGGTGTGGATGCGGCAGCCGTTCGGCGGCGGCGCGGACGAGCCGGCGGTGGCCGGTCTCGACGCCTCCTATCCGGCGGGGCTCGCCATCGGCCGGGACGGCACGCTCGTGGTGGGGCGTTCCACGGACGAGGACGGCTCGACGATCCATCTCGTACGTCCCGGGGCCGGCGCCCCGGTCGAGATCTACCGGCACCGGGAGTCGGCCGGGGTCGGCGACCTGTCGCACGACGGCGCGCTGATCGCGATCGAGCACACCGAGCACGGGGACGCGATGCACTCGGCGCTGCGGGTGGTGCGCGCCTCGGACGCGAGCGTGCTCGCCGAGCTCGACGACACCAAGGGGGGCACGGAGGAGCTGGGGCTCGCGGTCCTCGGCTTCGCGCCGGTGACGGGGGACACCCGGCTGCTCGTCGGACACCAGCGGCGCGGCCGCTGGGAGCCGATGCTCTGGGACGTGGCGGCGGGCACCGAGACGGATCTCGCGCTCGATCTCCCGGGCGACGTGTCGGCCGAGTGGTACCCGGACGGATCCGGGCTGCTGATCGTGCACAGCTTCGAGGCCCGCAGCGAGCTGTGGCGGTACGAGATCGCCACCGGCGCCCTGGTCCGGGTGGAGACCCCGGCCGGTTCGGTGTCGAGCGCGACGGCCCGCCCCGACGGCAGCGTGGAGTACCTGTGGTCCTCGGCCGCCGAGCCGCCGGTGGTGCGCTCCACGGACGGCGGCGTCGTCCTCGACCCGCCCGGCCCGAAGGCCCCGCCGTCGGTGCCGGTGGAGGACGTGTGGGTGGAGGGCCCCGGAGGCAGGGTCCACGCGCTCGTGCAGCGCCCCGAGGGCGAAGGTCCCTTCCCGACGGTCTTCGAGGTCCACGGCGGGCCCACGTGGCACGACAGCGATGCCTTCGCCTCGGGCCCGGCGGCCTGGGTGGACCACGGGTACGCGGTGGTGCGGGTCAACTACCGGGGCTCGACGGGGTACGGCCGGGAGTGGACGGACGCCCTCAAGCACCGGGTCGGTCTGATCGAGCTGGAGGACATCGAGGCGGTCCGCGCGTGGGCGGTGGACAGCGGCCTGGCCGATCCGGCCCGGCTCGTCCTGTCCGGCGGCTCCTGGGGCGGCTATCTCACCCTCCTCGGCCTCGGCACGCGGCCGGACGCCTGGGCGGTCGGTCTCGCGGCGGTGCCGGTCGCGGACTACGTCACGGCGTACGAGGACGAGATGGAGGCCCTCAAGGCGCTGGACCGGACGCTGCTCGGCGGCTCCCCCGAGGAGGTGCCCGAGCGGTACGCGGCCTCGTCGCCGCTGACGTACGTGGACGCGGTGAAGGCCCCGGTGCACATCTCGGCCGGCGTCAACGACCCGCGCTGCCCGATCCGGCAGATCGACAACTACGTCGACCGGCTCGCGGCCCGGGGCGCGGTCCACGAGGTCTACCGGTACGACGCGGGGCACGGCTCCCTCGTGGTGGAGGAGCGGATCAAGCAGGTCGGCCTGGACCTGGCGTTCGCGGCGAAGCACCTGGGCACCCGCTAGGCACCCGGGCGACGGGGAGCGGGCGACGGCACCCGGGCCACAGGACCCGGGCCACAGGACCCGGGCGACGGGTCGCGGGCGACGGGACCCGGGCGACAGGGAGCGGAGGCCGCTTGCGTACGGTGGGGGGCGTGTACCGGTTCCTGAGAACGCCCCGCTGGTGGGGGATCAACGTCTTCGTCCTGCTGGCGATCCCGTTCTGCGTCTTCATGGGGACCTGGCAGCTGGGCAAGTTCGAGGATCGCGTCGACTCCCACGAGAAGGCCGAGCAGCGGCCTGCCGCGAGCTCGCGGCAGGCGGAGCCGCTGGACTCCCTGCTCCCGGTGGACCAGGAGACCTCGGGCCGGTCCGCCGAGGCGCGCGGCCGGTTCGGGGAGCAGTTCCTCGTCCCGGACCGTGACCTTGACGGCCGGACCGGCAGTTACGTCCTGACGCTGCTGCGGACGGACGGCGGCCGGTCGCTGCCGGTCGTCCGGGGGTGGCTCCCCACGGGCGGGAAGGCCCCCGTCCCGCCGTCCGGCGAGGTCACGGTGGTGGGCGCGCTCCAGGCCTCGGAGAACGGTGGCACCAAGGGCGTCCACCAGGCCGGTGGGCTGCCCGAGGGGCAGCTGGGGATGATCAGCGCGGCGTCCCTGGTGAACGTGGTCACGGACGACGTCTACGACGCCTGGATCACCCTCGCCGACTCCCCCGCCGGTCTCACCCCGGTCCCGGCGGCCGCGGCGGCGGGCACGAGCCTGGACGCGAAGGCCTTCCAGAACCTGGGCTACACCGCGGAGTGGTTCGTCTTCGCGGGCTTCGTCCTCTTCATGTGGTTCCGCCTCGTGCGCCGCGAGGCGGAGGCCTCCCGCGACGAGGCACTGGGACTGTAGGCGCGCCCCGCGGCGCACCGCCCCCGAAACACCACGAAACACCCCTGAGCGCCCCTGAGCGCCCACTGAGCGCCCACTGAGAAGCCCGTCGCCGGGACCCCCCTAACGGGTCCCGGCGACGGGCTTTCAGGAGCCGTACCCCGCCTCAGGAGCCGGCGAGGATCCCGGTGCGGTAGATGGTGCCCGCGCAGGCGTTGGAGACGCTCGCCGACGCCGCCGGGCCGCCGGGCTCCGCGACGTGGCTGACCAGGACGCTGCCGTCGGCGAGGCCGCCGTCCTCACGGAGCAGCTGGGGTGCCGCGCCGGCCTCCGAGCCCGCTTCCGCGCCGGTGCCCGGGTCGGTGCCGGCGCCTCCGGAGCCCGTGCCCTCGGTGGGCTCGGGGTTGCCCGTGTTCCCCCCGGTCGGCGGGGGCGTCGTCGGCGGGGTCGTCGGAGGCTCGGTCGGCGGGGGCGTCGTCGGGGTCGGGCTGGTGCCGGTCGTCGGACAGGTCTCGCTCGGCACCCAGACGAACTTCACCTCGTAGGAGCCGCTCGGCCCGAGGACGAGCGAGGAGCTCTCCTGCGAGGGGTCGGGCAGACCACCGCCGCCGTCACCCGAGGTGTGCCGGATCACCGAGATCCGCGCCGGGTCGGCGGCGCCGCGGGCCTCGAAGCTGACGACACCGCTGCCGTCGACGACGCACTCCTGGCCGGAGATGTTGGCGATGCGGAAGGTGCCGTACACCTTGCCCTCGCCGTCGGGCCCACCGGCGTCCGCCCCGCTGACGCCGAGCTGCTCGGCTCCGCACCGCGGCACGGAGCCCCCGCCCGCGCCCTGTGTCTGCCGCGGGCCGGAGCCGGACACGCCGGGGCCGGGCCGCTGCGGCTTGCCCGAGGAACCGTCGGCCGCGCCCTGACTCGGGGACAGGGTGCTCGCGGGGCCCTCGGAGCTCTGGCCGCCCTCGACGCCGGTCTCGGTGCCGGTGCCGCCCTGGGCCTCCTCGCCGTGCCCGGCGTTCACCGGGTTGCCGGCGGCGGAGATGCCGCCCGAGGCGGCGACGTGCACGAAGGCGGGTACGGCCGTCCCGATGAGGACCGCGGCGGCGGCGGCGCCGACGATGGCCTGCCGCTTGCGGGCGCGCCGCGCGGGCACGGCACGGCGGAGGTGCTCCAGCGAGCCCAGGGAGGGCTCGAGGCCGGAGACGGCGCCCTGGAACAGCCGCCGCAGCGCGAGTTCGTCGTCCCCGTCGCCCTCGCCGGGGCCGGGCTCGATGTTCACCATGCGCTGTCCACTCAAGTCGTCACGTTCATCCGGGGCGTCGGTCTCGCCGGTATCGACGTCCCCGTCGGTCTCGACGGTCTCGCCGGTCACGGCGTCCCCACCGGTCTCGACGTTTTCGACGCTCCCGCCGGTCACGGCGTTCCCGTCGTTCTTGCTCTGCTCGCCGTTCTCGACGTGCTTGCCGGCCTCGCCGTTCTCGACGTGCTTGCCGTTCTTGCCGGGTGCCTCGCTCATGCCGTCGCTCCCATCGCGACGCGCAGCGCCGCGATGCCCCGCGAACCGTACGCCTTCACCGAACCCAGGGATATTCCGAGCGCCTCGGCGACCTGAACCTCGGTCATGTCGGAGAAGTACCGCAGGGCGAGCACCTCACGCTGGCGGCGCTGGAGTCCGCGCATCGCCTTGATGAGGTCCTCGCGCTCCAGCTGGTCGTACGCCCCCTCCTCCGCGCTGGCCATGTCCGGCATCGGCTTGGACAGCAGCTTGAGGCCGAGGATGCGGCGGCGCAGCGCGGACCGGGAGAGGTTCACGACGGTCTGGCGCAGATAGGCGAGCGTCTTCTCGGGCTCGCGCACCCGCTTGCGCGCCGAGTGGACGCGGATGAAGGCCTCCTGGACGACGTCCTCGCAGGAGGCCGTGTCGTCGAGGAGGAGTGCGGCGAGACCGAGCAGCGACCGGTAGTGGGCGCGGTAGGTCTCGGTCAGGTGGTCGACGGTGGTCCCGGCCGTCGAGATGCCTTCGGCGCTCGCCCGGGGCGAGGGGATGCCGTCCACCGCGCTCGCGCGGGATCCGGTGGGCACGGGGGCGATCACCGGCATTCCGCCGAGAGCGCGCGGTCGTTTGAACGCGCTGACCGCGGAGCCGCGGACGGGGACCATGCCGACGCTCCGCACGGGGAGCATCGCAGTGCCGCCCGCGCCGCGCAGCGGGGCGATGGTCGCGATGTCGAGTACCTCTGCCACGCCTGTTGGACACGCTTCCCCCCGGCAGGGTTGTACGCGTACGCCACCCTTTTTGACGGTGAGTTGTTTGTCCTCATGCGTAACCGTTCTCCCCCGATGCCCCGCTTTCGCAGCGTGTTCCGCGCCACACGACCGTGGGTGCAGGCAGAGACGCCCCCACCCAACTACTGGTTGCAGCAAGCGGGAAGAGCATCGTCGGCTACGGCATCACCGCAGTTCAAGAGGTATCTGACGCCTATTTGCTCACAGGTCGTTCACAGATCCTACAAAGCTGTGACAACAGATTCCGCGATCTGGAGGGCGTTGAGGGCCGCTCCCTTGCGCAGATTGTCGGCGCAGACGAAGAAATCGAGCGCGCGCTCGTCGTCCATGGAGCGCCGCACCCGCCCGACCCAGGCGGGGTCGGTGCCGACGACGTCGGCGGGGGTGGGGAAGTCGCCGGCGGCGGGGTCGTCGTAGAGCACGACCCCCGGCGAGGTCGCGATGATCCCGTTGGCACGCGCGAGCGGCACGGGGTGCTCGAAGCGGGCGTGCACGGAGACGGAGTGCCCGGTGACGACGGGCACGCGCACACAGGTGGCGGCGACGCGCAGGGCGGGAAGCCCGAGGATCCGCCGGGTCTCGTCCCGTACGCGCTCCTCCTCCGAGGAGGCTCCGTCGGCGCCCGCCGTGCCCGACCAGGGCAGGACGTTGAGCGCGAGGGGCCCGGCGAAGGGCCCGGTGTTCTCGCCGACGGCCCGTCGTACGTCTCCGGGGTGGGTGCCCAGATCGCCGCGGCCGGCCACCAGGCCGAGCTGCGCGCGGAGCGCCTCGACGCCCGCCTGTCCGGCACCGGCGCCGCTGGCGGCCTGCTGGGCGGTGACGACCAGCTCGTCGAGCCCGAATTCGGCGTGCAGGGCGCCCACGGCGACGATCAGCGCGAGGGTGGTGCTGCCGGGGCTCGCGACGATGCCCCGGGGGCGTACGCGCGCCGCGTGGGCGTTGGTCTCGGGGACGACGAGGGGGACCTCGGTGTCCGCCCGGAAGGCGGCGGAGGTGTCCACGACGACGGCCCCCTTGGCGGCGGCGACGGGCGCCCAGCGGGCGGCGACCGTCTCGGGCACCAGGAAGAGCGCGAGGTCGACGCCGTCCAGGGCCTCCTCGCTCAGCGCGAGGATCTCGCACTCCTCCCCGCGGACGGCGGCCTTGCGGCCGGCCGAGCGCGGGGAGGCGAGAAGGCGGATCTCGCCCCAGACGTCCGCGTGGTGCGTGAGCATCTGGAGCATCACCGAGCCGACGGCTCCGGTCGCACCGACGACCGCGAGCGTCGGCTTCGACGTCATCGGCCGGTGCCTCCGTAGACGACGGCCTCGTCCGAGTCGCTGTCCAGGCCGAAGGCGCTGTGGACGGCGCGCACGGCCTCGTTGACGTCGTCGGCACGGGTGACGACCGAGATGCGGATCTCGGAGGTCGAGATGAGCTCGATGTTCACGCCCGCGTCGGAGAGCGCGCGGAAGAAGTCCGCGGTGACGCCCGGGTTGGTCTTCATTCCGGCGCCGACCAGGGAGATCTTGCCGATCTGGTCGTCGTAGCGCAGCGAGTCGAAGCCGATCGCGCCCTTCGCCTTCTCCAGGGCGTCGATGGCCTTGCGGCCCTCGGCCTTGGGGAGGGTGAAGGAGATGTCCGTGAGGCCGGTGGAGGCCGCGGACACGTTCTGCACGATCATGTCGATGTTGATCTCGGCGTCGGCGACGGCCCGGAAGATGGCCGCGGCCTCGCCCGGCTTGTCCGGCACGCCGACGACGGTGATCTTCGCCTCGGAGGTGTCGTGGGCGACACCCGAGATGATGGCCTGCTCCACCTTCTGATCCCCTTGCGGTTCGTTGCTGACCCAGGTGCCCTGCAGTCCCGAGAAGGACGAGCGCACGTGGATCGGAATGTTGTAGCGGCGCGCGTACTCGACGCAGCGGTGCAGCAGCACCTTGGAGCCGGAGGCGGCGAGCTCCAGCATGTCCTCGAAGGAGATCCAGTCGATCTTCTTCGCCTTCTTCACCACGCGCGGGTCGGCCGTGAACACGCCGTCGACGTCGGTGTAGATCTCGCAGACCTCGGCGTCGAGCGCGGCGGCGAGCGCCACGGCCGTGGTGTCGGAACCGCCACGCCCCAGCGTGGTGATGTCCTTCTTGTCCTGGGACACGCCCTGGAACCCGGCGACGATGGCGATGTTGCCCTCGTCGAGGGCGGTACGGATCCGGCCCGGCGTGACATCGATGATGCGCGCTTTGTTGTGGACCGAGTCGGTGATGACACCCGCCTGGCTGCCCGTGAAGGACTGGGCCTCGTGGCCCAGGTTTTTGATCGCCATGGCCAGCAGGGCCATGGAGATCCGCTCTCCCGCGGTCAGCAGCATGTCGAACTCACGCCCGGCAGGGATCGGGGATACCTGCTCGGCGAGATCGATCAACTCGTCCGTCGTGTCGCCCATCGCGGATACCACGACGACCACCTGGTGGCCGTTCTTCTTGGCGTCCACGATTCGCTTGGCGACGCGCTTGATGCCTTCGGCATCGGCAACGGAGGAGCCTCCGTACTTCTGCACGACAAGGCCCACGTGCGCTCCTCGTTCGGTGTGTGCCGCAGCCGGCGCTGCGATCGGCTCAGTCTAACGAGCGACCCGCGAACACCTACGTGATATCGCATCGTGAGACACGGCGCTCACTGGGTGATCATTCCGGCCGCTGCGGGGATATCTCGCCGTGCACCCACCACTCCACCGTGTACTCGTTCTTCGCACCGAGCGGGTCGCCCGGCCCCTGTGCGTCGAGCATCTCGCGTACGTGGACGGTGTACGGATGGTCCTCGCCGAGGGCGCGGGTGCAGACGGACAGCAGTTCCGTGTACTCGGCACGGGCCTGCTCGATCGCCCCGACGCCCACGTAGAGGCCGACCAGGTTGATCCGGGTGACCAGGGTCTCCGGGGCCTCCTCGCCGAGGAGCAGGCTCATCTCGCCCGCCGCGTAGGCGTTCAGCACCAGGGCCTCCAGAGTCCGGTCCGCGTCCCGGTAGATCCCGGCGAGCCCGGAGTAGGCCGCCAGCGTCTCCAAGTCCTTGGGGCCCAGGACCCGGACCATGTCCCCCAGCACGCTCTCCTTCAGGGCCATCGCACGGTGGGTCAGTCCGGCCTTCGCATGGGCCGTCGCGAGGCAGGACCGTGCCTTGAGCGTCATCGGGTCGTCGGCTCCCAGCGCCTCGGTCATGCCGCGCACGGTCGCGGTCGCCATCCCGATCGCCTCATCCGCGCGGCCGGCCGAGGCGAGACTCTCGGACAGCGCGCCGCGCAGTTCCAGGAGGACGGGAACGTCCGGGCCGAACAGCCGCTCACAGCCGGCCAGCGTCCGCGCGTACGCCTCGGCCGACTCCTCGTACAGCCCGTTCAGGCTCAGGTACGCGGCCGTGGAGGCGAGCACCGGCATCAGGAGCTCGCCGTCCCCCGCGGGGTCCGTGTGCCGCAGGTACGCCTCGACGTGCGGCAGCAGCACCCGCCACACCTCTCGCTGGGCCGGTTCCTCGATGTCCGGCGGGGCGGCCTGGGCAAGCGCCGTCTCCGCGAGCGATCGCATGCGTTCGCGCATCCCCGGCCGCCCGGGTACGTCCCCGGGGGCCGGCCGGCGGGCGACGGCCTGCACGAGCCGGTGGACGGAGACCGAGCCGTCCTCGTGCAGGGTGATCATGCTGTGCGCGGCCAGCTCCCCGAGCGCCTCCCGGATGCCGGGGAACGGCGGCAGGAGCATCGAAGGAATCCGGTCGGGGGCGAACCAGCCGAGCAACCGAAGCAGCCCGGAGGCATACGGGACCGTGTCGGAGAGCCTGTTGAGCGTGACGCGCAGGGCCCGGACGACGGCCTCCTCCGCGTTGCCGAGGCCGCGGCTCCGGCCCAGCTCCGCGAGGTAGTCGAGCGGGGGCGTGGCCGTGCGGCCGCAGTACGCGGCGGCGATCTCGACGGCGAGCGGCAGCTGCCCGAGGGTCTCGCAGAGCTGCTCGGCCCCGGTCGTGTCGCGCGGGCCCGCGTGGGTGGCGACCCGGGTGAACAGTTCGACGGCCTCGCCGGCGGCCAGCACGGGCAGGGTGAGGAGGCGCCCGATCCCGTACCAGGCGTCCGTCGTCCGGCTGGTGACGACGATCCGCCCCCGGCCGGCCCGGGCCAGGAGGTCCGCCACATCACCCGGGTCGGTGACGTTGTCGAGGACGAGCAGCCAGTCGTCGTGGGCGGACAGCCACTGCAGGGCCCGCTCGCGCAGGGCCTCCTGGGGGAGTACGTCGATCAGCGCGGGCTGCATCGCGGCGGCGAGGCCCGCGAGCCCGGCGTCCACGTCCGCGCGGCTCTCCGCGGTGATCCACCAGACGGGGTTGCGGTGCGGCGTCTGCCGCAGGGCCCAGCGGGCGGCGAGCGAGGACTTCCCCACCCCGCCGAGGCCGCTGATCACGACGGTCTCCGACTCCCCGTCGAGCAGGCCTCCCTCCTCGTCGCGCCCCACGAAGTGGGCGGCCCTGCGGGGCACGTTGACGAGTCCGGGCGGGCAGATCACCGGCACGAGGGCCTCCGGCGGCAGGGCGGTCACCCGGTCGCCGGTGTGTACCCACCCGATGTTCCCGCCGGCCGCGACGGAACGGTCCCCCGAGGCGGAGACGCCCCCGCCTCCGCCCCCGTCCCCGGCTCCGTCCCCGCTCACGCGTCGCCCGTCGTCACGCTCCCGATGTCCCCGCCGGCGGCGACGGAACGCTCGCCGGAGGCGGTGACGGGCCCGGTGGGGGCCGTACCGCCGGAGGGGGCCGCGCCGCTGGAGGGGGCCGTGCCGCCGGTGGGCGGGGAGGCGGGAGGCGCGGCGGCCGGCGGGGCCGGGGTCCGCGCGCCGTCACCGGTGACGACGGCCCCGATGCTCCCGCCGGCGGCGACGGACCGGGCGCCGGAGGCCTCCACGGAGGCGGCGGTGCCGCGCCCGAACTGCGCCCAGAGCGAGAGCCCCAGCCCGGCGAGGGCGAGCACGACTCCGGTGACGCTGGCGATCTGATCGGCCGTCCCGAGGTCGACGAAGGCGACGACGAGGAGAGCGACAACTCCGGCGGTGGCTACGCCGATTCCGCTCCGGAGGAGGGCCTTCGAGGGGGCGGTTGCTGCCATACGGCCATGATGCGGGACTCAGCCGTCCGAGGGGAGTGGTTTCCCGGCGAGTTGCCGGAGCGCCATGGCCAACTCGCCTTCACCGATGGCGGCTTCGCCGTACACGAGGAGCTCCCGCGCCGGCGCCCGGGAGCGGTCGGACTCCCCGGCCCTCGAAGAGGTCGTCCTCCCGGAGGACGTCCCCGGCCCGGCTGGGGTCGTCCTCCCGGAGGACGTCCCCGGCCCGGCTGTGGGGGCCGGGCGGCGCGGTCCGTCAGTTCTTGAGGGTCCTGATCCCCAGCGGTGCGCCGATCTCCTCCGCCATCACGCGCCCCGCCTCCTCCGCGAGGGCGTCCTCGGTCAGGTCCTCGTCCGTGTCGAGGCCGTCGAGGGCCGCGAGCGGCTGGTCGAGGCGGACGTGGGCGACGAGGGACTGGAGGGCGCGGAGGGTGGCCGAGGCGGTGGGGCCCCAGTTGGAGAAGTACGAGAACTGCCACCACCACAGGGCCTCGCTGGTCCGCCCCGCCCGGTAGTGGGCGAGGCCGTGCCGCAGGTCGGTGACGATGTCGGCGAGGTTGTCGGAGATCCGGGCCGGGACGGGGGCCTTGCGGGGCTCGTACGGGTCGAAGACCTCGGAGAAGACGTCGATCGGTTCGAGGAGCACCGCGAAGCGCATGCGCAGGTCGTCCACGTCCGGCTCGGGACCGGTGTCCGTCTCGTACCGCTCGTCCGGGACGATGTCCTCGTGCGCGCCGAGCCGGCCGCCCGCGAGGAGCAGCTGTGAGATCTCCAGGAGCAGGAAGGGGACCGCGCTGTCCGGCTCGTCGCCCTTGGCGACCTCGGCGGTCGCGACGATGAAGCTCTCGATGGAGTCGGCGATCTGGACCGCGAAGTCGTCGGGGTTCTGCGTGATCGCGTGCAGCGTGGGGTCAGACATCGAGGAGCCTCCCTGAGAGCGCGCCGGCCCGGTCGTCATACATCTAGCAGCCTCCGTCCCTCGAAGGCTCGGCCGAGGGTCACCTCGTCGGCGTACTCCAGGTCGCCGCCGACCGGGAGCCCGCTCGCGAGCCGGGTCACCTTGAGCCCCATGGGCTTGATCATCCGCGCCAGGTAGGTCGCGGTGGCCTCGCCCTCCAGGTTCGGGTCGGTCGCGAGGATCAGCTCGGTGATGCTGCCGTCGGCGAGCCGGGCGAGCAGCTCGCGGATCCGCAGGTCGTCCGGGCCGACGCCCTCGATCGGGCTGATCGCGCCGCCGAGGACGTGGTACCGCCCCCGGAACTCGCGGGTCCGCTCGATCGCGACGACGTCCTTGGGCTCCTCGACCACACAGATGACGGTCAGGTCGCGGCGCGGGTCGCGGCAGATGTTGCACTGCTCCTGCTGTGCGACGTTCCCGCAGACCGCGCAGAACCTGACCTTCTCCTTGACCTCCAGGAGCGCGTGCGCGAGACGCCGTACGTCGGTCGGCTCGGCCTGGAGGATGTGGAAGGCGATCCGCTGCGCGCTCTTGGGACCGACGCCGGGCAGCCTGCCCAGTTCGTCGATGAGGTCCTGAACCACGCCTTCGTACACGGAACGCCCTTTCAAGGGAGTGCTTGATTCTTACGGTAGTGGCTTAAAGCGAGCCTAAGAAGCCCGCGGGAGGAGGGGGCTCGAAAGCCCCGCGCCCGGAGGCCTCAGAAACCGAGGCCCGGCATGCCTCCCATGCCCTGCGCCAGCGGGCCGAGCTTGGCCTGCTGGAGCTGCTGCGCGTTGTCGTTGGCGGCCTGCACGGCGGCCACGATCAGGTCGGCGAGCGTCTCGGTGTCCTCGGGGTCGACCGCCTTGGGGTCGATGACCAGGCCGCGCAGCTCGCCGGAACCGGTCACGGTCGCCTTGACCAGGCCGCCGCCCGCCTGTCCGTCGACCTCGGTCGCGGCGAGCTCCTGCTGGGCGCGGGCGAGGTCCTGCTGCATCTTCTGGGCCTGCTGGAGAAGCTGCTGCATGTTCGGCTGACCACCACCGGGAATCACGGTCACTCCTGAGGTTCGGTACGTCCGTATGTCGGTACGCCGAGCCTACGTGGTCCCCGCCCGCCCTGCCTCCATCACTCTTTCGGGTGAGAAACTGCGGGCTTCTCTACCTGATCAAGACCCCCTTGCGGGCGGAAATCCTGGGATTCCGGGCCCACCGCCCACCATTCGGCGGTAGGAAGGGCAGGCACCACGTGCACCGCACGTCACAGAAGGACATGAGCACTGAGCTGAACAGAGGAGTCCCCCGGTGAGCCAGCAGCCGGAGATGCAGCCACCGGGACCCCCCGGGGGAGACGTCCACCGCGATCTGAGCGGTACGCCGTTCCCCCTGGGCGACTGGGGCGAGCCCGCGGAACGGCTCGACGAGCTGTACCGCTGGGTGGAGTCCCGTGCCCTGCGCACCGCCGAGTGGTACCTCTCCGACCGCGTCTGGAAGCGCCGCAGCGCCCGGATCCTGCGGATCGGCACGGCCGCCGGGGTGATCGTGGGTGCCGCGCTCCCGCTGCTCGACGTGACGGGCGTGGCGGAGGGCACCGTCGGCTGGGGCTATCTCTCGCTGCTGCTCGGCGCCGCCTGTCTGGCCTGTGACCGGTACTTCGGGCTGACGTCCGGCTGGATGAGGGACGTGGCGACGGCGCAGGCCGTGCACCGGCGTCTCCAGGCGTTGCAGTTCGACTGGGCCTCGGAGAGTGTCCGTGAGGTGCTCGGCCCCACGGAGGGGACCGCGAGCGAGGCCGCCGAGCGCTGTCTGGGCGTGCTGCGCCGCTTCTCCGAGGACGTGACGGAGCTCGTACGGGCGGAGACCGCGGACTGGATGGTCGAGTTCCGCTCGGGTCCGGCGCCGCTCGCGCTCCAGTCGGTGGGTGTGATGCCCGCGCGGCCCGAGAGCGCCCACCCGGCGGGTCGCTTTCCGCTGCCGCCCGGCACCCGTCCGAACATGCCGCGCCAGCGGCCCCCGGAGGCCCGATAGGGCCGTCCGGGGCCGCCCGGAGCAGTACCCGGGACCGCGTCCGGGCCCCGGGTTTCCGGGACCCCGGCGGGTCTCAGCTCAGGATGATCATGGAGCCTTGTGCCAGGCTCCGGGTCGCCGCCGCGTGCAGCCCCAGCCACACATGGCGCTCCCGCGCGAAGGGGCCGCCGTCCGGCTGGGTCGGTACGGCCGCGGGTTCCTCCAGGGAGGTCGGTCGCTCCGGCGGTACGGGGGCGGCCGGCGGGTTCGCCGGGTCGATGCCGATCGAGGGCGCCACGAACTGCAGCTCGCGCAGCAGCCCGTACGAGGAGCCGAGCGGCCCGCCGCCCTCCAGGAGCTCGTCGCTGGCCAGCGGCACCGGGAAGTCCACCGGCACGTACGCGCCCGCGTGGTCGTAGTGCCAGACCAGGTGCGACTGCTGGGCCGTCGCCTCGAACATCTCCAGGAGCTGTTCGTAGTCCCCGCCGAGCTCGCCGACCGGTTCGACCGGCAGTCCGCACATCTGGAGGAGGTAGGCACGGCGCAGGAAGTGCAGGGCCTCGTAGTCGAAGCCGGCGATCGGGGCGACGTCACCGGAGAGTCCCGGCATGTACGCGTAGACGGGCACGGTCGGCAGACCGGACGCGCTGAGCACGGCGTCGTACGCGGCGATCTCTTCGGCGAAGGGATTGTCGGGGCTGTGGCACAGCACGTCGACGAGGGGGACCAGCCACAGGTCACAGGCCAAGGGAGGCTCGCTCTCCGTCAGTTGCGGGGGACGCTCGCAGGTCGTTTTGCGGGGACGGCCAGGGTAGTCGGCGCCCCTCGGGAACCGTCCACCCGCTGAGGAACTGCCCTCGAAGACTCGCCCTCAACCCGACCGGCCCCGGCTCGGTCCCTCTCAGCGCCCCCGCCGCTCCAGGCGGTCCGCCCACTCCAGCGAGTGCGCGTTGTACTGCCGTACGACGTCGACGGCCGCCTCGGCGTCGCCGCGGGTGATCGCGTCGACCAGCTCCACGTGCTCGCTCCACAGCCAGCCGAGCATGTCGCGCTCGGAGCGCAGGTACGGCACGGAGAAGACCCAGGCCTGGACGCGGAGCCGGTGCAGGAAGTCGGCGATGTAGTCGTTGGCGGAGACCAGGCGGCCCAGCTCGCGCCAGTAACGGATGTCGTACCCGATGAGGATGTCGAGGTCCCCGGCGCGGGCCGCGCGGGCCGCCGCCTCGCCCCGGCGCCGTACGGAGACGAGCGCGACCCCGACGCCGAGGTCGGGTTCCGTGGCGGCGGAGCGGGGCGGCACCGTGGAGGCGTCGCGGCGGAAGAGGCCGTCGACGACGAGCATCCGGGCCTCGACCATGCCCCGGTAGTCGTCGACCGAGTACTGGTGGACGCGGAAGCCGCGGTGCTGGTCGGAGTCGAGGAGGCCCTGCGCGCAGAGGTCGACGAGGGCTTCGCGCACGGGCGTCGCGGAGACGCCGTACTGCTCGGCGATCTGCTTGACCGTGAATTCCTGTCCGGGCTGGAGACGGCCCGCGAGCACTTCGTCACGCAGCGCGTCCGCGATCTGCTGTCGCAAGGTGTTGCGGGTGACAGCTCCGCTCGCGGGCATGGGTGGGCCCCCTCCGTCCGGCTTCGGACACCCTAGTCCAGACGGAGGGGGGCCTTCCCTGACGAGCCCCGTGCGGTTACGCGGTGTGCGTGTCGGCCACCGAGAGGGCCGCGTCCAGGGCCGCGAGGCCTTCCTTGGCCTCCGCCTCGGTGACGTTGCAGGCGGGGACGGCGTGGGTGCGGTTCATGTTGACGAAGGGCCACAGGCCGTTCTTCTTCGCCGCCGCGCCGAAGGCGGCCATGGGCGCGTTGGCCTCGCCGGCCGCGTTGTACGGGACGAGCGGTTCGCGCGTCTCGCGGTTCTTGACCAGGTCGAGCGCCCAGAAGACGCCCATGCCGCGGACCTCGCCGACGGACGGGTGGCGCTCGGCGAGCTCGCGCAGGCCGGGGCCGAGGACGTTCTCGCCGATGTGGGCGGCGTTCTCGACGACCTTCTCGTCCTCCATCACCTGGATGGTGGCGACGGCGGCGGCGCAGGCCAGCGGGTGACCGGAGTAGGTCAGTCCGCCCGGGTAGGGCCGCTTGTCGAAGGTGGCGGCGATCTCGGCGCTGATGGCGACGCCGCCGAGGGGCACGTATCCGGAGTTCACGCCCTTGGCGAAGGTCATCAGGTCGGGCACGACGTCGAAGTGCTCGGCGGCGAACCACTTGCCGGTGCGGCCGAAGCCGGCCATGACCTCGTCGAGGACGAAGACGATGCCGTACTTGTCGCAGATCTCGCGCACGCCGGCGAGGTAGCCGGGCGGCGGGGTCATGATGCCGGCGGTGCCGGGCACGGTCTCCAGGATGATCGCGGCGATGGTCGCGGGACCCTCGAAGGCGATCGTGTCCTCCAGGTGCTGGAGGGCCCGCGCGCACTCCTCCGCCTCGGTGGTGGCGTAGAAGGGCGAGCGGTAGAGGAACGGCGCCCAGAAGCGCACGACGCCTGCGGTGCCGTTGTCGGAGGCCCAGCGGCGCGGGTCACCGGTCAGGTTGATCGCGGTGGAGGTGGCGCCGTGGTACGAGCGGTAGGCGGAGAGCACCTTCGTACGGCCGGTGTGCAGCCGGGCCATGCGGACGGCGTTCTCGACGGCCTCGGCGCCGCCGTTGGTGAAGAAGATCTTGTCCAGGTCGCCGGGGGTCCGCTCGGCGATGAGGCGTGCGGCCTCGGAGCGGACGTCGATGGCGAAGGCGGGCGCGAAGGTGGTGAGCTTCGCGGCCTGCTCCTGGATGGCGGCGACCACACGCGGGTGCTGGTAGCCGATGTTCGTGTAGACGAGGCCGCTGGTGAAGTCGAGGTAGCGGTTTCCGTCGTAGTCCCAGAAGTACGAACCCTCGGCGCCGGCGACGGCGAGCGGGTCGATCAGGCCCTGGGCGGACCAGGAGTGGAACACGTGCGCGCGGTCGGCGGCCTTGACGGCGGCCCCGGCCTGGGGATCGGGTTCGATGACATGAGGGGTCATGGGGTCGAGGGTAAGGAAGTGCAGGTAGGACGGGCTATGGCCATCTTGTCCACCGAGACCGGGGCAGACGCGACACGTTGTTTTGTGACGGCACTTGATTGACAGCATGCTGTCGAGATGACAGCCTGTTGTCATCAGCCGAACCAAGGGATCGACCACACCGACCAAGGGGTCAGCCATGGGAACGAAGACCGTCCACCTCGCCGTCTACGACACCCTCGCCGACTGGGAGACGGGCCACGCCACCGCCTGGCTCGCCCGCGCCGGCTACACGATCAGGACCGTCGGCCCGGTCGCAGGGGAGCCCGTCACGACGATCGCCGGCATCCGGATCGTCCCCGACCTCGCGCTCGGCGACCTCCGGCCCGAGGACAGCGCGCTGCTGATCCTTCCCGGCGCCGAGAAGTACGACGAGGGCGACGAGCTCGCCGCCTTCCCGGCCGCGGCCCGCGCCTTCCTCGACGCCGGCGTGCCGGTCGCCGCGATCTGCGGCGCCACCGCCGGACTCGCCAAGGAGGGCCTGCTCGACGACCGCCCGCACACCAGCGCGGTCTCGTTCTACCTGGACGCCACCGGCTACAAGGGCGGCGAGCGGTACGTCGACGCGGACGCGGTGACGTCCGGGGGCGAGGCCGGGACCGGCGACCTGATCACGGCGGGCCCGACCGAGCCGGTCGCCTTCGCGCGGGAGATCTTCGCCGCGCTCGGCGCGTACGAGGGCAAGCGGGACGCCTGGTACCGCCTCTTCCACGACTCGGACCCGGCGGCGTTCGTCGAGCTCCACACGGAGGACGACGAGTAGTGACCGGCGAGACCACCCGCGCGTCGCAGGACGCCCTCTCCCGCACCGCCCTGAGCGTCTTCCGCCTCAACGGACAGCTCCTCGGCGTCTCCGAGAAGCTGGCCGAGCCGGCCGGCCTCACCGCCGCCTGGTGGCAGGTCCTCGGAGCCGTCCTCCCGGAACCCCTCCCGGTCGCCGGAATCGCCCGGGTCATGGGCATCACCCGCCAGAGCGTCCAGCGGATCGCGGATCTGCTCGTACGGGAGGGGCTCGCGGCGTACGAGCCGAACCCGGCCCACCGCCGCGCCAAGCTCCTCGCCCCGACCGAGGCGGGCCGGGCGGCGATCCGCCGCATCGACCCGGGCCACGCCGAACTGGCCGCCGCGCTCCTGCGGGAGCTGGGCGGCCAGGAGGCCTTCGACGAGACGGTCCGGGTCCTGGCCAGGCTGTCGGATGCCCTGGAGGCGGCCGGCGCGAGCCTTCCGGACCCCTCGGGCGCCTCGGACCCCTCGGGCCCCAACGACGCTCAGGGACTCTGACTACGCTCAGGGACCCTGGCGGTCCCGCGGACCCGTCGCCCGCCCCGGCGGACCCGCCGGGGCGTCCGGGCCCTGCCGCAGGGCCCCCGACACGTACTCCATCGCACGGGTGAACTCGGGGTCGGTGAGCCGCCGCCCCATCTCCTCCTCGTCGACGTCCTCGACGTGGGTCTGGATCCACCACAGGTTCCCGTAGGGGTCCCGGACCCGCCCGACCTTGTCGCCGAAGAACAGATGCGTCACCTCGGTCACGGAGGTGCCGCCCGCTTCGACCGCCCGCCGGTGCACGTCCTCCGCGTCCTCCACGTACAGCCGCACGAACGCGGGCGTCGGCGCCCAGCCCGGCGGACTGTCGAAGGCCATGATCCGCCCGTTCCCGATCCGCAGCTCCGCGTGCCCGATGCTGCCGTCCTCCAGGACGAACCGCCCCAGGTCCTCGGCGCCGAACGCCCGCTCCAGATAGTCGATGAGCCCTGCCGTGTCGTGGCCGATGACCCAGGGCGTGACGGTGGTGTAGCCGTCCGGGACGGCCTTGATGTCGCTCATGGAACGAGGCTAGGGAGCAAATAGGTCAGCTCCCGGCCTCATTCCACCCCTCGCCTCCCCGTTCACGCGAGCAGCTCACACACGACGCTCCGCAGGAGCAGCGGATGGACGAACCGGCCGGGCTCGGTCGGCGGGAAACGCCAGGCCAGCGGCCAGGTCCGCCCCGTGAGCGCCGGTACCGGCACATAACTCACGTGGGCGGGGCCGGCGTTGAACCGGGTCACCCCCCGCGGCCACGCCTTCCGCGCCGTCGACCCCGGCGGCACGAGGAAGTGGACCCCGCGCCGCCGGCGTCGAATCGCACGCCTGCCTGGACGTCGGCCGGGGGGTGAGAACGCAGGTGCCCGAGGCCCCATGTCCCTCATCGAGACCTCCGATCACAACCGGCTCGTCTACCTCGAAATCCAAGACGAAAGCGTTTCCGGTCAACGGCTCCGCGAAGTCCTCGTACAGCGACGACGGCGGGGGCAACTGCGTAGAGGTCGCCGCCCGCCCCCACGTCGTCCACCTCCGTGACTCGAAGCAGAGCGACGGGCCCACGTTCGCCGTGGAGCCCGCCGCCTGGAGTGCCTTCGTCGCTTGGCAGTGATCGACTAGCAGGACAGGTTCGACCCGGCGGGGACGCCGAGGATCTGCGTGAACTGCTGGTACTTGGTGACCCGGCTCTGCACCTGGGCCGGGTTGCGGCCGTTGCATTCCAGGCTGCCGTTGATCGCCCAGATGGTCTGGCCGAAGCCGGCGCCGTTGACCATGGCGTTGTGGGCGGTCATCGTGCCGGGGCCGCTCTGGGTGTTCCAGTACCAGAGGCCGGTCATCATGGCGACGGCCGGGTCCTGCTCGACGCGCCAGGGGTTGTTCAGCAGGTCGATGCCGAGGGCGTCACCGGCGGCCTTGTAGTTGAAGTTCCAGGAGAGCTGGATGGGGCCGCGGCCGTAGTAGGCGGCCTGGCCGGCGGGGCAGCCGTAGGACTGGCTGGTGTCGCAGTAGTGCGGGTAGTTGGCGGTGTTCTGCTCGACGATGTGGACGAGGCCGCCCGTCTCGTGGGAGACGTTCGCGAGGAAGGCCGCGGCCTCCTGCTTCTTCACCGTGTCGCTGCCGGTGTTGGCGAAGCCGGGGTACGACTTGAGGGCGGCGGTGAGGCCCGCGTACGTGTAGAAGGGGTTCCGGCTCGGGAACATCTGGTTGAACTGGGCCTCGGAGACCACGAATCCGGAGGTCGGCGGAGTGGTGGGCGGGGTGGTGGGCGGAGTCGTGGGACCGCCGCCGCAGACGCCCTGGTCGGCCCAGACGCCCCACTCGCCGGTCGTGCCGGGAGTCTCGTTCTGGGTCCACCACTTGGCCGACCAGTTGTGGCCGTTGTGCGAGGCCGTCATCCCTCCCGTGTAGACGCTGGAGGAGTTCCACGCGGCCGCGCAGGCGGCGGCCGCGCCGGCGGAGGCGGCGGGGAGGAACAGGACGGCAAGTCCGACGACCGTACAGAGCGCGGCCAGCGAGGTGACCAACTTACGCAGCATGCGTGCTTCCTTCCGGGTGGGGCCGGGTCGGGGAAGCACAGCGAAGCGCGATTGGTCTGGACCTGTCAAGGTCTAGACCAGAAATGGTGAAGGTTGGGACTCCACTTATCTCAGCGGCTGATGAGTCGCTCCAACAGGGCGGCGAGCAGCGTCCGTTCGGTGACGGTGAGTGGACCCATCAGCTCGTCCTGCGCGTCGGTGACGACCTTGTCGAGCCGTTCGAGATGACGGCGGCCGCGCGCGGTGAGGGTGATGACGTTGCGGCGGCGGTCCGCGGGGTCGGGGGTGCGCTCGACATGGCCCTGGTCGGCGAGTTCGTTGATGACGGCGACGAGATCGCTGCGGTAGATGCCGGTGCGGCGACTGAGGCCGGCCTGACTGGTGGGGCCGTACTCGTCGAGCGAGACGAGGACCGTGTAGTGCCACTTGCGGGCGTCCTCGGCGGCGAGGCCCGCACCGACCAGACGGTCGGCCCGGGCGGCGGTGAGGGCGAGCAGACGACTGGGGAGGGCGCGGAGGCGCGCCGGGGTCTGCCGCTCGTCCGGCTCGGAGGCGTCGTGGTCGTGGCCGTGGATCTCTTCGGGCTCGCTCATGTCGCGCAGATTACCCGTTGCGTTAGTGCGCCGAACGATGTAATTTCGTTAGTGCCGGAAACGTTAGCAGTCTGAACGTTAGGGGAGTGAACGCCATGCCTACGATCGACGTCCTCGACTCGACGATGTACTACGAGGAGCGGGAGCCCAGCGGATCCCAGGGGTCCGCGGGATTCCAGGGAGGCGGAGGGGCCGAAGGGTCCTGGGAGGGAGCGGGTACGCCCTTCGTCTTCCTGCACGGCAATCCGACCTCCTCCCACCTCTGGCGGCATGTGCTGCCGGCGGTCGGCGGCGGACGGCGACTGCTCGCTCCGGACCTGATCGGGATGGGCCGCTCGGGGAAGCCGGACATCGCCTACGACTACGCGGACCAGGCGCGCTATCTGGAGGCGTGGTGCGAGGCGATGGGGCTCGACGAGATGGTGCTCGTCGGGACCGACTGGGGCGGGTCGCTCGCCTTCGACCTGGCCGCGCGGCACCCGGAGAGGGTGCGGGGGGTGGCCTTCATGGAGACGATCCTGCGGCCGATGACCTGGGACGAGTTCCCGGAGAAGGCGCGGGGCCGCTGGCGGGCCTTCCGTACGCCGGGGGTGGGCGAGGAACTGGTCCTGGAGAAGAACGTCTTCGTCGAGGAGTCGTTCACGCAGACCGTGCTGTCGGGGCTCGACCCGGCCGACCTGGACGTCTACCGTGCGCCCTACCCGACGCCGGAGTCGCGGCGGCCGATGCTGGAGTGGGCGCGGGCGATGCCGCTGGGCGGGGATCCGGCGGAGGTGGTGGCCCGGGCGGAGGCGTACGGGAAGTGGCTGGCGGCCAGTCCGGAGGTGCCGAAGCTGCTGCTGACCTTCGAGGACTCCCCGACCCTGATGATCGACCCCGCTACGGCGGCCTGGTGCGAGGAGCACATAGCGGCCCTGACCACGGTCGCCTGCGGCCCGGCGGGCCACCAGGCCCCCGAGGACCGGCCGGAGGCGATCGCGGAGGCACTGACGGCCTGGGCGGACCGGCACGGTCTGGCCTGAGCCGGGGGCGCCAGGGGGCCAGGGGGCCGGGGGCCGGGCCTGGCGCAGCCCCGGGCTCCGGGGCGCGGGGCTGCGGAACGTCGGGGCTGCGGAGCGTCGGGGCTACGCCGGGCGGGTGCGGCTAGAGCAGGTTGAAGACCTGGAAGCCGTGGCCGATCTTGGCCGGCTTCTCGAACGGGGCCTGGGCGTTGCCCGAGCCCGCGTAGCGGAACAGCTCGCCGTTGGGCTTGCGGGCGATCAGGTCCGCGGTGCCGTCGGCGTTCAGGTCACCGACCGAGAGCAGTCGGTCGTAGATGTTCCAGCCGCCACCGATCTTCGTACGGGCCGAGAAGGGGGCCTTGTAGTTGCCGGTGCCCTTGTAGAGCCACAGGACGCCGCTCTTGTCGCGGGCGACGATGTCGGCCTTGCCGTCACCGGTCAGGTCGCCCTGGCCGGCGATCTGGTTGTACACGTCCCAGCCGCCACCGACGCGGGTGCGCGGGGTGAGGTCACCCTGCGGGTAGGAGAGGTACGACCACAGGACACCGGCCTTGTCGACGGCGATGAGATCGGCCTCGCCGGCCCCGCCGATGGTGCCGGGAGAGAGGACCGTGCCGTAGATGTTCCAGCCCCGGCCGACCTGCTTCTCGTTGTAGTCGAGGTCGTCGTCGATCCAGCTGAAGTACAGCGTCCCGTCCTTGTAGACGGTCCAGCCGCCGTCGCTCCACCCGTCCTTGTCGTTGTCGACGTCGATCGAGTCGGCGATGTCGCCGGAGGGGACCGGGATGTGCTCCCCGGGCTCGAAGCCACCCGTCTCGTTCGGGAAGTAGAGGTACATCTCGGTGCTCTGCTTGTGGATGGCCGTCATGGCGAAGCTGGGCGTCTCCACCGGAACGTCCTCGGCGGCGAAGGTGCCCGCGCGCTGGGATCCCTTGTGCTGCTCGGCCACGGCCGTGGCGCGCGCCCGGTCCGCCCCGGCCGGGTCGCCGGCGGCGAAGGCCGTACCGGCGGTGGCGGCCATCGCGACTGTGACGGCGGCGGCCGCGATCGCACCCCGGAACGCACGGTTACGTCGGATGATCATGAAGATTCCCCCCTGGGATTCTCTCGACTCATGCGGTACCTCGACGGCGGCACATGTCATATGCCGCCGGAGAACTGAAGCTTCTCACACGGGAATGACAAGACTCGGGCCAGGCCCACGGCCCGGCCCGAGTCCCTCCACCGAGGTGGATTCCTCCTCAGATCAGCAGCACTATCCGGCCCGGACGGTGGCCCGCCTCCGCACGGCGGTGGGCCTCGGCGGCCTCCTCCAGGGGGAGGACGTCGGCCACCCGGGTGATCAGCTCGCGAGCCGCCACCTTCTCCAGCGTCTCCTTCAGCCGGGTCGCGTCCGTCCCGGCCCGGACGCCCTCCACACGGATGTTCCGTTCGGAGACCGGGACCCGGTCGGGAGCGATCGCGACGAAGACACCGTCGTCCTTCAGCGCCGGAAGGATGCCCTCGCCGACGAGTGCCCCGTCGAAGACCCCGTCCACCCGCTCCGGGACGATCTCGCTCACCCGGGCGACCACCTCCTCCGGTGTGCCGCGCCGGACGGCGTGGTCCGCGCCGAGAATCCTCAGTTCGCTCTCGTCGCCCTCGTGGACGACGGCCACGACCCGCAGTCCGGCCGCCGCGGCGTACTGGACCGCGAGGCGGCCCACCACCGCACTCGCGCCGGTCACGAGCAGCGTCGCCCCCGCCGGGAGCGAGAGCCGGTCGAGGCCCTGCTGGGCCGTGGCCGAGGCGAGCGGGACGGACACGGCGACCGTGAACTCCACGTCGTCCGGGACCGGGGCCAGCCACTCCGGCGCGACCCATACGACCTCCGCGTAGGTGCCCTCGCCGGTCAGCTCCTCGTACCAGGGCACGAAACCGGCCACACGGGTCCCGGGGGCAAGCCCGGGCACGGGATCGAGCAGCTTTCCCGCGAAGTCCGTCCCCAGGACGAACGGGGGCTTGAGCGCGCCGACCGCGTCGGCGTAGTAACCGGCGCGGATCCGCAGATCCGCCTGGTTCACACCGGCGGCCTTGAGCCGCACGCGCACCCTGCCCGGGACGTCCCCGGCCTCCGGTTCGGGGCGCCGGGCCATTCTGAGCACCTCGGGTCCGCCGTAGGCGGTCACTTCGACGACACGCATGGGGTACTCCTCAGACAGAAGGCCCCCTCGTGGCCATTACACCCACGCTCCACACCCCCGGCAACCCCTGATGAGCCGCCCGCGCCGGGCCGGCCCCGGTCCCCGCCGACGGAAGGAAGAACTCCAGGTGGCGGGAAGCGACGTACTCCCCGCCGTCGCACACACGTCCGTACCGTCGCGCGGGTGGACTGGCTTACCGCTGAGAACCTCATCGCCGTGGGCACCGCACTCCTCGGTGTCCTCGTCTCGACCGGCGCCGTCTGGTACGAGCGGCGGGTGCCGCACCAGCGGCGTCTCGGCTACCGCGTCCAGCTCGACACCGCCATCGGCGACGGGGCGACGGAGGGTGCCGTGACCGGCCCCGGCGCGACCGTGCGCCGCGGGTTCTTCAACGCCACCCCGGCCCTGGAGAACTCCACCCTCGTCCTGCTCCGGATCGAGAACGACGGCGCCCTCGCCATCACCCGTGACCACTACACCGACGGTGGCGACCACGGGCTCACGGTGGGGTTCGGCACCCGGAAGGTGACGGCGGTCGTGGTGACCGCCCCCGACCACCCCGGCCTCCTGACCCACTTCCGCGACTGGACGGGCCCCGCGGACGGCGACAGCACCGTCACCCTGCCCAAGGTGCCGCTCAACCGGGGCGCCCACTACAAACTGCTCGTCCTGCTCACCGACGGTCCGATCGGCGTCCCCGTCTCGGTCCACGGCACCCTCGACGAGGGCATCGTCCACGTCAACCGCAGCACGACCCCCGACGACACACCGCCCGTCTTCAGCCGGGTCGCGCGGACCGTCACCGTGGTCCTCACCGTCTGCGTCGTCGCCCTCGCGGCGATCATCGTCCGGGAGCAGACCCCGCCCCCCATCGGCTGCGCCACGGGCACGCTCACCGTCACCGGGTCGACGGCCTTCGCACCCGTCGTCCGGGAGCTCGCGAAGAAGTACGAGAAGGACTGCCCGGGCGCGAAGGTGATCGTGGACGCCCACGGGTCGACGTCCGGGATCCGGAGGCTGGCCGAGGAGGGGGCGAAGACCGGCAAGGGCTCCCCCGCCGTCGTCGCCCTCTCCGACGGACGCAAGCCGGGCGGCTACCCGCAGCTGCGGGAGAGCATGGTCGCCGTCTCCCTCTTCACCCTCGTCCTCAACGACGGGGTGCCCGTCGACGACCTCACCCTGGACCAGATCCGCCGTGTCTACCGGGGCGAGATCACCGACTGGGGCGAGCTGGTCCCCGGCCTGCACCGGCGGATCCTGCTGGTCAGCCGGGACGCCAACTCCGGCACCCGCGAGGTCTTCCAGCGCCGGGTCCTGGGACGCAACGAGCCCGCCAACTCCTCCCTGGACTGCGCGACCAGCGACGACCCCGAGTCCAGGGTCGTCCGCTGCGAACTCGACTCCACGGAACAGGTGCTGTCCACCGTGGCCAGGCTGCCCGGAGCGATCGGATACGCCGAGTTCCGGAACGGCGGCCCGCTGAAGGGCCTGCACCGGGTCGCCGTCGACGGCCACCGGCCGAGCGTCGACGAGATCGGCGACTCCCCCTACCCGTACCGGGAGATCGAGTACGCCTACACCTGGGGCGAGCCGCCGGCCGACTCGTTGACCTCCAGCTTCCTCACCTATCTGAGCCGGGGCAGCGGCCAGGACGTCATCCGCACCCACGGCCACCTGCCCTGCGCCACCCCGAAGGGGCTACGGATCTGCGGGGACGGCTGACCCCCGGTCTGGCATGCTCTGACGACGTGGATCCATTGAACGCGGAAGACCCGGTCGTCATCGGCCCGTTCCGTCTGCTCGGTCGTCTCGGGGTCGGGGGGATGGGCCGGGTGTTCCTGGCGCGTTCGGTCGGCGGGCGGACCGTCGCGGTGAAGGTGGTGCACGCGGAACTGGCCGCCCAGGACGAGTTCCGGCGCCGGTTCGCCCGCGAGGTCGCCGCACTGGAGCGGGTCGGCGGCACGGGCACCGCGCCCGTCCTCGGCTCGGACACGGACGCCGAGTCCCCGTGGGTGGCGATCGGCTATGTGCCCGGCCCCTCGCTGCGGACCGTGGTCGGCGACGAGTTCGGGCCGCTGCCGCCCGCGACCGTGAAGGCACTGGCCTCCGGGCTCGCCCGCGCCCTCGTCCACATCCATGCCGCCGGACTCGTCCACCGCGACCTCAAGCCGTCCAATGTGCTGCTCACCGTCGACGGACCCCGGATCATCGACTTCGGCATCGCCCGCGCCGTCGACACGATCGCCGACGGCGGCGGCCTGACCAGCACCGGCGCGGTCGTCGGCTCCCCCGGCTTCATGTCGCCCGAGCAGGTGCGCGGCGACCGCCTCACCCCCGCCTCGGACATCTTCTGCCTCGGCTCGGTCCTGGCGTACGCGGCGACCGGCCGTTCCCCCTTCGGGACGGCGGACAGCGGCGTCCACGCCACCATGTTCCGCATCGCCCACGACGAGCCCGACCTGACGGATCTCGCGCCCGAGCTGGCCGGGCTGATCCGGGCCTGCCTGGCCAAGGACGCGACCGGCCGGCCCTCGGCCGAGGAGATCGCGGAGACCCTGCCGGTCCCCGATCCCTGGCTCCCGGCCGATGTCCTCGCCCGGCTCGGCCGCCACGCCGCCCGGCTCCTGGAGGCGGAGACGGAGAGCGCGACCGGGACCGGCTCCCCCGCCCGCGCCGCCGGCGACCCGACCCCGCCCACCCCCCTGCCGTCCACGGCCGCCACGGCGCCCCGGCCGCCGGCCCGGCGCTCCCGCCGTACCGCTCTGATCGCCGGCCTCGCGACCCTCGCGGTGGCGGCCGCGGCCACCGTCGCGTACTCCTTCCGGCCCGACCAGGGCGGCGACGGCGACGGCGACGGCGGGAAGAACGGCGGGGGCGGGACGGGCAGCGCCTCCGCCCGCCCCGCCGGAATCGTCCCGGCCGCCTTCCTCGGCGCCTGGGAGGGCGTCCTCCAGGGCTCCCCCGACCATCCCCGTGAGACCGCCCGGATCGAGATCAGCCAGGGCGCGGCGGGCAGCAAGAACGCGGTCTACGTCCAGGTCACCGACAGCCGGATGTGCATGGGCCGCTCCCGGCTCGTCTCGGCCGACGAGGACAAGGTCGTCTTCGGGGAGTCCGACGTGACGACCAGCGTGCCCGCCGCGCGCTGCGTCCCCGCCGCCCACCAGACCCTCACCCTGCGCTCCCCCGACGTCCTGGAGTGGAGCTCGGGCGCCGCGAGGACCACCTTCCGCAAGGCCCCCACCGGCACCGCGGTCGTCCCCGCCCGCTTCCTCGGCCGCTGGTCGCGCATCCCGGCCCCGGAGATCTACGGCGAGAACGACGAGCGCTACACCTCGCAGGTGACGATCACGCAGGGCCCGGTCGGCGCCCCCGTGATCAGCATCCTCAACGGCTACCCGCGCGTCGTCGACGGCGTGCCCACCGACGAGGACTGGTCCTGCGGTCTCACGTCCGTCCTCGCGGGCGTCGGCAACCTCCTGATCATCGGCCCCCACACCCGGGACACCACCGCCTGGGACCGCGAGTGCCAGGAGGGCATGTCCGGCTACGTCGCCGTCGACAGGCTGAACGGCAAGGACCGGCTCCTCGTCTACCCGATGCTCGACGGCGAACCGAACGAGTACTACCGGTCCTGAGGGACGGCCCCGGCCGCCGCGCGGGCGTAGGCGTGGACCAGGGGGCGGGTGTCGTCGGCGCGCCAGGCGAGGGCGAAGCGGCTGGGGGTGACGCCGTCGACGGGGCGGACGACGACGCCGTCCCGGGCGAGGAGCGGTGCGTTGCCGGCCGCGACCAGGCAGATGCCGAGGCCGCCGACGAGCGCCTCGTACGTCTCGTCGGCGCTGGCGATCTGCCCGCCGACGACCGGCGGCCGGCCGCCCCGGGAGTCCAGGGCCAGCCAGTGGTCGCGCAGTTCGGGGCCGGTGTCCGGCAGGGCGAGGAAGGGCTCGTCGAGGAGGTCGGCGAAGTCCAGGCGCTCCCGGGCGGCCAGCGGATGGGTCTCGGGGAGGGCGACGAGCCGGGGTTCGACGGCCACCACGACCCAGCGGAAGCGTTCCGCTCCGGCCAGCGGCAGCCAGACGAACGCCACGTCGCTGGCGCCGTCCGCGAGCCCGGCCGTCGGGTCCTCCCACCCCACCTGACGCAGCTTGAGCCCGGCCTCCGGATGGGCCTCGGTGAAGCGGGAGCGGATCGCGGGCAGAAGTCCGCCGCGCCCCGGGCTGGTGCTCATCCCCACGACGAGGGTGCCGTCCGCGGCCTCCCGGGCCAGCCGTACGGCCTCGTGGCCGGCCTCCCAGGCGGCGAGCACGGCACGGGCGTGCGGCAGCAGGGCCGTGCCGACGGAGGTGAGGGCGACGCCCCGCCGGTCACGGTCGAAGAGCGGCGCGCCGAGCTGCCGCTCCAGGGCGCGTATCTGTTTGCTGAGCGCGGGCTGCGAGACGTACAGGTGCTCGGCGGCCCGGGTGAAGTGGAGCTCTTCCGCGACCGCGAGAAAGTAGCGCAGCTCCCGCACGTGCACGTCGGTGATCATCATGCCCCTGGGTTATCACGACAGATCTTGGACGGCCAAAACCCTTGTGTCACAAGCTTGTTGTGTCACCGAGAAGCAGGCAACGAGGGAGCACGCACATGAGCAAGGTCTGGCTGATCACGGGCGCCAACAGCGGTTTCGGACGCGCCTTCGCCGAGGCCGCGGTCGCCGCCGGCGACGTCGTGGTCGCCGCGGCCCGCCGCACCGAGACCCTGGACGAGCTGGTCGCCGCCCACCCCGACCAGGTGGACCCGGTCGCCCTGGACGTCACCGACGCGGCGGCGGTCGACCGGGTCGTCGCGGAGGTCGCCGAACGGCACGGCCGCATCGACGTCCTCGTCAACAACGCGGGCCGCACCCACGTCGGTTCGGTCGAGGAGACCGGCGACGCCGAACTGCGCTCCCTCTTCGACGTCCACGTCTTCGGCCCGGCGGCCCTCACCCGCGCCGTCCTGCCCCATATGCGGGCCCGCCGCTCGGGCGCGATCGTGCAGCTCAGCAGTGTCGGCGGCCAGATGTCGATGGCGGGCTTCGGCGCGTACAGCGCGACCAAGTTCGCCCTGGAGGGCATGTCGGAGGCGCTCGCCGCGGAGGTCCGCCCGCTGGGCATCGACGTCCTGATCGTGGAGCCGGGCGCCTTCCGCACCGGCCTCTTCGGCAACCACAGCCTGAGCGGCGACGGCATCGCGGACTATGCGGACACGGTGGGAGCGACCCGTGCGTTCGTGGAGACGGGCGGCGGAACGCAGCAGGGCGACCCGGCGAAGGCCGCGGCGGCGGTCCTCGCCGCGCTGAACGCGGAGGAGACCCCGCTGCGGCTCGCCCTGGGCGACGACTCGATCGACACGATCCTGGGCCACCTCGACCAGGTCCGGTCGGACCTGACGACCTGGGAGAAGACCGGCCGGGACACCAAGCTGGACGCGTGACCGACGGGCACCCCGTGCCCTGACGGACGGCGACTCACACGTACTCGGCGGGTACCCGGCGGGTACGACGACGCCCGCCGCCCGCGCCTGGTGAAACAGGCGCGGGCGGCGGGCGTCGGAGTGCGGCGTCCCGCAGATCCCGCAGATCCCGCAGGTCCTACAGGAACGAGTTGATCTCGATCGTCTCGGTGCGGCCGGGGCCGACGCCGATCGCGGAGATCGGGGCGCCCGACATCTCCTCCAGGGCCTTCACGTACGCCTGCGCGTTCTTCGGCAGGTCGGCGAAGGTCTTGGCCTTGGTGATGTCCTCGGACCAGCCCGGCAGCATCTCGTAGATCGGCTTCGCGTGGTGGAAGTCGGTCTGCGAGTAGGGCAGCTCCTCGACGCGCTTGCCGTCGATCTCGTACGCGACGCAGACCGGGATCTGCTCCCAGCCCGTCAGCACGTCGAGTTTGGTGAGGAAGAAGTCGGTCAGGCCGTTGACCCGGGTCGCGTACCGCGCGATGACCGCGTCGAACCAGCCGCAGCGGCGGTCACGGCCGGTGGTGACACCCCGCTCGCCGCCGATGCGGCGCAGCGCCTCGCCGTCCGCGTCGAAGAGCTCCGTCGGGAACGGGCCGGCGCCGACACGGGTCGTGTACGCCTTGAGGATGCCGATGACCCGGCTGATCTTCGTCGGACCCACGCCGGCACCGGTGCAGGCGCCGCCCGCGGTCGGGTTCGAGGAGGTGACGAAGGGGTACGTGCCGTGGTCCACGTCCAGGAGGGTGCCCTGGCCGCCCTCGAAGAGCACGACCTTGTCCTCGTCGAGCGCGTTGTTGAGGATCAGGGTGGTGTCCGCGACGAACGGCTTGATCTGCTCCGCGTACTGGAGCATCTCCTCGACGATCTGGGCGGCGTCGATCGAGCGGCGGTTGTAGAGCTTGGCGAGCAGCTGGTTCTTGCCCTCCAGCGCCGCCTCGACCTTCTGGACGAGGATCGACTCGTCGTACAGGTCCTGGACCCGGATGCCGACGCGGTTGATCTTGTCGGCGTAGGTCGGGCCGATGCCGCGACCCGTGGTGCCGATCTTGCGCTTGCCGAGGAACCGTTCCGTCACCTTGTCGAGGGTGACGTTGTACGGGGTGATCAGGTGGGCGTTACCGCTGATCAGGAGCTTCGACGTGTCGACGCCGCGGTCGTTCAGTCCGCTCAGCTCGGAGAGCAGGACCGCCGGGTCGACGACGACACCGTTTCCGATCACCGGGGTACACCCCGGCGACAGGATTCCGGAAGGGAGAAGATGCAGCGCGTACTTCTGGTCGCCGACGACGACGGTGTGGCCGGCGTTGTTGCCGCCCTGGTAACGCACTACATAATCAACGGATCCACCGAGGAGGTCGGTGGCCTTTCCCTTGCCCTCGTCACCCCACTGAGCACCGAGCAGCACAAGTGCGGGCACAGGCGTACACCCCTTCCGGGTGGGGCATGTCCAAGGTCAGGGGCCGAGGCCGCCTCACCGGTGTGCCCCGGAATAGACGAAGCCCCTGGCGCAATAGCGCAAGGGGCTCTTGCACAAAGATGCTACCCGAGGAAGGACCGAGGTGTCGGCTCACGACCAGCTGCTGGTGGTCATCGACCCGGTCGCCCGCCGAACTGACGGCGAGTCCGTGCGGATCGCGAAAGATGTGTTGTCCGCGGGCGCGGAAGCGAAGATCTGCCTGCCGGACAGCCCGGAGGAATTCTGCCGAGCCCTGGCCCGGCGCGGCTCCCGGCGCCCCGTGGTGCTCGGTGACGACCGCGCGCTGCTGCGCACGGTGGCCCTCCTCCACCGGGAGCGGGAGCTCTCCCGGGGCTCCCTCTCCCTCGTGCCCATCGGCGCTCCCGACGCCCTGGAAATCGCCCACGCGCTCGGCGTGCCGCGCTCCACGCCGGCGGCCGCCCGCGCGGTCCTCGACGGGACCGTCCGCCGTCTCGACCTGCTGGTCGACGACAGCGACGGTGTGGTCCTCGGCGACCTCCTGGTCCCGGCCACGACCGCTCTGGGCTCGGCGGCCCCCTCGGTCTGGGGGACCTGCCGCTCCCTGGTCCGCACCCTGGTCCGCCCGGCCCCGACGGCCCTCGCGGTCCGCACCCTCCGGCTCCGGGTGGAGGTGGACGGGGTGCTGCTCACCGATGTCGACACCCCTCTGGAGAGCCTGACGGTCCACTCGGCGGGGGGTACGGCCGAGGTGGTCGTGCACCCCGCGGCCGCCCCGCCCCGGCACGCCACCGTCCACACCCTCACGGTCTCCGGCCCGGACTTCCGCTACCGCGCGGACAACCGCGTCACGGGGCCGGTCCGCCGCCGGACCTGGACGTTCAGGGCCGGGGCCTGGGGCCTGACCCTGCCCGGAGGAACCCCCACCGCCTAGGGTCTGTCGTCACATTCCCGTCGTCGCCCGCAGGACGGCCCTGCGGCGTCTGGTGCGTGCTCTCGGCGTGCCGGGGGGAAGTGCTCGTACTGGACGTACTCGCACTTTCGCCCGGTGCGGCGAGAGTGCGTGCCAGGCGTCGCGGGGCAGACGGGAATGTGACGACAGGCCCTAGGCTCACCGCTGACGATCGGGGGGGCGCATGCGTGCGCGGGAGACGGCCGGGACGGCCGAGGCGCTGGAGCGGTACCGGCGGCAGGCGGTCCGCTGGGTGCGGGGCGGCGGCGTCGCCGTCGCCGCGGCCGTGGCCCTGGGCCTGGTCCTCGCCCTGGGCTTCGAGGACGTTCCGGTGGACAGCCCGGTCTCCGACGCCGTACCGGCCCTGACGGTGCTCGGCCTGGGTGCCGTCATGTTCGGCCTGGCCACGCTGCGCCTCGCCCGCCGGATGCGACGGGTCCTGGCGGCCGGGGACTGGTCGGCGCACCCCGTCGCCGCGCTGCCCCGCGGCGTGCTGGTCCTCGCCGGTCCGGAGCCCGGCGTCCGGCTCGCCCGCCAGGTGGTCGGGGTCAAGGACCGGTACGCCAAGGCCGAACCCGGCCACGACGGCGTCCTCTGGTGGTGCGGCGACCCGCGCGGCGGCGGGGTGATCGCCCCGCCGGGAGGCGGCGAGCTCTTCTGGACCCGTCCCGTGCGCGGCGCGGGCGCCCGCCGCCGGGCGATCTCCAGGGCCGAGCGCCGGGGCCTCGCGGACCGGGCCGCGGCGGGGATCCCCCAGCCGGCGGCGGCCGCTCCCGCGCTCTCCCACGGACCGCTCGCGGAGGCCGCCCGGCGGCAGGCGGCCGGGGCGGGGCGGCGGGTGCTCCCGTGGCGGCGCCACCGACCCGAGCCGGATGTGCGGACGGTGGCCTGGTGGCGGGTGCGGGGGCTGCGGGAGATCGCCGGGGTGGACTCGGTCGGGTTGTGCCTGCTCGCCGTGGCGGCACTGTTCGCTCTCGGGTGGCTCTTCCCGGAGGAGGGCTCGGGCGCCTGGCTGATCGGGGCCCTCGCGATGGCGGGCTGCTGCCTCGGCGTGTTCCGGCTGGTGACCTCCGGCCGCCCCGCCGCGCGCCTCCTCGCCCGTACGGCCGCCGCGCCGGTGGCCGTACGGAAGCGGTACGTGTCCCTGACCGACCCGTACGGCGGGGCCCCGGTCCTGGTCGTCTTCCCCGCGCACGGAGGACCGGAGGACCGTCCCGAGGGCCTGCTGCCGCTGCTGAGGTTCCGCGCGCCGGGCGAGCCGGTCGGGGAGGTGGACCTGCACGGCCTGCCGGAGCGCGACGCCGACGGGCGCCGCGTCGTGGTCGCCCGGAGCGGCGGACGGGTGCTGTGGCCGACGGGGCCGTACCTGGAGGCCGGCACACCGGAGTTCGCGGCGGTGGCTCAGGCGCTCGCGGGGACGATCCCGCACGACGGGCCCGCCCGGGCGCAGGCCGTTCCCGGGCAGGCGGCTCAGGAGCAGGCCGTTCCCCGGCCGCCGGCTCAGGAGCAGGCCCTTCCCGGGCAGGCCGATCAGGACTCCGCGCGCGATTCCTTGTAGGCGCTCCAGCGCTCCAGGATCCCCAGCATCTCGCGCTGGAGGAACGCGAAGAACTCGGCCGTCTCGGCGGTGCGCGCGCCCGCCGCCGTGGCCGGGCCGAGTGTCTCGGCGCCGTCGCGGAGTACCTTCTCCCAGCGGGTGAGGACCTGGTCGCGGCGGGTGAAGGTCTCGTACCAGAGCTCGTTGTGGAGGACGTACCGGTCGCGCCGGGTGCCGGGGTCGCGCTCGCGGCTGACCATGCCGACCTGGCTGAGGTAGCGGATCGCTCCGGAGACGGCGGCGGGGCTGATCCGCAGCTGTTCGGCGAGCTCGGCCGAGGTCATGGAGGCGGTCTCGGAGGCGAGGAGCGCCGCGAAGACGCGGGACGCCATGCGCTGCATGCCGGCTTCCGTCAGCTCGGCGGCGAAGCGCTCCACGAAGCGGGAGACCGCGTCCTCGCTGCCCGTGCCGTTGTCCTCGGTGGTGGTCATGCCGGTCATCGTCTCCCTCGCTCGCTCCACCGCCCAACTTTATACGCTTCCTTAACTTCACAAGTTTGTGAACGTCGCGTACGTTCAAAAACATGACGAAGGCAATCAGCATCGCCGGACTGCACAAGTCCTTCGGCCGCACACACGCCCTCGACGGCCTCGACCTCGCCGTCGAGACGGGCGAGGTCCACGGCTTCCTCGGCCCCAACGGCGCCGGGAAGTCCACCGCCATCCGAGTCCTCCTGGGCCTCCTGCGCCCCGACTCCGGCGCCGCCCGGCTCCTCGGCCTGGACCCCTGGCACGACGCCGTCGAGCTGCACCGCCGGATCGCGTACGTCCCCGGCGACGTGACCCTCTGGCGCAACCTGTCCGGCGGCGAGGTCATCGACCTGTACGGCAGGCTCCGCGGAGGCCTCGACAGGGCCAGGCGCGCCGAGCTGACCGAACGCTTCGAGCTCGACCCCACCAAGAAGGGCCGCACCTACTCCAAGGGCAACCGGCAGAAGGTCGCCCTCGTCGCCGCCTTCGCCGCCGACGTCGACCTGCTCGTCCTCGACGAGCCGACCAGCGGCCTCGACCCGCTGATGGAGGAGGTCTTCCGGAGCTGCGTCGAGGAGGCCCGCGACCGGGGCCGGACCGTCCTGCTGTCGAGCCACATCCTCAGCGAGGTCGAGACCCTCTGCGACCGGGTCAGCATCGTCCGCAAGGGCCGCACCGTGGAATCCGGTTCGCTGGCCGAGCTGCGGCACCTGACCCGTACCAGCGTCACCGCCGAACTCGCCGCCGCGCCCGACGGCCTGGCCCGCCTCCCCGGCGTCCACGGCCTCGACGTCCAGGGCCTCCGGGTGAAGTTCCAGGTCGACACCGACAGACTCGACGCCGTCCTGCGCTCCCTGACCGCCTCGGGCGTACGGAGCCTCACCAGCACCCCGCCCACCCTGGAGGAGCTCTTCCTCCGCCACTACGCGGACGAGGTGACCGCGCGATGAGCGCCGCCCTCACCGGCACCGGGACCCTCACCCGGCTCGCCCTGCGCCGCGACCGGCTGATGATCCCCGTCTGGGCGCTCGTCGTCGGCGGCATGGTCGCGAGCGGCGCGGGCTCCCTTGAGGGCCTGTACGGCACGGCCGCCGAACGGGCCGAACTCGCCGCCTCCATGACCGCCAACAGCTCCATGCGGGCGCTCTACGGACCGGTCTTCGACGACTCGCTCGGCGGGCTCGTCGCCTGGCGGTTCGGCACCTTCGCCAGCGTCCTCGCCGCCGTCGCGAGCCTGATCGTGGTCGTCCGGCACACCCGCGAGGAGGAGGAGACCGGCCGCCAGGAGATGCTCTCCGCCGGCGCGGTCGGCCGCCGGGCCCCGCTCACCGCCGCCCTCCTCGCCGCACTCGTCGTCAACGCCGCCGTCGCCCTGATCGTCACGGCGGCACTCGCCGGACAGGGCGCGGCCGGGGCACTCGCCCTCGGTCTCGCGATCGGCGGCACCGGCATGGTCTTCGCGACGACGGCCGCGCTCGCCGCCCAGCTGACGGAGAGCGCCCGGCTCGCCAAGGGCCTGACGGGCGCCGCCCTCGGTCTCGCCTTCGTCCTGCGGGCCGCCGGCGACTCCGGGACCGCGGACGGCGGCAGCGTCCTGACCTGGCTCTCGCCGATCGGCTGGGCCGAGAACGTCCGCGCCTTCGCCGGTGCACGCCCGTGGGTCCTGCTGCTGATCCTCTCGGCCGTCCTGGTCCAGACGGCGGCGGCGTACGCGCTGACCGGCCGGCGGGACGTCGGGGCGAGCTTCCTCGCGACCCGGCCGGGACCCGCCGAGGGGCGGCTCGCGACGGCGGGCGCGCTCGCCTGGCGGCTCCAGCGCGGCACACTCCTCGGCTGGTCGCTGGGCTTCCTGCTCGGCGGGCTGGTCTTCGGCGGGATGGCGGAGGACGCGGCCGACATCGTCGGCGACAACGAGCGGGCCCGGCAGATCTTCGAGCGGATGGGCGGGCAGAGCGCCCTCACGGACGCCTTCCTCGCCACGATGGCCGGCCTGCTCGGGATGGTCGCGGCCCTGTACGCGGTCGGCTCGGTGCTGCGGCCGCACGGCGAGGAGACCTCGGGCCGCGCCGAACCGCTCCTCGCGAACGCCCTCGGCCGGCTCCGCTGGGCCGCCGGGCACCTGGTGATCGCCTTCGGCGGCTCGGCCCTGATCCTGACCCTCGGCGGGCTCGGTCTGGCCCTCTCGTACGGGCACGACGCCGGCCCGATCCTGGGCGCCTCGCTCGTCCAGATCCCTGCGGTGTGGACCCTGGCCAGCCTCGCGGTCCTCCTCTGGGGAGCGATCCCGAAGGCGGCGCCCGCCGCGTGGGGCGCGGCCGGTCTCTGTCTGGCCCTGGGCTGGATCGGCCCGGCGCTCGACCTGCCGCGGGCGGCCCTGAACCTGTCCCCCTTCGGCCACCTCCCGAAGCTCCCGGGCCAGGAGATGGCGTGGACCCCGGTCCTGACCCTGACGGCCCTGGCGGCGGTGCTGGTGGCGGCGGGTCTCGCGGGGCTGCGGCGCCGGGACCTGACGAGCTGACCTCGTCCGGGCGGCTCGGGGCCGGCTCGACGAAGCCGGGTCGGCGGGTCGGGGCCGGCTCGGCGAAGCCGGGTCTGACTCCCCAGCCGATGGACGCCCGGCGCCTCGCCGACTTCGACCACCGGTGCGCGGTCTCCCTGGCCGAGCTCGTCGGCGGCGACCTGGTGGAGTTCCCCGGCGGCCACAACGGGAACACCAGCCACCCGGAGGCCTACGCGGCCCGCCTCCGCCAGGTCCTCGCCGACGCCCGCTGAGCGGCCGGCGGGGACGCCGTCCCGCGCCCCGGGCCGCACCCGGCACGGCTCACACCTCCACCAGGAGCTCCTCGAAGCCCCGGATCACGTACCCCGGCTTCCGTACCGGCTCCGCCGCGAGCCGCATCCCCGGCGCCCGGCGCATCAACTCGCCGAAGACCGCCGTCAGTTCGAGGCGGGCGAGCGGGGCGCCGAGACAGTAGTGGATGCCGGCGCCGAAGGTGATGTGCGGGTTGTCGGCGCGGGTCAGGTCGAGGGTGTCGGCGGTCGGGCCGAAGCGGGCCGGGTCGCGGTTGGCGGAGCCGAGGAGCAGGGCGACCTCGGAGCCGCGGGGGACGGTCAGGCCGCCGATCTCGATGTCGTCGAGGACCCAGCGCTCGAACATCTGGAGCGGGGTGTCGTACCGCAGAAGTTCTTCCACAGCTGTGGACAACTTTTCGGGATCCGGCAGAACACCCTCCCTGAGCAGGGTCCACCAGCCGTTGACCGTGGTGTTCACGGTGGCTTCGTGGCCCGCGTTCAGAAGGAGGACGCAGGTGGAGATCATCTCCTGTTCGGTCAGCTCCTCCACCGCGATCAGGGACGAGATCAGATCGTCCCCGGGCTCCCGCCGCCGCCGCGCGATCAGCTCCCGCAGATAGTCCGAGAACTCGACCGAGGCCTCGACCGCCCGCCGGGCCGTCTCCTCCGAGGGGTTCAGCTCGAACATCCCGCAGATCGCCGCCGACCAGGGCCGCAGCCGTCCCCGCTCCTCGTCGTCGTCCGGGACGCCCAGCATCTCGGCGATCACCGCGACGGGCAGCGGCTCCGCGACCGAGGCCTGGAGATCGCCGCCGCCGGCCGCGACCAGACCGCCGACCAGATCGGCGGCGAGCCGCCGTACCGTCGGCGCCAGGTCCTCCACCGTCCTCGGCGTGAACGCCTTCGACACCAGCCGCCGGATCCGGCCGTGGTCGGCCGCCTCCAGATCCAGCAGCCCGTGGTCGTTGAGCGTGTGGAAGGGCTCGTACGCGGCGTCCGGAGCCTCCTGCCCGAACTCCTCGTGGGTGAAGCGGTGGGTGTACGTCCGCCCGAGCCGCCGGTCCCTGAGGAGCGCCGACACGTCCTCGTAGTGGGGGATCAGCCACTGGCGGGTCGGACCGTGCCAGTGGGCACGGCCCGCCGCCCTCAGCTCGGCGTAGGCGGGGTACGGATCGGCGACGAACCCGGGGGACCAGGGGTCGTACACGGTGTCAGCAGCGTCCATGGCCGGACGCTACCCGCGCACCGGGCCCGGCCGCAGCCGCCGCCGCGCACGGGCCCGCCTCCAGCCGCCGCGCACCGGCCCGCTCTAGCCGCCGACGCGCACCAGGCCCGCCTCGTACGCGAACACCGCAGCCTGCGTCCGGTCCCGCAGCCCCAGCTTCACCAGGATGCGGCTCACATGGGTCTTGATCGTGGACTCGGCGACGACGAGGTGCTCGGCGATCTCGGCGTTCGACAGGCCCTGCGCGATGAGCACGAGGACCTCCGTCTCCCGCTCCGTCAGCTCCCCGATCTGCGCCATCGCCGGCGGGCGCGGGGAGCTTCCCGGCGCCTTCGCGAACTCGGTGATCAGCCGCTTGGTGACGGTCGGCGCGAGCAGCGCCTCACCGGCCGCGACGACCCGCACCCCGTCCGCGAGCTGCCGGGCCGAGGCGTCCTTGAGCAGGAAGCCGGAGGCCCCCGCGCGCAGCGCCTGGTACACGTACTCGTCCAGGTCGAAGGTGGTCAGGACGAGCACCTTCGCGTCCGCGTCGGCCGCGACGATCTCCCGGGTCGCGTCGATGCCGTTCAGCTCGGGCATCCGGATGTCCATGAGGACCACGTCGGGGTGGAGGGCGGCGACCTGCGCGACCGCCTCCCGGCCGTTGACCGCCTCCCCGACGACCTCGATGTCCGGCATCGCGCCGAGCAGCACCGAGAACCCCTCACGGACCATGATCTGATCGTCGACGATCAGTACGCGGATCACTGGTCGGCCTCCTCACGGCTCACGGGGACGAAGGCCGCCACCTCGTAGCCACCGTCCTCGGTCGCCTCGGCCGTCATCTCCCCGCCGAGCATCGTCACACGCTCCCGCATGCCGGTGATGCCGTGACCGGCCCCCGGCGAGGGCTTCACGAGGCCGCGCGCGGGGCCGTTGGCGATCCGCAGACCGAGTCCGCCGAGGACATAGCTGACCTCGACCTTCGCGGCGGCGCCCGGCGCGTGCCGCAGCACGTTCGACAGGGCCTCCTGGACGATCCGGTACGCGGAGAGCTCCACGCCCTGCGGCAGCTCGCGGACCGCGCCGGTGACCGTCTTCTCGACCTGGAGTCCGGCCTCCTGGACGTTGCGCACCAGCGAGTCCAGGTCGCCGAGGGTCGGCTGCGGGGCGTCGGGCGCCTCGTAGTCCTCGGCCCGGACGACACCGAGGATGCGGCGCAGCTCGGTCAGCGCGGCGACGGCGTTCTCACGGATGGTGAGGAAGGCCTGCTCCAGCTCCGGCGGCGGGTTCTCGACCCGGTAGGGGGCGGCCTCCGCCTGGATCGCGACCACCGACATGTGGTGGGCGACGACGTCGTGGAGCTCGCGGGCGATGGTGGTGCGCTCCTCCAGGAGGGTCCGCTTGGAGCGCTCCTGCTCGGTCACGGTCAGCTGGGCGGTGACCTCGCGGTCGGCCTCGCGGCGGACCTGGAGGACGGTGACGGCGAGCAGGACCAGGGCGGCGACGAAGAGCATCGGGACGGAGTCGGAGCCGCGTCCCACGCCGAGGAACATCTCCGCGAAGAGGCAGAAGGCGGCCGTGACGAGCCACATCCACGCGGAGGCCCGGGGCCGGGAGCGGGCGGCGACGACGCCGAGGACCACGAGGTGGGAGAAGAAGGTGATGTGGGACCAGGGCCAGCCGGCGTCGTAGCCGGTGAGGTAGCCGATGACGGGCGCGGTGGCGAGCGAGGCCCAGAAGGCGAGCACCGGCCGCACCAGGGTGAGCAGCACGATCGCGGGCGGGGTGCAGACGACCATGAGCGTCAGCGGGGCGAAGGTGGTGTCGAACTCCTCGTACCCCATGGCGAAGGAGATCATCGCGAGGAAGGCGACGACCGCGTGCGGGAACAGTCCGAGGTGCGGGCGTATCCCCTTCGGCAGGAAGCGCGCCACCTTGGGGTTCACGTCGGCCGGTTGCATCGGGCGGTAGGCCGAAGCGTTGCGGAAGAGTTCCTGCCGCAGCCCGCCGAGGACGACCTGGACCAGGTGGAACTCGGGGGCGCGACTCGTCTCGGGGGTCTGTGTCTGGGTCACGTCGACCACGGTACGGGGGGCGGGGGACCCGGTCATCCCGCTCGTTGCGGATCCTTCCGGGTCCCCCTTGAGGACTAGGGCGGTCCTCAGGAGACGTGGGTGAACGCGTTCCCCTCGCCGGCGTACAGCATCGTCCGCTGCGGGCTGAAGGGGGCGGCGTTGACTCCCGTCGAGCGGTAGTACGTCGTGCCGCCCGGCCCGTACGCGATCAGGTCGGGGCGCCCGTCGTTGTCGAGGTCGCCGGCACCCACGAGCTGGGAGAAGGCGTTCCAGCCGCCGCCGATCCTGATCCGGGGCGCGAAGGTGCCGTCGCCCTTGCCGAGGTAGAGCCAGAGGACGCCGTCCTTGCCGCGGGCGACGAGGTCTCCGGCGGAGGCGCCGGCGATGTCGCCGACGGCCGTGAGGTGGTTGTAGACCTGCCAGCCCCCGCCGACCCGGACGCGGGGCGCGTACGGCTTCGCGTAGTCGCCGGTGCCCTTGTAGAACCAGAGGTCGCCCGCGTTGTCCGTGGCCACGAGGTCGGGACGGCTGTCGCCGTCGAGGTCCGATCCGGCGGCGATCTTGTTGTAGATCTGCCAGCCCTGGCCGACCCGCACCCGGGGAGCGAGCGTGCCGTCGCCCTTGCCCAGGTAGAGCCACTGCACGCCGGCACCGTCGACCGCCATGACGTCGCCGTGGGCGGCGCCGCCCGCGTTGCCGACGGCCTCGATCTGCGGGTAGACCCCCCAGCCGTGGCCGACGCGGGTGCGCCCGGCGACGTTGACCTGGCCGTAGTCCGGGCGGTCGCGCAGATCGTCGCGCCACAGCTGACCGGACGCGTCCCTGGCGAGGACGTCGGTGGAGCCGTTGTCGTTGAGGTCGTGCGGGTTGTACGTCCGGCCGAGGTTCATGAACCAGCCCTGGTAGGCGGGCTCGCCGGCGCCGTCCAGCGGCGTCGCCTCGGCCTCCACGGCGTACTTGCCGTTCGGCGCGTCGGCGTCGTCGACGACACCGTCCCAGTCGAAGGAGAACCGGGTGCCGGTGGCCGGGGCGGGCACCCGCGTCCGGAACTCCCTGCCGGTGGCGATGTGCGTGAGCGTGACGTCCAGGGTGGCGTCGCGGTCCGACAGCGTCCATCCCAGGGTCACCTTGCCGCCGGACTTGTCCAGGTCCACCGCCTCGGGGACGTGGACCTGCTGGATCGTCAGCGGGATCACCAGCTCGGCGGTGTCGGCCGCCTTGGTGACCGTCGGGGTGCCGTCCTCCGCCGCCGTGATCCGGAACAGTCCGTCGCCGTCGGCGGCGCGGCTGCCCTTGAGCACCGGGCGGCCGTCGGCCACGTCCGAGGCCGTCGACGCGGTGACACCGAGGTCGCGGGTCTCGCCGCTGGTCAGGGAGACGGCCCGGGCGGGCGTCGAGGGGTTGCCGTAGACCAGCCAGTCGCCGACGAGCACGTGGTACCACTCGTCGAGGTGGGAGCCGAGGACGGTCCTCTTCGCCTCGCCCGTCGAACGGTCGACGGACGTGATGAAGTCGCCGGTGCCGGACTCGTAGCCGAACCAGGTCACGTGCGAGCCGGAGAACGACAGGCCGCCGTACCCGTACCCGGACTCGCGGGAGGCGTACGTCTTCGTCACCGACCCGGCCGCCACGTCGATCAGGGCCCGGCCGCCGGTCCGCAGGTCCGCCGGGCCCGTCTCGTACCCGACGAGGACGGAGCCGTCGTGGGCGAGCGAGCCGAAAAGGTCGGTGGCGTCCGCGGGCAGCCCCGAGACCGGGCGGCTGGTCGTGTCGGCGCCGTTTCTGGTCACGATGCGCAGTTCCGCCGGGCCGTCGCCCTTCTTCACGTGCGCGAGGACGCTCGTCGGACTCAGCACGGCCACGAACTTCGCGTCGAGCGCGCCGAGGTCGATGTCGACGCCGGGGGCGGAGGGGGTGGCCATGTTCCGCAGGGTGATCGCGCGCATGTCGGCGGACCAGCTCGCGTCGCCGAGGACGAGCACGTCGCCGGCCCCCAGGGTCCAGCCGCCGTCCTCGGGCTCCTGGAGCGGGATCGGGCTGCCGCCGTCGTACGGCGTCCAGAGGAGCTTCCGAGTGCCGTCGCGGCCGAAGGAGTAGCTGAGGAAGCCGGTGGTGCCCACGCCCCCGAGCTCGGATCCCTCGGGGAAGACGGGAAGGCCGGTGGCCTCACCGGCTTCGGCCGGGGCGGCGACCGGAGCGGCGGCGAACGCCGGGGCGGTGGTCAGCGTCCCGGCGCCGAGGGCCGTGACAGCGAGGACGGCCGTGACGGCCGGACCGAGACGGGTACGGGTGGAGCGGAGCCGCAAGGTGAACCCCTAGGAGAAGATCGGACACGGAAGTACCGCTCCCGATCAGACTCCTGACGGTGTCGCATAGTTGTACGAGAGAGCCCGGCGATCCACCCCGAACCCCGAACCCCGAATCACGGCTCTCGGCTCTCGGCTCTCGGCTCTCGGCTCACCAGGCGAGCTGGGCGATCTCCTCCGCCACCACCGCGCAGGCGTCCGCCGCCGGGTCGATCAGCGGGAAGTGGCCGACCTCCTCCAGGAGCGTCAGGCCGACCGTCTCGCCCGCCTTCGCCGCCGCGTCGGCGTAGGCGTCGGCGACGGTGTACGGGACGTCGACGTCCTCACGGCCCTGGACGACGGTGGTCGCGATCCCGGTCGGCAGCAGCGCCGACGGGTCGGCGTGGGCCGCCCGCTCCTCGTACGAGGAGGGGTCGCCGAGCAGCTCGGTGACCGCTCCGCCGCACACTCCCAGCTCGACCGCCCGAGCGAAGTCGGCGATCGGGGCGAGGGCGACCACCCCGCGCAGCGCGGGCGGGGCGGGCAGCCGCCAGGGGGAGCCGACCGGCAGCACGTGCCGGGCGGCGGCCCACAGGGCGAGCTGGCCGCCCGCGGAGTGGCCGGTGAGGACGATGCGGCCGGTGTCGGCCTGCGGCAGATGCGCGGCGGCGAGCTCCGGTACGGCGTCGAGCGCGGCGGCCACGTCGTCGAAGGTCTCGGGCCAGCGCCCGGCGACCGGGCCGGCGCCACCCTGTCGGGGGATGCCGCCGCCACGCCGGTACTCGACATTGGCCACGGCGAAGCCCCGGCGGGCCAGGAAGTCCACGAACGGGGTCAGGTGCCGCCGGTCGTACGGTGCCCGCCAGGCGCCGCCGTGCAGGGCGACGACGAGCGGCGCCCGGGTGGCGCCGCCGCGCGGGGCGTAGAAGTCGATCACCTGGTCGGAGTGGTCGCCGTACGCGGCGGTGGCGTCGGGGGCGACGGCCGGGTGCGAGAAGGCGGACGCCTCTTCGGCGGCGGCGCGCGCGGCGGGGTCCGGCATGCTGTTCCAACCTCTCGGGTACGGGGCCGAATTGGCCTGACCTGCGGGGACGGTACCAGGAGTGGAGCCCCCGCAGATCGGGCGATCATCGGACCGTACGAGACGGCCCCGGCCTCAGGAGGCGCGGTCGGCCGGAACCTCCGCCGGAACCGCCGCCAGGACCTCCGCGAGAACCCTCGCGGCCCGCTCCGCGTCGGCGAACCCGACGTACAGCGGGGTGAAGCCGAACCGCAGCACGTCCGGGCGACGCAGATCGCCGACGACTCCGCGCCGGATCAGCTCCGCCATGACGGCGGGCGCGTTCTCGCAGCTCAGCGCCACCTGGCTGCCCCGCTCTCCGTGCGTCCCGGGTGTCACCGAGCGGACCCGGCCCGCCGGGGCGTACGCGTTCACGCACTCCAGGAAGAAGTCCGTGAGGGCCAGGGACTTGGCCCGCACGTCCTCGATCGCGACCCCGTCCCAGACGTCGAGCGCCGCTTCGAGGGCCAGCATGGAGAGGATGTCGGGCGTGCCGACGCGGCCGCGCACGGCGCCCTCGGCCGCCTCGTACCCGGGGGTCATGGCGAACGGGTCGGCGTGCGAGTTCCAGCCGGGCAGCGGCGAGTCGAAGGCGGCCTGGTGGCGCTCGGCGACATACAGGTAGGCCGGCGAACCGGGCCCGCCGTTCAGGTACTTGTACGTGCAGCCGACGGCCAGGTCGACCCCGTGCGCGTCCAACCCGACGGGCAGGGCACCCGCGCTGTGGCACAGGTCCCAGACGGCGAGCGCGCCCGCCGCGTGCAGCGCGGCCGTGATGCCGGCCAGGTCGTGCCGGCGCCCGCTGCGGTAGTCGACGTGGTTGACGAGGGCGGCGGCCGTGCGCGGGCCGGCCGCGCCGGCCATCCCCGCCGGGTCGACGGGCACGATCCGGTGACCCGTCATCCGCGCCGCGGACTCCGCGATGTACCCGTCCGTGGGAAAGGTCGTCGCGTCGACGAGGATCTCGTCGCGGTCCTCACCACTCAGACGAGCGGCGGCGACGACCGCTTTGAAGACGTTCACACTGGTCGAGTCGCCGACCACGATCTGCCCCGGGGCGGCGCCGACGATCGGCGCGATCCGGTCGCCGATCCGCTCGGGCGCGGTCCACCAGCCGGACTCGCCCCAGGAACGGATGCGCAGCTCGCCCCACTCGCGGGTGATGACGTCGGCCATCCGGGCCGGGACGTGGGCGGGCAGCGCGCCGAGCGAGTTGCCGTCGAGGTAGACGGTCCCGGCGTCGAGGGCGAACTTCTCGCGGTGCTTGCCGAGTTCGTCGATCGCGTCGAGGCGCGCGGCCTTCTCCCCGTAGGTCTCAGACATGGCTGCGCGCCGTCCAGAGCTCCGGGAACACGTTCTTCTGGGCCCGCTTCTCCAGCCAGGCCACACCCGCGGAACCGCCGGTGCCGGTCTTCGCGCCCATCGCGCGGCGGGTCGCCACCAGGTGGTCGTTGCGCCAGCGCCAGACGAGCTCGGCGACATCGCTCAGGGCCTCGCCGAGCCGGACGAGTTCGCCGTTCTGGTCGGCGTCCGCGTAGATCCCGGCCCAGACCGCCTCGACCTCGGCCGAGGGCTCGTACCGACGCGCCAGATCGCGGCCGAGGACGGCGGCCGGGACGGGCAGGCCGCGGCGGGCGAGCAGCCCGAGGACCTCGTCGTACAGGCTGGGCTCGTGGAGCGCCTTCTCCAGCTCGGAGTGCACGCGGGGCGCGCCCCGGTGCGGGACGAGCATGGACGCGGACTTCTCGCCGAGCAGGAACTCCATCCGCCGGTACATGGCGGACTGGAAGCCGGAGCCCTCGCCGAGCGCGGCCCGGTAGGCGTTGAACTGGGCGGGGGTGAGCTGGGCGAGCGGCCGCCAGGAGTGGTTGAGGGCCTCCAGCTCGCGCACGGAGCGCTTGAGCGCGTCCATCGCGACGGGGACGCGGTCCTCGCGCAGGGCGCGGCTCGCGGTCTCCCACTCGTGGACGATCACCGTGAACCACAGCTCCATGACCTGGGTGGTGACCAGGAAGACCATCTCGCCGGGGTCGTCCGAGCGGAGGTGCTGGAGGTGGGTGAGGACGTCCGCCTGGACGTAGTCCTCGTACGGCGTGGTACCCGCGAAGTCGAGGTTCGGGTCGACGGCGACCGAACCTGCTCCGGAGTCGGGAGAACCGGGGAAGAGTGACATTGCTGTCTCCTCGATACGAACTACCGGGTAGCGGTCTGCTCCACCGTGCGCGCCTTCTCGCGGCACGGGAGCCCCGGTCCCCTCGGGAGGCGTGCTGCGTCGCGCGCCGTCCCAAGCGCATCATGACACGATCGGCCCGGTGATGTAGCTCCCGTCTTCGTCATACGGAAATGCGTTCGACCGACAGCCGTTCAGGCCCTTGATCTGCTGCATCATCGCGGGCGCGAGCCTGCCCGGACCCGGGCAGTCCATGTGCTGCCGGATACCGATCTCGTGTCCGACCTCGTGGTTGATGATCAGATGCCGGTACTCGGCGGCCTCCCCCGCGAAGGTGGGCGAGCCCAGCATCCACCGCTTGAGGTTCACCACGACCCCGTCGGTGGTCTCGCAGTTCAGCTCGCCGTGGGTGTCCAGGCCCTGCCGCAGGCAGAGCGCGTCGGCCGTGTCCGGGGTGGCGATCCGGATGACGAAGTCGGCGTCCTCCGAGACCAGCTGGAAGCGGCCCCGGCCGTGCGCGGCCCAGCCGCGCGGATGCGCCAGTATCCGCTGGATCTCGGCGGCCGCCCCGCGCGCCGACAGCTCGATCCCCTCCTCGACCTGGACCCGGTAGCGGCGCAGGACGCCGCCGTCGCCGATCGGCGCTCCGGAGGCCTGCGCGGTGGTGAAGGTCCCGGCGCCGGACTGCGGCACGGCCGCCTTCTTCGGGGGTGTCCTCGGGTTCGTCCGCTTCGCCTGCGGCGACGTCGACGGCGGCTTCGGCTTCTTCGGCTTCGCCGTCGTGGGCCGGGGGGCGGGAGCGGCCGTCGTCGGGACCGGGCTCTCCGTGCTCGGCTCCGGAGCCGGGGTGGTCGCCGCGGCGGCCCTGTCCTCGGCCACCGGACCGTCGAAGTGGCCGAGGGCCACGCCCGCGCCGAGCGCGACCGTCACCAGGGCCAGCGTCGGCAGCGCGAGCCGGCCCGCCGGGCCCCGTCTGCCTCTGCCCCGCCGCCGGCTCTGCTTTCGTCGCCGTCCGGCGGATGCGGCACGCTTGCCCACGGCAGACTTCTCCCCTGCGTCGGCCGGCTGTGGGGGAAGAGGAGTTGGGGCCTCGGTACCGGCGTCTTCGGTCCTGCGGTCCCGGGGATCGTACCGGCCGCGATCGAACACGATCGAACGGCTCGGGGGGTCCGTCCGGATTTCCCCCGGTCCATGGGACAGGGCGAAATCCGGACGGTGTCAGGCGGAAAAGGTTCAGCCGAGCGTCTCCGCGGCGGTCTCCGAGGAGTCCCGCAGGAAGGTCGAGCAGCGCTCGAACTCGTCCTTCTCGCCGATCTCGCCGGCCGCCCGGGCCAGCGCGTGCAGCGCGCGCAGGAAGCCGCGGTTGGGCTCGTGCTCCCAGGAGAATGGTGGAAGATGTACGCGATGGCGGGAGGGGATTACGACATGACCGAGCAGGAGTGGCTGGACAACCTCGCGGCCCAGCTGCCGGAGCGGAACCTGGAGTGGATGACGGACCTCGCCAGGATCTGCTCCACGGAGTGGACGGGCGACAAGCCCCCGACGGGGGACACCTCCCCGCCCGCCGTGGAGGCTGTCCCCCTTCTTTACGGCGACGCCTCGACGGCGACCGGCCAGCCGACGAGGTTCCAGGCGCCCGCGCAAACCGACGGGAGCTGACCCGACGGCCTCTTCATCCGGTGCCCTCTCCAGACGCTCCTCGACGCGGCCTCCCCCGCACGACGTCAGGGGAGGCGGGGCCGTTGCGCCACGCGGTTTCGCCGGGTCTTCCAGCGTCTGCGAGCCCAGTCGCCGGTTTCGCCGACGGCGACCAGAACGGCGGCGGACGCGACGCTCGGCGCGAGGCCGGCCGGGTGGCTCGTCGCATGCCCCAGAAGCCAGAGGGCCAGGGTGAGTACGGCCCACCAGGCAATGATCGATACGGCCTCACGTCGCCTGCGGCTGGTGCGGGGCACTGTTGCGGGCATGGCGTCAGGAGCCTTGGCGCGTGGTCACGACCGGGCGGTACTCACGCACCCAGGTGGTGACGCCCAGAACCAGGCAGCCGGCAACGGCGAGGGCCCCGCCGGCCGCCGTGCAGGCGAGGGTGATGTCGGGGGAGGCGCCGACTATGCGGGGGAGCGCGTTGACGGGCGCGGTGGCGTAGATCAGCAGGAGGGCGCAGCCGCGCGGCCGTACGGGAGCCAGTCGGCGACGCAACCGCTCGGGGACCCGGTCTGTGGCCATGGCCAGGCCCGTTGGCAGCACCGTGAAGGAGAAGAACGTGAGACCGATCCACTGCCACGTCATGGGGGCTGACTCCTGGGTATGCGCGGCAAGGTCCGCGTGGGCGGCTGTCGATTGCCGAGGTGAAAGCGCTGTACAGCGGACTACGGGGTGATGGTGACCCTACCGAGGACGTGGAGGGCCGCATCAGGGGGCCGCGCCGTCTGTCTGCGTGAGCCAATGCTGCCGGAGCCCGGCAATGTGTTCCCCGACGTGGAATGGCGTGCTCGGTCCTGCGCCGGGGCGAGCAGAGGGGGAGCCCGTGGCGAGGTCACTGAGCAGAGGGTCTCGCGCCTTCCCGTTCGCCGACCGGCAGCACTCATCCTGGCTGATGCTTCATTGCCGGGGTCCTCGGGCCGTACTCCGGGAGCAATGTGGCAAGCGCGCTCCCCGTGGCATGGCGGGTCGGAGCCAGGAGTAGCCAGGGGAGGGGAACATGGACTGGCTGTGGGACGTGTTCGGCGATGTCTTCATGCTGGTCTTCGGGCCGCTGATCGTGTGGACCGCCTGGGAATGGTGGCGTCAGCCCGATCGGGCTCCCGCGTGGGTGTCTCGTGGCCCTCGGTGGGCGGTGCGCTGCTGGGCGGCCGGTTTCGTTCTCATGGGAATCGGCATGGGCAGCAGCGGTGTCTACGGCCTGGCCGGACTGCCGGAGCCCTGGGTGGTCGGCTTCTGCCGTGTCGCCGGGCCGATGCTCTACCTCATCGCCTTCTGGCGCCCGCCCGTCCATGGGACGCGGCGGCGCGGTGAGAGGCGGTCGCCGGTTTCCGGCGCGGCCGACGGGATGACGGAAGGGGGTCGGGACGATGACGGATCGCCGAAGGATCACATGGCGTGAGACGGGCTGGGTGCTCGCGGGCTGTTGGGCGGTGTGCGGCCTGGGTGGGGTACTGCTGTCCTTCGTCGGCGAGCCGTCGCCACCTGTCGCCTTCGCGGTGATGACGCTGCTCGTGCAACGGTTCTGGCGGCGTCGGGACTGGGGCGCGGGTGTGTTCGCAGGCTGCGCCGGTTCCGTCGTCGTCCTCGGCGCTGTGGAACTTCTGCGGCCGTTGACGGGCCGGGGCGTGGCGGACCCGCTCGCCACCGGGCTGGGGGCGTCGGTGGCAGTCGTCGCCTTCACGGTGATCACACAGGCAAGGTCGGTTCGAGCGGGGAGGACGAGTGCCTGACAGTCCGCGGCGTCTCGCCTTGCCGTCGGTTTCGGCCTCCGCACGTCGGCGCACGGTGTGGCACCGGACATGGGGTGCGTGCGCGGCCCTTCTGGGCCTCGCGGTGACCCTGCTGGCGGGAGCGATCCTCCTGGGCGTGGTACCGGAGCTGATCGACGACGAACAGGCGTATGCCGCTGCCTCTCCGTGTCCCGCTTCCGCAGGCGTGGCCGAGGGCTGTCTCCGTGACGTGACGGCGACGGTAGTGAGCACGGTGATCAAGGACGAGGCCGAGTACGAGGAGTTCTCGGTACGTCTCAGTGGACCGCGCGAGGTCTCGGATGTTGTCGACATGGACGCGGCCGGCCCCCTACTCAAGGATCTACGGCCTGGTGACGTCGTGACCGTCACGCTGTGGCAGGACTACGTGGTCGCCGTGGCGAAGGACGGCCTGTCCCAGGAGACGGCCGACACCCCGCTGGGTGAGCCCCAGCTCGCCGCCGCGGTGGGATCTGCCCTGCTGCCGGCCGGCGCCTTCACTGCCTATGCCGGAGGCCGGGTGCTCGTCCGGGCACGCCGCTACGGGGAACGAGGGCTTCCCCGGCTCCTCGTGGTCCACGGCAAGGCGGCGTTCGGCGCGATGCTGTGCGCTGTGCCGGCCATGGTCGTGGGGGACCTCACCGGCGTCCCGCTTCAACTGGCGGTCTGGCTCGGGCTGCTGCCCGCGGTCTGGTGGTACGTGCGCCGCCGCGAGCTGCGGGGCAGAGGTCGGCACGCCGCCCCGGCTCTCCAGGACCGATGACCGACGTCGGCAGTCAGCGGAATTCTGCCGCGTGCCGCCCGGACCCCCTTCCCGCAATCACGAGCAGCAGAAGGAGAATTGCCCCTATTCCTGGCCTCTGCCAACCAGCAAGCAATCAACCAGCTTGCCCAGCAAGACACTTCCGAGTCAGATCCACTAAACCGAACACGCCATCAAGATCACCAGTCTCGCTGCAGCGCGGGATTCACCGAAAGCGCCCCTATCGCTTCGGAGCATCGCAATTGCCAAGCCAACCACTATCGCCATCAACAGCCACAGAATGGCACTGGCAGGCAATCCACTGTTCCCCAGGCGGTGTTACTCCCCCCACGGCTTCTCCTACCTTCGGAACAGCCCTGTTCACGCAACGTCGCGAAGGCGTCGGGCACACCCACCGCCCCTCACCACCCGCGCGAGGATCGACCGCGCCGCAACCGGCGATCCACGAATGCCGCCAGGACCGAGCCGACCACCGGCGGCCCTGCGACCCATCCGATCACCGACGCCGCCCGCCCGGGCTCCCCGCCGGTCATCAGCGTCACCGTCCCGACGCCCAGAGAGAGAACCAGCAGCACGGAAGCCGAGCCCCCAGAGCACACCTGCCCACACAGACCTCTGGATCAACCGCGATGGTAGGCGCGGCTGGAAGATCACCTGGCCTCCCGGCCAGATAGATACATGAGGGACGACCATCATGAACCCGTCCATGACCATGCCAAGCACGGCGGGCACCGTCTCCGACACCCGTTCCTATCTCCACCCTGCGGTGATCTCGCCATGACGAGCCGATCAGGCACAGGATCTCGATTAGCCGGGGCGCTTTTGGCACGAGCGGCACACACTGTCGAGTCTCGCGTGAACGCTGCCTCGACGCCGCCACAGAAACTAATCACACCCCTCTTCACGAGATCTTTACACGTCGGAATATGATCCTCCGCTAGTCGCACTGACGACTGTTCAGGGGAGGAATTTCACGTATGAACGACCACGTATCGCCACCAGGCTGGACAGGTGGGAGATTGCTGTCCAGGCGGGCTCTGCAGAGAGTGGCGCTGGCGACGGCGGCGCTGATGGCGGTGGAGACCGCCATTGTCGTGGGCACCACGGGGCAGGCGGTGGCCTTGCCGCCGCAGCAGCCCGTTGCCGTTGACACCGCGCCTTATCCGACCGAGGCGGCTGACCTCGCGTCGGCTATGGTCGCTGCTCGCCTGTCGGGCAAGCGGGTGGAGGCGTTGTCGGAGCGGACGGAGTCGACCACGACGTGGGCTAATCCGGACGGGACGGCCACGTCGGACTCCGCGTCGGGTCCGGTCCGTTTCCGTGACAAGGCGACGGGCGCGTGGCGGAACATCGACGTCGGCCTGACGAAGTCGGTGGACGGTTCGGTGGTCGCGAAGAACCATCCCCTCGCCCTGAAGCTGGGCGGCAGGACCCCCGCCAAGCTGGCGGCGCGCGTGATGGCGTCAGGTGACGCCGGTGAGCCGCAGACCGCACCGGTACCGCTCGTGTCGCTGGATGCCGGGGACGGTCGGTCGCTGGACCTGTCGTGGCGTGGTGTGCTGCCGGAGCCGGCGCTGTCGGGGACGACGGCCCGGTACGCGGACGTACTCGCGGCGACGGACCTGGTCATCGAGTCGACCCGTACGGGTTTCGAGCAGTTCCTGGAGCTGAAGGACCGTACGGCGGTCGACGCGACGGGGTCGGTGACGCTGACGCTGAACGCCAAGGGCATCATGGCGCGGGCGAACGCGGACCGGTCGGTGACCTTCCTGGATGCCGAGACCGGCAAGCAGGTCGGTGTCCTGCCCGCACCGGAGATGTGGGACGCGACGGTCGACGAGAAGTCCGGCGAGCACACCCGGCGCGCGGACGTCGGGCTGAAGGTGACGCAGAACGGCGACGCGATCGACCTGACGCTGACGCCTGACGCGGCCTTCCTGGCCGACCCGGCGACGAAGTTCCCGGTGACGGTCGACCCAGCCGTGAACATCGGGGCGAGCTTCGACACGTTCGTGCAGGAGGGCTACACGAACGACATGTCGACGTCGACCGAGCTGAAGCTCGGCAACAACGGCTCCGGTCAGATCGCACGCTCGTACCTGCACTTCCCCATGGCGAAGATCACGGGCAAGCAGATCCTCGGCGCGAAGCTGAACCTGTGGAACTTCCACTCCTGGTCCTGCACCGCGAACAGCTGGGAGGTCTGGGACACCCCGCACGCCTCGACCGCCACCCGGTGGACCAACAAGCCCGGCTTCACCAACAAGTGGGCCACCTCGACTGCGACGAAGGGCTTCTCGTCCTCCTGCGCGGATGGCTGGGTCTCGCAGGACATCAAGAACCTCGCAGTCGCCTGGGCCGCCAACGGCAACAGCAGCAACTCGATGGGCATCAAGGCCACCAACGAGTCCGACCCGTATTCGTGGAAGCGGTTCAACTCCGGCAACGCCGCCTCGAACACGCCGTACGTGTCGGTCACGTACAACACCATTCCGGTCGCCGGGAACCCGATGACCGTCACGCCGGGCCGTGCGAACGGGGGCAAGAACTGGGTCACCACAACCACGCCGTACATGGGCTACGCCGCCAGCGACGCCGAGACGACGTTCCTGCGCTCCAAGTGGGAGCTGTGGGAGGGCTCGACGAACCTGGCCGTGTACGACTCCGGCACCTACGACCCGGTTCTGAACAAGACGGTCTCCTACCAGGTCATGCCGGGCAAGCTCGTCAACGGCCGAACCTACTGGTTCAAGGGCCGCGTCAACGACGAGAACGCCTGGTCGAACTGGACGCCGTCGGTGTACTTCACCGTCGACACCACCAAGCCCGCCACCAGCACCGTCACCTCCGATGACTACCCGGCCAACACCTGGTCCGGAACCCCGGACCAGGTGACCGGCAAGTTCTCCGGCTCGTTTGATTTCGAGCCGCCGGCCAGTGACGTCGCCGAGGTGCAGTACAAGCTGGACGGAGGGACCTGGCAGTCCGCCACCACTACCGGCACCGCTGTGACCAAGACCCTTACCTTCGCCGCGGGCAAGCACACCGTCACCGCACGCGCGGTGGACCCTGCCGGCAACATCTCCACTGAGAGCAGCCACGTCTTCTATGCCGGATCCGGAGCCGCGCTGCTCACACCCGGGCAGGGCGAGCGCCCGGCGCGGCGTGTGGCACTGTCGGCCGAGGGCCAGCCCTCGTACACCGGCGTGACCTACCAGTACCGCCGCGGTGAGACGGACGCGTGGAAGAACGTGCCGGTCGCCGATGTCCGCAAGGGCACGGAGACGGTGGCCACGTGGCCGGTCGCGGTAACGGGCGGGAAGCCCGCCGGGATGACGTGGAACATCACCGACAGCCTGGCCGAGGACGGTCCGATCGAGGTCCGTGCCGCATTCACCGACGGCACCACCACCGCCTACTCCCCGGCGAATGACATCACCATCGACCGCAACGCCGGCACCGCACCCTCGCAGGGAGCAGGGCCCGGCTCTGTGAACCTGCTGACGGGTGACTACACCCTGTCCGCTACTGACGCCTCCCTCTTCGGGGTGTCGGTGTCGCGTACGGCGTCTTCGCGCCGGGCCGATGCAGGTGCGAAGCAGGAGGGCCAGGCGGCGATCTTCGGTCCCCAGTGGACCTCCGGCACAGTCGCGGAGATCAGCGAGTCCGCGTGGACGTCTCTCAAGCAGACCTCGGCCACTTCGGTGGCCGTGGTGGACGCCGACGGCGAGGAGGTGGGCTTCACCGCCACCAACAGCGGCGGCTGGAAGCCCGAGCCCGGTGCCGAGGACATGACGCTGACCGGCTCCACGAGCACGCCGTTCACCCTCAAGGACACCGAGGGCACCGTCACCATCTTCACCAAGCCGGACGCGGCGGCCACCACGTGGCAGGTCGCCTCTTCCACGCTGGACGGTCTGGAGCAGTCCACCACCACGGTCATCTCCGAGAGCGTGACCGTAGACGGCAAGAAGCTCGCCCGCCCGAAGCTGGTCATCTCCCCGAGCTCCGCCGCATCCGCCGCCACGTGCACGGCCACGCCGTCCACGAAGGGCTGCCGCGCGCTGGAGTTCGTCTATGCCACCGCCACCACCGCGAGTACTTCTGTCCTCGGTGACTTCACCAACCAGGTGAAGGAGATCCGCGGCTGGTCCACCGAGTCCGGCGCAGCCACTGCCACCGCCAAGACGGTGCAGAAGTACGCCTACGACACCGCAGGCCGTCTGCGCGAGACGTACAACCCGCTGATCACTCCCGCGCTGAAGACGCAGTACGTCTACGACAGCGCCGGCCGTGTCACCAGCCTGACCCCGCCCGGGCAACTGCCGTGGTCCTTCACCTACGGCAAGGCCGGGAATTCCGCGACGGCCGGCGACGGGATGCTCCTCAAGACCAGCCGCAGCGGTCTGCAGCAGGGCAGCAAGGATGTCGAGTCGGGTACGTCGTCGACGAGCATCGTCTATGACGTACCGCTCACCGGCGCCAAGGCTCCCTACTCCATGTCCGCCACGGACGTGCAGACCTGGGGCCAGAGCGACGCTCCGGCCGACGCGACCGCAGTCTTCCCTGCCGACGCAGTCCCCGCCACGCACTCGGGCGACGACCTGACCGCCGCCGACTACGGCCGCGCATCGGTCACGTACACCAACGCCTCCGGCCGCCAGGTCAACACCGCCGCCCCCGGCGGCCACATAGCTACGACTGAGTACGACCAGTTCGGCAACACCGTCCGTGAACTCACGGCCGGCAACCGGGCCCTCGCCCTCGGCGGTACGCCGAAGGACCAGGCCACCCTCGCCGACCTCGGCACCATCGGCCTGTCCACCCAGGACCGCGCCGACCTGCTCACCACCACCTCCGTCTATGACGTCAAGGGGCAGCGTGAGCTGGAGGAGTTCGGGCCGCTGCACCGGATCTCGCTGAACGGCGAGTCAGCCGTTGCACGCTCGTGGACGGTCAACGAGTACGACGCCGGCCGCCCGACGGACGGCACGGCGAAGGTCGAGAACCAGGTCACCAAGGTCACCACAGGCGCCCAGATCCTGGGCACCACCGCGATGGCAGACCCGCGCGTGACACAGACGGTCTACGACTGGGTCAAGGGCCTACCGATCAAGACGATCAAGGACCCGTCCGGTCTCGCGATCACCGACACCACCGAATACGACACCCAGGGTCGCGTCACCAAGCAGCTCCTGCCCGGTGCGACCGGCACCGACGCCGCCACCCGCGTGACCACCTACTGGTCCGCCACCGGCACAGGCACCTGCCAGGGCCGCCCGGAATGGGCCGATCAGGTCTGCACCACCGGACCGGCCGGAACGATCACTGGCGGCGGTACGAACCCGGCCCAGCTGCCGACAGCCACGACCGAGTACAACTGGTGGGGCAACCCGTCCAAGGTCACCGAGACCGCCAACGCGGTTACCCGCACCACCACGAACAGCTACGACGGCGCCGGCCGTCCCCTTCAGACTGTCATGACCGGCGGGCTCGGCCAGACGGTTCCGGAGTCCACGACCGAGTACGACCCGGCAACAGGCCAGGCCGTCAAGACGACGTCGCCGACCGGAGGGACGATCACCAAGGAGTTCGACAAGCTCGGCCGCGTCGTCAGATACACCGATGCCGACGGCGGGGTCACCAGCACCCAGTACGACGTGCTGAACCGCCCGGTGAAGGTGTCCGACAGCGTGCCCTCCACGGCCACGTACAGCTACGACCACGGCTCCGAGCCGGGTGGTATGGCCACCTCGATGACCGACTCGGTCGCCGGGACCTTCTCCGTTCGGTACGACGCTGACGGTGCTGTCGCGGAAGAGAAGCTGCCCGGCGGCTATACCCTCGCCATCGCGAAGGACACCACCGGTGCGGTGTTGGCCCGGACGTACACCCGCGACAGCGACAAGCAGGTCGTGTACTCCGACTCCGTCGCAGAATCGGTCCATGGTCAGGTCGCCCGGCACAGTGGCTGGTCCTCGCAGGACTACGCCTACGACTCGACCGGTCGCCTCATCGACGTCGCCGATGTCATCGCCGACACGTGTATCCGACGCGCTTACGGCTTCGACAAGCGGACGAACCGCACCAGCCTGACCACAGCGGAGGGCGCTGCGGGTGCCGCCTGCCCCACCTCCGGAGGGGCCAGCACCATCTACACCTACGACAGCGCCGACCGACTCGTTGACGCCGGCTACGTCTACGACGCCTTCGGGCGTACCACCGACCTGCCGGGTACCCAGGTCGCCTACTACGCCAACGACATGGTTCACCAGCAAACCCAGGGCGCCGTCCGCCAGACCTGGCAGCTGGACGCCATGCAGCGGTTCCGCTCCTGGACCGTGGAAGAGAACGCCGGTACGTGGACCACGACCGCTGCCCGGCGCAACCACTTCGCCAACGATGGTGACAGCCCACGCTGGATCGTGGAGGACGTCACCGGCGGAGCGGTCACGCGTCTCGTCGACTCCGCTGCCGGAGATCTGACGGCGACGACCAGTGCCGAGGGGCACACGGTGCTCCAGATGACCAGCGTCCACGGTGACGTTGCTCTCCAGCTGCCACTGGACCAGGCAGATGCTCCTGTGGTGCTGGACAACGACGAGTACGGCAACCCTCGCTCGGGACAGCCCACCGCCCGCTACAACTGGCTTGGAGCGGCCAAGCGGTCCAGCGAGACCCTTGGGGGTCTCACTCTGATGGGTGTGCGGCTCTACAACCCGTCCACCGGCCGCTTCCTGACCACCGACCCCATCCACGGTGCCAGCGCGAACGCGTACGAGTACGCCTTCGGTGACCCGGTCAACAGGGTCGACCTGGACGGCAGGAAGCCGACGAAAACCACCAACTGGAAGCGGATCTCCACCTACTGGGTCAACGGCAAGTGGTACAAGTCGACCTACAGCAACATGCCTCGTCCGCTGCGAGCCTTCTTCCAGGGCATCATGGGCAGGTTCATGGTCGGGGTCTACATCGACAGCATGCTCTGGCAGTCCCGGACACGCTGGGGCGTCTGGGAGCGCTACGTAAAGGGCGCCCGGAAGACGAAGCGCGGCAAGGTCACCACGGGCTACTACAACTGGGCAGAACGGTCCCGGATCACTGCGTGCATCCCGTGGGTCGGCTGCTACACGAAGACCTCGCCGTGGGATGACGGCAGGTGGGGGTAGCAACAATCGGCGGACTGTGACCTAGCAATCAGCCGAGGGTGCGGGGTGCGGTGCGTAAACGCCCCCGCACCCTCGGCCGCGCGACTCCTTAAGGACCATTCATGCTCACCTTGAACATCATTCTTGGCCTCGGCTGTCTCACCGTCTTCTTCCTCGTCATCAGCCGATCCGCCGGATGGAAGGACGTCCTGCTCTGGGCTGCGGTCGCTGTCTTGGTGGTGGGTGGCATCGCACCTCGGCTCGTGGGCATCGCCCCGGGAACCGCGGCAGCGGTCGTCATCACAGCCGTGTCGCTCGCTGCGCTCGCCTTCGTGCTCGCCGCGATCACCAGGCGCCCCTGACGTACGACCTGGGAGGGCGGCGCCCAGAATGGTTAGGGAGGCTTCGCCCTTCCGCGTGATCGGTGCGCGGTAGCGTCGCCGAGGGAACCCGTCAGGGAAGGAACAATCACCGGATGCCGCACAGGACTGATGTCGCCGACAGCCGCGGCCTGATCCTCGACTTCGCCGGCGTGCTTACTGCCAGCCCGATCGATGTACACCGCGCCTGGTGCATGTCAGAAGGGCTGGCTCCGGGCGCGTGGCGCAGCACTCTCAACGAACACCCTGAGGGCCGGCGTCTCTACGCGGCTCTGGAGGTCGGGGAGATCGGGCAGGCCGAGTGGAACGAGGGCACGGCCGCACTGTTGGGTGCGCATGTGGATCCGGTGAACCTGATGGGGAGGGCCTGGGCCGGGGTGCCTGCGGCTCGCCGGATGGTCGCGCTGGCTCGTGCCGCGCGCGCCGCCGGCCATCGGCTCGCCCTGCTGTCCAACAGCTTCGGGCTCAACCCGTTCAACCCCTACGAGCACCTGGGCATCTGGGACCTGTTCGACGTCCATGTCGTCTCCGAGCTGGTGGGAATGGCCAAGCCCGATCCGGCGATCTACGAGCTGGCCTTGGAACGGATCGGGCTGCCCGCCGAGCGGTGTGTGTTCGTGGATGATCACGCGGTGAACCTGCCTCCGGCAGCCGACCTGGGCATCGCCACCGCTCATGTCACGGACGAGGATGAGGCCGTGGCCGAGCTGGAGACCCTCCTCGGCGTCACGGCGGAGATCACCGCGTGAAGGCAACTGCAGTCTGAGTAGAGGCTGTCGGGCCGGATGCTCTTGCCAGTACTGTCCGCGTGGGGCCCATCATGCGGAGGTTCTGGATCATGCAGTGGTCGGAGTACACCACCTCTGAGCGCCTGAAGGCGTTGCGTGGAGGCATGACACAGGAGCAGTTGGCGGAGGCGGCTGGCGTGTCCGTCGGCGTAGTCCGCAAGCTCGAACGCGGCGGGACCGCTTCTCTCCCGTCCCTGCTGTCGATCGCCGACGCACTCGGTACGGACATCGCCGTGCTCCTAGGCCAGGTTCGACGCTGCGGATCCGGGAGAGCGGGAGGCCGCCGCCGGCGTCCTGATCGACACCTTCCAGACCGCAGGCATGGCCGCCAACGTCCTCGGCTCCCGAGACCTCGCGTATGCGGCGCTGACGTACGGCCGCCAGATCGCCGTGCAGGGCGGTGACGATCTGCGCGATGCCCATCTCGCCGCCACGACCGCGTGGGTCAACCTCCGGGATGGCCGCACAAAGCAGGGGTTCCTCCTCGCTGCGGCCCAGGCCGACCGGATCGAGCCGAAGATGAGCGAGCATGATCCGGACCGGCTGAGCGTGTACGGGCAGCTCGTCACGAACGCCGCCGTCGCCGCCTCCCGGGGCGGAGCTCACGCCGACAGCGCTCGCGAGTACCTCTCCCAGGCGCACGCCGTCGCCGCCCGCATAGGCGACGAGCACGCCCGTGGCGCGCACGCCCAGCCATACGGACCGATGTACGCCGCCACGCAGGCCATGAGCATCGCCGTGGCCCTCGGCGACACGGCCGGCGCGCTGCGGCTCATGGACACCGTCCGCCTGGACGACTCCGTGCCTCTCGCCACTCGGGCCCGCTACGGCCTGGACGTCGCCCTCACCCAGGTCGAATGCCGCCGGTGGGACGCCGCTGCCGACACCCTCCAGGCCGTCTGCGCGATGGCCCCGGTGTGGGTACGCCACCAGATGCTTCCCGGCGTCATCATCAGCCGACTCGCAGGGGTGTCCGTCAACCGTCTCAGGGGTCTCGCCGACTCCGCGGGCGTACCTCTCGGCGTGCGCTGACCCTCCCCGACACTGCCACGACCCGTAGGAGGCGACGAGGCTTCCGCCAGCCTGACTACTACGGGTCGTGACACACCCCTGAGCAGGCTCGATCCCGCTGCCACGGAGCGTGGCACAGCAGCCGGGTACGGACCGCCACCGGTGCCACAGGCCGTGCCTGGGCCCGCGCACGGCTGCCCAGCAGCCTTGTGGGCATGCCGAGTAACCCGCCCGGCGGCCTCGGGCACGTGCCCATCGCCGTCTACACCTGCGCCGCCACCTCCCCCACCATCCGCGAGGGCGAGGAGAACGGCCGCCGCTACGCCGAGGCCCGCCATTGGCGCGTCGCCGGTGCCTGGTCCGACTCCGACCCGGCGGTTCCGCTCGCGGAGCGGCCCGGATGGCAGGCCGTCACGTTCGCCCTGTCCGACGGGATGATCCGGGGCGTCGTCGTCAGCGAGCTGGCCCATGTGGCCACCGATGCCGCCCAGTTCGCTGCTCTCGGTGTCCTCCTCCGCGACCGGGGAGGGTTCCTCGTGGACGCGTCGAGCGGCGTCCCGGCGCGTCGAACCCCGGGTCAGGCCCCTCGTCGCCGCGCCATCGCGGACGCGGCCTCGGGCCGGTTCACCCAGCCGGACCCGCCCGAGGGCAACGGCTCGTGAGCGCCCGCGCTCGCCACCGGCCTCCCCGTCTCCGCCTCCGTCACACCCGTGCACCACGCCCGAAAGGCGAAATCGTCGTGTACGCGTTCGGCCTCTGCATCGACCAGCCCTACATCGTCCCCGGCCTCACCGCCCTCGCCGGCCTGGCCGACGGCCTCACCCCGGCAGCCCGCCGCGCCACCGCCGTACGGGTGCTCACCCTCGACCTCACCCCCGCGCAGGCCCTCCTTCTCTCCGACTTCGCCCAGCGAGTCGGCTTCGGTTCCTTCTGCCTTCGCCACGGCTCCCCGCTGCGGACCTCGCGCATGGCGGACGCCTCGTACATCACCGTCACCACCTACCTGCGCTTCGAGTTCACACCGGACTTCGTCCGCCGCCCCTACCTGATCTACGTGGACGCCGACGTCCTTGTCCGCGGCGACCTCGACCCTGCCCGTGCCGGACGACACCGGTATCTACACCTTCCCCGATGACCTCCACCACGCCCACCAGACACACACCCGGCAGCTCGCCGCCCGCCATCGCACCCACGACCACCGCGTCCTGGAGGTGCGCTTTCCTTCCTGCGCCCCGACCACACCCTCTACCTCGACGTACCGGCCGAGACACTCCACCTTCGCCGCAAGACCGCCGGCCACACCGCCGCCGAGTCCGAGTACTTCCTCCACGAGCCCGGCTTCCTCCGCCACACCCGCGACTACTTCGTCCACACGCCCCGGCGCCCCGCGACGGGAGAACACAGTGGCGCGGCGCCGGAGGCCGGGCTCTTTGACTGAGGACGAATGGCTGCGCCGCGTGGAAGCTCAGCTCCCTGACCGCGACGAGGAGTGGGTCGACGATCTGCTCCGCATCTTCGGCATAGACCGGTCTTGAACGAACAGAAGCCGGGCCCCCGCTGTCGCAGGGGCCCGGCTTCTGTTCGTCACCTGAGCACCGGCTCGATGTCCGCCGGGTCGAAGATCGGCCCCTTGGACGCGGGCTTGACGATGACCGCGCGGAAGACCTTGAGGACGGCGGCGCGCTGCTGCTCGATCGTCAGCTTCTCCCACCGATCCCGGATGTCGACGGGGCCGGCCGCGAACGTCGCGGCCTCGGCGCGGTGCAGGGCCCGCTCCCGCTGCAGTTCCGCGATCTGCTTCTCCAGGTCCTCGGTGAGAGCGATATAGCGGGCGGCTGACATGCGCTTCTCCTGCCACGCCTGCCTGAACTCGGCCATGTCCCGTTCCAGGGAGGCCAGCTGTTCCTCCTTGGTCCATTCCGGCGCGCGCTCACGGACGTTCGCGAGCGCCTTGTCGGAGCTGAGGAACACGGCCTTCCTGATGAGGCGGTCGACCGGTTCACCCGCCCTGGCCACGCCCCCGCATCCGCCGTCGTTCTTGCCGGGGCACGCGTACCTGAACTGCGACGACGTCTTCGACTTCCGGTACGACGGGAAGGCCCGCATCTTGGCGCCGCACTTTCCGCACCGGGCGATGCCCGAGAGAAGGTACTTGGTGGCGTAGTCCCGCACCTCCCGCCCCTCCGACTCCCGCCTGATCTTCTCCGTGAGCAGGTACCAGTCGTCGGGGGTGATGATCGGCTCCCAGTCGCCGACGACGGGCTCACCGCGCTCGTCCAGGAAGAGCTCACCCTGGTGCATCCGGTAGCCGCACATCCGCGGGTTCATCACCATCCGCTTGATCTTCGAGTCGTCGAAGAAGCCGCCACTGTGGGACCTGACCCCCTTGTCCCGCCAGTCACGCGCGATCGACGCCCACCGGATGCCGCCCAGGAAGTCCTTCACCGCCTCGCGGAGATGCTCGGCTTCTTCCGGGACCAGCGTCCTGCGGTCCTCGCGGTTCCACCCGTACGGTGCCCGGCCGCCGGGGAGCTTGCCCTGCGTCGCCAGCTCCAGGTGCTTGCGCTTCGTGCGCCGCGAGGTGTCCGCCGAGGACTTGTTGGCGATGGTGACCTTGATCCGCGCGATGAACCGGCCATTCTCCGTGGAGAGGTCGATGTCCGACGCGGAGACGGAGTCGAAGACGAGGTGGCGCTTCCCGCGCTCGGCGTCCTCGTACTCGTCGATCCACGCCTCCAGTTCGCGCGGCTGGCGCGTGAAGCGGTCGATGTCCCAGGCGACGACCCCGTCGATCCGCCCGGCCTTCAGGTCTTCCAGCATCTGCCGGAACTCGGGGCGTACCGTCTTCCGCTTGTACGCGGAGAGGTCGTTGTCCTCGTAGACCTTGGCGACCTCCCAGCCCCGGGCGGCGCAGTACAGCCGGCAGTCCTCCTCCTGCCGCGCGACGCCCAGCCCCTCGGCCTCGTCGTCCTTGCTGATCCGGGTGTAGATGCCCACCTGCATGGCCCCGGAGGACCCCCGTCGTGCCGCCATGGCCGGATCGTCGCATATCGCTATTGGTTACATCAAGCGCCGTTCTCGTCCCCTCTTGGGCCACGGCCGATTTTCCTCGTGGGCATCCCGGACGCCCGTCCCCGAGTGGCAGACTGCTTCCATGACGACGCACAAGAACCTGCTCGGCGGCCCGGAGCCGACGTACCTGCCCGAGAACGAAGAGGCATACCGCCTCCTGGGCGAGGAGTCCCTCGCGCCGGCCGAAGTTGTGGCCAAGCACCCCACGTTCTCCCTCGCGTGGGCACAGCTCGCCGACGACGCCTACGAGGCGGGGCGCGTGGTCGAGTCGTACGCGTACGCGCGCACCGGCTACCACCGCGGACTCGACCAGCTCCGGCGGACCGGCTGGAAGGGGCACGGCCCCATCCCCTGGAGCCACCAGGCCAATCGCGGCTTCCTGCGCTGCCTCGCCGCCCTGGCGCGCGCCGCCGGCGACATCAACGAGAAGGACGAGACGGAGCGGTGCTGGCAGTTCCTTCAGGACAGCAGCGCGGAGGCGTACACCGCGCTTAGGCGGTAGCCGTCACCGCAGCCGGAAACAGCTGTGCCTCCGCTGCTCAGGCAGTGGAGGCACAGAAACTCGAACGATCACATGTGGCACCATTCTCCCACGGCACCGGGCCGTGGCCCTTCCAGCCGTCGCGGCGCAGCGCGTCGAGGCCGCGGTGGTAGCCGGTACGGGCGTAGGCGTACGACTCGACGACCGATCCGCGCTCGTACGCGTCGTCGGCGAGCTGGGCCCAGGCGAGCGAGGAGGTCGGGTACTTCGCGGCGACGTCCGCCGGCGCCGTACCGTTCGCGAGCAGCTCGCGCGGACCCGGGTCGTCGGGCAGGTGGGTGGGGGCCGGTCCCCCCAGAAGGTTCTCGTGGATGGCCATGGGGTCAGTCTGCCTCAGTCCCGCCCACCGAAGCCCCCACGCCCGCCCCGGCCGCCCGCTCGGGCCGGCCCCCGCCCGCTCGGGCCGGCCCCCGCCCGCTCGGGCCGGCCCCCGCCCCGCTCAGGCCGAAGCGCCCCGGCCGCCCGGGTCGAGCGGCGGGGACGTCACCCCGCAGTGCACCTTGCACTCCGGGTGGCAGTCCGCCCCCGCCGGAGTGCGCATCGTCGTCCAGGCGATCACCGCGCCCACCACCAGGATCCCCGCGCACATCGGCATCGCCCGCCGGAACGTCGCCTCGAACTCCGCCGCCGAGCGGTACGCCTCCGGCCCCATCCCGGCCAGCATCGGCAGGGCGGCCACCGCGAGCAGCCCGGCCGCCCGCGCCGCCGCGTTGTTGATGCCGCTCGCGAGACCCGCCCTGGCGACGTCCACCGAGGCGAGCACGGTCGCGGTCAGCGGGGCGACCAGGGCCGTCATGCCGAGACCGAGCACCAGCATGGCCGGCAGCACGTCCTGTACGTACGAGGCGTCCTCGTCGACCCGCAGCATCAGGAGCATGCCCGCGGCGCACAGCAGCGGCCCCACCGTGAGCGGGATCCTGGGCCCGATCCGCTCCCCCAGCTCCCCGGACTTCGCCGACAGCAGCAGCATCAGGACGGTCGTCGGCAGCAGGGCCGTACCCGCGCCGAGCGCCGAGTAGCCGGCCACCACCTGGAGCTGGAGGGCGGCCAGGAAGAAGAAGCCGCCAAAGGCCGCGTAGACGCACAGGGTGACGAGGTTGACCGCCGTGAACATCCGGGAAGCGAAGATCGACGGCGGCACCATCGCCGCCTCGCCGCGCCGGCGCTCCACCACCACGAACCAGGCCCCGACGGCGATCCCGGCCGCCCCGGCCCACCAGGCCTCGCCGATCAGCGCGTACGTCACGAGGGCGAGCGCCGCCGCGCCCAGGGCCGCGCCGAGGACGTCGAAGCGGCCGCGCGCGGTCTCGTCGCGCGATTCCGGCACGTGCCGGAGGGCGACGGGTACGCAGAGTGCGGCGAGCGGCACGTTCAGGAGGAACACCCACCGCCAGCCCGGCCCGTCGACCAGCCAGCCGCCGACGAACGGCCCGATCGCCGCCCCCACACCGCCGAAGCCCGACCACAGCCCGACCGCCCGGGCCCGGTCGTCCTCGTGGAAGCTCGCCTGGATCAGGGCGAGGGAGCCGGGGGTGAGCAGCGCCCCGCCCACGCCCTGGAGGGCGCGGGCGGCGATCAGCACCCCGGCGTTCGGGGCGAGCCCGCACAGCAGCGAGGCGAGCGCGAACCACACCACCCCGATCACGAAGACCCGGCGCCGCCCGTACCGGTCGCCGAGCGCCCCGCCGAGCAGGATCAGCCCGGCCAGGGTCAGCATGTAGGCGTTGACCGTCCACTGGAGCACGGCCAGGTCGGCGCCCAGGTCCTCGCCGATGTGCGGCAGCGCGACATTGACGACGGTGGAGTCGAGCAGGGCCATTCCGGAGCCGAGCACGGTCGTGAACACGATCCATCGACCGGTCCCCGAGGCCATCCGCACGTCCCGCACGCCCATGCCTGCATGGTCCCCCGAACGCCGAAGCCCCGCCCACCGGAATCCGAGGAGACGGTGGGCGGGGCGACGACGGCCGACGGGTCAGCGGGTGACGTTGAAGTACTTCCACGCGCCGTGGATCGTGGTGTTCACGTTGTCGCCGGACGTGCCGTCCACGTACGCCGTGCGGACCCGGGCGCGGACGCCGGCCGCTCCGGCGCCGTCGAACACGATGTACGCCATTCCGCCGCTGTTCAGCCGGACGTAGTCCTCCGAGCCCGTGCGCCAGGCGCCCGCGTACCAGACCTGGACCTCGTACTTGGTCTTCCGGCCCGGGTACGGGTTGTTCCACGCGGTGACCATCACGTCGCCGGTCTGGTGGTACGACTGGTACCAGATGGTGCCGATCTTCGACCACTTGTAGTGCCGGGACAGCGCGGTCGTCAGACCGGCCCGGGTGTACACGGTGGAGCCGACGTGGGCCCGCCCGGAGCGGGTGTCACCGGCGAAGTCCGCGGTCACCCAGGTGTCGCGGGTCATCCGGGTCGTCACCGACAGCTTGCCCGCCGAGTTGACCGTGCCGCGCTTGAGCAGCCGCTTGGGCTCCGACCCGTACGGGTCGGCCCAGATCTCCACCACCCGGTTCCGGTACGACCAGCCGAGGGACGCCGTGTACGTCACATTGGTGCCGTAGTTCACGGTGCGACGGTTCTGGTCCAGCGTCAGCGCGGTCTTGAACGGGGTCACCTTGACGACCGCCGTGCCGCTCGCGCCCACGTGCGTGGCGTCGCCCGCGTACGCCACCTTGTAGGTGACGTCGCCCGCCGCGGTCGGGGTGTCGGGGAACGAGAACGTGCCGTTCGCCCCGAGCTTCCTCGTCCCGAGCGCCTTGCCCTTCGGGAACTCGGCGTCGTACCGCGTCACGGTGAGCGGCGTGCCGGCCGGCAGGTTCAGCGTCGCCGCGACCGTGCCGGAGACGGTGATCGCCTTGAGGACCGCCACGGTGGACGGGACCCTCACGGTGACCGTCGGCAGGGACTTGGTCGGGGTGTCCAGGACGTTCAGCCGGACGCTGTTGCCGCTGGAGGCCGTGGTCACCGCGAACAGGCGGCTGCCGCCCGGCTCCCAGGAGAGGGCGCTGTCGGCGAGTCCGTCGCCGCCGCTGTAGACCCCCGTGTTCGGGAAGTCGTACTGCCGCACGGCCTTCGTCTCGCCCGGCCGGTAGACGAACACGTCCGCGGCGTAGGCGGCGTCGGAGCCGGCCGCCACGGTGCCGTCGGGGGCGACGGCCACGGCAGCGCCGTGGTACTCGCTGGCGTAGGACGGCTGCTCGGCCATGTCGGTGGTCCGCCACACCCGGTGGCGGTTGCCTGCGGTGGCCGTGATGAGCCTGCCGCCGTCAGGGGTGTAGGCGAGGTCGTTGGCCATGCCCACGGAGCCGACGTCGGCGGCGGTGCGCGCGGTGCGGGTGGCGGTGCCCGTGGACACGTCGTACGCGCCGAGCAGGAACCGGTGGTAGTACGAGGACATGGCCGCGAAGGCGTTCGGGTCCGTCGGCGAGGAGACCAGCCGCGGGGCGCCCGAGTAGTTCAGCTCGGTGTCCTGGGCCAGGGTCACCACGGGTTCGGCGCCCGAGGTGTCGACCGACCCGATGTCGCCGTGGTCCCCGTTGCCGTAGCCGAACCAGATCCTGCCGCCCGCGAGCGCGAGGTACTGCGGGTCGGTGCCCTCGCCGGTGGCGTACCGGGCCCGTTCGGTCACGGTCGCGGCGTCGAGCGCGACGACGACGTCGGCGCCCGGCACCGCGGCGTACAGGCTCCCCGCGTCGGCGGAGAGCGCGAGCCCGGTGACGCCGGGCAGGCCGGTGACGGTGCTCAGGACCGTGCCCGCGTAGTCGGTCGCGACGACCTTCCCGAGGTACGGGTCGCTGATGAAGATCTTCCGATGGACACCGTCCACCACCATGTCGCCCACGGACGACATCGGAAGGGCCTTGCTGCTGTCGGCGGCCGCAAGGCCGGCCGTGCCCGCGACGAGCGCCGCGGAACTGACGAGGACCGCGAACGACGTCGCGGCCGAGAGAGCGCGCTTGCGCACGATGAAGAGCCCCCCAAAGGCATGGTTCCGGCCCCTCAACACGGGGCGCGGTGCAGGAAGACTAGAACACGCCTGCGACACCCCGCCTCCCGGTATCCGCCGCGCTCACGGCCGTGACCGATGCCGTCCTCAGGTCGTGCGCAGCCGCCCCGCCGCGCGAACGAGCGCGTCCACACCCCGCTCGGCCTTCTTCCGGGGGCAGCCCACGTTGAGCCGGACGAATCCGGGCGTGCCGTACACCCCGCCCGGCATGATCGCGACCTTCTCGACCGCCACCAGCTCCTCCTGGAGGGCGGTCTCCTCGATGCCCAGCGGCCGAAGATCGATCCAGGCCAGGTAGCCGGCCTGCGGGGGCTCCCAGTCGACCCCCGGAAGGCCCGCCGTGAGGCGTTCCCGGACCGTGGCCATCGTGCCCGCCACGTAGCCGCGCAGTTCGTCGAGCCAGGCGGCGCCCTGCCGGTACGCGGCGATGTGGGCGGTCAGCGAGAGCACGGCGGGCGAGGCCAGGCCCTCACCGGTCTCCATCCGCCGGACGAAGGCCGTCCGCTCGTCGGGGTCGCCGATGATCCCATACGAGCCGGAGAGCGCCGGAAAATTGAAGGCCTTCGTGCCCGAGGTGATCAGCGCCCAGCGGCGGCCCCGGCCCGGCTCGGCGATCCTGGTCCACGGGATGTGACGGTGGCCGTCGGTGGTCAGGTCGGCGTGGATCTCGTCGCTGACGACGGCCGCGCCGTGGCGTTCGGCGAGCTCGGCGAAGACGGTGAGCTCCTCCTCCGTCCACACCCGGCCGGTCGGGTTGTGCGGGGAGCAGAGCAGCAGCATCCGGCTGTCCGGCCGGGCCAGCTCCCGTTCGAGGGCTTCGAGGTCCCCGAGCGGTACGCCGCGCAGCTCGCGCCCGAGCCCGGTGACGGCCTTGCGGAAGCCGTCGTAGGTGGGGGTGTGGACGACGACGCCGTCGCCGGGCTCGGTCCACATCCGCAGCAGCTGCGAGAGCTGGTTGAGCACGGAGGGCGCGTACACCAGCGAGTCGATGTCGATCTCGGTGGCGAACCGGCTCGCGTACCAGTGCCGGATCGCCTCGCGGAACTCGCCGAGCCGCCAGTCGGTGTAGCCGAAGACCCCGTGGCCGACCCGGTCGCGCAGGGCGGCGAGCACCTCCGGCGGGGAGGCGAAGTCCATGTCGGAGATGGTGAAGGGGAGCAGATCGGGCACACCGAAGCGGTCGGCGATCCCGTCCCACTGGACCGACCAGGTGCCGTGCCGGTCTATCTCACGGTCGAAGTCGTACATCAGGCCCTCTCGTCGACGGACGAAGGGCCCGGCACCTGGGGAGGTACCGGGCCCTTCGCTCACACGATCTGCTTCGTTACTTCAGCTTGGTGCCGGTCGAGCGCAGCGCCGCGCACGCCTCGGTCACCCGGACGGCCATGCCGGCCTCGGCCAGCTTGCCCCAGGTGCGCGGGTCGTAGGTCGACTTGATGCCGACCTCGCCGTCGACCTTCAGGACACCGTCGTAGTTCTTGAACATGTGGTTCGCCACCGGACGCGTGAAGGCGTACTGGGTGTCGGTGTCGAGGTTCATCTTCACGACGCCGTTCTCCAGCGCGGTGGCGATCTCCTCGGCCGTGGAGCCCGAGCCGCCGTGGAAGACGAAGTCGAACGGGGAGGCCTTGCCGTACTTCTCGGCGACACCGGCCTGGAGGTCCTTGAGGAGCTCGGGGCGGAGCACGACGTTGCCCGGCTTGTAGACGCCGTGCACGTTGCCGAAGGAAGCGGCGAGCAGGTAGCGGCCCTTCTCGCCCAGGCCGAGGGCCTCGGCGGTGCGGAGCGCGTCCTCGACGGTGGTGTACAGCTCGTCGTTGATCTCGTGGGTGACGCCGTCCTCCTCGCCACCGGTCGGGGTGATCTCGACCTCGAGGATGATCCTGGCCGCGGCGGCCTTCGCGAGCAGCTCCTGGCCGATGGCCAGGTTGTCGGCGAGGGTCTCGGCGGAGCCGTCCCACATGTGCGACTGGAACAGCGGGTTCTCGCCGCGGGCGACGCGCTCGGCGGAGACCTCGATCAGCGGACGGACATAGCTGTCCAGCTTGTCCTTGGGGCAGTGGTCGGTGTGCAGCGCGACCGTGATGTCGTACTTCGCGGCGACGATGTGCGCGAACTCGGCCAGGGCAACGGCGCCCGTGACCATGTCCTTGTTGTACTGGCCGCCCAGGAACTCGGCTCCGCCGGTCGAGATCTGGATGATGCCGTCGCTCTCGGCCTCCGCGAAACCGCGCAGAGCGGCGTGCAGGGTCTGGGACGAAGTCACGTTGATGGCCGGGTAGGCGAACTTGCCTGCCTTCGCCCGGTCGAGCATCTCGTTGTAGACCTCGGGGGTTGCGATGGGCATTCGTCCGCTCCTTGTGATGTGCGGGGTGTGTGCGTTGCTGTCCCTGACCTGGGGGCGACGTCATCGTCGACGCCCATCCTTCCAGACTCTTCTGCGGGCTCCCACGGGCACGGCATGCCAAGGGGCGGGGTGTTTCACGTGAAACACCCCGCCCCTGGATAAAAACGCAGGTCAGGACCGCCCTCGCCGAGGTCCAGGACCTAAGTCACGACTTCGCGGCGGTTAGCCCAGCTCAAGATCGGTCAGCCGGTAGCCGGTGAGGTACGTCAGACCCGCCCCGGCGATGGCCTCGGCGGCGCCCCGGTCGACGATCGTGGCCACGGCGACGACCTCGCCGCCGGCCTCGCGGACGGCCTCGACGGCGGTCAGCGGCGAACCACCCGTGGTCGAGGTGTCCTCGACCACGAGGCAGCGACGGCCCTTGACGTCCGCGCCCTCGATCCGGCGCTGCATGCCGTGCGCCTTCTGGGCCTTCCGTACGACGAAGGCGTCGAGGCGCTGCCCACGCGCGGCGGAGGCGTGCAGCATCGAGGTCGCGACCGGGTCGGCGCCCAGGGTCAGACCGCCGACGCAGTCGAAGTCCAGGTCCGCCGTGAGGTCGAGCATGACCTGACCCACCATCGGCGCGGCCTCGCCGTCCAGCGTGATCCGGCGCAGGTCGATGTAGTAGTCGGCTTCCAGACCCGAGGAGAGGGTCACCTTGCCGTGCACCACGGCCTTGTCCTTGATCTGCTGGAGCAGCTCAGCGCGTACGTCAGTCATGCCCCTGAGCTTAAGGGGACCGCTCGGGGGCGGCGTCCGCAGCTCTCAGAGACGACGCCAGGTCCAGGTGCTCTCGACCTCCAGCGGGTCGATCGGGGTCACCAGACGCGGGTGGGTGTTGAGCCCGTTCGGCGGGCCGGACTGCGGCTCGACGCAGACGGCGTCCTCGGGCTCGTCGTAGATCACGACCCAGGGGGCGCGGCTCGCGACCTTCAGCTCCAGCTCCTCCGGCCAGGTGAGGGTGACGTCGACACCGTCGGGCATGCCGAAGCAGTCGTCCCAGGGCCCGGGGGCGGGATCGATCCGGCGCCCGGTGGGCAGGTGGTTCTCCCCGCGCTCCTCCTGCCAGGCGGCGGTGAAGTCGAGCCGCACGTCCTGACCGCCCCGGCCGAGGTTCCGCAGGAACCACGGGTGCCAGCCCGCCTGGGCCGGGAAGGAGTCGCCGTAGGTCTCGATCCCGAAGCGCAGCGTCAGGGAGTCCTCGGCCAGCTCGAAGACCTGGGTGACCGTGCCCTTGTACGGCCACGGGTCACCGAGCTCGCAGGTGAAGACGGCCTCGGTCGCGGAGGTCCTGGCGGTCTTCCAGGCGAGGTCGCGGACGGTGCCGTGGATGGCGTGCGGGGGTGCGTTGACCGGGAGCTGATGGGTGGTCGCCCCGTTGCGGAAGAGGCCGTTCTCGGTCCGCCCGCACCAGGGCGCCATCGGGAAGCTCCCGAAGCGCTCGCCCTGGCGCAGTACCTCGGTCCCGCCGATGCGCAGGCCCTCGATCCGGCAGCCGTTCTCGGGGCTGATGGTCAGCTCGGCGTCGCCCGCCGTCAGTCGCGTCTGCATGCTCACGCCCTGACCCTAATCGTGCGAGACCCCGAACGTGGGCGACCCTTTCCGGGCACGTTTCACGGCGTTACGGCTCGCGCCACGGCGGGCGTCTCAGCGGCGGCGGCGCAGCGCCCGGTTGATGACGACCGCGGAGGCGAGGGCGAGGGCCGCGGCCGGCGCGATCCAGCGCAGGGTGGCCCCGGCGCTCGACGCCTCGGGGGCGGGGACGGGGGCGTACCGGCCGCGCGGCGGGGCGTGGTCGACCTCCTCGGCGCTCCGCCCGATCATGGTCCGGCGGGCGTGGGCGGCCTCGGCGGCGGGCTGCGGGGCGGGGAACTCGATGGGGGCGCCGACGAAGTCCTCCTCCACGAGGGGGTCGAGGGAGGGCGGCGGGACCGGTGCGTCGAAGACGGAGCTCCGGGGCGGCTCCTCGACACCGTCGTCGACCCCGTCGTCGTCCGTGTCGGTCTCTCCGTCGCTCTCTCCGTCGGTCTCTCCATCGGTCGCGGCGGCGGCCGCCCCTTCGGGCGACTCCTGCTGCGCGTCGGGCTCGGGATTCGCGTCCGGCGGGCGCTTCGCGTCCGGCTTCCCGTCCGGCTCCGGTTCCGGCTCCTCGGCGAGGGCGGCCAGCGCCTCCACGAACTTGCCGAGCAGTCGGGCACCCGCCGTGGACCGCGCCTCGTCCGTCGCCTCGGCGAGCCGGCCGGCCGCCGTCAGGCCGCCGGTGAAGCTCAGGCTGGTGCCCTCGGCCACCGGAGTGAGGACGACGGTGAGCGACAGCTCCGCCGAGCCCTTGCCCCGGGCCTCGGTGCCCTGGCCCTCGTAGGTGATGGCGCCGTCCCGCTCGACGACCTTCAGGGCGCCGCGGTAGGTGATGGTGTTGCCGCCGACGCGCACCCTGAGCCGGCCCGTGAGCGGGCCCGCCTCCGCGTCGGCGTCCCGCTGGAGGCCGGGGACGCAGCGCACCACCCGGGCGGGGTCCGTGAGCGTCGCGCGCAGAACCTCGGCCGGGACCGGGACGAACACCTCATGCTCCATGGAAGCCGAGCCTACTCAGGCCGGGGCGCGGCGTCGCCTGTTTGGCACCGCACCCGGCACCCGCGCGCGCCCCGTCGGCCACGGAGGGAACGCCCTCAGCCGCCGTACCGCGGGTGCACCAGTGTCGAGGGGGGCGGTTCGGCCCCCCGGCCCCGCTCGGCCCGGCGCGCCGCGGCCTCCAGGGTCCTTTCGCCGAGCGAGCGCAGCCGGGGCGCGTCGGGGGCGAGGCCGAGGACGGGCGGGCGGCCGCCCGGCAGGGCGAGGAGGAAGCCCCAGTCGCCGGGCCCCCGTCCCGTACCGCTGGTGCGGTCGGCGCGGTCGGGTCCCGCGGCGAAGCCGGGGGTGCGGCCGCTCGCGCTGTACGGGCGGGTGGCGAAGCCGGCGGCGCGCAGGGTGGCGTCCACGGTCCAGTAGGTGCGCGGCCGGTCGGCGACGGACCCGGCGTGCACGGCGAACCGTCCGGAGGGGGTGAGGACCTGGGCCACCAGGCCGTAGAACTCCTCCGAGTACAGCTTGGTGCTGGGGGTGATTCCGGGGTCGGGCAGGTCGGAGATCACCACGTCGTACCGTTCCCGCACACGATCGGTGGCACCCCGGAGCCAGCGGAAGGCGTCCGCGTAGACCACCCGGACGCGGCGGTCCCGGAACGCCTGTGCGTTGAGCGTGGCGAGCGCCGGGTCCGTACGGGCGAGGCGGACGACCCCCGGGTCGAGTTCGACGACGGTGACGGAGCGGACCCCGGGGTAGCGCAGCGCCTCGCGGGCGGCCATGCCGTCCCCGCCGCCGACGATCAGCACCCGCCCGTGCGTGCCGTTCATCGCGGGGTGGACGAGCGCCTCGTGGTAGCGGTACTCGTCCTGTCCCGCGACCCGCAGGCGCCCGTCGAGGAACAGGTCGGGCGGCCCCTCGCGGCCTCCGGTCACCACGACCTCCTGGAGCTCGGTGTGGACGGCGACCCGCACCCGCTCCCCGTACACGGCCCGGCGGGCGGCCTGCTCGAAGTCGTCGACGAGCACGGTCGCCGTGGCGAGGACGGCCAGGACCGACACGTTCACGGCGACGAGCAGGGCCCGGGAGCGGGTCGTCAGGTCGCGGTGGAACACCCACAGGACCAGGCCGCCGCCCGCCACGGCGTTGACCGCGCCGGTGACGAGGGCGCCGGTGAGCTGGCCGAGCCAGGGCAGCAGCAGAAACGGGAAGGCGAGGCCTCCGACGAGCGCGCCGACGTAGTCGGCGGCGAAGAGGTCGGCGACCGTCCCGGCGGCGTCGTCCTGCTCTCTGAGCGAGGCCTTCCGCCCGGCCCGCCCCGGGCGGCCGTCCCGCTGTATCAGCGACATCAGGAGGGGGATCTCCGCGCCGATGAGCACCCCGATGGCGAGCGAGAACGCCACGAGCACGTACCGCGATTCGCCGAGCCAGGCGAAGGCCGCGTACAGCACCATCGCCGAGCAGCCGCCGACCAGCGCGAGCCCGGCCTCGACCAGGCCGAAGCCGACGGCGGCACGGCAGCGCAGCCGCTTGGCGAGGAGCGAGCCCACTCCCATGGCGAAGACCATCACGGAGAGCACGACGGAGGCCTGGGTGACCGAGTCGCCGATCAAATAGGAGGCGAGCGCGACCAGTTCGAGTTCGTAGACCAGACCGCAGGCGGCGCAGACGAAGACCACCGCGAGGACCGGGAACCGCACCGTCTCGCGCGGCGGCTCGGGCCGCCGCACGGGCGCACGCCGCACCTTCTTGGGTGGCATGGTCACGGTCGGCTCCATCATGACCGTAACGCTACGTCACGACTCGGGCGCCCCTTGTCACCCACACGAGTGCATCTGAGGCTCCGGGAGGGCGTATCAGAGCGTTGCGGGCATACGTGCGCCGATACGGGTCCTGGTCACCACCAACTGCCCTTCCTGCGGGTAGGCGTGCCAGGTGCGCCAGCGCACCTGACCCTCGTGGCGCTGCGCCAGCATCGCCGTGAAGGCGTGCGGGGAGCCGGGAAAGGTCCCCGCGAGTCCATTGGGGTGGTCGGCGACGAGCGCGAGCAGCTCCTGCGCGCGGCCCGCGAAGGAGCCGTGCGAGAGCGTCTCGACGCGCGCCGCGAATTCGTACTCCCATTCGCCGACGCGCTTGGAGACGCCGAGCGGAAGGGGGGTGCTGCTGCCGGGCATGCAGGCGACGGTCTCCGAGCAGCTGCGGCCCTCCTCTTCCAGGAGCACCTGGTGGGAGGCGCCGAGCAGTCTCAACTGGATTCTGGCTCCGGCGAGTTCGAGATCGAGTACGGCCAGGGCGGGCAGCGGCTCGCGCCCGAGGGCCCAGGCCAGATCGGCGGCACGCGTGTCGGTGTACGAGGTTTTCAGGGTGGTGAGCATGGGTCGGCTCCGCAAACACGGTTTGACGGGTGGGCCGGGGGCGCCCCGGAGAAGGGTTCAACGGGAGTGGGGAATCGCCGGCTCGGGTCCACACACGGTCCGAGGGCTGTCTCTGTCAGGAGCGAGAGAACCACGGACCCCGGGCGACTCGCAGCGTTTTTACCCAACTTGCCGTGTTTTCCAACCCCTTCGGGGACCCCACAGTTCACTTGTTCAATCGGATTCGGCCGACAGGTCCGCGCCCCTTGCCCACGTCACGTGCCAGGCGACGTGGGCACTCCCCGAAGGCGTCCGCTCAGCTGCCGCCGCCGCAGCCGCCCCCGCACGAGCTGGACGAGCTGCCGCAGGAGCTGGACGAGCCGCCACAGCCGCCCCCGCCGCCGTCCGCCCAGGTGATGCTGCCGCCCCCACCGCCGCTCGAACGCCTGCCGCGCCGCCGCGACCGGCGCGTGCCGCCGCCGAGCCTGCCCTTGACGGCGACGAACACCGCCACGACCACCAGAAGCCCCATGAGGCCGAAGAAGGTTCCCATCAGTACTACCCCCGTTCTGTTGTGCGAGGGAGATGCCCTCGGTGGCATCCCGTCAAAGCCGAATTGAGCAAGTCCAGAGCTTGGCTCCGGAGGTCCTGCGGCCCCCGGGCCTCAGGTCCCCGGGCCTCAGGTCCCCGGGCCTCAGCTGCAGGAGGAGGAGCTGGAGCAGCTCGACGAGGAACCGGAGCAGCTCGACGAGGAGCAGGACGAGCTCGAACACGAGGAGGCGGAGCAGGAGGAGGACGCCGAGGACGACGAACAGGAGGTGGACGAGGAGGAGGAGGAGGAGGAGGCCGGTCCCGTCGAACCCGCCCACCAGCTGCTGCCGCCGCCGCCCGACCCGCGCGAGGCGTCCCGCAGCCCCCACACGAGGATCGCCAGCCCGATCGCGATCACGAGCGCGATCCCGAAGAGGAAGAATGTGATGGTCATGCCAGGGCGATCCCCGTTCCGCCCCCGCGCCAAAGCGCACTTGAGCAACTCCAGAGCTTGGCTCCAGGATGGCGGCATGACACGACCGCTGCTCAACCGCCGCCTCGCCGAGTTCGGGACGACGATCTTCGCCGAGATGTCCGCGCTCGCCGCCAGGACCGGGTCGATCAACCTCGGTCAGGGCTTCCCCGACACCGACGGCCCCGAGGAGATCCGCGAGGCCGCGATCCGCGCGCTGCGGGACGGCCGGGGCAACCAGTACCCGCCCGGCCCCGGCGTCCCCGAGCTGCGGTCGGCGATCGCCGACCACCAGCTGGAGCGCTACGGCCTCGGGTACGACCCGGACACGGAGGTGCTCGTCACCGCGGGCGCCACCGAGGCGATCGCGGCGGCGCTGCTCGCCCTGGTCGAGCCGGGCGACGAGGTGATCGCCCTGGAGCCGTACTACGACTCGTACGCCGCCTGCGTCGCGATGGCCGGCGGGACCAGGGTCCCCGTCACCCTGCGCCCCCAGGCGGGCACACCCGGCGACACCGCCGGCGGGCGCTACGTCCTCGACCTCGACGAGCTGCGGGCCGCCGTCACCGACCGGACCCGGCTGATCCTCCTCAACACCCCGCACAACCCGACCGGCACCGTCCTCACCCGCGCCGAGCTGACCGCCGTCGCCGAGCTCGCGGTCGAGCGGGACCTGCTCGTCGTCACCGACGAGGTGTACGAGCACCTGGTCTTCGACGGCGCCGCGCATCTGCCGATCGCGAGCCTGCCCGGGATGCGGGAGCGCACGGTGAGCATCGGCTCGGCCGGCAAGACGTTCTCGTTCACCGGCTGGAAGGTCGGCTGGATCACCGCGAGCCCCGAGCTGACCGCCGCGGTCCGCTCGGCCAAGCAGTTCCTGACGTATGTGTCCTCCGGCCCGTTCCAGTACGCGATCGCCGAGGCGCTCCGCCTCCCGGCCGCGTACTTCGACGGGCTCCGCGCCGATCTCGAAGCCAAGCGGGACCTGCTGAGCGAGGGCCTCGCGCAGGCGGGCTTCGCCGTCTACCGACCGGCCGGCACCTACTTCGTCACCACGGACATCCGCCCGCTCGGCGCCGAGGACGGCTTCGCCTTCTGCCGCTCGCTGCCGGAGCGCGCCGGTGTCGTCGCCATCCCCAACGCCGTCTTCTACGACGACCGCGAGGCCGGCGCCCCCTTCGTCCGCTTCGCCTTCTGCAAGAAGACCGAGGTCCTGGAGGAGGCCGTCTCCCGCCTCAAGCGCCTGGCCTGAGGCGCCCGCCGCGTCCGGCCGGTCCGAGGCACCCGCCGCGTCCGGCCGGCCCGAGGCCGCGTCCCGGCGCGGTCACGACGAGAGCCCGGCCGGGGACCGCGATCCAGATGATCACGGCCCCGGCCGGGCTCTCGTACCGCGCTGCTACGGGGAGGGCTTACGCCTCCTCGTCACCCGCGGCCTTGTCCTCCGGGGACTCCAGGCCGAACTGCTCCACGACCCACTTGTCGAACTCGATGGAGGCGCGGACCCAGCTGACCGTGGAGGACACGAAGTGCTCCAGGGCGACGCCGGTGCCGATCAGCATCTGGGCCTCACCGATGAGGCGGAGGGTGGCGGAGCCGTCCTCCTCCTCGTGCAGGTGCGTGTAGACCTTGGGCCACAGGGTGCGGCGGTTCCAGTCGTCGATCGCGTCGAGAACCTTGGCGCGGTCGTCGGCGGAGTGCGGACGGTCGTAGAACGTCCGCACCGAGAAGACCTGCTGCTCGCCCTCGCCGCGGAACATGAAGTACGTGCGGAATTCCTCCCACGGCGCCGCGAGGTCACCCTCGTCGTCGACGACGTACTTCAGCTCCATCTGCTCGAGGAGCTGCTTGACGAGGTCCTGGTCGGGGACGACGGGGCCCGCCGGTCCTGCGGCCTGAGGCTGGGGCTGGCCCCCGAAATTCGGAATCGAGGACGGGTCGATGCTCACCGTGTATTTCCCTTCGTACGGATGCTCGCCATCCTCCCCCATCGCGGGCGGTTCGTGGCAAGCCCCACCTCCCGCGATCCGCTGCGGGCTGACAAGATCTGGTCCTCATGGGGGAGAAAACGGGGAAGAAGACCGGACCGGCGAAGCCGCGGGCGTGGACCTGGGTGTGGGTCTCCGTGGCGGTGACCGTGTTCTGCGGCGGTCCCGCGGCCGTGCTGGCCTGGGGCGCGATGGCCTGGAGCGAGATCGGTGAATCGAAGCAGGTGGACTGCTCCGAGGTGATGACCTTCGCCCGGGGAAGCCTCCCGGTGAGCGCCGAGGACGCCCGCTGCACGGCGGCCCACTGGCAGGAGACCCAGGCCGAGGCCGAGTTCCGGATGCCGCGCGACGAGGTCGGGGGGTGGCTGGATGCGACCTACCCGGCCGGGAAGCCCGCGTTCTCCTGCGAGCAGGACCGGTGCGTGGACGTGTCGTTCGACGAAGCGCTGTACGTGCACGTGCGGGTCACGTACGAGGACGGCGGCACCGCCCTCGTACGTGTCCGGGCCTTCGACACCTGAGCTAGCGCGCCGGCCCCACGACTAGACCGTCCTCGACACGGTCCACCCGGACCGTGTCGCCGTCCCGGACCTCGCCCGCGAGGATCTCCTTGGCGAGCCGGTCGCCGATCGCCGTCTGGATCAGACGGCGCAGCGGCCGGGCGCCGTACGCGGGGTCGTTGCCCTCCTCGGCGAGCCACTCCAGGGCCTCCGGGGTGACGTCCAGGGTGAGCCGCCGCTCGGCGAGCCGCTTGGCGAGCCGGTCGATCTGGAGGCTGGCGATCCGGCCCAGCTCGGCCCGGTCCAGGGCGGAGAAGACGACGAGGTCGTCGAGCCGGTTGAGGAACTCCGGCTTGAAGCTCGCCCTGACGACGTCCATGACCTGCTGCTTCTTGACGTCCTCCGAGGTCAGCGGGTCGACGAGGTACTGGCTGCCCAGGTTCGAGGTGAGGATCAGGATGGTGTTGCGGAAGTCCACCGTCCGTCCCTGCCCGTCGGTGAGCCGCCCGTCGTCCAGGACCTGGAGCAGGACGTCGAAGACCTCCGGGTGCGCCTTCTCCACCTCGTCGAGCAGGACCACGCTGTACGGGCGGCGGCGGACCGCCTCCGTGAGCTGGCCGCCCTCCTCGTAGCCGACGTAGCCGGGAGGCGCGCCGACCAGCCGGGCGACGCTGTGCTTCTCGCCGTACTCCGACATGTCGATGCGGATCATGGCCCGCTCGTCGTCGAAGAGGAAGTCGGCGAGCGCCTTCGCCAGCTCGGTCTTGCCGACGCCCGTGGGGCCGAGGAAGAGGAAGGAGCCCGTGGGCCGGTCGGGGTCGGCGATGCCCGCGCGGGTGCGGCGCACGGCGTCGGAGACGGCCTGGACGGCCTCGGACTGGCCGATCAGCCGCCGGCCGAGCTCGTCCTCCATGCGCAGCAGCTTCTGCGTCTCGCCCTCCAGGAGGCGCCCGGCGGGGATGCCGGTCCAGGCGCCGACCACGTCCGCGATGTCGTCGGGGCCGACCTCCTCCTTGACCATGGCGCTCTTCGCGTCGGCGGCCTTGCTGGACTCCTGCTGGGCCTCGGCCTCGGAGGCCTCCTCCAGCTCCCGCTCCAGGGCCGGGATCTCGCCGTAGAGCAGCTTGGAGGCGGTGTCGAAGTCGCCGTCGCGCTGGGCGCGCTCGGCGCGGCCGCGGGTCTCGTCGAGACGCTCCTTCAGCTCGCCGACCCGGTTGAGGGACTGCTTCTCCTTCTCCCAGCGGGCGGTGAGGCCGCGGAGCTCCTCCTCGCGGTCGGCGAGGTCGCGCCGGAGCTTCTCCAGGCGCTGCTTGCTCGCCGCGTCCGTCTCGTTCTTCAGGGCCAGCTCCTCCATGCGGAGCCGGTCCACGGAGCGCTGGAGCTCGTCGATCTCGACGGGCGAGGAGTCGATCTCCATACGGAGCCGGGAGGCGGCCTCGTCGACGAGGTCGATGGCCTTGTCGGGCAGGAAGCGGGAGGTGATGTACCGGTCGGAGAGCGTCGCGGCGGCCACCAGCGCGGAGTCGTTGATCTGCACCTTGTGGTGGGCCTCGTACCGGCCCTTGAGGCCGCGGAGGATCGCGATGGTGTCCTCGACGGTCGGCTCGGCGACCAGGACCTGCTGGAAGCGGCGCTCCAGGGCGGGGTCCTTCTCGATCCGCTCGCGGTACTCGTCGAGGGTGGTCGCGCCGACCATCCGCAGCTCGCCGCGGGCCAGCATGGGCTTGAGCATGTTGCCCGCGTCCATGGAGGAGTCGCCGCCGGCGCCCGCGCCGACGACCGTGTGCAGCTCGTCGATGAAGGTGATGATCTGGCCGTCGCTCGCCTTGATCTCGGAGAGGACGGTCTTCAGGCGCTCCTCGAACTCGCCGCGGTACTTGGCTCCGGCGATCATCGCGCCGAGGTCGAGCGAGACCAGCCGCTTGTTCTTCAGCGACTCGGGCACGTCGCCCTTCACGATCCGCTGGGCGAGGCCCTCGACGACGGCGGTCTTGCCGACACCGGGCTCACCGATGAGGACCGGGTTGTTCTTGGTGCGGCGGGACAGCACCTGCACGACGCGGCGGATCTCGTGGTCGCGGCCGATGACCGGGTCCAGCTTGCCCTCGCGCGCGGCGGCGGTGAAGTCCGTACCGAACTTCTCCAGCGCCTTGTACTGCCCCTCCGGGTCGGGTGTGGTCACCCGGCGTCCTCCCCTGCTCTTCTCGAAGGCGTCGAGCAGCTTCGATGCGCTCGCGCCCTGCCCTTCGAGGATCTCACCGGCCGGGCCGCCCTTGGCCGCGATCCCGATGAGGAGGTGCTCGGTGGACAGGTAGTCGTCGCCGAGCTCCTTGGCCCGCCGGTCGGCGTCGGCGATGACCGCGAGGAAGTCGCGGGTGGGCTGCGGGGGCGCGACCGTGGACCCGGTGACGCTCGGCAGGGCGGCGAGCAGCCGCTCGGCGCCGGAGCGCACGACCGCCTGGTCGGCCTCGACGGCGGCGAGCAGATCGGTGATGTTCTCGTTGTCCTGACCGGTGAGCAGCGCCAGCACAAGATGTGCGGGGGTCAGGTCGGCGTGCCCCTCGGACACGGCGCGGCTGCTCGCCGCGTTGATGGCGTCCCGGCTCCGGTTGGTCAGTTCGGCGTCCACGTGCGGTGCTCCTCCTCGGCTTTCGTGGGTCCTCTCCCTTTATGACCCTTCCAGAGTACACAAAGTTGAGTCGATCCCGCTCAAGGTATCGAGGGGGGTCCCGCCCCGGGTAGTTTCCGTGCATGGCGACCGACCCGAAGAACCCCTCCGACTCGTACCTCGGCTTCTGGCGCGAGTACCACATGAGCACCCTGACCACCCCGCGCCCGGACGGCACCCCGCACGTCGTGGCGGTGGGCGTCACGTACGACCCCGAGAACGGGTACGCGCGGGTCATCACCAACAAGCACAGCCGGAAGGTCGCCAACGTCCTGGCGGCGGGCACGGACGGCGCGCGGGTCGCGGTCTGCCAGGTCGACAAGGGGCGCTGGGCCACCCTGGAGGGCGTCGCGCGCATCCGTACGGAGGCGGAGGTCGTCGCGGACGCGGTCGCCCGCTACGCGGACCGCTACGGGCGCACGCCGGCGCCGAACCCGGACCGGGTCGTCATCGAGATCACCCTCACCCGGGCGATGGGCCGCGCCTGATCCCGTACGGGAAGTCCGCGGCCGGTCCCGTACGGGAAGAGCCCGGCCCGATCCCGTACGGGCGACGCGAAAGCGCCCGCGCGGGAAACGCACGGGCGCAGCACAGCGACGCCATCGCGTTTCAGGTCCGCGATGGCGTCGCTGTGTGGGGGAAGTGCTTGAGCGATCTACAACGACGGGGGAATCGCTCAGGCACTGCGGGGGGTGGCGGTGATGGTCTCGGGTTCGATCAGCTGGTGGTCACGCTGGTCGAGATTGACGAAGATCATGCCGTACCGGATGGCACAGCGGATGGGCTGTGGGGCGCCGCGGGGACGGCGGAGGCAGCGGTAGGCGCGGACGTCCTCGTCCTGCTCCCGTGCCACCACGATCGGCTCTCCGAAGAGGGTGACCTTCAGCGCGTCGCCACGGTGGGGGATGGCCGTGGCGAGGTCGACGAAATGCCATCCGGATCGGTAGGCCGAAGCCATCTCCCGGCGGAACCTGGGGTCGTCCGGCGGCACGGTCACGCGCCCGCGCCCTTGGGAGCGATTTCCCAGGAGGGCTCGTAGGGAGACGCGAGCACGACATCCGCGGGAGTGCTCTCCCACGAAGGCTCACCCGGTCCCGCCCACAGGGAGTGCGCCGGAGCGATCTCCCACGAGGGCTCGCCCGGCCCTGCCACGGAATGCGCCGGGGTGCTCTCCCACGAGGGCTCGCCGACGGCGAGTGCGCCGAGAGCAGCCGCCGCAACGGCTATGGCGCTAAGTGCACGAACCATCCTGGTCATGGCCGATCTCCACCTCTTTTGATCACTACCTCCCCCCCGCGAGTAAGACGATGGCTCACTCACGACCCTTTTCACCAGCCAAGCCGGGCATCATGTTCCTGTAATTCATGACCCTGAGGGGGGTGCAAATGAGGCGAGAATGCGACGAGTCCGGTCATAAGCACAGTCACGGTGAACTATGCGACGTGGGCAAGGAGCTCTATGCGAGTGCCCTCCGCACCGGCCGAATAGCTCGCGCCGACGCCGAAGCGGCCCCCTGCCTGAGGGAACTCTCCCTCCTGCACCCGGACCCGGACGACAGCGAATGCCTGCGTCCCGTGGCGCCCTCCATCGCCCTCAACCAGCTCGTGCACCCCATCGAGCAGGAGATACAGGTCCGCCGCCAGCACGCGATAGCCCTCGCGGACGCTTTCGAGCCGTTCATGGCCATCCACACGCAGGATCCCTCCGGCGGCCAGGCGATCACCGTCCTCGAAGGCCTCAGCGCCATCAACGCCACGCTGGACCGCGTGATCAACGAGTGCACCGTGGAGCTCCTCACCATCCAGCCCGGCAGCGGCCGCAGACCCGAGACCCTCGAAGCCGCCCTGCGCCGCATGGAACCGCTCCTCGACCGCGGTGTCCGGATGCGCACGCTCTACCAGCACACGGCCCGGCACCATCCGGCCACCCTCGCCTACGTCGAACGCGTCGCCCCCTACGGGCTCGAACTGCGCACCCTCGAGGAGATCGTCGACCGGCTGATCATCGTCGACCGCAAGGTCGCCTTCGTGCCCGCGCGCAGCGACCGCCAGGTCGCCCTCGAACTCCGCCACGAAGGCCTCGTCCAGTACCTCGTCGGCGTCTTCGACCAGTTCTGGCTGCACGGCGTGCCCTGGGAGGAGGAGATCCCCTACAGCCCCTCCGTGGACGGCATCGGCGGCGTCCAGCGCTCCATCGCCAAACTCCTCGTCGAGGGCCATGTCGACGAGGCCATCGCCCGCCGCCTCGGCATGAACGTACGGACCTGCCGCGCCCACATCGCCAAGCTCGCCGCCACCCTCGGCAGCGGCAGCCGGGCCCAGCTCGGCTACCTGATCGCGCAGTCGGGCATTCTCGAGGGAGACAACTGACCGGCGGCGAACGGGACGAGCGACCACCGTGTACGTGCAGATCGACCTCGACGGGCCCGCGGGGACCCTCCGGGTCTCCGGGTACGAACTGCCCACCGTGGAGCTCGTACGAGCCCCCGGGACCCGCCCCGACACCCACACCCCGATAGGGACCCGCAAGCCCGCGCTGCTCGCGCTCACCGTCGACGGGGAACCCGCCGCCCTCAGACCCGCCCGCGCACGGCTCCTGCGCCGCTCCTACCGGGTGGACGTCCGCGTCGACGGGATCCGCTACCGCCTCGTGCCGTCCTCGCACCTGGACAGCCGGCTCACCCGGAACGGGCGACGGCTCGGCACCCTGGAGTCCGCGGGGGACGGCCGGGTGGACGCCGACTGGGCCGTGGCGCCGACCCCGCTCGACCGGGCCGTCGGCACCGCCCTCGCCGCCGCGTTCGGCACGGGCGCCGCGCCCTGGTGGGAGACCGTCGGCGACATCGTGGCCGAACTCGTCCCGTGACCCCGGGTACGACGAAGCCCCCTCCACACACCGTGGAGGGGGCCGCTCGCCGTTCGGGGACTGCTCGCCGGGACTAATCGCCGCGCTTGGGACCCGGGCGCCAGACCACCAGCGCGCTCGCCTGCTGCACGTCCTGGTACGGCACCAGGTCACGCCGGTACGAGGCGTGCACCTGGGCCTCGCGCTGCCGCATCGCCGCCGCCGCGCCGTCGACGGCCGCCGACAGCTCCGCGATCCGGCTCTGCAGGGCCGCGACCTGGTTCTCCAGTTCGATGATGCGCTTGATCCCGGCCAGATTGATGCCCTCGTCCTGCGACAGCTGCTGCACCTGACGGAGCAGCTCGATGTCACGGGCCGAGTAGCGCCGGCCACGACCCGCCGTGCGGTCCGGGGAGACCAGACCGAGACGGTCGTACTGACGGAGGGTCTGCGGATGCAGACCGGAGAGCTGGGCCGCCACCGAGATGACGTACACCGGCGACTCGTCGGTCAGTTCGTACGGATTGCGTCGGCGCCCGTCCACCGGGTCACGCTCCCTTCGCGGCCTGGAACAGCTCCGCCCGCGGATCCTCGGAGGCGGTCGCCTCGCGATAGGTCTCCAGGGCGTCACGTGCCTTGTCGTCCAGCTCCTTCGGCACCGCGACCTCGACCGTCACGAGGAGGTCGCCGCGGGTGCCGTCCTTGCGGACCGCGCCCTTGCCCCGGGCGCGCATGGTCCGGCCGTTCGGAGTGCCCGCGGGCAGCTTGAGCGTGACCGCGGGGCCGCCGAGGGTCGGCACCTTGATCTCGCCGCCGAGCGCCGCCTCCGTGAAGGAGACCGGCACCGTGACGGTGAGGTTGTCGTCCTTGCGGCCGAAGACCGGGTGGACGTCGACGTGCACGACGACGTACAGATCGCCGTGCTGCCCGCCGCGCTCGCCCGGCGCCCCCTTGCCGCGCAGCCGGATCCGCTGCCCGTCGGAGACACCCGCCGGGATGCGGACCTGCATGGTGCGGGAGGACTTGGCACGGCCGCTGCCCTTGCAGACCTCGCAGGGGTTCTCGGCGATGAGGCCGCGGCCCTTGCAGTCCACGCACGGGTCGGTGAGCGAGAAGCCGCCGCCGCTGCCGCGCGAGACCTGTCCGGTGCCGACGCAGGTCGGGCACACCCGGGGGGTGCCGTTCTTGTCGCCGGTGCCCGAACACGCCGTGCACGGCTGCTGGCTGGACATCCGCAGCGGTACGGTCGCGCCCTCGATGGCCTCGGTGAAGCTGAGCGTCACCTCGGACTCGATGTCCTGACCGCGCCGCGGCTGGGTACGGGTGCCCGCACCGGCTCCGCGGTTGAACAGGCCGCCGAACACGTCCCCGATGCCGCCGCCACCGCCGCCGAAGCCGCCGGCCGCGCCGCCGCCCTGGGCGCCTCCGAAGAGGTCGCCCAGGTCGAAGTTGAACGAGCCGCCGCCCCCGGGACCGCCGGCCCTGAAGCCGCCGTTCCCGAAGAGGGCGCGGGCGTCGTCGTACTCCTTGCGCTTCTTGGGGTCACCGAGGATGTCGTTGGCCTCGGAGATCTCCTTGAAGCGCTCCTCGGCCTTGGTGTCACCCTTGTTGGCGTCCGGGTGGTTCTCGCGGGCGAGCTTCCGGTACGCCTTCTTGATCTCGGCCTCGGTGGCGTCCTTGGGGACGCCGAGAACCTTGTAGTAGTCCTTCTCGACGAAGTCCTTCGTGCTCATCGACGTCCCTCCTTCCGGACTGCTCCGGTGATCTTCGCGCTACCCCTCCTCGGGGGCACCGCTCTCCTCGTCAGCGGACGACGTCGCGTCGTCCTTGGCCGGAGCCGCGCCCGGCTGGGGCTCGGCGACGGCCACACGGGCGGGCCTGATGGTCCGCTCGCCGATCCGGTACCCCGGCTGCAGGATCGCCACGCAGGTCGTCTCGGTGACGTCCGGCGCGTACGAGTGCATCAGGGCCTCGTGGATCGTCGGGTCGAAGGGCTCGCCCTCCTTGCCGAACTGCTGCAGACCCATCTTGGCGACGATGGTCTCCGTCGATTCGGCGACCGACTTGAAGCCGCCCACGAGCTCGCCGTGGTCCCGGGCCCGGCCGATGTCGTCGAGCACGGGAAGGAGCTCGGTCAGGAGGCTCGCGACGGCGATCTCCTTGACCGTGACCCGGTCCCGCTCCACGCGGCGGCGGTAGTTCTGGTACTCGGCCTGGAGCCGCTGGAGGTCCGCGGTGCGCTCCTCGAGCGCCTTACGGGCCTGGTCCAGCTGCGCCAGCAGGGCTACGTCCGTAGCGTCCCCGGCCGGGGCCGCCCCCTCCGCCTTCTCGGCGGACGCGGCGGCCTCGGTCTCCTCGGGCGTGCCGTCGGCGGGGACTTCGGGCTTCTCCTCGAAGCCCGGGGTCTCCTCCGACATCAGGCAGCGCCGCCCTTCGGCTTGTCCTCGTCGACGATCTCGGCGTCGACGACGTCGTCGTCGGCCTGGGCCTGCTGGCCACCGGCGTCGCCGCCCGCGGCCTGCGCGCCCTGGGCGTCGGCGTAGAGCGCCTGGCCGAGCTTCTGGGAGACGGCCGCGACCTTCTCGGTGGCGGTGCGGATCTCCGCGGTGTCCTCGCCCTTGAGCTTCTCCTTCAGCTCGACGAGCGAGGCCTCGACCTCGGCCTTGACGTCACCGGGGACCTTGTCCTCGTTGTCCTTGAGGAACTTCTCCGTCTGGTAGACGAGCTGCTCGCCCTGGTTGCGGGACTCGGCGGCCTCGCGGCGACGGTGGTCCTCGTCCGCGTACTGCTCGGCCTCCTGGCGCATCCGGTCGACCTCGTCCTTCGGCAGCGAGGAGCCGCCGGTGACGGTCATCTTCTGCTCCTTGCCCGTGCCGAGGTCCTTCGCGGTCACGTGCATGATGCCGTTGGCGTCGATGTCGAAGGCGACCTCGATCTGCGGGACACCACGCGGGGCCGGCGGCAGACCGGTCAGCTCGAACATGCCGAGCTTCTTGTTGTACGCCGCGATCTCGCGCTCGCCCTGGTAGACCTGGATCTGCACGGACGGCTGGTTGTCCTCGGCCGTCGTGAAGATCTCGGACCGCTTGGTCGGGATCGTGGTGTTGCGCTCGATGAGCTTGGTCATGATCCCTCCCTTGGTCTCGATACCGAGGGACAGCGGGGTCACGTCGAGGAGCAGGACGTCCTTGACCTCACCCTTGAGGACACCGGCCTGGAGCGCGGCGCCGATGGCGACGACCTCGTCCGGGTTGACGCCCTTGTTGGCGTCCTGACCGCCGGTCAGCTCCTTGACGAGCTCGGCGACGGCCGGCATGCGGGTCGAGCCACCGACGAGAACGACGTGGTCGATCTCGGAGAGGTTGATGCCCGCGTCCTTGATGACGTTGTGGAACGGCACCTTGCAGCGGTCGAGCAGGTCCGAGGTGAGCTGCTGGAACTGGGCGCGCGTGAGCTTCTCGTCCAGGTGCAGCGGGCCCTCGGCGGAGGCCGTGATGTACGGCAGGTTGATCGAGGTCTCGGTCGAGGACGACAGCTCGATCTTCGCCTTCTCCGCGGCCTCGCGGAGACGCTGGAGAGCCATCTTGTCCTTGGCCAGGTCCACGCCGTGGCCGTTCTGGAACTGCGTCACCAGGTAGTCGACGACGCGCTGGTCCCAGTCGTCGCCACCGAGGTGGTTGTCACCGTTGGTGGCCTTCACCTCGACGACGCCGTCGCCGATCTCCAGGAGGGACACGTCGAAGGTGCCGCCACCGAGGTCGAAGACGAGGATCGTCTGGTCGTCCTTGTCGAGGCCGTAGGCCAGGGCGGCCGCGGTCGGCTCGTTGACGATGCGCAGGACGTTGAGGCCCGCGATCTCACCGGCCTCCTTGGTGGCCTGGCGCTCGGAGTCGTTGAAGTACGCCGGGACGGTGATGACCGCGTCGACGACCTTCTCGCCCAGGTACGCCTCGGCGTCGCGCTTCAGCTTCTGCAGGATGAAGGCGCTCATCTGCTGCGGGTTGAAGTTCTTGCCGTCGATCTCGATCTTCCAGTCGGTGCCCATGTGGCGCTTGACCGACCGGATGGTCCTGTCGACGTTGGTGACGGCCTGACGCTTGGCCACCTCGCCGACGAGCACCTCGCCGTTCTTCGCGAAGGCGACGACGGACGGCGTGGTCCTGGCGCCCTCGGCGTTGGTGATGACGGTGGGCTCGCCGCCTTCGAGAACGCTGACGACGGAGTTAGTCGTGCCCAGGTCGATGCCGACCGCACGTGCCATTTCAATTCCTCCAGCTGACGTACTTGAGTGGATCTGACTCAAGGATGCATGACGACGTGGACTGCGTCAACAGACCTGAGTGGAGGGGGCTCAACTCTTCGCCGCTTATCTCACTCATACGGCCCCGGGCGCGCGTCGATCCGGGACCGGGCGGGGTGACGCGTGAGAGAGTCCGGTTGCCCCTTGTCGGGCAAAGCAGGCATATCCCACGAATATCCCATGATGCTCTCGGTCCCTCGGAAGGGTGTGGGGAATGACGGCCAAGCGCACGTTCGACGTGGTGGGCGGGCTCACCCTCCTGGTCGCACTGTCCCCCTTCCTCGCGGCCGTCGCCTTCTCGGTCGCGGTCGGCGGGGCGACTCCCGGCCGGGGCGTCCTGCGCCGCCGCACGGTGGCCGGCCTCGGGGGGCGGCCCTTCACGATGCTGACCTTCCGCACGAGGAGCCCCCTGGCCGCGCTGCCCCTGCTGCTGCACGTCGTCGGGGGCCGGATGTCGCTGGTCGGGCCGTGCCCGCTGACCCCGGCCCACCGCGAGTGTGTGGGCGAGGGACGCCGTCGGCTCTCCGTACGCCCGGGACTGACCGGACCGTGGCAGATCAGCGGACGCTCGGACCTGCCGTGGGAGGAACGCGAGCTGCTCGACCTCCACTATGTGGACCACCACTGGCTCGGGATGGACCTCGCGATCCTGGCGCGTACGCTTCCAGCAGTCCGCAGGCGTCGCGCGGCAAGGTTTGCCTGAGCGACACAGATCACCGCGAGCGCCGCTACAGCACGGGGCCCCGAACGGGTAATCTCGGCACGGACTCCATAAGTTACCGCTTAGTAGGCCCGCCCGAGGAGCCCCTCATGCAACTCGCCGCGATCATCGTGTCGATCGCCATCACGGTGGTGGCCGTCGCGCTGTTCGGCCGTGCAACCGTGCAGATCTACCGGTTCGTGCGCCTCGGGCAGCCCGTGCCCGCCGGCACCCGCACCGGCGATCCCACCCAGCGCACCGTCACCCTGGTCAAGGAATTCCTCGGCCACACCCGGATGAACCGCTGGGGCATCGTCGGCTTCGCGCACTGGTTCGTCGCGGTGGGCTTCTTCTCGCTGCTCCTGACGATCGTCAACGCCTTCGGCCAGCTCTTCCAGGCCGACTGGCTGATCCCGATCATCGGCGACTGGCTGCCGTACGAGATCTTCACCGAGTTCCTCGGCCTGATGACGGTCCTCGGCATCGTGACCCTCATCGTGATCCGGCAGCTCAGCAAGCCGACCAGGGCGGGCCGCAAGTCCCGCTTCGCCGGCTCCAAGACCGGCCAGGCCTACTTCGTCGAAGCCGTCATCCTGATCGTCGGCCTCTGCATCATGACGCTGCGCGCCCTCGAAGGCGTCCAGCACCACGTGACCGGCTGGGAGCCGGGCTTCTTCGCCTCGTACCCGCTGATCGCGCTGCTCGACGGCCTGGACCTGAGCACGATCCAGTACCTCACCTACTTCTTCGCGTGCCTCAAGATCGTCACGTCCTTCACCTGGATGATCACGGTCTCGCTCAACACCAACATGGGTGTGGCCTGGCACCGCTTCCTCGGCTTCCCGAACATCTGGTTCAAGCGGAACGCCGACGGCTCCACCGCCCTCGGCGCGCTCCAGCCGATGACCACCGCGGGCAAGGAGATCGACTGGGAGGACCCGGCCGAGGACGCCGTCTTCGGTGTCTCCCAGGTCGAGCAGTTCTCCTGGAAGGGCATCCTCGACTTCTCGACCTGCACCGAGTGCGGTCGCTGCCAGTCGCAGTGCCCCGCCTGGAACACGGGCAAGCCGCTCTCCCCGAAGCTCCTCATCATGTCGCTGCGCGACCACGCGCACGCCAAGGCCCCGTACCTGCTCGCCGGCGGCGGCAAGGACATGGAGGGCAACGAGAAGGCGACCGAGGAGCAGCTCAAGGACGTCCCCGCCTCGGCGATCGCCGAGGCCGAGCGCCCCCTCATCGGCACCGCCGAGGAGAACGGCGTCATCGACCCCGACGTCCTGTGGTCCTGCACCACCTGCGGCGCCTGCGTCGAGCAGTGCCCGGTCGACATCGAGCACATCGACCACATCGTCGACATGCGCCGCTACCAGGTGATGATCGAGAGCGCGTTCCCGTCCGAGGCGGGCACGATGCTCAAGAACCTGGAGAAGAAGGGCAACCCCTGGGGCCTGGCGAAGAAGCAGCGCGTCGAGTGGACCAAGGAGGTCGACTTCGAGGTCCCGATCGTCGGCAAGGACGTCGAGGACCTCTCCGAGTTCGACTACCTCTACTGGGTCGGCTGCGCCGGCGCCCTGGAGGACCGGGCCAAGAAGACCACCAAGGCCTTCGCCGAGCTGCTGAACATCGCGGGCGTCAAGTTCGCGATCATGGGCGGCGACGAGAAGTGCACCGGTGACTCCCCCCGCCGCCTGGGCAACGAGCCGCTGTTCCAGCAGCTCGCCCAGGAGAACGTCGCGATGCTGAACATGGCGTTCGGCGAGGACGACGAGGACCCGGAGACGAAGAAGCCGAAGTCGGCCAAGCGGATCGTCTCGACCTGCCCGCACTGCTTCAACACCATCGCCAACGAGTACCCGCAGCTCGGCGGCGAGTACGAGGTCATCCACCACACCCAGCTGCTCCAGCACCTCATCGACGAGGGCAAGCTGGTCCCGGTGACCCCGGTCGAGGGCCTCATCACCTACCACGACCCCTGCTACCTGGGCCGTCACAACAAGGTCTACACGCCGCCGCGCGAGATCATGTCCGCCGTCCCCGGCCTGCGCCAGCAGGAGATGCACCGCCACAAGGAGCGCGGCTTCTGCTGCGGCGCCGGTGGTGCCCGGATGTGGATGGAGGAGCGGATCGGCAAGCGCATCAACAACGAGCGTGTCGAAGAGGCCCTGTCCCTCAACCCGGACATCGTCTCCACCGCCTGCCCGTTCTGCCTCGTCATGCTGACCGACTCGGTCAACGGCAAGAAGAACGAGGGCAAGGCCAAGGAGTCCGTCACGGTCGTCGACGTGGCCCAGCTGCTCCTCGACTCGGTGAAGACCCCGGCCGACCCGGAGCCGGAGCCGGCGGAGGAGCCGGAGCCGGAACCGGCGAAGTAGTACCCGGTACGACGAGGAGGGCCGCCCCGCGATCTCGCGGGGCGGCCCTCTCCGTCATGTACGACCCCGGACGCGCCCCTTACCCGCCTCGCACCGGCCTCGTACGTGCCCCGTACCCGCCTCGCACCGGCCCCGTACCGGCTTGGGACGGCACCCGTACGGCCCCGGGGCACCCCCTAGGGGATGTCACAGCTCAGTGGCAAGGACCGGCCCGAGGAGCGCCCGCACAGCGGAAGCGGGTACGTTCGACGACGTGGCTGGATTCAGGAACGGACGCGGCCGGGACAACCGCCCCCCGCACAATCAACCGCAGCAGGCGCCGTACGGGTACAACGCGGCCCCGCCGCCGTACCCGCAGCAGCAGTGGCAGCAGCCACCGCAGGGACACCAGGGGCACTCGGGGCACCAGGGGCGCCAGGGGCAGCAGCAACAGCCCTACGGGGAGCCGGAGTACTTCGGGGACCCCTACGGCCAGCCGCAGCACCCCCAGGCGGCCACGGCGAACAACGCGGGCCACACCCAGATGTTCAGCGTCGACGACCCCTACGGCGACGCCGCGACCCACCACGCCGACGGCGCCCCCGTACCCACGGGCCCGCGACTCCCGTGGAAGGCGCTCCTGAGCGGCATCGTGCTGCGCCCGGCGGACACGTTCCTGCGGATGCGGGACCACGCCGTCTGGGGCCCGGCGCTGATCGTCACCTTCCTGTACGGACTGCTCGCGATCTTCGGCTTCGACAAGGCCCGCGACGAGGCGATCAACGCGACCCTGTCGACGGCGATCCCGTACGTCCTGATGACGGCCTTCTGCTTCGTCGTCGGCGGACTGATCCTGGGCGCGGTGACGCACACGCTGGCGCGCCAGCTGGGCGGCGACGGGGTCTGGCAGCCCACGGTGGGCCTGTCGATGCTCATCATGTCGATCACGGACGCGCCGCGCCTGGTCTTCGCGATCTTCCTGGGCGGCGAGAACGGCCTCGTCCAGGTGGTCGGCTGGGTGACCTGGCTGGCGGCGGGAGCGCTCTTCACGGTGATGGTGAGCCGCTCGCACGACCTGCCGTGGCCGAAGGCGCTGGGCGCGTCGGCGATCCAGCTGGTGGCGCTGCTGAGCCTGATCAAGCTGGGCACGCTCTGACCGGCGCACCCGCACCGAGACGGACGAACGGGCCCCCACCGCACCGACGGTGGGGGCCCGTTCGACCGGGGCCCCCGCCGACCGGAGTCGACGGGGGCCCTTCGTCCGCTCGCGTTACCGGCGCGTGCGCCGTCAGGCGTCGAGGACCTGGCCCTCGCGCTTGACCACGGGCGGCTCGACGGACCAGGGGAAGTTGATCCACTCGTCGGTCTTCTTCCACACGTACTCGCACTTCACGAGGGAGTGCGACTTCTCGTAGATGACGGCCGAACGGACCTCGGCGACATGGTCGACGCAGAAGTCGTGGACGAGCTTGAGCGTCTTGCCGGTGTCGGCGACGTCGTCCGTGATCAGGACCTTCTTGTCGGAGAAGTCGATCGCGTCCGGCACGGGCGCCAGCATGACCGGCATCTCCAGCGTGGTGCCCACACCGGTGTAGAACTCCACGTTCACGAGGTGGATGTTCTTGCAGTCCAGGGCATAGGCCAGACCGCCGGCGACGAAGACGCCGCCGCGGGCGATGGAGAGCACGACGTCGGGCTCGTAGCCGTCGTCGGCGATGGTCTGCGCCAGCTCACGGACGGCGCGACCGAAACCCTCGTACGTCAGGTTCTCGCGTACCTCACTCATGCCTGCGACCGCCTCACACCTGGGTCCGATGGAAGTTCATGAACGAGCGGGAGGCCGTCGGCCCCCGCTGGCCCTGGTACCGGGAGCCGTACCGCTCACTGCCGTACGGGAACTCGGCGGGCGAGCTCAGCCGGAACATGCACAGCTGGCCGATCTTCATACCCGGCCAGAGCTTGATCGGCAGAGTGGCGAGGTTCGACAGCTCCAGGGTCACGTGCCCGGAGAAACCGGGGTCGATGAACCCGGCGGTCGAATGGGTGACGAGCCCGAGCCGCCCGAGAGAGCTCTTCCCCTCCAGCCGCGACGCGATGTCGTCGGGGAGGCCGATGACCTCGTAGGTCGAGGCGAGCACGAACTCGCCGGGGTGAAGGATGAACGCCTCGTCGCCCTCGGGCTCGACCTCACGGGTCAGGTCGAGCTGCTCGACGGCGGGGTCGATGTGGGGGTAGCGGTGGTTCTCGAACACCCGGAAGAAGCGGTCAAGCCTCACGTCGATGCTCGAGGGCTGCACCATGGATTCGTCGTACGGGTCGATGCGCACCCGTCCGGCATCGATCTCGGCCCGGATGTCCTTGTCTGAGAGAAGCACGACCCCACGATACGCAGAGGGCGCGGACCTGCCCCAATCGGCAGGCACCCGCGCCCCGGGACCCGTCAGCGCCGCGCGGTCTCCACCGGCACCGCATGCCGCAACCGCGCACACCGCGGACACCGAATGAGCCGCCCTGGCCCGATCCGCCCTGCCCCGAGCTGCTGCAGCGGGAACGAAGCGGTACTGAACACATGCCCTTCGGCACAACGGACGACGGTGCGCTCCATCGAACCCATCAAGTCCCTTCCCCTACACATGTGGTGGACGGGAAGCCACATTAGGGGATGAAGAGGACACCCTCCAGGCGGCACTCCGCAGGCACGGAAGCACGAACTTCGCCTCAAGTGGCGCATGGGGTACAGTGTGCAACGATGCGGCACGGATCACCCGGCCGCTGTGCGGATGTAGTTTAATGGTAGAACATGAGCTTCCCAAGCTTATAGCGCGGGTTCGATTCCCGTCATCCGCTCTTCCGCCAAGCCCCAGGTCAGAGACCTGGGGCTTGTTTGTTGTCAGACGAGTCTCGCTGCCCGCATGCCCTTCAGTACCGCAAGATGGGGCACGCGAAGGGCGCAAGAATCCTCATCGCCTCCCCGGAGGTCCCGTATGAGCCCTCTGACCTGCATCTACACCATCCTTACCGCCACCGAAGCCCGGTGGGCGCCCTGAGCCGGGTGTTCCCTGTACCGGAATCGCCCCTGCCGTCTCGCGCTCCTGCGGAATAATCAAGGCATGGCAGCCACGCCCAGCGCCCCCGAGGTCCGCCGTGCCAGATACGCCCGGCGGCTTCCCGCCAAGCTCTCGGAGCTCGGCGGTCCCGCACACGGCCACGTCGCCCTTCCACTTCACCTCTCGTGGTCCGGCCTGGCCCGGTTCGACCTCGACCAGCCCCGGTTGCGGATGAGCTGCTACCGGATCGTCCTGGCGGAGGGGCAGCACGATGACCTGGTCCACTATCTGAACCGGGATCTGCTGGTCGCCATGTGGCCCGTCTTGCGCACGCTGATCAGCCGGGACATCCGTGACGTCTGGGAGAGCGCCTTCAACGAACTGGCGCCCGACGCCCAGGCTGCTGCGTGAACCTCACGGAACTGCACCGGCGGCTCCTCGCGGACCTCCTCGCTGTAGGCGACGATTACCCGCTCGTGCTCACGGGTGGCTACGCCGTACAGGCGCACGGACTGGTCGACCGGCTCAGCAAGGACCTCGATGTCGCCACCGAGAACCCGGAGCCGATGGAGAGGATTGCCGCCACGGTGCGCACCGGGCTCGAACAACGTGGCTGGCAGGTGCGGGGGTTGGAGACCGACCCGCTTTTCGCGCGGCTGATCGTCGCCGACGCCGCCACCGGCGAGGAGTGCGAGGTCGACGTCCTCAAGGAAGCGCTCTGGCGCCCGCCCGTGAAGACTCAGCACGGCTTGGTGCTTTCCTTGGAGGACGTCGTCGGCACAAAGGTCCGGGCACTGGCAGACCGCGGCCTGGCGCGTGACCTGATCGACGTCCGCGCGGCAGCCGACCGCTGGGGGCACACCGAACTCGAAGAACTCGGCCGCCGCCATGCCCGTGACAGCTTCGACCTCTCCGACCTTCAGGCCCGGCTCGCCGGCGCGGACTGGATCGATGACACCGAATTCGCCGCGTACGGACTCGACGACCACCAGACCATCGAGCTACGCCAGTGGGCTCAGGAATGGGCCGATGACATCGCCGAGAGACTCCTCGAAGCGGAAGACCCACCGGACGACTGATCACCGAGCACCGAACACCAAGAAGAGGCGTCGCGTTTCCGAGGATGCCAGTCGTGCCCTTCGGGGCGGTGCACAGCGGTCACCACGGGTATCGCCGAGCCAACGAGAAGCGCCGCACCGGCGTCGTTTTCGCAGGTCAGGCATCAGATGATCAAGCTGGGCGGCGGTGATTCCCAAGCTTATAGCGCGGGTTCGATTCCCGTCATCCGCTCCATGACAAAGCCCCAGGTCAGCGACCTGGGGCTTGTTTGTTGTCTAGACCTCTCAGTCCTAGGCGTGCCCTCCGCGTGCCCCAACTCGCAGGAATGCCCTGCTCGGAGCCCCGTTCGCGCACCGCTTGCACCACACGGCCACGATGTCGTCTCGCATCGCGAGACGCATTTCACGTGACCTGCGTGACTCTCGCTGCTGATGGAGGGAATTTGCCTCCACAAAGCGACAGTTGACCCGCATGCCCATGGGGGGCCGCATCTGGTCAGCGACGCGCGGGCTCCACGTCGGCCGGTGCGGTGTCGTCCGTCCGGTTGAGGTGGGCGTCCACCGAGTACGCGCCCGCTCCGACGACGAGCAGGAAGAGGCTGCCGCACAGCTGGGCGAGATCGGTCCGGGATTCGTGGATGAAGTTCCACCAGCCCGACTTCCCGTCGAACAGCAGGGCGTCGCCCCAGAGGATCGGCAGCTTGGTGATCAGCAGCGCACCGACCATGTTCACGATCATCGGGAGCGTGGCGAGCCGGGTGAGCAGCCCGGCCAGGATCAGGGCACCGCAGGCGATCTCGAAGATGCCGTCCAGGGGCGCCAGGAAGCCGGGCGCCGGGATGCCCGCCCTGTCGAAGCGTCCCGTGCCCAACTGGTCGGGGTAGAGGAACTTCTGGACGCCCTCGAAGAGGAAGACCGCGCCGACGTACAGGCGGATGAGAACCGTCGAGGCGGGCGCGTCGGTGGCGGTCAGCTTCGCCTGCCAGGTGCCGAGGTGTGCCATGCGGGGATGCCCTCTCCCGACGGGGACGTACCGGGTGCCGAGATCCTCTCGCGAGGCAGAGGGGCAGTCACGGCAATCCACCGGCGGGGAGAGCGCGTCGTGGTGCGGTTACGCCTTGCGGGCGGTCACCGCGCGGCGTACCCCGTAGGCGGCGGCGCCGGCGGCCAGGACTGCCGCTCCGGAGATCACCGAAGAGGCGGGGAGGGCGAAAGCGAGGACGAGACAGCCGGCCAGTCCGACGACGGGGATGATCCGTGCCGGCCGTCCCTCGTCGGGGGTGAGCGTCCAGGCGGAGGCGTTGGCGACGGCGTAGTAGGCGAGCACCCCGAAGGAGGAGAAGCCGATCGCCCCGCGCAGGTCGGCGGTCGCGGCGAGTACGGCCACGACGGCACCGACCACGAGTTCGGCGCGGTGCGGCACCTGGAACTTCGGGTGGACGGCGGCCAGGGCGTGCGGCAGGTGCCGGTCGCGGGCCATCGCCAGGGTCGTACGCGAGACCCCGAGGATCAGGGCGAGGAGCGAGCCGAGCGCCGCCCCCGCGGCGCCCACCCGTACGACCGGCACCAGCCAGTCCGCGCCCGCGGCCCGTGCGGCATCCGACAGCGGGGCGGTGGCGTCGGCCAGCCCCTGCGGGCCCAGCACGAGCAGGACGGAGACGGCTACCGCGGCGTAGACGACGAGTGCGATGCCGAGAGCGAGCGGGATGGCCCGCGGGATGGTGCGGGCGGGGTCGCGGACCTCCTCCCCGAGCGTGGCGATGCGGGCGTAGCCGGCGAAGGCGAAGAACAGCAGGCCCGCCGCTTGGAGCACCCCGCCGAAGGTCGCGTCTCCACCGACCTCGAGCCGGGCGGCGTCCGTGTCGACGGACGTGAAGGCGGCGACCACCACGGCGGCCAGCACGGCCAGGACCACGCTGACGATCACGCGGGTGAGCCAGGCGGACTTCTGAACTCCGGCGTAGTTGACGGCGGTCAGCGCCACCACGGCCGCGACGGCGACGGCGTGCGCCTGGCCGGGCCACACGTAGGAGCCGACGGTCAGCGCCATCGCCGCACAGGAGGCGGTCTTGCCGACCACGAACGCCCATCCTGCGAGGTAGCCCCAGAACTCGCCCAGACGCTCCCGCCCGTAGACGTAGGTACCCCCGGAGGCGGGGTAGCGGGCGGCCAGGCGCGCCGAGGACATGGCGTTGCAGTACGCCACCACCGCTGCCAGCGCCAGGCCGAGCAGGAGCCCCGACCCGGCCGCACCGGCCGCCGGAGCCAGAGCCGCGAAGATCCCCGCCCCGATCATCGACCCCAGGCCGATCACCACGGCGTCGAACACACCCAGGTGCCGCTTCAACCCGCCCGTGCCCGAAGGTCCCGACACCGCGCCCATCACTCGCTCCCCCACCACACTCCGGCAGATGTACCGGCGCACCGTATAGGAACAAGGTGACGAGACGGGGACGGCCACCGGATGGGTGAGGACGGCAACGTACCGCCCTCACCCGTCGAGGATGAGGCTTCGAGCACTGCGGTGGCTTGGTCCCGGCCGTGGTTCCTACGATCGTCCGGCGTTGAGCATCTGCCGCATCTGGGCGATCTCCGCGGTCTGCGAGGTGATGATGGCGTCGGCCAGGTCCTTGGCGGGGCCGTAGGCACCTTGTTGCTTCTCGGTCTTGGACATGTCGATCGCGCCCTCGTGGTGCTCGATCATCATGGTCAGGAACATGGTGTCGAAGGCGTTGTCCTTGGCGTCGCCGAGCCGGTTCATGTCCTGGTCGTCCATCATCCCGGGCATGCCGGAGTCGTCATCTCCGTGGCCCATGCCGTCCATGCTGTGGCCCGTCGGGACCTTCTCGCCCCATGCCCTGAGCCAGCCGGACATGGTCTCGATCTCCGGGGCCTGCGCCTTCTTGATCTCTTCTGCGAGTGCCTTGACGTCGGCGGATGCGCCGTGGGAGGCGACCATGTCGGACATCAGGACGGCCTGACGGTGGTGGGGGATCATCCCCTGCGCGAAGGTGACGTCCGCCTGGTTGTGCCGCTCGGCCTCCGACGCCGCCGGGGCGGCCGTGGTGGCAGGAGCGGTACCTGCCGTGTTCGTGCTGTCGTCGCTGCCGCACGCGGCCAGGACCAGGCCGGCGGCGACCGCGGTGGCCGCCAGGGCCGCGCGGCGCGGCAGGGAACGGTTCGTGTTCATGTCGCTGAACTCCAGTGATCGGATACGGGAGGGAAGGGCTGGGTGGCGGTCTGTGGCGCACCTTCGGGCGCGTGCCACAGGAGGAGCCCTTATGTCCGCAGGATCTGGAGTTCGGCGAGCGGGGGTGGTGCCCGGCCGCCGGCGGGCTCGTAGGCCAGTGCGAGCGGCAGCGCAGCCGGGGTGTCGGCGATGCCGCTCGGCATGCCGGTGAGGGGCACGGTGTCCGGCGCGGCGATCCCGGGGGATCCGGGCAGGGCCGCGGATGCGCACATCTGGTCCGCGTGGCCTCCGTGACGGGTCATGCCCGGGTCACCGTCGGGGCAGGGATACTGCGGGCGGGTCGGCGCTGCCCCCACGTGGTGGGACAGGTGCTCGGTGGCGCCCGTCGACGGCAGTGCGGCGGCAGGGCCCAGAGCATGCATGCCCAGCAGCCCGAGGGTGATCCCGAGAACGAGCAGCAGCCTGAGCCTCAGCATCGGCTGGGGCTGCTGCGGCGTGCTGGGCTCGCGGACGGTCACATTTCCCACCGTAGGACGCACTCGAACCCGCGCAGCGCGGCCTCGGCCCGGTCACCGGCCATGGTCATCGCCTCCGTCCGGCGGCTTCGCAGGAAACGGGCGGGGCAGGCGGAGGCGTTTGAGGGCGAGGGCGTTGACGGCGACGATGACGCTGGATCCGGACATGGACAGGGCAGCGATCTCGGGGCGGAGGATCAGGCCGGTGGCGGGTTCGAAGACTCCGGCGGCGATGGGCAGGGCGATGGCGTTGTAGCCGATGGCCCAGCCGAGGTTCTGGCGCATCTTGCGCAGGGTGCCCCGGCCGATGCGCAGGGCGGTGGGGACGTCGAGGGGGTCGGAGCGCATCAGGACGAGGTCGGCCGTCTCGATGGCCACGTCGGTGCCGGCGCCGATGGCGATGCCGAGGTCGGCCTGGGCAAGGGCGGGGGCGTCGTTGACCCCGTCGCCGACCATGGCGACCTTGCGGCCGCCGCGCTGGAGCTCTGCGATCGTGGCTGCCTTGTCGCCGGGCAGGACCTCCGCGATGACGGTGTCGATGCCCAGGCGCTGCGCGATCCGTTCGGCGGTGGCCTGGTTGTCGCCGGTGAGCATGACGACCTCGACGCCCAGGGCGTGCAGCTCGGCCACGGCGGCCGCGGAGGTCTCCCGCGGCGCGTCGGCGATGCCGATGAGGGCGGCGGCCACGCCGTCGACCGTGGCGATGACGACGGTGCGGCCGGTCGCTGCGAGTTCGTCCCGCCGGGCGGCCAGCGGACCGAGGTCCACGGCTTCGCGTTCGGCCAGCCGGCGGTTGCCCACGGCGATCCGGTGGCCGTCGACCACGGCGGTCGCCCCGTGGCCGGGCACGTTCTCGAAATGCCGCGCCTGGGCCGGCCCCACGCTGCGCGACTCGGCGTGGCGTACGACCGCCTCGGCCAGCGGGTGCTCGGATTCCCGCTCGACCGCCGCGACCAGCCGGAGTATCTCGTCCTCGTCTCGTCCGGGTGCGGTGATCACCTCGGTGACCTCGGGCTCTCCCTTGGTGAGGGTGCCGGTCTTGTCCATCACCACGGTCTGGACCCCGGCGGACGCTTCCAGGGCCATCGCGTTCTTGAACAGCACGCCCCGCTTGGCCCCCAGGCCGGTGCCGACCATGATGGCGGTGGGCGTGGCCAGGCCCAGCGCGTCCGGGCAGGTGATGACGACCACAGTGATGGCGAACAGCATGGCCTCGCCGAAGGGCCGGTCGGAGGCCAGCAGCCAGACGGCGAGGGTGAGTCCGCCGCCGACGAGGGCGACGAAGACCAGCCAGAACGCGGCGCGGTCGGCGAGCCGCTGGCCCGGGGCCTTGGAGTTCTGAGCCTCCTGGACCAGCTTGACGATCTGGGCCAAGGCGGTGTCGGCGCCCACCCTGGCCGCCCGCACCCGCAGGGTCCCGTTGGCATTGAGGGTGGCACCGACCACGGCGGCGCCCGGGGCCTTGTGCACCGGCAGGCTCTCCCCGGTCACCGTCGACTCGTCGACCTCGCTCTCGCCGTCCTCCACGACCCCGTCCGCAGGGATCTTGGCCCCGGGGCGGACGAGCAGCAGGTCCCCGACGACCACCTCGGAGGTGGCGACTTCGACCGCTTCCCCGTTCCGCAGGACGAGCGCCTTGGGCGGGGCGAGGTCCAGCAGGGCACGGACGGCGTCGTTGGCGCCGCCGCGGGCGCGCATCTCGAACCAGTGGCCGAGCAGCACGAAGGAGGCCAGCACGGTGGCCGCCTCGTAGAACACCTCTCCGCCGCCCGTGAGGGTGATGACCAGGGAGTACAGCCAGCCCGCGCCGATGGCGACCGCGACCAGCACCATCATGTCCAGGGTCCGGGCGCGCAGGGCCCGGACGGCGCCGACGAAGAAGATCGAGCACGAGTAGAAGATCACCGGCAGGCTCAGCAGGAGCGCCCACACGTCCTGCCTGAGCCCGAACGGCACGGGTGCGTGCCATCCGAAGACCTCCTCGCCGATCGGGGACCAGACCACGATCGGAATCGAGAAGACCGCCGCGACGAGCAAGCGGTTGCGCATGTCGGCCACCATGGCCGCCATCGACATCCCCGCATGGCCGCCGTGACCGTCGTCGCCCGCCTCCTCGTCGGGCGGCGGCCCACTCTCCGGGCCGTGCCCCGCGTGCGCTGGCGGTACGGCTTCGGCCGCTTCCACCCCTCCGGGCGGATCCGGCTCGTCCATCGGGTCGCAGATGTGGGACGGCACCGACTGGCCCGCGCAGTGGTAGCCGCACTCGGTGACCCAGCCTCGCAGCTCGGCCAGGGAGGTCCGGCTCGGGTCGAAGACGACCGTGGCCGACTGCGCGACGGCGTTCACCTCGACGTCCAGCACACCCGGCCGCCGGCCCAGCACGGCAGCGACCGTGTTCTGCTGAGTGGCTCGGATCAGGCCCCGCACGTCGAGCACCACCGTGCTGCGCTCCTTGCCGCCCTTGCGCGGCTCGGGATCCAGCGGGTGCCGCATGCCCGTTCACCTCCCCGATCCGACAGCCGCCCAACTCGACCAGGGCGCCTACCAGCAGCCTGTGGCCGTCGCGACCGCCCCGCAACGGCAGAGCAAGCAGGCACTTGGAAAGCAGGTCGAGCACAACGGCCGGCGCATGGCGCAGATCGGCCGTGTGCACCTCCTCGTCGGCCGCTTCCCGTCGCAGTGAAAGCGCGGTCGCGCGGAACCCACCCTGGCCGCCGCGTGCCACAGCGCTGCCCGCACCACGGAACGGATTCTCCCTGCCGCTCCAGTGACAACCACCGTTCCCAGGACCACCGCGACCTCCCCCACCCAGATCCCGAAACCTTGCGCCCTCGAAGAGCCGCGCCCCTCTCACCTGAGCGCGCTGCGGGGCAGCGGCACTCCGGGGGCTCGCCCAACCCGGGGCGGGTCGGTCAGCCGACGGCGTCGAGCGTGCTCAGGGCGGCGTCGAGGCGGCGGGTGGCCTCGTCGGCGACTTCCTGGAGGGCGGGAAGTCCCGTGAGGGTGACCATGACGCCGGGGTCCAGCGCCTGGACGGCGGTGCGGTCCCCGTCGGCGCGGACCACGACGTTGCAGGGCAGGAGGAGGCCGATGGTGCGGTCGGCGTCCAGAGCCCGGCGGGCGAGGGGCGGGTTGCAGGCTCCGAGGATCAGATAGTCCTCCATGTCGTGGCCGAGCTTGGCCTTCAAGGTGGCGGTGACGTCGATCTCGGTGAGGATGCCGAAACCCTGCGCAGCCAGGGCGTCGCGGACGGCGGCGACGGTGGTGGCGAAGTCGGTGGTGCAGTGGACGGTCCGGTCGTAGCGCACGGCGTCATCCCTTTCGTCGGGTGCGTGGGCGGGAGGGTCCGGGCATGTGCCCCGTATGACGGGTTCTGCCCCCGCCGCCAAAAATACCCCCTGGGGTACCCGTGTTAGGCTCGAAATATACCCCCGGGGGTAATGTCCAGCCGAACGGAGCAACCGCGTGTTCTTCATCGACACCATCGAGACCGAGAGCCTCGGAAACCGCAGCTACCTGGCGGGAGGCGCGCACACCGCAGTGGCGGTCGACCCGCCCCGCGACATCGACCGGGTCCTGGCGGCGGCCGCCGCGCGGGGAGTGCGGATCTCCCATGTGGTGGAGACCCACGTCCACAACGATTACGTCACCGGTGGCCTCGACCTGGCCCGCCTGACCGGCGCCGCCTACCTGGTGCCATTCGCCGCCCGTGTCTCCTTCGCCCGCACGCCCGTCGCCGACGGCGACACGGTGAGCGTGGACGAGGGCATCACGCTGCGGGCGCTGGCAACCCCCGGACACACCCCGCACCACACCTCCTACGTACTGGAGGAGCACAGGTCGGTGGCGGCGGTCTTCACCGGCGGGTCGCTGCTGATCGGCTCGGTCGGCCGCCCGGACCTGGTGGAGCCCCGGCTGACCGAACAGTTGGCCCGGGCCCAGCACGCCTCCGCCCGCCGCCTGGCCGCCGAGCTCCCCGACGAGACGCCGGTACTGCCCACCCACGGCTTCGGCAGCTTCTGCTCGTCCTCTCAGGCCGAGGGCGACGCCACCACGATCGGCAAGGAGAGGACCGCCAACGACGCCCTCGTCAAGGACGTCGACTCCTTCGTCGCCAACCTGCTGGCCGACCTGGAGGACGTACCCGCCTACTACGCCCACATGGGCCCGGCCAATGCCGCCGGCCCCCGGCCCGTGGACCTGAGCACGCCGCCCCTGACCGACGCGGCCGACATCGCGGAGCGGCTGGCCGCCGGGGAGTGGGTGGTGGACCTGCGCAATCGGATCGCGTTCGCCGAGGGCCACGTCGCGGGATCGTTCAACTTCGAGGCGGAGGGAAAGATCGCCACCTACCTCGCGTGGATGATCCCCTGGGGCAAGCCCGTCACCCTCCTCGCCGAGTCCCCCGCCCAGCTCGCCGCCGCCCAGCGCGAACTGGTCCGCGTCGGCATCGACCGACCCGCCGCGGCCGCCACCGGCACTCCCGGGAACTGGATGCCGGACGGCCACACCCCGCGCTCCTTCCCCCGTGCCACCTTCGCCGACCTGGCCGCCCAGACGCCCCGCCCGGACGTGGTCCTGGACGTACGCCGCGACTCCGAGCGCGCCAACGGCTGGATCGAGGGCTCCGTCCACATCCCCATCCAGCACCTGCACCAGCGCCTGGCCGACGTGCCCGCCGGGACGGTGTGGGTGCACTGCGCGGGCGGGATGCGCGCGGCCATCGCGGCCTCCCTGCTGGACGCCGCGGGCCGCGACGTCGTCGCGGTCGACGACTCCTTCGACGCTGCCACGGAAGCCGGCCTGCCACTGACGACCGGCAGCTGAACCACCGCCACCGACAAAGAGAAGGAAGTCGGATGTTCCTCTTCCGACGCGGCACCGCCCGTCTCACCCCGCCCCAGGCCCACCAGCGCGCCACCAACGGTGACGTCGTACTCCTCGACGTGCGCGAACAGGTCGAGTGGAACGCCGGACACGCCCCCGACGCCGTACACGCGCCACTCTCCCGCCTAGCGACCGGCGCAGCCCTGCCCGCAGCCGCTCAGGGGCGGTCGCTGGTGGTGATCTGCCGCTCCGGGCACCGTTCACAACAGGCCGCGAAACTGCTGACCGGACGCGGCATCGAGGCCATCGACGTCAAAGGCGGTATGAACGCCTGGGCGGACGCCGGACTGCCGGTCGTCGACGCGCGCGGAAGCAGCGGCAGGATCACGTGAGCACGCTCATACTCGCCCTCGTCACCGGGGCTGTCATCGGACTGGCCCTCGGGGCTCTCGGTGGAGGCGGCAGCGTCCTGGCCGTCCCCGCCCTGATCTACCTCCTCGGCTTCACTCCGGCCGCCGCCACCACCGCGTCCCTGATCATCGTCACCGCCACCTCCGCCACCGCCCTCTACGCCCACGCGGTCTCCGGCAACGTGCGTTGGAAGACCGGCACCCTCTTCGCGGCGGCAGGAATCCTGCCCGCCTTCGCCGCTGGCACCCTCGCCGCCCACCTGCCCGAGGCAGTGCTGACCGCGGCGTTCGCCGCCATAGCGACCCTCGCCGCACTCGCCATGTTCAGAACCCCGCCCGCCGACCCGCAGCGCCGACCCGTCCGGCCCGCGCGGGCCGCCGGAGCGGGCGCCGGACTCGGCACGGTCACCGGCTTCCTCGGCGTGGGCGGAGGGTTCCTCGCCGTCCCCGCCCTCGTAGGCGCCGTGGGCCTGCGCATGCGCGCGGCGGTCGGCACCAGCCTCCTGGTCATCACCGTCAACTCCCTCGCCGCGCTCGCAGCCCGCGCCGGCACCCACGCCCCCCTGCACTGGGCGGTCATCGCTCCCTTCACCGGCGCCGCGATCCTCGGGGCCTGGGACGGCAAGCGCCTCGCCGCCAAGATCTCCGGAACCACACTCCAGCGGACCTTCGCGGCCGTACTCCTGGCCGTCGCCGCCCTCATGCTCGTCGACGCCATCAACTGACCCGGCGACATCCCCTTTCACCGGTCACCTTCAGCGATGCCCCAGGGGTACCGAGCGGAGGAGGCCAAGACCCCCACCAAGGACGGAACCCGCACCATGACCCACCCCCGCACCCTCGACGCCCACCAGGCCAGCAGCCGCCTGCACGAACTGATCGTCCTGGACGTCCGCACCCCCGGCGAATACGCCACCGGCCACCTGCCGGGCGCCCTCAACATCCCCCTCGACCGCCTCAGCCTCGCGCTGCCCGACATCCGCGCGGCCGCCGCCCGCGGAGACATCCTCGTCGTCTGCGCCTCCGGCGCCCGCTCCGAGAAAGCCTGCGACACCCTCGCCGACAACGGCATCACCACCGCCACCCTGGCAGGCGGCACCGGAGCCTGGGCCGCCGGCGGCCACACCCTCCACCACCCCGAAGGCGGCACCCGCTCCACCTGGAGCATGGAACGCCAGGTCCGTCTCACCGCCGGCGCCGTCGTCCTGACCGGCCTCACACTGGGCCGCCTGCGCCCCGCGTTCCGCCTCGCCTCCGCGGGCGTTGCCGGCGGCCTGGTCTTCTCCTCCCTCACCAACACCTGCGGCATGGCCGCCCTGCTCGCGAAGCTCCCCCACAACCGTCCTCACCAGGGCGACCTGGAAGCCACCCTCGACGCCCTCCGCAACCACTGATCCCAGAGACTGGTATACCCCCTGGGGTACCATGATGGGAGAAGGCAACAGCTCAGGAGGTACGGAGTGAAGGTCGACGACAACGCGGTCGATGCAGTCCTCAACCGGCTGCGCCGCGCTCAGGGGCAGCTCGCCGGTGTCATCGCCATGATCGAAGCCGGACGCGACTGCAAGGACGTCGTCACCCAGCTCGCGGCGGTCTCCAAGGCCCTGGACCGCGCCGGCTTCAAGATCGTGGCCAGCGGCATGCGCCAGTGCATGACCACCGCGGACGAGAACCAGGCCCCCATGAACGAGGAAGAACTCGAAAAGCTCTTCCTCGCCCTCGCCTGACCATCACCCCGCACCAAAACGGACCGACCTCTCCACCATGACCGCCGTGACGCCACGACACGGAAGCGGCCGTGCCACAACGTGCCAGTAGGGACGGTTCACAGCGGTCAACAAGGGTTTCACCGAGGTAGCCAGAATGGCGACCAAGGCGGACGTAATCGCAGGTCAGACGCCGTCTGCGCGCTCAAGTGCCGGGTGATTCCCAAGCTTATAGCGCGGGTTCGATTCCCGTCATCCGCTCAGATGCGAAGGCCCAGGTCACCGACCTGGGCCTTCTTCGTCCTCTGGACCTTTCAGAGCCCACGCGCCGTTCGAATGCCACAAGTGCCGCAGCAGCGCGTCAGATTGGGCCCCCGTTCGTCGACGTCTCGGCGGTCGAGAAAATCCGATCCAGGTGGTGATGGAGCACCGCGATCGCCGACTCCGGGCTCCGCTGGCCCACGAGGATGCTGGTACCCATGGTCGCGGCCATCGCGAGCAGACTGATCGCCTCCGTGCGCGCGTCGGCGTCCGGGTCGGCCAGGCCGGCCTCCTGGGCCTGTTCGAGAAGTCCGGTCAGAGCGTTCTCCGCGGCGTCGGGGTTGTCGATGAAGGGCTGGGCGGCCAGCGCCTCGTCGGTCACCGACAGAATGGCGTACGAGCTGTAGAGCAGGTGGAACGTGCAGCTCTCCTCATCGGTCGGCAGCGAGGCCAGCAGCAGCGTCTCCACCGTGGCGCGCGCGCCCGGGTCCGGGCCGACAGCGGCCAGTCGGGCGCCCACCCTCGCGGTGAAGCGGTCGGTCAGGTGCCGGAGGCCGTAGAAGAGCAGCTTTTCCTTGGTCTCGAAGTAGTACTGCACGAGCCGGAGCGACACACCGGCCTCCGCGGCCACGTCCCGCATGCCGACCGCATGCAGCCCGCGCCGCCCCGCGACCTGGATGAGCGCCTCGGCGATCTGGGCGCGCCGCTCCCCGTGATCCACACGCTTCGGCATGTTCCCGTGTCTCCGCCTGTCGATAGTGGGTTCGCGCTCCGCCACCCGAAGCACTTCATGATACCGATGTATCACGTTGATGATACGGTCGTACCACGAAGAACGGATCTTCACAGGAGGTGCCGCCGTGCCCGAGAACACCGCCCGCGTACGCCACGATGTCGGCCACTACGTCAACGACGCCCTGCGCGACCGCTACTTCGCCGCAGCCGACGCCCTCTACGCGATGGGAGCACCCGCCCGCTCCGAGACGGACGTGGAGACCACCTTCGGCACCACCCACGTCTACCGGTACGGGCCTGCGGACCCCGCCGCCGAGTCCCGGACCCCGATCGTCCTGATCCACGGCGCGGGCTACAGCTCGGCCATGTGGTACCCCAACACCCCCGGTCTCAGCGTCGACCGTCCCGTCTACGCGCTCGACACCCCGGGCGACGCGAACCGCAGCATCCACCGCGAGCCCATGTGGCAGCCCGGGCGCGCCGCCCAGTGGATGGACGAGGCCCTCGACGCCCTCGGCCTCGACCGGGTCCACCTGGTCGGCTCCTCCTACGGCGGCTGGCTGGTGCTCAACCAGGCCCACCTCCGACCCGGACGACTCGCCTCCGTCACCGCCCTCGACCCCGGTGGCCTGGAGAAGGTCGGCCTGCGCTTCTTCGCCTGGGTCTTCGTGAGCCTGTTCGCCACCTTGGCCCCCAAGGCTCTGCGCCCCCGGCTCGCCAAGTGGCTGGACCAGCCGGTCATAGCCATCCCCGAGATGCGCAAGTGGATCCAGCTCGGCGCCCGCGCATACCGGATCCGCCGCCCCGCACCCCTGCCGCTGGCCGAGGACGAGCTGCGGTCCATCCGGACCCCGCTCTACGTCATCATGGGCAAGCACAGCCTGCTCGTACACCCCAAGCGACAGCTGGAGCGCGTACCGCGCCTCGTCCCCGGAGCACGCGCCGAGATCATCACCGCGACCGGACACGGCCCGCAGATCGACCACCCGGACGTGGTCAACGCCCGGATGCTGTCTTTCATGGAGGACGTCGATTCCCTCGACCCTGCTGGGGTCGACGCATAGGGCTACGACAGGGAGAAACGGCCGTCGGCGGTGCCCACTCCGTGCCACAACGTGCCAGTAGGGGCGGTGAACAACGGTCGACGCGGGGTCGCCAGAAGCAGCCGGGACGGATCCGCCGGCGAATATCCCCGCAGGTCAGAGGGCATCTGCACACCCAAGTACCGGGTGATTCCCAAGGTTATAGCGCGGGTTCGATTCCCGTCATCCGCTCTTCCACGAGGCCCCGGGTCAGCGACCTGGGGCTTCGTCGTTGTCTGGACCTCTTGGGACTCCTCCCGCACCATCTACGCGGCGCCATGGCGTCGCGCGGGTGCGCCTCTGGCTGGAGCCTGACGCTCAACCGCGGCAGACCCTGGGCGGCTCGGCCGGGAGACGCTCGCAGGCGCACGGGACTCGGCAGGACTGGATCGTCTCCCGTCCGAGGTCAGCCTCCGGGAAGTCCGTCACAGCGCCCATCGCGTGGACTGAACCGCTTCTACCCTCCACTCGGAACGACTTGGTCCTGCGGGGCGGGTAGCTCCGGTCTTCCCTGTGCGGGTACGGATCCCGATCCTGTGGCCCGGCCGGGTGCCGCCTGCCGCATTCCGGTGCGCTGTGCCGCACGGCGCCACAGTCGGGACAGGAAGGTGTAGAAGCGGTCGGGCAGGAACACGGCGTCCGCGATGATCATCGCGCCGGAGAACAGCGGCAGCCCCATGAGTACGGCGATGCCGATGTGCATCCCGAGCAGCACAAGCCGGCGCGACGGGTGCGGACGGGTTCGACGGTCCGCTCTTCGACGTGAGCGATGAGCACGCTCTCCGAGATCCGGACGTGCTTGCCGAGCCTGACGTAGCGGATCCGGCGTTCCTGGACGAGCCGGCGGATGAAGCGGACACCGGTGCCGAGGCGTTCGGCGGCCTCGTCGACCGTGAGCAGGCGGTCGTTGTTGTTCACCCTTCGGCGTGCGGGGGTGAGCGGAGGCGTGCGGTATCGCCGTCTGGCGCAAGTGGCCTCGCGGGCCGTCAGCTAGGACCGGGAGCAGTCACTCAGGGCTCCACCTACGAGGGCGGCCTGACCGGGCCCCCGTGGCACGATCCGGCCGCCGGGGGCAGCCTGGAAGAAGGCCACAGCAAGCCAACACACCCAACGAATCGAGACGGCCATGGCAGCGACGACACGGAATGACACACCGGTCGCGATCGAGGGCGGAGGTGTCGAGCTCCGCACACAAGCCGTCAGCGACGACCTGTCCGTGGCCTTCGTCCGTTTCCCCCAAGGCACCGACATGAGGCCGGCCCTGACAGGCCTGCCCGACAGCCTCTGCCCTTGCCCCCACTGGGGCTACATGCTCAAAGGGCGGCTGAAGATGGTCACGAAGGACGGCGAGGAGATCTACGAAGCGGGCCAGGCGTTCTACTGGCCGCCGGGACACGCCCCCGTGGCGCTCGAAGACTGCGAATACGTGGACTTCTCCCCCACCGAAAGCTTCACCGCCGTCATCGAGCACATCAAGGCGCAGGGCTGATCCGCCTCACTCGTTCTCCGCGTCGGCCCGTGCGGCCCATCCCCCCCGGAGCGGAGTCGAGCCGTGGGCCGACGAGCAAGGATCCCTTCAAGGACAAGCGCCAGGGCGAGGACGCCTCCACCCGCGAGGTTCTGCGCATGCTCGTGCTCTGCGCTCCACCCTCGCCGGCGGCCTCCCCCGCCCGAGACTTGTCAGCGCCTCGACGACTCCGTACCCGAGCCGGCCACCGTCCGGCCTGCCGACCGTCTCTCTTCCGAAACGCCGCATTCGGAGTGCATGAATACCTGTGTTCGCGACCTGAGATTTTAACAACCGTCGCGGATAGGGTTTTTGCCAGCGCCACCCAGGGGAAATGTTCGACGCACAAATACTACGGGGACGTGCTACTGTCTATCTCAGTTGCAGTTTTGGTACCCAAAAACTTCGAGCGCTCCCGTCGGCCGCGTGCCGGCGGAAGCGCTTTGTCTTTCCGGTATTTTCCGGGCAGGGCATCATCGCGGCGACACGGCATCCGTACGGTACGGATGCCGGTGTACTGCCCCAAGGAGATACGACATGGCTGCTGGCACCGTGAAGTGGTTCAACGCGGAAAAGGGTTTCGGCTTCATCGAGCAGGACGGTGGCGGCGCTGACGTGTTCGCCCACTTCTCGAACATCGCCGCCCAGGGCTTCCGCGAGCTGCAGGAGGGCCAGAAGGTCACCTTCGACATCGCGCAGGGCCAGAAGGGCCCGACGGCCGAGAACATCGTCACCGTCTGACGCTGACGCGCATCTTGCAGCTGGGGCCCGCATCCCTCGGGGTGCGGGCCCCAGCTGCATGCATTTCCGCAGTGATTCCTCCTGCCGGAACACCACCTCAAGGTACGCAGCCCCCACTTCGGAGCCGTGCCTCTCGATGCCCCGGATTCACTTCCGCGCGCATTCCTTTTCCGCCTGCGTCGCCACTGTTTTACCGTGCGCCACGTTCGCTTTCGCTTCTCGAATTACGTTCGGCCCGTACCTGTGATTCCGCATGCTGCTCTTACGCTGCCGGAATTCCTCGATACGCGCCGTATCAAGGAAGGTTCTTCATGAACCCCGCACGTACGAACGGCCGTTCCGCCCGCACCCGGCGTACCAGCGCTCCCGCTTTCGGCTCAGCCGCCGGTTCGACCCGGGGCAGCCGCTTCGGTGTGTCGTCCGCCCCGAGCCGCTCGGGTGCTCCCCGCCGGTCGGGCGGTTCCGGCCGACGACCCGCCGCGGTGCAGGGCGAGTTCGCCCTGCCGAAGACGATCACTCCGGCGCTGCCCGCCGTCGAGGCGTTCGCCGATCTGGACATGCCGAAGACCCTGCTGGCCGCGCTCACCGCGCAGGGCGTGTCCGTCCCGTTCCCCATCCAGGGCGCGACACTGCCGAACTCCCTGGCCGGCCGTGACGTCCTCGGCCGCGGTCGGACCGGCTCCGGCAAGACCCTCGCCTTCGGCCTGGCCCTGCTGGCCCGCACCGCCGGACAGCACGCCGAGCCCCGTCAACCGCTGGCCCTGATCCTGGTCCCCACCCGGGAACTCGCCCAGCAGGTCACCGACGCCCTCACCCCGTACGCCCGCGCCGTGAAGCTGCGCCTGACCACGGTCGTGGGCGGGATGCCGATCGGCCGGCAGGCGAACGCGCTGCGCAGCGGCGTCGAGGTCGTCGTGGCCACCCCCGGCCGTCTCAAGGACCTCATCGACCGCGGCGACTGCCGGCTGAACCAGGTCGCGATCACCGTCCTGGACGAGGCCGACCAGATGGCCGACATGGGCTTCATGCCGCAGGTCACCGCGCTCCTGAACCAGGTCCGCCCCGAGGGCCAGCGCATGCTGTTCTCCGCGACCCTGGACCGCAACGTCGACCTCCTGGTCCGCCGCTACCTGACCGACCCCGTCGTCCATTCGGTGGACCCCTCCCAGGGCGCGGTCACCACCATGGAGCACCACGTCCTGCACGTGCACGGCGCCGACAAGCAGCGGCTGACCACCGAGATCGCGGCGCGTGACGGCCGGGTGATCATGTTCCTGGACACCAAGCACGCCGTGGACCGCCTCACCGAGGACCTCCTCAACTCCGGCGTCCGGGCCGCCGCCCTGCACGGCGGGAAGACCCAGCCCCAGCGCACCCGCACCCTGGCGCAGTTCAAGACCGGGCACGTCACCGTCCTGGTCGCGACGAACGTCGCCGCCCGCGGCATCCACGTCGACAACCTCGACCTCGTCGTCAACGTGGACCCGCCGACCGACCACAAGGACTACCTCCACCGCGGCGGCCGGACCGCGCGGGCCGGCGAGTCCGGCAGCGTCGTCACCCTCGTCACGCCCCAGCAGCGCCGTGGCATGAACCGTCTCATGCAGGACGCCGGCATCGTGCCCGAGACCAACCAGGTCCGCCCGGGTGAGGCAGAGCTGATCCGGATCACCGGCGCCCAAGCCCCCTCCGGCATCCCGGTCACCATCACCGCACCGGCGCCCGAGCGCCCCAAGCGCAGCACATCCTCCTCCCGCGGCCGCCGCGGCACCGCCTCGGCCGCCCGACGCGCCGGCGCCCGCCGGCCCGCCTTCGCCGCGGCGGCGGCCTGAGAACCACGTGATCCGGAAACTCGCCCATCTGTGCAGGAGGCATATTGTGACGCTGGTCCGGATGCAGCCCAGCTCGTCGAACACCAGGTCTGGGCCCCAGACGGTCAACGACGTCATGGAGGTGGCCGGACCGCAGGTCTGCGATGACATGACGGTCGAAGTGGCCCTGGCCGTGATGGCCAGTGCGCGCACCGGGCATCTCCTCGTCTGCGACGAGGACGGCCTGTGCACCGGGCTGGTCACCCGGGTCCAGCTCACCGCCGTCCGCGACAGCGCCGCCTACAACGACCAGATCCGGTTGCGCGCCGTACCCGGCGACCGCGGGCTGTTCACCTCGCCCCTGACCACGACGGCCGAAGCCGAACACGCGATGCGCCACCGCCGGCTCGACGTGCTGCCCGTCATCGACGAACAAGGCAGCGCCCTGGGCGTCCTCGCCCTGGCCCGCTGAACCACCTCACCACGGCAGGACCTTCCCTCCTTCTTCTTCCTGTGAGGCATCATGCGCTGTGTCATCGCCCGCTTCCCGTTCGACCTCACCAAGAGCGGCGTCCTGCAGTCCATGCAGGGTGTCAAGCCCGAGCCGGCCGTCGGCGAGTCCGTGATCATCGGCCGCCGCACCTACCCCGCCAAGCAGGTCGGCCAGGTCATCACCCGTCAGGACCGCCGCGACTTCAGCGCCGGTGAAGTCCTCCGCGCCATGGCCAAGCTCGGCTTCACCTGCCGCAGCCTCCCCCGGAACACCGCGCCCGCCCTGGGCCTCGACCCCCTCCGGCATGCTTCCGCGATGCTCGGCTCCCCGGCCGTCTGACCGGGGATCAGCGGCCTCCGGCATCGGCTTGATGAGGGAGGGGCCCGACCGGCGCGTGTGCCGGTCGGGCCCCTCCCGCGTGGCATGGGGTTTCAGGAAGGGTTCGGGGGTCGAGCGCCGGGCTCTCTTGCCAGGTGGAGCTGGCGCAAGGTGCGGTCCGTCTCCTGCCCGAGGTGTTCGGAAGAAGCCAGACGCTGCCACAGCGGGTCGGGGCGGCAGGGCACGGTGGCGCCCCGACCAGCCCACTCCTCGGCGAGCCGCGCGTACAGGGGGGTGTCCTGATCCGCCGCTTCCGCAGAGGTCTGGACCCGGGCGTGTGCCGGCCCGCGGAAGAACTGTCGCCGTGCTTGCTCCGGGAGGCGTGGTGCGGCCCTGCGCTTGCCGCTGCCCGCCTGCGCGTCGCGGCCGGAGGACGTCCAATCATCACCCGCAATGGTCATTGGAACGATTCTCCACCCCTGGGACACAGTGGGCGATCAGGCGCGCACGGTGAACAGGCCCGCACCCAGATAGACGCCTGGCAGTTGGAGGCTGTGGGATGAACACCCGCCCCCGGGGATCACCCCGCGCCCCGGGGCCGACCTCCTACGGTTGCTGTCGGATGCCTTGTCCCGCCCCGTCGCAGAGTGCGCCGGGGGGGTGCTGGCCTACGGGACTGTGAGTTCGCCCGGGCGGAGCGGGGAGGCAGGCGGCTGCTCGCTGCCGCCGGATCCGGCAGGGTCGAGACGGAAAGCGTCGACAAACCACGGAACTATCCCCCGTCGGAAGCGGGACGCTGCCGACGCCGCCGTGGATCCTGCCGGGCCACATGGGCATACCCCGCAGCGGGGCCCGGCAGTTCAGTACGCCAGAGGTCAGCACTTGGGCAACGGTCCCGACGGGGATTCGGGCGCCTTCTTCTGTCCGACTCCTGTTGGTCGGATGTCGGCTCCGTTCGTGGTCTGGGGGCCGTGCCAGTCCAGACAGAGCACGGTGGCATCGTCCGGGAGGTGACCGTCGCATGCGTCGGTGACCGCAGCGGTCAGGGTGCGTACGACCTCGCGGGGGTGCTCGGTGGCGGTGTCACCAATGAGACCCGGCAGGTTGAGGTCTTCGGCAGGGCCCTCCTGTATGCCGTCGGTGTAGAGCACGAGACGGTCGCCAGCGCGCAGATCGAGGTCTTGTACCTGGTAGTGGCCCTGTTCGGTAATGCCGAAGGGCAGATCCACACGCAGTCGGATCTCGTCGACCGTGCCGTCGCGCAGGCGTAGTGGCCGGGGGTGGCCGGCGTTGACGAGCTGGGCGCCGGACCCGTCCAGGGCGATGCGCAGCAGCTGGCCGGTGGCGAAGGTTCCTCGGCCGTGGTCGAGGAGGGCGTGGTGGGTCTGACGGGCTTGTTCGGCGAGGTCGGTGCCGGCGCGTCGGGCGCCACGGGAGGCGTTGACGATGAGTGTGGCCATGAGTGAAGCGTCGACGTCGTGGCCCATGGCGTCGGTTACGGACAGGTGCAGAGTCTCGCGGTCGAGGGCGTAGTCGTAGGTGTCCCCTGCGATGGTGTCGGCCGGTGCCAGGGTGCAGGCGAGGGCGAACTCTGCAGCCTCGCAAGAAGGAGACGAAGGCAGGAGCTGGCGCTGGATCTCCGCAGCGAGACTGACCGGGGTGGTGCGCTGGCCCCAGTGATAGAGGTCGGTGAAGCGCCGGTCTGTGACCACGATGTACGCCATCGCGTGCGCGGCCTCCTCGACCTGCTCCAGTACCCCCGGGGTGATCTGCGGAAGGAACAGCTCCAGGACACCGATGGTGTCACCGCGATTCGTGACCGGGGCGAGCACCCGGTGCCCCTCCCCGTCGCCCTGCATGTGGATCAGCTTCTGGCCGCGCAGTACTTCGTCATAGGCACTACCGGCGAGGGGAACGTGATCGATGCTGCGTTCGTGCTGCGTCGTCTGTTCCTCGCCGACCCGCACCACGCGACGGCCGGCGACATCCACGAACAGGAACGACACGTACCGGGCACCGAACCTGTCGCGCAGATTGCGTGCCACGACACCGAGAGAGCCCACCGGTGCGGCGCCCTCCGCCGCAGCCAGCAACTCAGCCAGCCCCATCCGATCACGTGCCATATCAGCCTCCCGGGAATACGGCTCCTACCTTCCCTCCGGCACGGCAGAAATCAACGCTGCGACATCTGCCTCACCGAAGACGGCCGCTCTTTTCCCACCCGACTGGTCACACCGCCCGCCATCTGACCGGTGTGCGCTCCTCATAGCGTTGAGCAGGGGTGGCAGACGGCGGAACCCGAGGCTGTTCCGGCCGCCTCGCCATGTGCGCCGAAGTCAGGCAAGGACGGCAACAGCGACCGACGGGCAGGGACCGGATCAGTGATCGGAGTAGCTGAAGTCGCCGATGGTCCAAGCGCTGACGTCCGCGATCGAGACGCGGTACATCCCGCCCGTCTCCGGGATCCCCACAGCGCCCTGAAGGATCCGGGCCATGTGGAAGTGCAGATACGCGGGCGGACCGTCCCTCCGGGTCGGTGTGGTGAAGACGGCGGAGAACTCTCCCAGGCGGTCGGAGTCCGCCAGGACCTCCGAGACCCGCTGCCTCCAGACCGCTTCGGGCGCCAGCCGGCCGGTGATGACAGCGCCACCGGTGACCACCGTCAGGGACATCTGATTGCTCTGCCCGGATTCCACCAGCGTGGCAACGTCAACGAGCAGCTCGTCAAGCTTCGACATGAGAGCCGATCCTATTCACGGTCGTCCTGCCCTCTCAACCGGTCGTGCCACTGGGCGAGAAGAGTCGTGCCACTGGGCGAGAAGAGCCGCCACCGCCTTCCCACCAGAGGCATGCCGCGTGACCGAGGCCGCTACGGCCGACTGGCCATGGGCCAGCCGAAGCGCCGGTGCCGCCGTCGGGGTCGGGAGCGCGCATGAAGGGCGGGTCGGAGGGAGGCGGCCCTCCGTCGCGGCTGGTGGAGTTCGACTTCCCGAAGAGCAGGGCGTAGCCGGAGGGGAGTTGGTTGATGATGCGGTCGAGGAGTTGTGGTCCGGCGAGTTGGGATACGACGGCAAGGACGACGCCGATGTTCCAGCGGGTGGTGGCGGGTGTGCCGCCGGTGCGTCGTCGTGGTCTCGGTCTGAAGAGTCATGCCGGTGGAGATCGCCGTTCTCTCCGGGCCCGGTCGGTGGACCGGGCAGAGCGAACACGTTTCAGGGGCGCCGGCTCACCGGGGGTGGTGTGGCCGGCCGAAGAGGAGCTCGTAGCCGGGTGGGAGCCGCAGGAGGATCCGGGCGGTCAGTTCCTCGCCGGCCGCGTCGGCGGCGGCGCTGAGGCGGCGCTGAGGGCGGCGCTGACGTCCCAGGAAGCGGTCTGTTCGGTGGCTCCTTCGATCCAGGCGGCCGCCGCGCGCACGAAGCGTTCGGGTGCGAGAGGCTCGGTGACCTGGAGCGGGTTGAGGAGCACCAGGGCGAAGGCAGGCGGGCGGCGAGTGCGGCCCGCACATCACCGACCAGATGGGAGCCGAGCCGCCAGCACGGTGCGGGCGGCTCGTTCGGCCTCCTGTGGGGACCAGTAACCGCTGCACAGCTCCGCCCTGTGCTTCCGACCTCGTCGTACGGTGACTGACCGCCGGCGCCGCCGGCAGTCACCCGGGCCTGTTCACCCGCGTCGACGCGGCGGTCCTGGAGAGAGACCGCCGCCGGCGTCACACACGTGCCTCGGCCTCCCACAACACCCGACGCTCAGATCCACCCGTTCGGCGCCGGCCGTGACTCCGACGCTCTCGTTGTCCCTCGCGTGGAAATACACGTGGAAATACACGGTGAACAACGCGTCAGCGGGGTGAGCCTCAGCGCGCCGAGTCCCGTGGGCGATTTCGCCTACCGCGGAGACCTGGCTCGCCATGGCCTGAGGGTTCTGCTGGAGGATTCCGAATCCTGGGCATGCACAGCGACACCGCTCCTTCCGGGCCCCCACCTCCCCTCGCACCGCCTCCCGGGGTGGCGGCCGAAAGCGCCACGACGGGATCGTCGCAGCCTGCTGACGGGGCATTCGGGCCCGGGCCCGTCCGGCCCGGGCCGACGAAAACGTGCCCCTAAAAGCCGGAGGCGCAACTGCCCCGGCCCGAACGCATCCTGCCTCCTCGGGAGGGGATCTTCCTCTGAACGGGGATCCGCGCTGGTCACATGGGGTGAAAGGGCTGCGAGGCTCGTTTCTGCCCCCGGGTGGGAGACGTTGGTGGGGATGTGAACACAAGTACCGACCGGATAGTGGCCCCTCCCCATGCCACCCCCGCCTCTGCTGCCGTGCACGGCTCGGGCGCGGACGCCGCGCCCGGCGTCATAGTCATCTCCTCCTGCACCACCTTCGGCACCACCCTGGTCGTCCACCTCGCAGGCGAGATCGACCACTACACTGCCGCCCCGCTGCGGACGCTGCTGGCCTCGGCCGCCGATATCGGCTGCACCGGCCTCGTCCTGGACACCGCCCGGGTCGTCTTCTGCGACTCCGGCTTCCTCGCCGTCCTCGACTGGTGGCCACGCCACGGACGCGGGCTCCGGCTCGTCAACCGCTCACAGCCCGTTCAGCGTCTGCTGAACGCCGCCGCCGCAGTGCGGCAGCCGCAGTCCCGGACCTGCGCACCGGCGTCAGCGGCCACGGAGTAGGTAGGGCTAGGGACTCCCCCCGGAAACCACGGAGTAGGTAGGAGAGGTGTGCCTATCGGGGGAGGAAGGCGCTTACGGTCTTCCCTCCAGAGGCCGGGCGGGTGACCGAGGTCGCCGCGGCGAGTCGGTTCACCATGGGCCAGCCGAAGCCGCCGGTGCCGCCATTGAGGTCGGGGGTGCGCATGCGCGGGACCTGGGGACTGGGGTCGTGCGCGGCCACATTGATTCCGTCCGGGCGGGCGGTCAGGTCCAGGGTGCAGACGCCGCCGCCGTGGCGCAGGGCGTTGGTGACGAGCTCCGAGACGACGAGGATCACGGTGTCGGCAACCTCGGGCGCGGGCGCCGGTACGAGCCCTTCGAGGAAGCGCCGGGCACTGTCGCGCGCACGGGCGACGGAACCCGCGGAGCGGTCGGTCGCGACGTCGAGGCTCATCGTGTCCATCAGGTCCCCCCTGGTCTGTGAGCGTCAGAATCGGTCCCTGCCTGTCCGTGTCGTGTGCCCGGATATGCGGTGGGCAACCCGGCGACGACCGCTCCGCAACCCATCGCGTCACCGTTCGAGGTCGATTACCTGTCCACCAGGAACCCGGAAATCTATGTCGGCCGGAGTAGACATTGAATGATGGCGTGGCTATGGTTTCTCTCGTAGCCCAGAGAGACAGCAGGGCCCGGCAGAGACGAACTGCCGGGAGAGCGTTACCCGCAGTGCAGATGCTTGCATTGCGCAGGACGGTACGGCGGTGGAGTTTCGAAGCCAGGCATGGTGAAGGACGGCGACGGGACTGGCGGCCGGACCGGGTGGCCCGCAGTGATCAGGGGCCGCCATGAGAGGGACGCGGTCACGGCAGGTGCTGTGCCCGTGAGTGCGGTACGCAGTACCCAGCAGTGAGTAGTGAGCAGCACCCCTGGTGAAGGCGTCGGCTGCGGACGCGCGCACCGGGAAGTTCGGCAGTGGGGTTCTAAGCCAGAGCAGACGCAGGACGGGCAACGGGGCTGGCTGCCGAAGAGTGGCGCTGTCACAGGCCACCGAGCGGTTCGCATCACCAGCAGTACCCGCAGTACGCAGTACCCGTAGTAAGTAGTTGATCACCGAGGAATAACGGAGGAGCTCACACCATCAGGATCGCCCGGGCAGAAGTCTTGAACCCGGGTACCGCAGGACATCGATAGTGAGGTGGTCTCCGGTCAAGCAACCGCGATCCCCGCACCCCCGACATTGTTCCGGTCGGGCACGCGGACACAGAACGCCGGCGCGGTATCAGGGCCGGCACGTGGTGTAGTAATTCCTTCGGGGCCCTGGTGCCAGTACGGCACCAGGGCCCCTCAACGCGTTCCAGAGAGAGGTGCAGATGACAGCAGACGACTCGTACGGCCGTCTCGACGACGACGACTACCCCGCCTACACCATGGGCCGGGCCGCCGAAATGCTCGGCACCACCCAGGGCTTCCTCCGCGCCATCGGCGAAGCCCGCCTCATCACCCCACTGCGCTCGGAGGGCGGCCACCGCCGCTACTCCCGCTACCAGCTGCGCATCGCGGCCCGCGCCCGCGAACTCGTCGACCAGGGCACCCCGATCGAGGCCGCCTGCCGCATCATCGTCCTCGAGGACCAGCTCGAAGAAGCCCAGCGCATCAACGCCGAATACCGCCGCGCCACCACATCCGACGCACCACCCGTCTCGGCTTGAGATGAGTCCGCCCGCCGTCGGCATCGACCGGCTGATGCCCTTCGGTCTCCACGAAATGGGGCATGCCACCGGGGGCGGACCGGGACTGCTGCCGATCTCCGGCCGCCGGCAGTTCAGGGCTCACGGCAGGGCGGGCAGGCGTCGGAACATCATCGTGGTCAGTGGGCGGCGAGGAAGATCGCGATGTAGTGGGCGGTGAAGGCTGCCACTGTCAACGCGTGGAAGACCTCGTGGAAGCCGAACCAGCGGGGCGAGGGGTTGGGACGCCGGAGGGCGTAGACGACCGCACCCGCGCTGTAGAGAAGCCCGCCGATCACGACCAGGGAGACCACGGCCACCCCGCCACTGTGCAGGAAGTCGGGCAGGTACCGGACGGGTACCCAGCCCAGCGCGAGGTAGCAGGGGGTGTACAGCCAGCGGGGGGCTCCGACCCACAGGACGCGGAAGGCGATGCCGACCAGAGCACCCGTCCACACGATCCACAGCAGGACGGACCACTGGTCGCGGGAGAGCAGGAGCACCGCGAGCGGCGTACACGTGCCGGCGATGATGAGGAAGATGTTGGCGTGATCGAGGCGGCGCAGAACAGCCTCGCCGAGCGGCCCCCAGGTGCCGAGGTGATAGACGGCGCTGGTCCCGAACAGCAGCCAGGCTGTCACGGAGTACACGGTGCAGGCCCACACGGCCTGCGGCGTCCCTGCCAGGCAGATGAGGACGATGCCCGCTGCCAGCGATGCGGGGACCATGCCGGCATGGAGCCAGCCACGCAGCCTCGGCTTGATCGGTTCCACCAGATCGGCCACCCGCTCGACCAGGTCGGCCACCGGGTGGGAGTCCTCGGCAGCCCCGTCGCGTGGCGGTCCTGAGGGAAGGCCGGTCGAGTCGCGTCCTACGACCGTCGGCGGGGAAGAAGAACTGTGGGCGTCGGCATCGTCTCGGGACACTGCTTCCCGTCCCGGATCGGACTGCTGGGTATCACGGGCAACCATGTGTACATGCTACGAACCTGCCCATAGCAAGATCCCGGAGACCCGCCTCATCACACCTGGCCGGGCCCTGTCGTCCGACCATGCCGTCCCGAGTACGGCGTTGACCGGCACGTCCGCTTCGGCCAGAGGGTGGTCCACGCCGAGTGGTCGACGGCCGAGGCGCGCTGAACCGTGACCTCCGAGCGCGGCGCCGACGGCGACACGGTCACACTCACCTGCCGGTTCCCGCACATGTGCAGCGGCTACTACCGGTACGACCAGGGCTACACCCCCGACTTCCCCGGCGTCGAGGACCATCGCGGGCAGTTGGTCCATCCGCAGCTTGGCCCGAGGACCTCGACCGGACGGGGCAAGCGCGTCACGGTCATCGGCAGCGGCGCGACCGCGATCACCCTGGTGGCCGCCCTCGCCGGGCGGGCCACCAAGGTGACGACCGGATCATCCGGTGGAAGAACGTCCGGGTGGGACTCGCCTCGTTCCAGCTCTCCCGCCGGGCCCCGAAGCTCATGGGCCCCCTGGGGATCACCATGCGCCTGTACGCGCCTTCTCCCCAGGCACTCGACGGCACCTGGAACCCCCCGCCGGTCCGCAAGACCCGCACGATCGCGGACGGGAATGCGACGTAGCTCGTCGACCACGCCTGCACTGGAGGCCGTGCCACGACGTGCCCGTAGGGGTGGCGAGCAGCGGTCGACATCGGGCCCGCACAGAGCGGCCGCAGCGGATACGTGTGGGCGCATACTGGCAGCAATGACAAAGCCCAGTGCACCGAAGCGTTTCTTGCCCACCAGCCCCTTCAAGGCCCCGGTCGCTCCGCCTCTTAAGCAGTTCGCCGTAAGCGACCAGGTCACCCACGACGTGCACGGCCTCGGCCGGGTCATCGGCATCGAGAACGGGATCGCGGTAGTCGTGGATTTCGGCTCGGCGCAAGAGCGGATCTTGAGTCCGTACACCAAGATGAGCAAGCTGTAGGACCGCCGTGCCCGGTCACGGCACACCAGATCCGTTCATGGCCCCGCAATGAAGAGGACCCCTCTCATCGACCTGACCTCGCCGTTCTCCGCTCGAGAAGGGGCGCGCCCCTGTGCCGCCGCGACATCACCGCATCCCACCACGAACCCCTTCCAGGCGCCCGACTTCGGGGAAGCCGAAACTTTCCTGCTCGACGAGGATGCGCAAGCGTCCGCTTCTGGCACGAGTGCGGCTCGCCCCAAGGCAGGCTAGCTCCCACTCGTGACGAGGGCTTCGGCATCGGGACACGAGGCGTATCGGTTTCCGCACGGCGGCATGGACGAGGCCGGCCACGAACGGCACGGTGCCGATGAGGAGCAGGAAGAGAAGCCCGTCGACGACGGCGCCTACGATGCCAGTGGCCACGCATCCCCCAAGTGGTGGGCTCTCGCCCTCTACCCGGCCCGCAGCGTGGGCGCATGGCTGGCGACGGCCGCCCTCTTCGCCGTCGCATTGAAGGTGTCGGCGACGAAGCGCCGCGGTATCTCATCGTGAGGTGAGCGCTTCCCGAACACAGCGCGCTGAACAGGGCGTGTGCCATTACGTGCCGGTCAGGACGGTAGACAGCGGTAACGAAAGGGCGGTCCGGCCTCCTCCCGGCCATCGCCAGACAGCACGTTTTCGCAGGTCAGATGCTCTTTACCCGCGGAAGTGCCGGGTGCTCCTCAAGCTTGTGACGCGGGTTCGATTCCCGTCATCCGCTCCAGAGCAAAGCCCCAGGTCAGCGACCTGGGGCTTCGTCGTTGCACAGGCCTCCCGACCCGGACGAGAACGCTCACCGCCGCCACCTCGCCCGCGCAATGAGCCATCTCCTCGTACGGGCGAGATTCTTCCGAACATCGAGCTGGCACAGACCGCAGCTCCTCGACTCCTCCGACTGACGCCGACGGTCCGCTCGCTCATCCGCTGAGGGCCGGGGAAACCCGCTCTCGGCCGCGGGACATCCCCCCTACCCTCCTGAACGGCGCATGTCACAGGGGTGCCAGCGGTCGACAGGGGCTCTTGCGGCACCCGGCGACCGCCTCCGCGCCACCCGCCCCGAAGCGACTACCTGCCCGCCGGGCCCGGGGCGGTCTTCAGCGTCTCCCGCATGATGCGCGAGCCTTCCTCGGCCATCTCGCTTATGGGGACGGCGAGTTCATCCGGCGTCACGTCGATCGTCCAGACGAAACGGCTGCGCCCTTCGGTGTCGGCGAGGACCTGCATCGAGGCGTGATGGTGCTTCGGCGCCATCGAGCCGCCGACCACCGCGTACGCCACCCGGCGGGCCGTGTCGTCGATGTCGACGATCAGCTCGTGCACGACGACACCGTTCGCGAAGGTCACGATCCTGGTGTCCGCCTCCATGCGGGTGTCCGTGACGAAACCCGGCACGAGGCGCCGGTGCACGGCTCCGACGTCGCGCAGGGCCTCCCAGACGTTCTCCGGGGAGTTGTCGATCAGGAATTCCTTGCTGATGTGAGCCATGAGCCCTTCTCCTGTCGGGGGACGTGTCAGCCGGCGACGAGACAGAACGGATGCCCCTCGGGATCGGTGAGGACGACCCACTCGTCCTTTCCGGGCTGGAACTCGGCCCTCGCCGCTCCGAGGGCGAGGATCCGGCCGGCCGCCTCCTCCAGATCGGTGACCGTGAAGTCGAGGTGGGTGTGCTGGGTACCGCCGGGCCAGCCCGGGGCCCGGTAGCCCTCGATGCGTACGAACGCCAGGCCGGGCTGCTCCCCGTCGGCCACGGAGGCGTAGTCCTCGCCGCTGGAGGTGATCTCCCAGCCGGTGACCCCGCTGTAGAACTCGGCGAGCCGAACCGGGTCACCACAATCGATGACTACCGTGCTGATCTGGGCGAGAACGGGCATGACGGCGACTCCTTGAGCGCGGTACGGGATGAGGTGCGACACCGCTCAGCCTGCTCGCCACGCCCCACCCCGGTCTTGAAGATCCTTGCAGCGGGACCGGTGTCAGACCCCCGGCGTAGCGTCGAAGAGTGCTCACCACCACCGTCCTCGCCACCCGGCCCGACTTCCGCATCACCGCGGTGAGCTGCCGGGACGACCACACCCGCTGGTCGCGGACGGAGGTGCGCGAGGACTACCGGGTGGTCCTCGTGCGGCGAGGCCGGTTCCGCAGACAGGTGGCCGGCGCCCCGGCCGAGGTCGACCCGACGACGGCCTATCTGGGCGTGCCGGGTGAGGAGGAGCGTTTCGCGCACCCGGCCGGCGAGGGCGACGAGTGCACCTCGATCAGCCTGACGCCCACGCTGTGGCGGACCGTGGCCGGTGACGACGCCCGCCCGGCCCGGCAGAGCGTGTACGTGGACGCCCGCCTCGACCTGGCCCACCGCCGCGTCCTCGCGTCCGCCCGCACCGGCGACGTGGACCACGCGGTGACCGAGGAACTCCTCGGGCTGCTCTCCGCCACCGTCGGACAGACCGTCGACGGGGCCGGCCCGACCGGCGTACGCCCCGGCCGGGACGAGGAGCCGCTCGTCGCCGCGGCCCGGCGGGCGATCGGCGAGGCCCACTCCGCCGCCGAGGGACTGCTGCCGCTCGCGGAGCTCCTCGGCGTCTCGCCCTACCGGCTGAGCCGCGCCTTCACCCACGTGCTGGGAGTCTCCCTGACCCGCTACCGCAACCGGGTCCGTGTCGGCCGCGCCCTCGACCGTCTGGACGCGGGCGAGGAAAGCCTCGCCACCCTCGCCGCCGACCTGGGCTTCTCCGACCAGGCCCACCTCACCCGGACCATGCGCCACTCCCTCGGTCACACACCGACGGCACTGCGACGACTCCTCACCCCGGGGCACCCCGAGAGGGACACGACCGGGTAGGGAGCGCTCGCCCAGGGTCCGGCTCGCGAGAAAGGCCCAGGTCGGTGACCTGGGCCTTCTTCGTTGTCCGGGCTTGTCGCGCCCGGCGGCGGTGTGTCAGTTCTGGGGGGTGTCGTCGGCCGCCGGCTCGGGCGTGCCCGCCTTCTCGCGCATCTTGCGCACCAGCTCCGCCTTCTGGTCGGCGGCGCTCTTGCGGTCGAGGTTGCGGTGCGGACCGTTGTTCTGTCGTTCGGCGCGGGACTGCCGCTTGCGCTGGCCGCCGCCCTGGCCCACGGGGTTGTTGATGTTCTTGCTCACGGTCATGGGTTCTCCCGGTGAATGAGGTGAAGTGATCTACGGATTCGTCGGTGGGGGACGGGCGCGGCGACGTCGAACGGTGTCAGCGGGGGCCCGTCACGCTCTCACTCGTAAATCGGCGTCTGGAAGAACATGACAACGACGGTACCCGGTTCCGCCGACCCGGCACACCAGACCGTTCGCCGCCCCGGCCTCGGCCGGGTCCGCCGGACACCGTGGTGCGGATCGTGGTGGGCGCTAGGGTGCGGGCAGGGGGTGGGGGAAGGCTGACGAGAACCACTGGCGGAACAACCCGCACTGGCAATCCGTGATGCTCGTGGTGTTGCTGGTGACTCTGGTCATCGAGGACGGCACCATCACCCGGGCTCTCCTGGCGTTGGGGCTCTTCTCGGGCGCCGTTCACTACGGGCGCGAGTGGGCGAAGTGGAGCAGCCGGAAGGCCCTGCGGGAGGAACGTTCCGACTAGCGGGGGCCCGGCTCGCGTCGCTGGAGCAGGCCGTTGTCCATCGCCACGACCACGGCACGCGTGCGGTCGCTGACGTCGAGTTTCGCGAAGACCCGGAGGAGATGGGTCTTCACCGTGGCCTCGCCGATGAACAGACGCCGGCCGATCTCGGCGTTGGACAGGCCGTCGGCGACCGCGCCCAGCACCTCGGCCTCGCGCGCGGTGAGGGTCACGGGCGCCGGCCGGCGCATCTTGGCCACGAGCCGCTGCGCCACGCGCGGGGCGAGGACGGTCTCGCCCCGGGAGGCGGAGTGGATGGCTTCGACCAGCTGCTCGCGGGTGGCGTCCTTGAGGAGATAACCGGTCGCGCCCGCCTCGACGCCGCGCTCGATGTCCTCGTCGGTGTCGTACGTGGTGAGGATGAGGACCCGGGTCCGCGCGCCGCTTCCGACGATCTCGGTGGTGGCGCCCACACCGTCGAGGACGGGCATCCGCAGATCGAGGAGCGCCACGTCCGGGTCGAGCTGTGCGACGAGCCGCACGGCCTCCCGGCCGTCGCCCGCCTCGCCGACGATGTCGATGGTGGGCTCGGAGCCCAGCAGCGCGACGAGTCCGGCGCGCATCACCGTGTGGTCGTCGGCCAGGACGACGCGCAGACGGCGGTCCTGTGCCGGAGGCGTGGCCGGTGCCGGGGCGGCGGCGGGTGACGTGGCCGTGCTCGTGGCCGGGGCCGTGGCCGGGGCCGTGCTCGTGCTCGTGCTCGTGCTCGTGGGCAGAGTCGTCATGTCACACCTGACCGTTCATGGGGATCATGGCGAGGATCCGGGTGCCGTCACCGACCGAGCTGGTGACGGTGAGATCGCCGCCGAATTCGGCGAGCCGCCTGCGCATGCCGACCAGGCCGAAGCCCTGGGACTCCCCGACCACGAATCCGCGTCCGTCGTCGGTGATCTCCAGCTCGACGCCGGCCCGGTGGCACGTGAGGACGACGCCCACCGTGGAGGCGTCCGCGTGCTTGCGGATGTTGGCCAGGGACTCCTGTGTGCAGCGCAGCAGGGCCACCCGCGTCGGCTGGTCGCACACGACGTCCGCCAGCTCCGCCGTGACGGTGAGCCCCGTGTCCTCGGTGAACCGGTCCAGGGTGCGGCGGAGCGTCGTCGCGACCGATCCGGCGGCCACCCCGCCGCGGGGCGCCGCGCCGACGAGGACCCGGGCCTCGGCGAGGTTCTCCCGGGCGGTCTGTTCGATGGACCGCAGCTGCTGGGCGCTTCGGCCGACGTCGGCCGCGAGCCCGGAGCGGGCCGCCTCGGCCAGCACGATGATGGAGGCGAAGCCCTGGGCGAGGGTGTCGTGGATCTCCCGGGCGAGGCGTTCGCGTTCCTCCGCGGCGCCCTGGCGCTGATACGCCTCGACCAGTTCCTGCTGCGCGGTCCTCAAGTCCGCGCGCAGTCGGGCCCGTTCGTCCCGAAGCGCCAGTGCCCGGGGCGTCACCGCCGCGATCAGGACGCCGACCGCGAACACCGCGAGGGAGGAGACGGCGTTGGTGGTGAGGACATCGACGCCGCGGCCTTCCCGCAGGGTGCCGCCGACCGTGATCGCCACCGCTCCGAGGCCGGTGGAGACGACCGCTGCTCCGAGGCTGTCCGCGAAGACGACGAACTGCGCGAGGGTCACGGTGTAGAAGACGCCGAGGCCGTCGCCGACGTACGAGAGACCGCCCAGGACCACCACGAGGACGCACAGATAGCCGTACGGGCGGAGAACGGGGTTGTCGGGGCGGCAGCGCACGAGCGCGTAGCAGAGGGCGAGGACGGCCACCAGCAACGGCACCCCGTATCTCGTCCTCGTGGGGGAGTCACCCACGACGGTGATCAGGGTGACGAGGGCGATGAGCGCCCAGGACAGCCCCTCCCACCCGTGGAGTGCCCAGATCCATAACGGGTCACCGCGCTGGGGTCGTTGCAGCATGATCGTCAGATTACGTTCCGGGGAGGACGGACCGACCGGTTACGGGGGACGGTGGTCCCGGTCCCTGCCCCTGTCCCGGTGCCGGGCGGAGACGCATCCCCAGCCCCGGTCGCCGGCCCGGTCGCCGGCGCGGGCGCGGGCCGCCGGGGCCACCAGGCCCGCTCGCCCAGGAGCAGCAGGACCGACGGCAGGATCATCATCCTGATGACCACGGCGTCGAGCAGGACCGCCAGCGCCAGGCACAGGCCCATCTGCTTCATCTCGGTCAGGTGCAGGAAGACGAAGGCCGCGAACACCGTGACCATCACCGCCGCCGCGCTCGTCACCACCTTGGCCGAGCGGGCGATGCCGTCCAGTACCGCCGCGCGGGCCGACGCCCCGGCGTCCATCGCCTCCTCGATCCGGCTGACCACGAAGACCTGGTAGTCCATGGACAGTCCGAAGAGGATCACGAAGAGGAAGAGCGGTACGCGCGAGGCGATCGCACCGAGGGAGTCGAAGTCCAGCAGGTTCTCCGCCCAGGTTCCCTGGAAGACCAGGACCAGCGCGCCGAGCGCGGCGGCGGCGGAGAGCACGTTGAGGAGGACGGTGATCAGGGCGATCACGACCGAACGGAAGGCCCATACGGTCATCACGAAGGTGAGCAGCAGCAGGAACCCGATGACCAGCGGCAGCTTGCCGTTCTCGTGCTCCACATAGTCCTGGCCGCGGGCCACGTCACCGCTCACCGCCGTCTCCACACCGGGCAGCATGCCGACCGTGGCGGGCAGATACCGCTCGCGGAGGTGGTCGAGCGACGCGATCGCCCGGCCGGAGGGCGCGGGGTACGGGACGGCCAGTTCGAGCACACTGATCCGGCCGTCGGCCGAGGTCCGCAGGGCCGGCTCGGCGTTCCGGGCGAACAGCGGGTCTCCCTGGGCCCGTCGGCCCAGTTCCCGCAGGGCCCGCTCGACCTGCGGGGCACGTTCGGGGGCGGAGCGGGCGACGACCTCGTGCTTGACGAGCAGTTCGGGGAACTTCGCGGTCAGCCGGTCGTACACCCGCATGGCCGGGATGTCGCGGGAGAAGGTGTCCTTGCCCGGGTCGATGAGCTTCATGCCGAGCACGGGCGCCGCCAGGCCGAGCATGAGCAGGACGGAGACGCACAGGGTGATCGCGGGCTGCCGGCGCGCGGGGCGCAGCAGGGCGGTGAACACCCTGCCGTTCTCCGGCTTCACCGGCTTCGCACGGACCGGCTCGCCCCGGCCCGCCCGCCGCGCGTCCTTCTTGGCCGCACGGCGCTCGGTGCGGTGGCCGAGCTTCACCAGCAGCGCGGGAAGCACGGTGAGGGAGCTGGCCACGGCGACCGCCACGACCAGGATCGTGCCGGTCGCGAGCGAGGAGAAGATGACGTCCGTGGCGAGGTAGAGCGTCGCGGTGGAGACGATCACCGCGAGGCCGGAGACCACGATGGCCCGGCCGGCCGTGGCCGCGGCGAGGTCCACCAGCGCCTCGGGGCTGAGCCGGCCTTCGGCGCGGGCCCGTTCCTCGCGTTCGCGCTTGAGGTAGAAGAGCGTGTAGTCGACGCCCACGGCGAGGCCGATGAGCAGGATCATGTTGGTGCCGACCCCGGCGTCGGGGAGGGCGTGGGAGGCCAGCATGGCGAGGCCGATGGTGGCGGCGATCGAGGAGAGCGCCAGCAGCAGGGGCACACCGGCCATGACCACGGAGCCGAAGACGATCAGCAGGATGACGAGGGTGACCGGCAGGGTGATGCGTTCCGAGAGCGCGAGGTCGTCGTCGCGCTGGTCGTTGACGCCCTTGCTGATGGCGGGCGATCCGGTCTCCTCCACGACGAGGTCCGGGTGGCCGGCCGCCACCTTCGCCGTCTGTTCGAGGAGCGGGACGACGTTCTTCCTGCCCTCCAGCTCGGCGCCCTTCAGGACCACGGTCACCCGGAGGGTGCCGCCGTCCTCGGAGCGGACCGGGGCAGCCACGCTGTCCACCTCGGGCAGCCCGGTCATCCGGTCGGTGAGCTCACGGACCGCGGCGGCGGCCGCCGCCGGGTCGAGGGGACCGGACTTCGCGGAGATCAGGACATGCTCGGTGGGCCGGCGCTGGAGGCCGCCCTCGGTCGCCATCGACTCGGCGTGGCCCGCCTCCCCGACCCAGAAGTCCTTGGTGGTCGCTTCGTCGGTACCGGCCGCGATTCCGGCGCCGAGGCACAGAACGACGAACACGAACCACCCGACGATGGCGCTCCACGGGTGTCGGGCGCTCCAACGGGCCATGCGTACGGGGCGATTTCTCATGCCTCAGATGCTCGTCCGCGGGGCTGTCCCCCCGGCAGCCTCGACCGGTTGAACCCTGTGTCCACCGGTCGGTGGACACAGGGGGTGGACACCGGTCGGTGGACACCGGTCGGTGGACACCGGGGGGGGCGGACACCGGAGGGAGGGCGGGCTCATGGTTCGCCGTCTCCCGGGACCACGAGCCCCGACTCGTACGCCAGGATCACGAGCTGCGCCCGGTCGCGTACCCCCAGCTTCCCGATGATGCGGCTGACGTGGGTCTTGGCGGTGAGGGGGCTCAGGGCCAGCGTGTCGGCGATCTCCGTGTTGTTGAGGCCCCGGGCCACAAGGGTGAGGACCTCGCGTTCCCGGTCGGAGAGCGGGTCGAGGGCCCCGCGGAGACCGGGGTGGCACTCGGGGTGCGCAGGACCCGGGCGATCAGCCGGGCCGTGGGACCGGGTGAGAGAAGCGCGACGAATCGCCCCGTGCCAAGGCCCCGCGGCAGGGGCCCGCGCCAAGGCCCCCGCGTCCGGGGCCCCACCACGTCCGCGAACCCCACCGCCTCAGCGAACCCCCGGCGTCACAGGGTCCACGCCGCGAGCTTCTCCGGGTTCCGTACGGCCCAGATGTGCGTGATGCGGTCGTCCGCCAGGGCGAAGGCCGCCACCGTGACGGTGGTGCCGTCGCGTTGGGCCACCAGGCCCGGGCGGCCGTTGACCGAGCGCAGCAGGAGCGTCATGCCGGGGACCATGTCGCCGATGGCGGCGACATAGGCGGCGATCTCCCCGGCTCCGGTGATCGGGCGGAGCGCCGCGCCGACCAGGCCGCCGCCGTCGGCGATCATCGTGGCGTCGGGGTTGAGGAGGCCGACGAGCGCGGCGATGTCCTGGGCCTCCCACGCCTGCTTGAAGTCCTTGATGACGCGCGCCTGCAGGCCGGTCGGGGTCTCCGGGGGGCGGGCCGCGCGGACCCGGCGGCGGGCCGACGAGGCGAGCTGGCGGCAGGCCGCGGGTGTACGGCCGACGATCGTGGCCAGTTCGGTGAAGGGGTACCGGAAGACGTCGTGCAGGATGAAAGCGACGCGTTCCGCCGGGGTCATGGATTCGAGGACGACGAGGAAGGCCATGTCGACCGACTCGTCCAGGGCGATCCGGTCGGCGGGGTCGGTCCCGCCGCCCCCGGGCCGTCCGTTCAGCCACTCCGTGGTGTCGGGCAACGGCTCCGGCACCCACTCGCCGACATAGCGCTCGCGCCGTGCCCGCGCCGAGCCGAGGACGTCCAGGCAGATGCGGCCGACCACCGTCGTCAGCCAGGCGCCGGGTGACTCGACGGCCTCCCGCTGCCGGCCGGACATCGCGTACCAGCGGGCGAAGGCCTCCTGAACGGCGTCCTCCGCCTCCGCGAGGGAGCCGAGCAGCCGGTACGCCACATTGATCAACTGCCGGTATTCGCCCTCGGGTCGGACGGGTACGGGCGTGAGCCCGGGTTCGGGTTCCGTACGGCTGCTCATGGTGTGGCCCCCTTCGTTCGTTCCGCACGCGCCATGGCCGATGAGACGCGCGTCACTCCGCGACTTCGCCATGTCGCCTCACATTCTCGTCGGCTGTGTCGTCGGGCTGTCGAGAGAGCGACCGGCACCGGAAGGACGGGGATCATCATGGCCACGCGGACGACGGCGGAGACGGCGGGACCGATGGCGGGTTCGGCGAAGGGATCGGCGGGCGGAGCGGACGGAGCGGCCGGATCGGCGGCGGCGGAGCGGCGCGGAGGCCGGTTCTCGACGTTCGTGCGCGTCTCGATCGCCCTGCAGACCGTGGCGATCTTCTTCCAGGCGGTCACGTCCGGGATCGCGCTGTCCGCGCAGTACGGAGAGACACTGCACAGCGCCGGCGCCCGCGGCATGTACGCCGCGTCGATGCTGTACGTGCTCGCCGCGGTCCTGGCGTGGCGGCCCGGCGGCGCCTCGGCCCGGCCGATCCTCTACTCGACCGGATTCCTGCTCCTCGCCTCGCTTCAAGTGGTGCTGGGCATCGCCCATGTGATGGGCGTTCATATTCCGCTGGGCGTGCTGATGTTCGGCCTGAGCCTGCTCGATCTGGGCCGGGTGGCGTTCGGGCGTCCGCGTCCGGCGGCCGCGGGTCACGCCGCCTCCCTTTCCTGAGGCCGCGAACAGGCGAGGGGGGGGGCGGCCGGCGTGGGGATTCGACCGCTCCCCCTCGCCGAAATCCGTCAGGAATCGAGAAGCCGCGTCCCCTCGCGCCCAACTAGCTTGTGGGCATGGACATCACCATTCACACCACCGTGCTCCCGCACGACGACCCCGACGCCTCCCTCGCCTTCTACCGCGACGCCCTCGGCTTCGAGGTGCGCAGTGACGTCGGGCAGGGCAGGACCCGGTGGATCACCGTCGGGCCCGTCGGTCAGCCCGGTACGTCGATCCTGCTCGCGCCGCCCGGCGCCGACCCGGGGATCACCGAGGCCGAGCGGCGCACCATCGCCGAGATGATGGCCAAGGGCACCTACGGCTGGATCCTGCTCGCCACCCCGGACCTCGACGGCACCTTCGAGAAGGTGCAGGCCGGGGACGTCGAGGTGGTCCAGGAGCCGACCGAGCAGCCGTACGGCGTGCGGGACTGCGCCTTCCGCGACCCCGCGGGCAACCTCGTCCGCTTTCAGGAGCTTCGCTGAAAGGAGGGGCCCCATGTGTCATCCTGCGTGGATGAGCGCACTGACCGAGGCGCACCGCCTGAGTGATCTGGCGCGGTTGCGCCGCGTTCGCGACCGGATCGACCGGGAGTACGCACAGCCGCTGGACGTCGAGGCACTCGCCCGCGGCGTCAACATGTCGGCCGGGCACCTCAGCCGCCAGTTCAAGCAGGCGTACGGCGAGGCCCCGTACTCGTATCTCATGACGCGCCGCATCGAGCGCGCCATGGCCCTGCTCCAGCAGGACGAGCTCAGCGTCACCGACATCTGCTTCACGGTCGGCTGCTCCTCGCTCGGCACCTTCAGCACCCGTTTCACCGAGCTCGTCGGCGTACCTCCCAGCGTCTACCGGCGCCAGGTCGCGGACGGGGAGGCCGGGCTGCCGTCGTGCGTGGCGAAGCAGGTGACCCGACCGGTCAGGAATCGAGAAGCACCGGTGGCGGCCCCGCAACTAGCGTGAAGCGCATGAACTCCATCGCCTCCGTCACCCTTGAGGTGGCCGACCTCCCGGCCGCCGACCGCTTCTACACCGACTCCGGGCTCGGCGCCCATGTGAGCCTGCGGGCCACGGACACGCCGAGCACCGGCTTCCGCGGATTCTCGCTCTCGCTCACGGTCTCCCAGCCCGCCGACGTCCGGCACATCGTCGACGCGGCCCTCGCCGCCGGCGCCACCTCGCTCAAGCCGGCGACGAAGTCCTTCTGGGGCTACGGCGGCGTCTTCCGGGCGCCGGACGGCACCGTCTGGAAGGTCGCGACCTCGGCGAAGAAGGACACCGGCCCGGCCACCGGCCACATCGACGCGTTCGTGCTCCTGCTGGGAACCGCGGACATGGCCGCGAGCAGGACGTTCTACGTCGAGCACGGTCTCACCGTCGCGAAGAGCTTCGGCCGCAAGTACGTCGAGTTCGCCGCCGGGGAGAGCCCCGTCAAGCTCGCCCTGTACGGGCGCCGCGCCCTCGCGAAGGACGTCGGCGTCCCCGTCGACGGCGAGGGTTCCCACCGGATCGTGCTGGGCGGCGCCGGCACCGGCGACTTCACCGACCCGGACGGATTCGCCTGGGAGTCCGCTTCCGTGACCGCCGCTTCCTGAGCCCGTACGCGGTCCCCGCTGGGGGCGCCGCACGCATCCCGTACGCGACCCGTGGACATTCCGCGGACATTCCCCGGGCATTCCCCGGCACGTCCGTTCACCCATCCGTACGCAGCAGCCCTTCCCATCCGCTTTCGTGAGAGGAACACCGTCATGCCGAGCACGCGATCGTCCGTCGAGAGCACCGATGCCGAGGCCGCCGAGAAGAGCGGGAGCGGCGAGAAGTACGACGGCTTCACCTCGGAAGAGCGGGACGCGATGAAGGAGCGCGCCAAGGAACTCAAGTCGACCGCGCGCCGCGGTTCCCGGTCGCCCAAGGCCGACGGGGAGACCGAAGTGCGCGCGAAGATCGCCGAGATGGCGGACGCCGACCGGGTCCTCGCCGAGCGGATCCACGAGATCGTCAAGGCGCACGCGCCCGGCCTCGCGCCGAAGCTCTGGTACGGCATGCCCTCGTACGCCAGGGACGGCAAGGTCGTCTGCTTCTTCCAGAGCGCGCAGAAGTTCAAGAGCCGGTACGCCACGCTCGGCTTCAGCGACCTGGCACAGCTCGACGACGGCGCCATGTGGGCGACGAGCTACGCCCTGACGGAGCTCACCGCCGACGACGAGGCCCGGATCGCCGCGCTCGTCGAGAAGGCCGCCTCCGCCGTCTGACACGCCCGGGCGGCCCGTACGGGAGCTCCGCCGGCGGATGCGCAGGGCGCGGCGATACGCGAGGCAGGACCCGTCGGACGCGACGGGCCCGCCGGCCGGGTGGCCGCACCGGAGACGGAACAGAGGCGGAACGGGCGGCGCGAGCAGGGGTGTTGAGCGTGCCGGTCGAGGGCGGGCCACCTCGCCGCCGGGGCGTGTCGCAGTGGCCCCTCCGACCGGGCCGTGTGACGTGGATCACGACCTCCGGCGCCGCGTGCCTCCACTCCCCCGCGCGGAGGATTTCCGAGATCACACCGCGAGAAATTCGAAGCGACGCCCGGTGAAAAATTTGTCATGTAAACACACGGGATGGCCCCCGGCGAAATCTTCACCCGGCACGCTCCGCGCCGTCGTGCTACTGTCGATATCAGTTGCAGTTGTGGGTCCCGAACGTACGAGTGCCCTTCCGGTTTTTCCGGCTGTGGGCACCCTTTTTCATTTCCGGGCTTTTTCCGGGCGGGGCGATCATCGCAGCGAGACGGAGCACACACCGCGTGGGCTCCGGGCACTGCCCCGAAGGAGAATTTGGCATGGCGACTGGCACCGTGAAGTGGTTCAACTCGGAAAAGGGCTTCGGCTTCATCGAGCAGGACGGTGGCGGCCCCGACGTCTTCGCCCACTACTCGAACATCGCCTCCTCCGGCTTCCGTGAGCTGCAGGAAGGCCAGAAGGTGAGCTTCGACATCGCGCAGGGCCAGAAGGGCCCGACCGCCGAGAACATCGTCCCCGCCTGACACCAGGCGCTGACGCGTAGCACGAGCTGACGAGCTGAGGCCCGCACCTTTGGGGTGCGGGCCTCAGCTCTTTGCACCTGTCGGTACCCTCGGTACCTTCAGGTACCTCCCATCGGCTGCGGGAATTTCCTGGCCGGCCCCCCTCTGGACCACTTCTCCGCAGGAGTCACCATGCGCTGTGTCATCGCCCGCTTCCCCTTCGAACTCACCAAAGCCGGCGTGATCGAGTCGATGAAGGGCGTCAAGCCCGAGCCGGCCGTCGGCGACGTCGTCGTCATCGGACGCCGTCAGTACCCCGTGAAGCAGGTCGGCGAGGTCGTCACCCGCCAGGACCGCCGGGACTTCAGCGTCGGTGAGGTCGTACGCGCCATGACGAAGCTCGGCTTCACCTGCCTCACGGTCACGGCCGCGGAGCAGGCGCCGGCCCCCGAGTCGCCCTCCGACCTCCTGGGCTTCTGACCCTTCCGGGTTCCTTCCGACCCTCCCGGCCCTGTGGCCGGTCCCGGCCGCTCGGGGGCGCGCGCCGGGCCGGCCCGGCGGGTCAGTGGTCGAAGTAGCTGAAGTCGCCCACCGTCCAGGCGCCGACGTCGGCGAGGGCGACCCGGTACATCCCTCCGGTCTCCGGGATGCCCACCGTGCCCTGGAGGATCCGGGCGAGGTGGAAGTGCAGGTGGGTGGGTGGCCCGTCCTTCCGTTCGGAAGGGCTGAAGATGCCGGAGAACTCACCCAGCTGGGCCGAGTCCGTCAGGACCTCCGACACGCGCTGTCTCCACAGGGCTTCCGGGGCCAGTCGACCGGTGAGGACCGCACCTCCCACGACCACTGTCAGGGACATCTGATTGCTCTGCCCGGACTCCACCGTGGCGGCAATGTCAACGAGCAGCTCGTCAGGCTTCGACATGGAAGTCAATTCTAGGCGGCGCCCCCCGCCCGCGGCGGTCCTCCGGCGGCCATCTGTCCGGCAGGCGCCCCTCCCGGCCCTCGACCGGGCTCTCGCCCCGGCCCCCCTCCCGCCCCTCTTCCCGGCCCTCGGCTCCGTGTCCCGGCCCGGGACCCCCGTACCCGGGCCGGGACACCCTCGTACCCGTCCCCGCTAGAGCGGCGCCGTGTCGTCCGCCGGGAACGCCGGGCCGTGGCCCGGGACGATCACGTCGGCCGTGGCGAGGACACGGAGACGCGAGTCCTTCAGGACGGTGTGGTCCGGGGCCACCGGGTCCTCCACCGGGCCGTTCGGCCGCCACCAGAGGTCGCCGACGAAGGCGACGACGCCCGCCTCGGTGCCCGCGAGGAGCGTGATGTCCTCGGGGCTGTGGCCGGGCGTACGGATCAGCCGCAGGGACGGGGCCAGCTCGTGGCCCTCGGCGTCGCGGTCGGTCCACTGGTCGTTCTCGTAGATCGCCTTGTGGTCGTGGACCCGGGCCCGGCCGAAGAGACCGACGTTCATGGTGTTGTCCGGATGGTGGTGGCTGAGCACCACGTCGGTGATGTCGTCGGGGCCGAGGCCCAGTTCGGCGAGCGGGCCGAGGATCCGGTCACGGCTCGCCACCATGCCGGGGTCCACGATCACATGCCGGTCGCCGTCCCGCACGTAGGAGACGGTGGCGGCGACACCGGGGCCCGTGGAGAGCGTGTAGCCGGTGGTCAGGATCGTGTAGGTGGCGGTGCGGGCGCTCGGTGCGTCGTCGTGGTGTGTCATGCCCCCAAGTCTTCTGCGCGGCGGGGATCCTCACGAGTGGCCGTGCTGCCACTGATCGCGGGAATCGTGCCATCCCGGTGGGGCGGAGACGGCACCCATCGGGGGCACGGCCGCCACCGCCGCCACGGCGGTCGTCGCGAACGGCGCGGACACCGCTGCCCCGGCGGTCGTGGATGCCGTGGACCTCGCCCCCGCGGCCCCCGTGCCAGACTCGCCCCCATGCCGCCCTTCGTCACCGTCGCCGCCTATGCCCCGCACCGGGTCGGCATGCTCGGCGCCGGCATCGTCTCCGAGGTGTTCGACGCGCGCGGCGGAGGGCTGCCCCTCTTCGACTTCGCCCTCTGCACCGACCGGCCGGGCAACGTCCGCACCGACGTCGGACTGCCCCTCGTGGTCGAGCACGGACTGGACCGGCTGGCCTCGGCCGACCTGGTGATCGCCCTGCCCTGGGCGGAGTTCCGCACACCGCCGGGGCCCGCCGTGCTCGACGCGCTGGCCGCCGCGCACGCCCGCGGGGCGCTCGTCGCGGCCCACTGCGTCGGCGCGTTCGCACTCGCCGCGGCCGGGCTGCTCGACGGGCGGCGCGCCACCACCCACTGGCGGTTCGCCGGACTCCTGGCCGAACGCCACCCGGAGGTCACCGTCGAACCCGACGCCCTCTACGTCGACCAGGGCCCCATCGTCACGGGCGCGGGCGCCGCCGCCGGCTTCGACCTGTGCCTGCACCTGCTGCGCCGGGAGTACGGGGCCACCACGGCCAACGCCATCGCCCGGGACCTGGTGCTCCCCTCCCACCGCGACGGCGGCCAGGCCCAGTACCTCGCGACGCCCATACCCGAGGACAGCCGGGACGAGCGGCTCACCGACGTCCTCGCCTGGGCCCGGGAAAACCTCCACGAACCGCTGCCCGTAGCCGAGTTGGCCCGCCGGGCGCTGATGAGCCGGCGCTCCTTCGCGCGCCGTTTCGCCGCCTCCACGGGAACCACCCCGCACGCCTGGCTGCTCTCGCTGCGGCTCGGCCGGGCCGAAGAGCTCCTGGAGACCACGGACCTCCCGGTCGAGGAGATCGCCCGCGCGGTCGGCTTCGGAAGCGCGGCGGTGCTGCGCGCCCAGTTCGTCCGCCGACGGGGCGTCCCGCCCCGGTCGTACCGCCGCTCCTTCACCCGTACACCGGTCGTCTGAGCCCGGACGGGGGGAGTCGGGCGGCGCCGCGGGCCTTCCTGGCGCCCCGGACGGGGGTGACCCCGCCACCGGCTGCCCCACCCTCGGCACCGCCCGCCGCTCTGGGCAGGACATCGGGCCGTGCGCGATCATGCCGTCATGAAGCTGCGCTGCGCCGTCCTCGACGACTACCAGGGCGTCGCCCTGACCTCCGCCGACTGGAGCCCGCTCGCCGACCGCGTCGACGTACGCGTCCTGCGCGAGCACCTCACCGACCCCGACGCGCTCGTCGCCGCCGTCGAGGACTGCGAGATCCTCGTCGTCATGCGGGAGCGGACCCCCGTCGACGCCGGCCTCCTGGCCCGGCTCCCCCGGCTCCGCCTGCTGATCACCTCCGGGATGCGCAACGCCTCCGTCGACGTGGCCGCCGCACGCGCGCGCGGTGTCACCGTCTGCGGCACCGCCAGCAGTTCCGAGCCGCCCACCGAGCTCACCTGGGCGCTCCTCCTCGGCCTCGCCCGCCATGTACCGGCCGAGGCGCGGGCCCTCCGGGAGGGCGGGCCCTGGCAGTCCACCGTGGGCGCCGACCTGGCCGGGCGGACCCTGGGGCTCGTCGGTCTCGGCAAGATCGGCGCCAAGGTGGCCCGGATCGGCCTCGCCTTCGGCATGGACGTCCTCGCCTGGAGCCCGAACCTGACGGAGGAGCGGGCGGCCGAGCACGGCGTACGGCTCGCGAAGGACAAGCGGGAACTGCTCGCGGACAGCGACTTCGTCTCGCTCCACATAGTGCTGTCGGACCGGACCCGGGGTCTGGTCGCGGAGCACGAGCTGCGGGCGATGCGGCCCCACGCGTACCTCGTCAACACCTCGCGGGCGGGTCTCGTCGACGGCGCGGCGCTGCTGCGGGCGCTGCGCGAGGGGTGGATCGCGGGGGCGGGCCTCGATGTCTACGAGACCGAGCCGCTGCCCGTGGACGACCCGCTGCGGTCCCTGCCGAACGTGCTCGCGCTGCCGCACCTCGGCTATGTGACGGAGGGGAACTACGGGCGGTACTTCGGGCAGGCGGTCGAGGACATCGAGGCGTTCCTGGCGGGCGCCCCCGTACGCGAGCTGGGCTGATCCGGCTCTCGGCCGTACGCGAGCCGGGCTGATCCGGTTCTCGGCGGTACGTGAGCCCGGCCGGTCCCGGCTCTCAGCCCAGGCTCGTCCTGGCCAGCTCCACGAACTCCTCGTCCGTCAGGCCGAGCTCGCGGGCGTCCGCCGCCGCCTCCCGGAGCCGGGAGACCAGGCGGGCGCGGTCGGGGGCGGTGGCGCCGGGGACGATCAGGGCGCCCCGGCCCCGGCGGAGTTCGATCAGGCCCTCCTCGCGCAGCCGCTGGTAGCCGCGGAGGACGGTGTGGACGTTGACGCCGAGGGAGTCGGCGAGTTCCCTGGCGGCCGGGAGGCGTTCGCCCGGCGCGGCGGAGCCGTCGGCGAGGGCGCCCCGGACACAGGCGGCGATCTGGTCGCCGAGGGGCACGGCGGAGGCCGGGTCGACACGGAAGAGCACGGTCAGACCTTCCCATGCCGCTCGGCGAGCGTGTTGAGAAGGGCGGCCGCGGTCCGCGCGTCGGGGACGGTGACCGCGAACTCGCGCCCGCTGTCGCGCCGTACGACGAGGGCTTCGCCGCTGTGCAGCACGAGGCCCGTCCGGTGGGCCCTGACCCGGTAGCCCCAGCCGCCGAAGTCGGCGAGCACGGCGGCGGTGTCGAGCTGCCGGACGCTCGCGCCCGCGACCTCGTCGAGCGGGACCCGGACGCGGGGGCGGGAGAGCAGCGCGGGACGGACGGTGACACCGCGCCGGTCGACGGTGACCCTGACCCGGGCGAGGGCCAGTCCCGGCACCCCGACGGCCAAGCCGAGCAGGGCGAGCAGGGAGCCCGGCCAGGGGGCGAGGAGCAGGCCGAGGGGGACGGCGGCGAGGGCGAGGGCCGAGAGGACGGTCAGCGGCCGGGAGGCGGTGGCGCGGGACCAGCCGGCGACCTCGCTCGCGCCGAGCGTGAGGCGGGGGCCGTCGGCCGTGCCGGGCTGCCCGGCCGGCTCGTCCTCGGGGACGAGCCGGGTCAGTCCCCACCCCACGAGGGCGAGGGCGGCGGCGATCGCCGCGCCGAGCAACAGGTTGGTGAGCGGCGAGACGACCCGGGCCGGGTCGACGGCGTCCAGGTTGTCGCGTACGAGGAGGGCGAGGAGCGTGCCGGCGAATCCGGCGGTCGCCCAGGCACCCCACAGGGCGGTACGGCGGACGAGGACCGTCCAGCCGGTGCCGAGCCCGAGGAGCAGGCCGATGCCGATGACGAGGAACGCGGTGCGGCCGGTGTAGCCGTCGGCGCGGGTTCCGTCGCCGCCGAAGTGGGTGGCGAGGGTGTCGGGGATCCGGTCCTCCCAGAGGGCGAGCAGCACCAGGCAGGTGGCGAGCGTGAGGACGAACGGGAGCGCGGCGAGGGCGCGGAGTCGGGGCGTGGCGCGGTTCATGAAACCTCCCTTGTTCGCATCAGGATAGAACAAGTTGTTCGCACTTCGCTAGAACAACTCGACTTCTCGGTGGGATGCGAACTCCTCCCGCCGCCTGTTGACTGGGCCAAATGCACAGGAATGGGGAGATATTCATGCGCCGTCGGCCCACCACCGCCACCCTCACCGCCCTCACCCTCTTCGCCGCCGGCTGCGGCAGCGACGACGACAAGCCCGACCCGATGCGCGGTCAGCAGTGGGCCATCGACGCGCTGAAGCTGCCGGACGCCTGGAAGACCACCAGGGGCGAGGACACCGTCATCGCCGTCGTCGACAACGACGCCGACCCCAAGGACATGAACGGCCACGGCACCCACGTCTCCGGCATCGCCGCCGCCCACACCGACAACGGCATCGGGGTCGCCGGCGGCGCGGGCGGGGCCAGGATCATGCCGGTCCGGGTGCTCGGCGCGGACGGCAGCGGCAACGACGCCGCCATCACCAAGGGCATCGTCTGGGCGGCCCGGAACGGCGCCGACGTCATCAACCTCTCGCTCGGCGAGTCCGGCCTGATGGCCCGCCTCCTCAAGGGCGGCGTCCTCAACGAGGCCATCTCCGTCGCCAACGCCAACGGCGCGGTCGTGGTCGCCGCGGCGGGCAACGACTCCACCGCGCTCCAGCCCTACGAGGTCGACACCCCGGTCCTGGTCGTCAACGCGGCCGACCAGAGCGGCAACCCCGCCTCCTTCACCAACTTCGGTGCGCAGAACGCCGTTTCGGCCCCGGGCGTCGACATCACCTCGACCCTCCCGACGTACACGACAAGGGAGACCCTGCGGAACAGCTCGGGGTACGGCAAGCTCTCCGGTACGTCGACGGCCTCGCCGTACGTCTCCGCCGTCGCCGCGAAGAACTGACCGTCCGGCGTCAGCCCCGGCCGTCCTCCAGGACGGCGCGCAGCGCCTCGGCGAACTCCGCCGGGGCGCCGTGCTGGCCGAACTCGCCGCCCAGGAAGCCGCCGTGGTGGCTCGGGAAGACGGCGAGCGGGGTGCCGAGACCCTCGGCGACCGCGACCGCCGCGCGGGCGGCGAAGGTGTCCTCGGACTCCTTCCCCGCGGCGACGACGATCCGGGTCGGCGCGGCACGCAGCGCGGTGAAGTCGGGGCGGTAGGAGGTGCAACCGCGCATGTTCTGGCCGAGCAGCGGGTCGCCGCGCGAGCCGTCGTCCTCGGTGGGCAGGCCGAACGCGGCCGGGGAAGGGGCGGGCTCCTCGGCCCAGTCCGCCGGGAAGGGGCCCTTCCGGCTGGTCACCGCGATGAACTTCGCCATCCCGGGCCCCCAGCCCTCCCGCAGATAGGTCGCGTGGACGTCCGCGCAGACCGCGAGGGCAGCCTCCCGGTCCGGGACTACCTGGGCCGTCGGGGGCTCGTGCGCGACGAGGGTGTGGACCAGGTCGCCGCGCCGGGCCACCAGGGCGAGGGCGTTGACGGCGCCGCCGCTGCTCGCGAAGACGTCCACGGGGCCGGCGCCGAGCGCCTCGATCAGCCGGGCCAGGTCGTCGGCGTGCTCCTCGGGGAGCGACTCCGCCGCGCCGTCGGTGCGCTCGCTGCGGGACACCCCGCGCGGGTCGTAGGTCACGACGGTCCGGTCGGCGAAGTGGGAGGCGAGCGTGGTGAAACCGGTGGCGTCCATGGGGGAGCCGATCAGCAGCAGGGGACGCCCCTCGGCTCCGGTGCCGGGGCGCACGTCGTAGCGCAGGGTCGCGCCGGTGGTGTCCAGCGTCCGGGTGTCGGTCTCGACCATGGTGATCTCCTCGGTGGTGGGCCGTTCAAGGGGTAGACCCCCGGCCCCACCGGAACTCATCGGTCGCGCGCACCTTCGGTGCCGCGTCCTGGCCGGTTCATCCGGCGGCGCAGTCGTGGCCGGCGGCGTCCACCGTCACCCGGTCCAGCAGACCGCGCAGAAGGGCCTGTTCGGCCTCGGTGAGGTCGCCGAAGAGCTCGCGCTCGGCCGCGCTCACCGCTGTGTCGATCCGCTCCAGGGCGGTCGCGCCGGCCTCCGTGATCTCCACGATGTGGCGGCGCCGGTCGGCCGGGTCGCGGCGCCGCTCGGCGAGCCCTTCCGACTCCAACTCGTTGAGGATCGCGACCAGTTGGCTGGGGTCGACCTCCATAGCGGTGGCCAGGTCCCGCTGGCTCATGGCTCCGGGGGCGAGCCGCATCAGCGTCATCGCGTTCCTCGGGTGCAACCCGACGACGCCCAGGGCGGCGCGGATGCGCGCGCCGGTGAGCTCCCCGCGGAAGGAGAGGAGGAAGCCGAGGCGGTCGGTCGGTTGAGCTGCCATGCCATCCACCGTAGCAGCGGCCCTATTGTGGAACGAGAGAAATCGTTGATACCGTTCAACGATTGATCCTGTCGGACCATTGGAGCACCCCCATGTTCATCGGTTACGCCGTCGTCGCGGCACTGCTCGCCCTCGCGCTCTCCGCCTCCGCCTTCCTGACCTTCACCCGCAATCCGCAGATCGTCGGCAGCATGACCAAGCTCGACGTGCCGGAGTCCTGGCTGCCGCGGCTGGCGAGCCTGAAGGCGGCGGGCGCGCTCGGCCTGCTCGCGGGGCTCGCCGTGCCGGCGCTCGGCGGGGCGGCGGCGATCGGCGTGGCCCTCTACTTCGTCGGCGCTCTGATCACGCACCTGAGAGTGAAGGACTACGAGGTGGCGCCGGTGGTGGTCATCACCCTGCTCGCGATAGCCGCGCTGGTACTGCGGACGGCCTCCGCCTGACCCGTCCGGAAAGCATGACGAGACGGCACGTCTCGCCTAAGACTGCACCCCGGCGCACCTTCAAGGAAGCAAGACGATACGCCTCGTCTTGCAAATGGTCTTGCGTCGATCTCGGTGAAGGTCTCCGCCCGGGCCGGACTGCTCCGTCAGGAGACGACCTCGCCCACCGACCCCCGTACGGTGGGCGAGGCCTTCGGAGCAGACCGCACGGACGAACTGCTCGCCCTCGGTCTCTTCTCCGCCGGGGACCTGACGACCCCGGTCCGGTATCTGTCGACAGGACAGCGCCGGAAACTGGAACTGGCACGGCTCGTCACCGAGCCGGCCGATCTGCTCCTCCTCGACGAGCCGACCAACCATCTGGCCCCGGCGCTCGTGGAGGAGATCGAGGCCGCGCTCGTGTCGTACCCGGGCACGCTGATCGTGGTCACCCACGACCGGCGGCTCAGGGAGGGCTTCCGGGGCCGCCGCCTGGAACTGGCGCCGGCCCCCGCCCCGGTGCCGCGTTAGTCCTCGTCCGAGGAGTCCGCGGCGCCTTCGAGGTCTCCCTCGGTCTCCAGGAACACCTGGCGCAGCGCGGCCAGCGTCTCCGGGTCCGGCTTCTCCCACATGCCGCGCGACTCGGCCTCCAGGAGCCGCTCCGCGATGCCGTGCAGGGCCCAGGGGTTGGCCTCCTTGAGGAAGGCCTGGTTCTCCGGGTCGAGGACGTACTCCTGGGTCAGCTTGTCGTACATCCAGTCGGCGACCACGCCCGTCGTGGCGTCGTACCCGAAGAGGTAGTCGACGGTCGCCGCCAGCTCGAACGCGCCCTTGTAGCCGTGGCGACGCATCGCCTCGATCCAGCGCGGGTTCACCACACGGGCGCGGAAGACCCGGGAGGTCTCCTCGACGAGGGTGCGGGTGCGGACCGTCTCGGGACGGGTCGAGTCACCGATGTACGCCTCGGGGGCCGTGCCCTTGAGCGCGCGGACGGTGGCCACCATGCCGCCGTGGTACTGGAAGTAGTCGTCGGAGTCGGCGATGTCGTGCTCGCGGGTGTCCGTGTTCTTCGCGGCCACCGCGATCCGCTTGTACGCCGTCTCCATCTCGGCGCGCGCCGGGCGGCCTTCGAGCCCGCGCCCGTACGCGTACCCGCCCCACACCGTGTACACCTCGGCGAGGTCCGCGTCCGTCCGCCAGTCGCGCGAGTCGATCAGCTGGAGGATGCCCGCGCCGTACGTGCCCGGCCGGGAGCCGAAGATACGGGTGGTGGCGCGCCGCTCGTCGCCGTGCTCGGCCAGGTCGGCCTGCGCGTGCGCCCGGACGTAGTTCTCCTCGGCCGACTCGCCCTCAAGGCCGGCGACCAGGCGCACGGCGTCGTCGAGAAGCCCGATGACGTGCGGGAACGCGTCGCGGAAGAAGCCCGAGATGCGCAGGGTGACGTCGACGCGCGGGCGGCCGAGCTCGGCGAGCGGGATCGGCTCCAGGCCGTTCACCCGGCGCGAGGCCTCGTCCCACAGCGGGCGGACGCCGAGCAGGGCGAGCGCCTCGGCCACGTCGTCGCCGGCGGTGCGCATGGCGCTGGTCCCCCACAGGGAGAGGCCCACGGACGTCGGCCACTCGCCGTTGTCGGTGCGGTAGCGCTCCAGGAGGGAGTCGGCGAGCGCCTGCCCCGTCTCCCAGGCGAGCCGGGACGGCACGGCCTTCGGGTCGACCGAGTAGAAGTTCCGGCCGGTCGGCAGGACGTTGACCAGGCCGCGCAGCGGGGAGCCGGACGGGCCGGCCGGGACGAAGCCGCCGTTCAGGGCGTGGACGGCGTGGGTGAGTTCGTCGGTGGTGCCGGCCAGCCGCGGCACGACCTGCTCGCAGGCGAACCTCAGGACGGCGTGCACCTCGGGGCCGTACGCGGCGGCCACGGTCTCGATCGCGGCCACGGACCAGTCCGCCGCCTCCATGCCCTCGACGAGTTCGCGGGCCTTCGCCTCGGCCTCGTCGGCGGTGGTGCGGGTCGCGGCCGACTCGTCGAGGCCGAGGGCCTCGCGGAGACCGGGCAGCGCCTGCGTGCCGCCCCAGATCTGGCGGGCGCGCAGGATGGAGAGGACCAGGTTGACCCGGGCCTCGCCCTCCGGGGCGCCGCCGAGGACGTGCAGACCGTCACGGATCTGGGCGTCCTTGACCTCGCACAGCCAGCCGTCGACGTGCAGCAGGAAGTCGTCGAAGCCGTCGTCCTCCGGGCGCTGCTGGAGACCGAGGTCGTGGTCGAGCTTGGCGGCCTGGATCAGCGTCCAGATCTGGGCGCGGATCGCGGGCAGCTTCGCCGGGTCCATGGAGGAGATCTGCGCGTACTCGTCGAGCAGTTGCTCCAGGCGCGCGATGTCGCCGTACGAGTCGGCGCGGGCCATCGGCGGCACCAGGTGGTCGACGAGGGTCGCGTGCACGCGCCGCTTGGCCTGCGTGCCCTCGCCCGGGTCGTTGACGAGGAACGGGTAGATCAGGGGGATGTCGCCGAGGGCGGCGTCGGGGCCGCAGGCGGCGGAGAGGCCGGCGTTCTTGCCGGGCAGCCACTCCAGGTTGCCGTGCTTGCCCAGGTGGACCATGGCGTCGGCGCCGAAGCCGCCGTCCTCGGCGCGGGCGGCGATCCAGCGGTAGGCGGCCAGGTAGTGGTGGGACGGCGGGAGATCGGGGTCGTGGTAGATCGCGATCGGGTTCTCGCCGAAGCCGCGCGGCGGCTGGATGAGGATCAGCAGGTTCCCGCGGCGCAGCGCGGCGAGGACGATGTCGCCCTCCGGGTTGCGGGACCGGTCGAGGAACATCTCGCCGGGCGCCGGGCCCCAGTGCTCCTCGACGTGGGTGCGCAGCTCCTCGGGGAGGGTCGCGTACCAGCGCTTGTAGTCGGCGGCCGGGATGCGGACCGGGTTGCGGGCGAGCTGCTCCTCCGTCAGCCAGTCCTGGTCGTGGCCGCCGGCCTCGATGAGGGCGTAGATCAGCTCGTCGCCGTCGCCGGAGACGAGGCCGGGGAGGTCGGCCTCCGGGCCGAAGTCGTACCCCTCGGCGATGAGGCGCCGCAGCAGGGAGACGGCGGAGGCGGGGGTGTCGAGGCCGACGGCGTTGCCGATGCGGGAGTGCTTCGTCGGGTACGCGGAGAGGACGAGCGCCAGCTTCTTCTCGGCGTTCGGGATGTGGCGGAGCCGGGCGTGCCGGACGGCGATGCCGGCGACCCGGGCGGCGCGCTCGGCGTCGGCGACGTACGCGGGCAGCCCGTCCTCGTCGATCTCCTTGAAGGAGAACGGGACGGTGATGAGCCGGCCGTCGAACTCGGGCACCGCGACCTGGCTGGCGGCGTCCAGCGGGGAGAGGCCCTCGTCGTTCTCCTCCCAGGCGGCGCGCGAGCCGGTCAGGCAGAGCGCCTGGAGGATGGGCACGTCGAGCGCGGCGAGCGCACCCGCGTCCCAGGCCTCCTCGTCGCCGCCGGCCTGCGCCTCCGCGGGCTTGGTGCCGCCCGCGGCGAGGACGGTGGTGACGATCGCGTCGGCGGTACGGAGCCGGTCGAGCAGCTCCGGTTCGGGGGCGCGCAGGGATGCCACGTACAGCGGGAGCGCCTGCGCGCCGGTGTCCTCGATCGCCGAGCAGAGGGTGTCGACGAAGCCGGTGTTCCCGCTCATGTGGTGGGCGCGGTAGTAGAGCACGGCGACGGTCGGGCCGGTGGTCGTGCGGGCGGTGCGCTCCAGCGGGCCCCAGGTGGGGGCGGCGGCCGGGGACTCGAAGCCGTGGCCGGTGAGCAGCACGGTGTCGGAGAGGAAGCGGGCGAGCTGCTCCAGGTTCCCGGGGCCGCCGTGCGCGAGGTAGGCGTGCGCCTCGGTGGCGACGCCGACGGGGACGGTGGACGCCTCCATCAGCTGTGCGTCGGGGGCCTGTTCGCCGCTGAGGACGACCACCGGCTTGCCGGCGGCGCGGACCGCGTCGAGGCCCTCCTCCCAGGAACGGAGGCCGCCGAGGAGGCGGACGACGACGAGCTCGGCGTCGGCCAGCAGGCCGGTCAGCTCGGTGAGGGGGAGACGGGCGGGGTTGGCGAAGCGGTACTCCACCGGGCCGCCGGCCGCGCGGGCGCTGAGCAGGTCGGTGTCGGAGTGCGACAGCAGCAGAAGCATGGCGAGCGCAGGCCTTCCTCGGGGTTGTCCGCGCCCCGGGTGGTCGTGTGGATTGGCGGGAGTTCCTGACTCACCCGTTCCGGTTCGTGCCGAGGCACGTCCGGTACGGGCTCACAGTGGCGGGACCGCGCCGGATTCTCACCGGGCTTCCTCCCCGGGGTCCTGGGACCCCATGCCGTCTGCATAGTAGATCGTGCGGTCGGCGGGCCGGGAGGAGCCGGGGAGTCGGCCGGATCACACCCGGTGGTCGGCCGGTTCCCCGTCGGTATGCTCGCCGCCATGCCGCCCACCCCGCCCCCGACGCCCGAACCGGGTGAACCTCGCATACGGGACCGCGGCGACGCGTGCCCCGGGGCGCTGCGCCTGCACTCCGCCGACGACGGCCACCTCGCCCGACTCCGCCTGCCCGGAGGACGCTTGACGTCTCGTCAGGTCGAGACCCTGGCGCACGCCGCGGAGACCCTGGGCGACGGACGGCTCAGCATCACCTCGCGCGGCAACGCCGAGCTGCGCGGCCTCGCCGAGAGCTGCGGGGCCGAGCTGGCGGCGCTCCTCGACGAGGCGGGCCTGCTGCCCTCCCCCACCCACGAACGCGTCCGCAACATCGTCGCCTCCCCGGCCTCCGGGCTCGACGGACTCGGCGCCGCCGACGTGCAGTTGTGGGCCCGCGAGCTGGACACCCACCTGCGCTCCGCGCCCTGGGCGGCGGCGCTTTCCGGCCGATTCCTCTTCGTCCTCGACGACGGACGCGGTGATGTCGCCGGGCTCGGCGGGGATGTGACCTTGGTCGCAGTGGGCGGGGGAGAGGCCGAACTGCACGTCGGCGGCCGGGCCGTCCGGCTCGCGGGCTCCGACGCTCCCGGCGCGGCCCTGGCGGTCGCGGGCGGGTTCCTGACCACGGCGCGGAAGGCCGGAACCGGGGCCTGGCGGGTCCGGGAACTCCCGGAGGGGTACGCGGTGGACGTGGCGGAGTCGGGAGTGACGGCGGTGCCCGTACCCGCACCGGAACTCCCCCAGGGCCCTCCCCTCTCCCCCGGCGTCCTCGGGCCCGCCGCCCTCTCCGTCCTCGCCCCGCTCGGCCGTCTCACCACCGCCCAGCTCCGGGCGCTGCTCCCCGCCGACGAGGTCCGGCTCACGCCCTGGCGCGGGGTCGTCGTGGCCGGAGCCGGCGCCGACCGGCTGCCCGCGCTCGACGCGGCCGGACTCGTCACCCGCCCCGACTCCCCCTGGGCCGGTGTCACCGCCTGCACCGGGCGGCCCGGCTGTGCCAAGTCCCTCGCCGACGTCCGCGCCGACGCCGCCCCCGGAGACAACGCGCGCAGAGGGGCGCCCGGCCTCCCCGTGCACTTCTCCGGGTGCGAGCGCCGCTGCGGACACCCGCACGGCGACTGGACCGACGTCCTCGCCACCGCCGACGGCGACTACCTGGTGGACGGCGTCCCCACCCCCCGTACCGCCCTGACCGAAGCCGTGACCACGGCCCGCACGACGAGATGAGCGAGAGCAACAGGATGTTCGACTACGAGAAGGACGGCGCGGAGATCTACCGCCAGTCCTTTGCCACGATCCGCGCCGAGGCGGATCTGGCGGGCCTGCCCGCCGACGTCGCCCAGGTGGCGGTCCGGATGATCCACGCCTGCGGCATGACCGACCTCGTACGCGACATCGCCTGGTCGCCGCGGGTCGTCACGAACGCCCGCGCCGCGCTCCGCGCCGGCGCGCCGGTCCTCTGCGACGCGCAGATGGTCGCGAGCGGGGTCACCCGCCGCCGGCTGCCCGCCGACAACGAGGTGATCTGCACGCTCTCCGACCCGTCCGTGCCGGGCCTCGCCGCCGAGCTGGGCACCACCCGCTCCGCCGCCGCCCTCGAACTGTGGCGGGACCGCCTCGAAGGCTCCGTCGTCGCCATCGGCAACGCGCCCACCGCCCTCTTCCACCTCCTGCAGATGGTCGCGAACGGGGCCGGGAAGCCCGCCGCCGTCCTCGGCATACCGGTCGGCTTCATCGGCGCCGCCGAGTCCAAGGACGCCCTGGCCGCCCAGGACCTCGGCCTCGACTACCTCGTCGTACGGGGCCGGCGCGGCGGCAGCGCCATGACGGCAGCCGCGATCAACGCGATCGCTCACGAAGCGGAGATTCAGAAGTGACCGGCAAGCTGTACGGCGTCGGGCTCGGCCCCGGCGACCCGAACCTGATGACGGTGGCCGCGGTGAAGGCCATCGCCGCCGCCGACGTGATCGCGTACCACTCGGCCCGCCACGGCCGGTCCATCGCGCGCTCGATCGCCGCCGAGCACCTTCGCGAGGACCACATCGAGGAGCGGCTGATGTACCCGCTCACGGTGGAGACCACGGACCACCCCGGCGGCTACCGCGGCGCCCTGAACGACTTCTACGAGGAGGCCTCGGCCCGCCTCGCCGCGCACCTCGACGCGGGCCGCACGGTCGCCGTCCTCGCCGAGGGCGACCCGCTGTTCTACGGCTCGTACCAGCACATGCACAAGCGGCTCGCGGACCGCTACGACACCACCGTCATCCCCGGCGTCACCTCGGTGTCCGCCGCGGCGGCCCGGCTCGGCGAGCCGCTCTGCGAGGCGGAGGAGGTCCTCACGATCATCCCCGGCACCCTGCCGGAGGACGAGCTGACGGCCCGCCTCGCGGGCACCGACTCGGCGGTCGTGATGAAGCTCGGCCGTACCTTCCCCACCGTGAAGCGGGCGCTGGAGCGGGCCGGCCGGCTCGACGACGCCCGGTACGTGGAGCGCGCCTTCATGGCGGGCGAGCGGACCGGCGACCTCGTGGACGTGGACCCCGGGTCCGTCCCGTACTTCTCCGTCGCCGTGCTCCCCTCCCGTGTCGACCGCGAACCGGCCGTACGGGAGCGGGGCGAGGTCGTCGTCGTCGGCACCGGCCCGGCCGGGGCGCCCTGGCTGACCCCCGAGTCGCGCGGCGCGCTCGTCAACGCCGACGTCCTCGTCGGCTACACCACCTACCTGGACCGGGTACCGGTGCTGCGTCCCGGGCAGATCCGGCACGGCTCGGACAACAAGGTGGAGTCCGAGCGCGCGGAGTTCGCCCTCGACCTGGCCCGCCGCGGCCACAGGGTCGCGGTCGTCTCCGGCGGCGACCCGGGCGTCTTCGCGATGGCCACGGCCGTCCTGGAGGTCGCCTGCGAACCGGAGTACACGGACGTCCCCGTACGGGTCCTCCCCGGGGTGACCGCCGCGAACGCGGCCGCCGCGGCCGCGGGCGCCCCCCTCGGCCACGACTACGCGACGATCTCGCTCTCCGACCGGCTCAAGCCCTGGGACGTCATCGAGGCCCGGCTGCGCGCCGCGGCCACCGCCGACCTGGTGCTCGCCCTCTACAACCCGGGGTCGAAGTCCCGCACCCACCAGGTGGCCGCCGCCCGCGACCTCCTGCTCGAACTGCGTTCCCCCGAGACCCCGGTGGTCGTCGCCCGTGACGTGGGCGGCCCCGAGCAGTCGGTGCGGGTGGTGACCCTGAAGACCCTGGAGCCCTCCGAGGTCGACATGCGGACCCTGCTCCTCGTCGGCTCCTCCCAGACGAGGGCGGTCGAACGGGCCGACGGCCGCACGATCACCTGGACACCGCGCCGCTACGGGTGAGCGAGGGCGACCGGGGCCACGGCCCCGGTCGCGGCACCGCCCCCGTTCCCCGCGGCCACCGTCACCCCGCCGTGGCGGTCGCCGTGGCGGACGCCGTGGCGGACGCTGTTCAAAGACGCCCTGTCGCTCCTCGCACGAGGCGCGACCGCACCCACGCCGCCGCCTCCTCCGGAGTCGACGCCACCGGTACGCCCTCCGGGACCGGGGGGCGGCGGACCACGACGACCGGGAGGCCCGCCTCGCGGGCCGCGGTCAGTTTCGGGGCGGTGGCGGCGCCTCCGCTGTCCTTCGTGACCACGACGTCGATCCGGTGGCGGGCCAGGATGTCCCGCTCGCCGTCCGGGGTGAAGGGGCCCCGGTCGAGGAGGATCTCGGTGCGGGCCGGCATCGGGGCGTCCGGGGCGTCCACCGAGCGGACCAGGAACCACTCCGGGCGGTCCGCGAAGGCCGCCAGGCCCATCCGGCCCGTCGTCAGGAACACCCGCTCGCCGAGGCCGTCCAGGGCGCCCGCCGCCTCCTCCAGGGACGCCACGGAGCGCCAGTCGTCGCCCTCCACCGGGACCCAGCCGGGGCGGCGCAGCGCCAGCAGGGGAACATGGGCGGTGGCGGCCGCCCGGGCCGCGTTGAAGCTGATCCGCTCGGCGAAGGGATGCGTGGCGTCGATGACCGCGTCCACGGCGTGCCCGCCGATCCACTCCACGAGCCCGTCGACGCCGCCGAACCCGCCGATCCGGACCTCGCCCTCGGGGAGCCGGGGACTCGTCACCCGCCCCGCGAGGGAGCTGGTGACCCGGACCTCGCCGTGCAGCAGGCCCGCGAGGGCGCGGGCCTCGGTGGTCCCCCCGAGAATGAGTATGTGCACAGGAGCCTCTTCGTGACTTCAGGCGGCGGGCGTGAGGCCCAACTCAAGCACACCGGTCTCCGCCCGGGCTGGACGACGGGCGCGTGCGCGACGGCGGCCACGACGGCCGCGTACACGGCGCTCCTCACCGGCGATTTCCCGGACCCGGTGACCATCACGCTGCCGAAGGGGCAGACGCCGTCCTTCGCCCTGACGGCGGAGGAGCTCACCGGGCGTACGGCCATGGCGGCCGTCACCAAGGACGCCGGCGACGACCCCGACGTCACGCACGGCGCGGTGATCCGGTCGACCGTACGGCTGCTGCCGGCCGGCTCGGGCGTGGTGTTCCGGGCGGGCGAGGGCGTCGGTACGGTGACCCTGCCCGGTCTGCCCCTGGAGGTCGGCGAGCCGGCGATCAACCCGGTGCCCCGGCAGCTGATGCGGGAGCACGTGGCGCGGGTGGCGGCCCGGCACGGCGGCGCCGGCGACGTCGAGATCACCGTCTCCGTCGACAACGGCGCCGAGATCGCCCGCTCCACCTGGAACCCCCGGATCGGCATCCTGGGCGGCCTGTCGATCCTCGGCACGACGGGGGTCGTCGTCCCCTACTCCTGCTCGGCGTGGATCGACTCGATCCGCCGGGGCGTGGACGTGGCCCGGGCGGGCGGTCTCACCCATGTGGCGGGCTGCACCGGCTCCACGTCCGAGCGGACGGTGTCGACCCTCTACGACCTGCCGGAGATCGCGCTCCTCGACATGGGCGACTTCGCGGGCGCGGTCCTCAAGTACATCCGCCGCCATCCGGTCGACCGCCTGACGATCTGCGGCGGCTTCGCGAAGCTCTCCAAGCTGGCCGCGGGCCATCTGGACCTCCACTCGGCCCGTTCCCAGGTCGACAAGTCCTTCCTGGCCGAGCTGGCCCGCACGGGAGGCGCCCCGGAGTCCCTGGCGGCGGAGATCACCCAGGCGAACACGGGCCTGGCCGCCCTCCGCCTCTGCGAGGCGGCGAACGTCCCCCTGGGCACGCTGGTCGCCACCCGCGCCCGCGACGAGGCCCTCGCGGTCCTGCGGGGCGCGCCGGTGGCGGTGGACGTGATCTGCGTCGACCGGGCGGGGACGGTGGTGGGCCGGTCGGAGACGGCGGGTCCGGGCGCGTAGCCGCGCCCGGGTCGCCGCTCCCGTCCCGGTCAGGCCGTCGGGTAGCCGATCTCCCGCACGTCCTCGGCGAGGTCCGCGAGCGTCACCTGCGGGTTGAGGGCGGCGACGATCTCCGCCGTCAGGGGGCGCAGGGCGAGCAGGTGGCGTACCGCCTCGATGTCGACCGGCCGCTCGTAGTAGTCCTCGGCGAACTCCGCGTACGCCTCCGCCGTGCGGTCGGTCAGCAGGTGGAGCAGGCGCCCGGAGCCGTCCGGGTCCTCCCGGTCCTCCAGGTCCGTGAACGCGACCGGGCCCGTGTGCCAGGCGGTGTCCGCGGGCTCGCGCCACAGGCAGGCGGTGGTCACGTGGACCCCGTCCTCGTCGGTGAACGCGGGCTCCGTCAGGTACTCCCGGAACGCCTCCGGGACCCCGTCGAGGACGCCGGGCCAGGTCTGCCCGTCCGCGAGCGCCCCGAAGGGGCTCATCGGCGACTCGTGGTCGAAGACCCGCGCGAACGCCCCCGCCGGCGAGAGGACGATCGTGTACTCGCCGCCCGAGCCGTCCTTCATCGACGCCAGCTGCTCGCTCTCCGACCAGTGGGCGTCGAAGGAGTAGTACCTGCTCTCCCACACCGGGCTCAGTACGGCCTCCACCATCGCGAGCCCCCGGCTGTGGTCGCGCAGTTCCTCGATACCCGGCAGCGCCCGGGCCACGTCGTAGACAGTCACCCCTCCATGAGACCGCACGGGCGCCGGCGGCCGACATGCGACCCCCGGGGCCCGAATCTAGGCTTACCAGCACATACCCCCCGGAGCGAGAGGGAGTCCCATGGCGAAGCGAGGCAACAAGAGGCGCGCCCGCAAGAAGAAGAACGCCAATCACGGCAAGCGGCCGAACGCCTGAGAGCCGTGCCGGGGCCGGACACCCGAGGGTGTCCGGCCCGGGCGCGTTTCGGACGCCGCACGTGACGGACGCCGCGCGTGCCGGGGCGGTGGTGGGCGGAAGGCGGAAGAAGCGCGCGGTCAGCAGTCGTGGCGGTCGCGCGCCGGGTCGTACAAGTGGCTGTCGCGGAATTCCGATGCGGCCAGCGTGCGGCCGACCAGGATGACGGCGGTCTTCGTGATGCCGGCCTCCTTCAGCTGTGCCGCGATGTCCTGGAGGGTGCCCCGCAGCACGATCTCGTCGGGGCGGCTGGCCATGGCGACGACGGCGGCCGGGCAGTCCACGCCGTAGTGGGGGACGAGTTCGGCGACGACCCGGTCCGCGTAACGGGCGGCCAGGTGGAGGACGAGCAGCGCGCCGCTGCGGCCCAGGGTGGCCAGGTCCTCGCCCTCGGGCATGGGCGTGGCCTGCTGGGCGACGCGGGTGAGGATCACCGTCTGGCCGACCGTGGGGACGGTCAGCTCCCGCTTCAGGGCGGCAGCGGCGGCGGCGAAGGCCGGGACGCCGGGGACGACCTCGTACGGGATGCCCGCCGCGTCCAGGCGTCGCATCTGCTCGGCCATCGCGCTGAACACCGACGGGTCGCCCGAGTGCAGACGGGCCACGTCCTGCCCGGCCTCGTGGGCGGCGGCGATCTCGGCGACGATCTGGTCCAGGTCCATCCGCGCCGTGTCGACGAGCCTCGCCCCGGGCGGGCACTCGGCGAGCAGTTCGGTGGGGACGAGGGAGCCGGCGTACAGGCAGACCCCGCACTTCGCGAGCGTCCGCGCACCGCGCACGGTGATCAGGTCGGCGGCGCCGGGGCCCGCGCCGATGAAGTAGACGGTCATCCCTCTTCAGAACCTTTCGTTACGGACCACTGGGTCACCGGCATCGCCTGGCGCCAACCGGTGAAGCCGCCGACGGGGACGGCGGCGGCGACGGCGAGCCGGATCAGTTCGCCGCCGTGGCGGCGGTAGCGGTCGGCGAGCAGCGCCTCGGATTCCAGCGTCACGGTGTTGGCGACGAGCCGGCCGCCGGCGGGCAGCGCGTCCCAGCAGGCGTCGAGGAGGCCGGGGGCGGTGAGGCCGCCGCCGATGAAGATCGCGTCGGGGGTCTCCAGGCCGGTGAGGGCCGCCGGGGCGGGCCCGGTGACCACGCGGAGACCGGGGACGCCGAGGGCGTCGGCGTTCCGCTCGATCCGGGACGCCCGTTCCGGCGACTTCTCGACGGCGGTCGCCCGGCAGGAGCGGTGGGTGCGCATCCATTCGATGCCGATGGAGCCGGAGCCGCCGCCGATGTCCCAGAGGAGTTCGCCGGGCGCGGGGGCGAGGGCGGCGAGCGTGGCGGCGCGGACGTACCGCTTGGTGAGCTGTCCGTCGTGCTCGTACGCCTCGTCCGGCAGACCGGGTGTCGCGCCGAGCCGGAGGGTGTCCGGGTCGCGTACGCAGTCGAGGGCGAGGACGTGCAGGGCGTCGGTCCGCTCGTGCGGCCAGTCGGCGGCGGCCCCGTCGAGGAGCCGCTCGTGGGGCCCGCCGAGCTGTTCGAGGACCCGGACGCGGGTGCCGCCCCAGCCGGTGTCCCGGAGGAGGGCCGCGACCCGGGCGGGGGTCTCGGGGCCTTCGCCGAGGACGAGGAGCCGGCGCCCCGGGTGGAGGGCGGCGGAGAGCGCGGCGAGCGGCCTGGCGACGAGGGAGACGGTCTCGACAGCTTCCAGGGGCCAGCCGAGCCGGGCGCAGGCGTACGACACGGAGGACGGGTGCGGGTGGATCCGGAGGCGGTCGGCGCCGATGGTCTCGGCGAGGGTGCGGCCGATGCCGTAGAAGGAGGGGTCGCCGCTGGCGAGGACGGCGATCGTCCGGTCCCGGTGGGCGGCGAGCAGTCCGGGGACGGCGGGGCGGAGCGGGGAGGGCCAGGGGATCCGTTCGCCGGGGCAGTCGTCACCGGGCAGCAGGCCGAGCTGGCGGGGGGCGCCGATCAGGACGTCGGCGGTGCGCAGGACGCGGCGGGAGCTCTCGGGGAGCCCGTCCCAGCCGTCCGCGCCGATTCCGACGACCGCTATCGCACCGTTCACGTCGGCGACTCTACGTGAGGGCCGTTTTCCGGCGGTACGTGGCGGGCCCCACTCGGCGCCCGCACGGGGCGCCTACTTCTGGGCGTGCTGTCCGACGTAGAAGAGGATCCAGACGAAGCCGGCGAACGCGTGCGTCGCGAAGACGTACACGAAGACGCGGAGCATCACGCCGCGCTCTTTCCAGCTCTCCAGATCGGTCACGCCCTCCAGGGTACGGGCCGGGGCGGCCTCGGTACGGGCCGGAATAGAAGGAGGGTTGGCACCGTTGAGCGGGATAGTTTAAGCTTCAACCACTAGCCGCGAGGCACCAGGCAGAACGCGAGAGGTGAGCACGATGCAGTTCGGGATCTTCACCGTCGGCGACGTGACGACCGACCCCACCACCGGCCGCACCCCCACCGAGCACGAGCGGATCAAGAACACCGTCGCCATCGCGCTCAAGGCCGAGGAAGTCGGGCTGGACGTCTTCGCGACCGGAGAACACCACAACCCGCCGTTCGTGCCCTCCTCCCCCACCACCCTCCTCGGGCACATCGCCGCCCGCACGGAGGACCTGATCCTCTCCACGTCCACCACGCTGATCACCACCAACGACCCGGTGAAGATCGCCGAGGACTACGCGACCCTCCAGCACCTCGCCGACGGCCGCGTGGACCTGATGATGGGCCGCGGCAACACCGGCCCCGTCTACCCGTGGTTCGGCCAGGACATCCGGCAGGGCATCCCGCTCGCCATCGAGCACTACGCGCTCCTCCACAAGCTGTGGAGGGAGGACGTGGTCGACTGGGAGGGAAAGTTCCGCTCCGCCCTCCAGGGCTTCACCTCCACCCCGCGCCCGCTCGACGGCGTCCCGCCGTTCGTCTGGCACGGCTCCATCCGCTCCGCCGAGATCGCCGAGCAGGCCGCCTACTACGGTGACGGCTTCTTCGCGAACCACATCTTCTGGCCCAAGCAGCACACCGAGAAGATGGTCCGCCTCTACCGCCAGCGGTACGCCCACTACGGCCACGGCACCCCCGAGCAGGCGATCGTCGGCCTCGGCGGCCAGGTGTTCATGCGCAAGAACTCCCAGGACGCGATACGGGAGTTCCGCCCGTACTTCGACAACGCGCCGGTCTACGGCCACGGCCCGTCGCTTGAGGAGTTCTCCCGCGAGACCCCGCTGACCGTCGGCTCGCCGCAGGAGGTCATCGAGCGCACCCTGTCCTTCCGCGACTACGTGGGCGACTACCAGCGCCAGCTGTTCCTCGTCGACCACGCGGGACTGCCCCTCAAGACGGTCCTGGAGCAGCTCGACATCCTCGGTGAGGAGGTCGTGCCGGTGCTGCGCAAGGAGTTCGCCAACCTGCGCCCGGCCGGTGTCCCGGACACCGCGCCGCTCCACCCCGCCGTCCTCAAGACCCGTACCCAGAAGGAGTCGTAAGCCATGCGGACCCTGAAGCTGGTCGCCGTCTCCGCCGGCCTCAGCTCCCCCTCCTCCACCCGGCTGCTCACCGACCGGCTCCTGCGAGCCGCGCGGTACCGGCTGGCCGAGCAGGAGTACGCCGTCGACGTCCAGGTCGTCGAACTGCGCGACCTGGCCGTCGACATCGCGAACAACCTCGTCACCGGCTTCCCCTCCGGGCGGCTCCAGGAGGCGATCGACGCGGTGACCGGCGCCGACGGGGTCATCGCGGTGACCCCGGTCTTCACGGCCTCGTACAGCGGTCTGTTCAAGTCGTTCTTCGACCTGATCGACCCGGCCGCGCTGACCGGCACCCCGGTCCTGATCGGGGCGACCGGCGGCACCGCCCGTCATTCGCTCGTCCTGGACCACGCCCTGCGGCCGCTCTTCGCCTATCTGCGGGCCCTCGTCGTCCCCACCGCCGTCTACGCGGCCTCGGAGGACTGGGGCTCGGGCGGCGACGACTACACGGACGGGCTGCCCTCCCGGATCACCCGGGCGGGGAACGAGTTCGCGGACACGGTCGCGACCCGGCCGGCCCGACGGGCGGAGGACGACGAGGTCGTCCCGTTCGAGCGCCAATTGGCCGATCTGCGACTGGATTGATCCGTTTGTTACGTTGTGGGGGAGGGTTCCCGACAACGAACGGAGGTCGGCGATGGCCGGCAGGATCGTGGTGGGCGTGGACGGATCGGAGCCGTCCCTGAGGGCACTGAAGTGGGCGGCCGGACAGGCCGCCCTGACCGGGGACTCCCTGCAGACGGTGATCGGCTGGGAGTACCCGGCCTCATGGGCGACGCTCATGCCGGGCGTACCACCGGAGTTCGACCCCGAGCGGCTCGCGAAGCAGATCCTCGACGAGTCGATCGAGCAGGTCCTCGACCCGCGGGAGGCCGCCGCCGTCATTCGTACGGTCGTCGGCGGCAACGCCACGCAGGCCCTCCTCGACGCGGCGAAGGGCGCGAGCCTCCTCGTCGTCGGCGACCGCGGCTACAGCGGCTTCAAGGCGGCGGTCATCGGCTCGGTCTCCTCGCACGTCACCCAGCACGCGTCCTGCCCGGTGGTGGTCGTACGGGGCGAGGCGGCGGACGACCGGCCGGCCCCCTAGGGCCTGTCGTCCCCCGGGGATGTGGGCCGGTCGCGGGAGCGGGCGTCCTCAGACGGGCACCACGTCCGCCACCACGCACGCCACGTTGTCCGGACCGCCCCGGTCCAGGGCCAGCGCGACCAGGGCCTCGGCCGCGTCGTCAGGGCCGACGGCCGCGGCGAGCGCGCGGTGGATGTCCTCGGCCGGCGCGACCGCGGAAAGCCCGTCCGTGCACAGCAGATAGCGGTCGCCGGGCCGTGTCTCGTGCACTCCCAGCTCCGGCTCGGGCGGCACGTCCCCGCCGTCCAGAGCCTTCAGGAGCAGGGCCCGGTCGGGACGTTCCGCCGCCTCGGCCGGGTCCAGTTCGCCCGCGTCGACGAGGGCCTGGACGACCGTGTGGTCACGGGTGAGGCGTACGAGCACGCCGTCCCGCAGCAGATACGCCCGCGAGTCGCCCACGTGCGCGAGAGCGAGGCGGCCGCCCGTCCACACAGCCGCGGTCAGTGTCGTGCCCGACTCGGCCAGGCCGGAGACCGCGCCGTCGGCCGTGCGCACCGCGTCCTCCAGGGCGTTGAGCACGTCGCCGGCGCGCGCCGATGGCGCGGGCGGCGGTGCGGCCTCCAGCGCGCCGACCGCGGCCAGCGCGGCCCGCTCGCCCTCGGGGCCGTACCCGTCGGCGACCGCCAGCAGGTGCGGGCCCGCGTGTGCCGCGTCCTGCTGGGCGTCGCGGACCAGGCCGCGGTCGAGGCGGAGGGCGGTCCGCAGGACGAAGACGGGCGGCCCGGCGGCACCTGCGGCCGGTCCGGCGTCCGTCTCTGCGTCCGCCCCGGCGTCCGCCCCGGCGTCCGTCCGCGCGGCCGTCCCGGTGTCCGCCCCCGCGGCCGTCCCCGTGCTCGTCTCGTCGGTCATCTCTTCGCTCATCTCGGTGGGTCCCTTCAGCCGGTCCACCAGGGAGGCCGCCAGGTCTCGCCGCGCCTCGGTCTCCGACTCGACCCGCGCCCAGTAGCCGCGGATCGCGCGGGCCGCGCCCGCCGCGTCCGGCCCGTACAGCGCGCAGACCCGCCCCACCTCGGCGAGCGGCATGCCGATCCGCCGCAGCCAGGCGATCAGCCGGGCCCGTTCGAGCTGTTCCGCGGCGTAGTAGCGGTAGCCGGTGAACGGGTCGACGCGGGCGGGCGGCAGCAGGCCGAGCTCGTCGTAGCGGCGCAGCACTTTGGCGGAGAGCCTTGAGGCACGGGCGAAGTCCCCGATGGTCAGCATCGGCCCGGACACGGGCGTGGGCATGGGCTCTTCGTCGCGCACGGCTCGATTCTCCTCCCTGTTCCGGGCGTTCCGCCCGGCACGGCCGATGCTGGGCCTTCCCCGCGGGGGAAGGTCAACCGCGAGGCGGCGCACGCCGTGCGTCCGCCCGGCGCCCGTCGCATGATGCCCTCATGGACATCAGACTCGAACTGATCGGCGTGCCCGTCACCGACATCGACCGGGCCAAGGCCTTCTACGAGCGCGTGGGCTTCCACGCCGACCACGACATCCCGGTCGGCGAGGACATCCGCTTCGTCCAGATGACCCCGCCGGGCTCGGCCTGCTCGATCGCCTTCGGCAAGGGGATCACGAAGATGGCCCCGGGTTCCCTGGACAACATGCAGGTCGTGGTCACGGACATCGAGGAAGCGCACCGCGAGCTCACGGCCCGCGGGGTCGAGGTCAGCGGCATCGACGACCAGCCCTGGGGCTCCTTCGTCTACTTCGCCGACCCGGACGGCAACCGCTGGGCCGTCCAGCAGACCACCCCGCGGAGCACCTGATCACTTGCGGTTGCAGAGCCGCATGGTGATCGCGCCGAAGACCACCACGAGCGCCGCCGACCACCCCAGTGACCGATGATCATGCCGACGGAGGTACGAGTACATCAGCACCGTCATGACCTGCCCGGGGAGGATCCCGTCTCCCCCGTCCGGCGGAGGCGGACCGGCCGCCGGGGCGACGTCCGGGCCCCGTGCCGGCGGGACGCTGGGACGCATGACGAGAATCAAGGCTCTTCCCGACGTGCCCCGTTGGGCCGTCCTGGCCGCTCACGCCGTTCCGCTGGTCACCCTCCCGTCGGGGCTGTGGCGCCTCGCGCTCGTCGCCGGTCTCCCGGTCACGCAGGACGCCGAGCTCGGCGCGATGGGCGTGGGGGAGTCGGTGTACGTGGTCTCCCTGAGCGTCGTGTCCGAACTGCTCGCCTTCCTCACCCTGGGGCTCGTCCGGGCCTGGGGCGAGATCTTCCCCCGGTGGATGCCGTTCCTGGGCGGGCGCCGGGTGAACCCGGCCGCCGCGACGGGCGCGGCCCTGGCCGGAGCGGCCGGACTGTGCGGGCTCGTCGCGTGGGGCGTGTACGCCTCGTACGCGGGCCTGGGCCCCGGCATCCCCGCCACTCCGGCGCAGGACGCCCTGCTGGTCGCCTGTTACGCGCCGCTCCTGGCCTGGCCGGTGCTGCTGACCGCCGTGGCGGTCGCCTACCACCGGCGCCGCCGCGCCGGCGGGAAGCGTCGGGGCGGGGGCGGTCAGTACGGCGCGGGCCGTCCGGCGGCGTCCTCGTGGGTGTAGAAGATGTAGTAGGCGGCGGCGCAGTTGAGTCCGCCGAAGGCGAGTCCGAGTCCGCTCGACGACAGGATGCTGGCGCCGGACAGGCTGAAGAGGAAGCCGACGGCGATGCCCGTCAGGGAGCCCCAGGCGAGGGCCCGCAGTTCGCGGGGGAGGGCGCGGCCGTAGCGCCGGAGGACGTAGATCCCGCCGGCGAGCACCACGGCCGAGATCAGCCCGAGCCACAGCTGTCCGAGGGTCGTGGGTCCTCCCTGGCGTGCGACGGTGGCCGCGTAGAGGCCGTACAGGACCCCGAGGATGATCGGGGTCGCCAAGCCGTGTGTGCTGAACGGGCGCCGGACGGGTATCGCTGCGTGTGCGGCCATGGCAGGAGCTCCTTCGTCTCTCGCCCCCCTGCTGCTTCCCGCACCCTCCAGGGCACACCCGCGCCCGGCGCCCCGCAAGTGGATCAGGCGGCGGGCCGGGCGGACGGTGGCGACGGGCGGTGGATCAGGCGGCGGGCCGCACCGCGACCGCGTCGATCTCGAAGAGCATTCCCGGCAGGGCGAGCGCCGCGACCCCGCTGAGGGTCTGGGCGGGCAGCCGCTCGCCGAAGTGGGCGTGCAGGGCCTTGCCGAGGACCTCCAGCCTGGCCATGTCGTGGTCGACGACGTACGAGCCGAGACGGACGCGTTGCGCAGGCCGAGGCCGACGCCTTCGAGGGCGAGCCGCAGGCGGGTGAGGGAGAGCTCGACCTGGGCGGCGAAGTCGCCGGGGACGGGGGCGCCGGTGGCGTCGGAGGCGTACTGGCCGCCGATGAAGACGAGCTCGCCGGGCGCGGAGACGGCGTGGCTGTAGCCGAAGGGGGTGGGGTCGTGGAGGGTGCCGGGGTTGGTGATGACCCGCTGGTCGGCGGCGGGGGTCTCGACGGTGGTGGTGGTCGGCCGGGTGGTCATGGCTGATCGTTCCTTCCGGAGAGTGCGGCCACCGGGCAGGCGGCCAGGGTGAGTGCGGCGCCCGCGAGGAGCACCGCGGTGAGGGAGTACGCGTCCGCCGCCCCCTCGCCGACGGCGGCTACGCCGAGCTCTACCGCAAGAGCGACGGCGTCTACCTCGCCGACCTCCACTCCCCCCAGGGCAAGCTCACGGGCCGCCTGAAGGCGGACGGCAGCGGCGCGGGCGACCAGTTCGGCACCGTCTTCGTCACCCTGGAGACCGACGGCACCCTCACCTCGTGGCGCAACCCCCAGCCGGGCGGCGGCGACTTCAGCGAGGTCCGCGACGGCTGCTCGGTGACCCGGTACGCCGCCGCGCCCTTCGAGGGCGTGTCCATGGCCCTGACGAACAGCCCCAAGGGCCCCGTCGCCAAGCTCACCCAGAACGGCAAGGTCATCGCGGTCCTCGACCGCTCCCACGACACCGCCCTCTACGGCGGCGCCCGCATCAAGGGCCTGCTCGACCCGGCCCCCGCGCTGCCCACGCTCCAGATGCGCGTGCACAGCGGCCCGATCCCGTGGGCCGGCCTGAGCTTCCCGGCGGTCCCGAAGGGCTGCGCCACCGGCTCGGAGACGAACACGGGCTCCGGCACGGGTACGGGCACCGGCACCGGCACCGGCACCACCGCGCAGCACGCGACGCAGACCGGGGAGCGTGCGGCCACCGCCCCGCAGACCTCCGTCGTGCCCAAGGGCTCCGTCGCCGCCGGTGCGGAGCCGGTCGCCGCCGAGCCGGTCGCCGCCGACCGCACCCTCGCCTTCGCGGGCGGCGCCGCCCTGGCGGGCGCGGGCGCGGCCGGTGTCGCCCTGGCGCTGTTCCGCCGCCGCGGAATCGCCGCCTGATCCCCGTACCGCCGCCCGGCCGTACGGGCCCGTACCCCGGACCACTGACCGGTGCCCCGCCCCTCCCGGGCGGGGCACCGCGCGTTTCAGGCCCCGCCGCGCCCCTCGGTCCGGGCCGCCCCGCCGCGCCCCTCCGCCCCGCCGCACCCCTCCGGCCCGTCCGCCGCGAGGGCCGCGAGCCGGGACAGGGCCTCGTCGAGCACCGCACGCGGGGGTGAGGCGAGCCCGACGCGGATCGCGTCCGGGGCCGTGCCCGTACCCACCGCGAAGGCGCTGCCCGGAGTGACCGCCACGCCCGCCCGTTCGGCGGCGGCGGCCGTGAAGGTCTCCGCCCGCCAGGGCGCGGGCAGCTCCCACCAGCAGTAGTACGCGTACGGGGAGGTCCGCAGGACGTGCCCGGCGAGCCGTCGCCGGACCAGGGCGTGCCGGGCCGCCGTGTCCGCCCGCTTGGCCGCGACCGCCTCGGCGACCGTGCCGTCCCCGGTCCACCGGGTGGCGGCGGCGAGCGCGAGGCCGCCCGCCGTCCAGGCGCCGGAGCGCAGGGCCTCCGCCACGGCCGTGCGCAGCCGTCCCGGCACCACGAGGTAGCCGACGGTCAGACCGGGGGCGAGCCGCTTGGAGAGGCTGTCGACGAGGACGACCCGCTCGGGGGCGTGCGCGGCGAGCGGGGCGGGCGCGTCCGGTACGAGGAAGGCCCAGGTGGTGTCCTCGACGGCCGTCAGGTCCAGGCCGCGCAGGAGCTCGGCGAGTGCGGCCCGGCGCTCCTCCCCCGCGGTCGAGGAGAGCGGGTTGTGCAGGGTCGGCTGGAGGTAGACGGCGGCCAGCGGCGCCGCCCGGTGGGCCGCCGCGAGCACCTCGGGCCGAACCCCCTCGGCATCGAGGGCGAGCGGTACGAGCCGGATGCCGAGCCGCTCGGCCACCGCTTTGACCAGGGGATACGTGAGGGCCTCGACGCCCAGTCGGCCGCCGGGCGGGACGAGGGAGGAGAGCGCGGCGGCGATGGCCTGCCGGCCGTTCCCGGCGAAGAGGACGCTCTCGGGGGCGGGCGCCCAGCCGGGCCGGGCGAGGACGGTCACCGCCGCGTCGCGGGCCTCCGGGGTGCCGGTCGCGGCGGCGGGCCGGGAGACGGCCTCGGCCAGCACGTCGGGCCGGGCGAGGGCCGCGAGCGCCCGCGCCATCAGTTCCGGCTGCCCCTCGAAGACGGGGTAGTTGAGCTGGAGGTCGACGGGGGCGACCCCGGTCGCCTCGGCGAGCGCGGGCCCGGGCAGCGGGGGCGCCGCCCGGACGAAGGTGCCGCGCCCGACCTCCCCGACGACGAGGCCCCGGCGCGCGAGCTCCCCGTACACACGGATCGCCGTCGAGTTCGCGATCGCGTGGCGGCGGGCGAAGACGCGCTGCGGCGGCAGCCGGTCGCCGGGGCGCAGGCGCCCGTCCCGTACGGCCGCCTCGACCCGGTCGGCGATCCTCCGGTACTCCTCCATGCCCGCCCCCGTCCGTCCGCTCCATGCCGTTCCGCCCGGACCGTGAGCGGTCCGGCTCGATTGCACCGAGAGCAAAGATCTTATTGCACCGAGCAGTTGGGTCTGCCTAGCCTGCGGACATGCCCGTAATCGACACCCCCACCACCGGGATCCACTACGAGGACAGGGGCACGGGCCCCGCCCTCCTCCTCGTCCATGGCCACCCCTTCGACCACACCATGTGGCAGCCCCAGATCGACCGGTTCTCCCGCACCCACCGGGTGATCGCCCCGGACCTGCGCGGCTACGGCAGGACACCCCTCGGCACCCCGCGCGACGCCGCCGGCCCCGACGCCGGGCCGCGCCGCACCGGCCTCGGCGACTTCGCCGAGGACCTCGTCGACCTCCTCGACGCGCTGGACATCGAGGAGTGCGTCCTCGCCGGCCTCTCCATGGGCGGCCAGATCGCCATGGAGCTCTACCGCCGCCACCCCGGACGCGTCCGGGGCCTCGTCCTCGCCGACACCTTCCCCGCCGCCGAGACCGACGGGGGAAAGGCCGCCCGCAACGCCATGGCGGACCGGTTCCTCGCCGGCGGCGCCGCCGCCGTGCGGGAGTACGCCGACGAGGTGCTGGACCGGATGGTCGCCCCGTACAACACCCATGCCGCCCCGCACGTCCACCGCATGATGTGCGCCACCGACCCGGCCGGCGCCGCGGCCGCCCTGCGCGGCCGCGCCGAGCGCCCCGACCACCGGGAGACGCTCACCACCGTGCCGTGCCCCGCGCTCGTCGTGGTCGGCCGGGACGACACCTACACCCCGGTCGCCGACGCCGAGGACATGCACGCCCTGCTCCCGCACTCCACGCTCGCCGTCGTCGAACGGGCCGCGCATCTGCCCAACCTGGAACGGCCCGAGGAGTTCGACGCCGTACTGGAGACCTATCTCCGTTCACTCGTTCGGCCCATCTGAAGGTTCGAAAACGGACAAATGCTCCGACGATGGGGCCATGAGCCAGAACAGCGCACCCACCCGCAAGCCGAGCGCCGCCGGCGCCTGGGCTTCCGGCGGCACCCTCTTCGCCGGCGTCCTCATGCTGGTCACCGGCTTCCTGGATATCTTCCAGGGCATCGCCGGCATCGCCGAGGACGACGTCTACACCCGTGTCGGCGACTACGTCTTCAAGTTCAACCTCACCACCTGGGGCTGGATCCATCTGATCCTCGGCGTCATCCTCGTCGTCGCCGGTTTCGGCATCCTCAAGGGCATGGGATGGGGCCGGGTCGCCGGTATCGCGCTGGCGTCCCTGAACATCCTGTTCCAGTTCCTCTTCCTGCCGTACCAGCCGTGGTGGGCGCTCTTCTCCATGGCCGTCTCGATCTTCGTGATCTGGGCGCTGGCCACGGACAAGGCGTACGGCCCGGACAACACCTTCTGAGGGCGGGCCGATGAGACGCGTCCCCGCGATCGCCCTTGGCCTCACCGCCACCGCCACCCTCACGCTCACCGGGTGCGACGCCGCCAAGGAGACGGCGGGCGGCATCATCTCCACCGCGACCGCCGCCGTGGCCTCGGCGGCGGAGGAGAAGATGAACCAGGTCAAGGACGGGGTGAACGCCACGGGCGACGTCACCGCCGGACCGACGAGCACCGACGGAGACCGCACGGTCGCCGAGATCACGGCGACCAACCCGAAGGACCAGAACGCCGACTACACGATCATGGTCACCTTCCGGGACACCGAGGGGAACTTCCTCGACACGGTCGTCCTCAGCATCGACGGAGTCCCGCCCGGCGAGTCCAAGTCCGGTACGGCACGCAGCAATCGGACGCTCTCCGGCGACACGAAGGCAGAGATCGCACAGGCCCTGCGACACTGACCGAGTGGACCGAGTCCTGACCGCAGAGCCCATGAGCAGCAGCCCCGCACCACCGACCCCCGAGCCGCCCCTCCGGCCCAGGCACCGCGTCACGGCCTGGGCCGGAGGGTTGCTCCTGGTCGTACCCGCCCTGGTCACGGCCTGCCGGGTCCTCGACACGGACGCGGTCACCCCGGTCCCCCAACTGCTCTCCCTCCTCCCCTGGCTGACGGTCCCCGCGGGCCTCGCCGTGCTCCTCGCCGCCGCGGCCCGGCGGCGGGGAACGGTCTTCGCGGCCGTCCTCGTGCTCGGCGCCACCGCCTGGAGCTCCGTGCCGTACATGCCCCAGGCCGCCATCCCCTACGGGCTGCCCCTGGCACGGGTGAGGGTCATGGCCGCGAACGTCGAATTCGGCCAGGGAACAGGGGCGTTGACCGAACTGGTCCGACGGGAGCACCCCGGGCTCGTCTTCGTCTCCGAATGCGACCGCGCCTGCCGGGACACCCTCACGAAGACCTTCGCCGCGGACCTCCCCCACTACGCCTCCGTCGAGGGCGAGGGCTCCGTCGGCTCGATCCTGCTCAGCGCCTACCCGCTGCGCGACTGGCGGGAGATCCCGGCGGCCATGGGCATGCCGGGCGCCACGGCGGACATCGCGGGCGTGCCGGTACGGCTCCAGCTGGCGCACCCGCTCCCGCCCCTGCCGGGCCAGGTCCACCTGTGGAAACGGGAACTCGGCCGGATCGAGGACTTCGCCGCCCGCTCCCAGGGCCCCACCCTTATCGCCGGCGACTTCAACGCCTCCCAGGACCACGCGGCCTTCCGCGCGATCCTCGACGCGGGCCGGCTCCAGGACGCCTCCCGGCAGGCCGACGCCAGCCGCACCCCCACCTGGCCGATGGAGGGCCCCCTCCCCCCGTACGTCCAGATCGACCACGTCCTGGTCAGCGACTTCAGCGTCCGCGGCGTCCGCTTCCTCGACATCGCCGGCTCCGACCACCGGGCCGTCCTCGCCGATCTCGACCTGCGCGGCCCGCGCTGATCGGAGACGCTGGAGGACATGGAGAACGAGGAGATCCTGGACGACATCGGCGCCCTCGTCGAGGAGGAACGCGCCCTGCGCCGGCGCACGGGCGGCCTGCTCCCCGAGGAACGGTCCCGCCTGGCGGACCTTGAGGTCCGCCTGGACCAGTGCTGGGACCTGCTGCGCCAGCGCCGGGCGAAATCGGAATTCGGCGAGGACCCGGACACGGCCGCCCTCCGCCCGGCCGCCGAGGTCGAGTCCTACCGCAACTGACGACGGCAGCCCCTCGGGTCCCTCCGTCGCGGCCCCGGCACGCCCCGGGCCCCGACGGTGCGCGACCCGGTGCGGTGCCGCCACCGGGTCGCGCCCGCAACAGGGGCGGGCGGGCCCAGTACGTTGGGCGCATGGCACGACCCCGGTCCACGCTGCTCGCCCCTCCCGCCTGGCTCACCGCCGGGCTGCGGCCGGCCCCCGTGCCCGTGCCCTGGGCCGCCGTCGGACGGGCCTCGGTCGCGCTGTCCGCTCCGCTCGCCGTGGGCCTGGCCGCCGGGCAGCCCGCCTACGGGGCGCTCGTGTCCATGGGGGCGCTCTCCGGAGTCATCGGCGACACCGCCGACGCCTACCGGATGCGGGTCTTCAACATCGCCGTGCCGCAGCTCTTCGGGGCCGTCGGGGTCACCCTCGGAACCCTCGTCTTCGGGCACGGCTGGGTCGCCGTCGCCGTGCTCACCCTCGTCGCGCTCGTCTCCGGGATGATCTCCTCGATCGGGGCCGTCGCCTCCGTCTCCGGGCTCCTGCTGCTGCTCAACGCCGTCGTCGGCGCCGGGCTCCCGATGCCCGACCCCTGGTGGAAGGCGCCCGTCCTGCTCACCCTCGGCGGGCTCTTCGTCCTCCTCCTCACCCTCCTCGGCTGGCCGCTGCGCCGCGCCGCCCCCGAGCGCTCGGCCGTCGCCGCGACCTACCGCTCCGTCGCCGAGCTGTACGAGGCCACCGGCACCTCCGCGTACGACGAGAAACGGCAGGCCGTCACCGCCTCCCTCAACCAGTCCTACGACCTGATCCTGGCCCGCCGCGCCCGGCAGCACGGCCGCGCGCCCTCCCTGGTCCGGCTGCTCGCCCAGCTGAACGTCGTCGTCCCGCTCGTCGAGGCCGCCCCCGCCGCCCAGCTCAGGGCCCAGCTCTACGGCCCCCTGTCCGCCACCATCCCCGCCGCCGTACGGGAACTCGCCGACGCCGTCGACGAGGGCCGCACCGGGACCCCCGTCCTGGACCTGCCGACCCCCGAGCGGCCCGCCGAGAAGGCCGTGGACCACGCCCTGCGGTACGCGGCGGCCGTCGTCCACAAGGCCGAGCCCGACCCGGCCAACGTGGACGACCGGCTCGGCCGCCCCGCCGCACTCCGGGTCCGCGTCCGCCGGACGACCCGCGCCGTCCTGTTCTCCGAGGCCTCCTGGCGGTACGGACTGCGCCTCGCCCTGTGCATCGGGCTCGCGCAGGCACTCGTCTCGCTGATCGCCGTACCCCGCTCGTACTGGGTGGCGCTCACCGTCACCTTCGTCATGAAGCCCGACTTCGGCTCGGTCTTCTCCCGGGCCGTGCTCCGCGCCTTCGGCACCGCCGCCGGTCTCCTCCTCGCCGCCCTGGTCCTCTCCCAGGTCCCCCGCGGCTGGTGGGACGTGCCCGTGATGTGCGTGCTCGCCGCCCTCATCCCGGCGTTCTCCGCGAAGGGGTACGCCTTCCAGACCGCGGCCATCACCCCGGTGATCCTGCTGCTCTCCGACACCCTCAACCAGCAGGGTTTCCAGCTGGTCATGCCCCGCCTCTACGACTCGCTGATCGGCTGCGGCATCGCGCTGATCGCCGGCTATCTGCTCTGGCCCGAGTCCTGGCACGCCCGGATCGGGGACCGGCTCGCGGACGCCGTCGCCGACACCGCCGCCTATGTGGCCCGCGCCTTCACCGGAGCCGGGGGAGACCCCGGGGACCAGGGCGGCCGGCTGCGGGCCCGGCGGAAGCTCTACCGCGATCTGTCCACCGTCCGCTCCGAGTTCCAGCGCGCCCTGACCGAACCGCCGCCCACCGGCACCCGCGCCGCCGCCTGGTGGCCGCTCGTCGTCGCGGTCGAGCGGATCGTGGACGCGACGACGGCGGCCCGGATCCGGGTCAACCACGGTGCCCCTCCCCCCGATCCGGCGGAGGTCACCGCCGTGGAGCGCGAGTTGCGCGAACTCGCCGACGGACTGCGCGGCACGGACACCCTCGTGGAGGTCCGCACGGAGCTCGACGGAGACGAGAGCGGAGTCCTGGAACCGCTCCGTCAGGAGGTCCGCGCGGCCCGCGCGATCGCCGGTCCCGACCTGCGATAAACCTTCCCCCGGGGGCGTATGGGAGGACTTACCGGCGGTCACGGAACGGAACCCTCCCCACCGCCGTTACCGGAAGCCACCCGGGCGACTACGATGCGCTCGATCTCACCTGGATCCGCGCCCGCCGCCGTCGCGAACCGGCCCGGCGGACGGGCGACTTAGCCCTGCCTCACCCCCCGCGCCCCGAGGACCCCGCCATGCGCACCATCACGAACAGAGGGCTCCAGCCCAATGTCCTCGGCACCTTCGACACGATCGTGATGGCCGTCGCCGGCAGCGCCCCCGCCTACTCGATGGCCGCGACCACCGCCGTGCTCTTCGGTGCCGTCGGTTACGCCGGGCCCGCCGCCCTGCTCTTCTGCGCGATACCCATGTTCGGCATCGTCCTCGCCTACGCCCGCCTCGGACGGATCGACGTCAACGCCGGAGCCGGCTACTCCTGGGTGGGCCGCACCCTCCACCCCTTCCTCGGGTTCCTCTCCGGCTGGGCGCTGGTCTTCGCCGCCACCGTCTTCATGGTGGCCGGTTCACTGCCCGCCGGTTCCCTCACCCTCGCCCTGATCGACCCGGACCTCGCCGACAGCACCCCGCTCGCCGCCGCCGTCGGCGCCGGCTGGTTCCTGATGATGCTGCTCGTCGTCCTCGGCGGCGCCCGCCTCACCGTCCGGGCCCAACTGATCATGTCGGGGGTCGAGATGCTGATCCTCGTCGGCTTCATCCTGGCCGCCCTGGCCCACCGGGGCCGGGCCACCGCCTTCGACTGGTCCTGGTTCGGCCTCGGCCAGTTCGACGGACCGCAGGGCTTCGCCGCCGGCGCGCTGATCGCCGCGTTCTACTACTGGGGCTGGGACGTCACCAGCAACCTCAGCGAGGAGACCCGGAACAGCCGCCGCACCGCCGGACTCGCCGCACTCGTCGGCGTCGGCTTCGTCTTCCTCCTCTTCGTGGCCGTCACCGTCGTCGTGAACGTGCTGCTGACCGCGGAGGAGATCCGTACCGCCGGACCCAACGTCCTCGCCGTCATCGGCCAGGAGGTCTGGCCCGGCGTCGGCGGCAAACTCCTCGTCGTGGCCGTCCTGCTGTCCACCGTCGCCACCCTGGAGACCACCCTCCTCCAGGTCACCCGCTCACTCTTCGCGATGGGCCGCGACCGGACCCTGCCGGCCCCGCTCGGCTCCGTACACCGCCGCTGGAACACCCCGTGGGTCGCGATCGTCGCCGTCGGCGGCGCCACCCTGCTGATGTTCGCGGCCGCCGCGGCCGCCGGCTCCCTCCAACAGATCCTCAGGGACGCCGTCTCCGCCATCGGACTCCAGATCGCGTTCTACTACGGCCTGGCCGGCATCGCCGCCGTCGTCGCGTACAAGTCGGTGCTCTTCCGCTCCGTACGGAACCTGCTGCTCGGCGGTCTCTGGCCGCTGCTCGGCTCCGCGTTCATGCTCTGGACCTTCTACGCGTCGCTCGGCGAGCTCTCCACCACCGCCCTCACGATCGGCCTCGGCGGCCTGCTCCTCGGCGTCGTGCCCCTGCTCGTGTACTGGCGCAAGGGCAGCGACTACTACCGCCCGGCCCGCCTGGACGCGGTCCGCGCGATGCGGGCCGCGGAGGGCTCGGGCCCGGCCACCCACCCCCGTACGGGAACCCGGGACAAGAGCTACGCGACGGACTTCTGACCACCGGCCAACCACAGGGCACCGGTTGCCCCTCTGAACACCCGGGGGCACCACACCGCCCCGCACGACCAACACGCCCCGCACGCCCACGACTTCTGACGGCAGCCGAACCCGAAGGAGGCCCCCGATGGCCGTACGCCGCCGCTCCGCGCGCTCGGCACGTCCGGAGCGCTTCGCGCCCGACTTCGACCCGGACTTCGGGGACCGCGCACTGACCGAGGCGCGCCACGACATCGTCATCGGCCGCTGGCAGGGCGTACGGGATCTGCTCGCCGCCACCGGCGACCACTGGGCGCGCCGCACCCACCGGCTGCGGCTCCTCTCGCACGCCGCCGCCGGCAACTCCACCGTGGAGACCTGGCGGGCCGCCGAACCGGGCAACCCCGACGCGGCCGTGCTGCGCGCGGCGACCGAGGTCGTGCGGGTCTTCGACGCGGCCATCGCCGCCGGCCGGGGCGCCGCCGTCGAACGGGGCCGGATCGACGCCGCCGTCGACGCCTGCCGGGGCGCGGCCGAGGCCGCGCCCGCCGACCCCATGCCGTGGGTGTCGCTGCTCTCGGTGGCCCGGCTGTACGAGGGCGGCGTGCCGCGCAGGGAACTGCGGCACTGGTTCGACGAACTGCGGCGCCGGGACCCGTACAACACGGAAGGCCACATCCAGGTGCTGCGCTACTGGTCGGCGCGGTGGCACGGCACGCACGGCAGCATGTACGACTTCGCCCGCGACGCGGCGGGCGTGGCACCGCCCGGCTCCCCGCTGCCCGTCCTCGTCCAGGTGGCCCGGGTCGAGGAGTACCGGTACATCGCCGACGGGGCGCTCGGGCGGGGCCCGGTCCGCGGCTTCGACCAGCACTGGAAGCACGAACTGGCCGTGACCGAGCTGCGCCGCACCCACGCCCGCTGGATCGGCGGCCGGGACCCCGGGGCGCCCGTCGCACCGGAGGAGGTCGGGGACCTCCACTTCCTCGTCCACGCGGCCTGCTACGCGGGCCAGGTGGAGATCGCCCGGGAGCTGCTCGGGATGCTCGGCGCACGGGCGGCGTGGGTGCCGTGGGCGTACACGGGGGACCCGGAGGAGCAGTTCGTACGGTTCCGGGAGGGCCTGGGAGTGGAGTGACCGTCCGACCCACTCCCAGGGCCCCGTGTCACTCAGACGCCGATGTCGCGGCCGTCCGCACGCCACACGGCGACGACCGACGGGCGGACGATCCTGCCGGGACCGTCGGGCCACTCCGACTTCGGGTTCTCGACGGAGGCGCCGTCGATCTCGCCCGGGTGCTGCACGGCGACCAGGACCCGGCGGTCCTGGATGATCGGGCCGCAGGTCTCGGCGCCCTTGGGCACGGTCAGGAACTGCTTGAGCTCACCGCGGCGCTCGCCCTGCGTGGCGACACCGAACAGGCCGTCGTGCGAGCCGAGCTGGGCGCCGTCCGTGGAGATCCACAGGTTGCCGTGCGGGTCGAAGGCCACGTTGTCCGGGCAGGAGATCTGGGAGACCTTCTCCTTGGGGTAGCCCGCGAAGTAGGTGGCCGGGTCGTTCGGGTCGCCCGCGACGAGGAAGAGCCGCCAGGCGAAGCCGTCGGAGGACGGGTCGTCCCAGTTCTCGGCCAGTTCGAGGATCTGCCCGTGCTTGTTGAGGTTGCGCGGGTTGGCCTCGTCGGCACCGGCCTTGCCGGCCTTGCCGCGGTCGGTGTTGTTGGTGAGCGCGACATAGACACGGCCGGTGCGCGGGGACGGTTCGACGTCCTCGGGGCGGTCCATCTTGGTGGCGCCGACCTTGTCACCGGCGAGACGGGTGAAGACGTACACCTCCTCGGCGGTCATGCCGGGGACGTGCGACACATCGCCGGTGGCGAGCGGGATCCACACACCCGAACCGTCGAACTCGCCGTCGGCGGGGTGCTTGCCGGTGCCGTCGATCTCGGCGGCCGGGGAGTCGCCGGTCAGCTTGGCGACGTACAGGGTGCCCTCGTCGAGCAGGGTGAGGTTGTGCTCGCGGGCGGCCCGCGAGTTCCCCTTCTTCATCCGCCTGGAGGAGACGAACTTGTAGAAGTAGTCGAACCGCTCGTCGTCGCCCATGTAGACGACCGGACGGCCGTCGTCGGTGAGCCGGGGCTGCGCGGCCTCGTGCTTGAAGCGGCCGAGCGCGGTGCGCTTGCGGGGCGTGGAGTCGGGGTCGTACGGGTCGAGCTCGACGACCCAGCCGAAGCGGTGGACCTCGTTGGGTTCCTGCTTGAGGTCGAAGCGCTTGTCGAACCGCTCCCACTTGCGCTCGGTGGCACCGGTGCCGACGCCGTAGCGCTTGTCGGTGGCGCTGGAGCCGTTGGCGAAGTACTGGTTGAAGTTCTCCTCGCCGTGGAGGGTGGTGCCCCACGGGGTGGTGCCGCCGGCGCAGTTGTTGAGCGTGCCGAGGACCGTACGGCCCTCGGGGTCGGCGGAGGTCCTCAGCAGGGCGCTGCCGGCGGCGGGGCCGGTCACCTCGAACTCGCTCGTCGTGTGGAGACGGCGGTTGAGGTGGTGACGGGAGACCGGGGTGAGCTTGCCCGTGCGGTGCTCCTCCTGGACGACGACGACCGAGAGGCCGTGCGCGGCCCAGGCGATCTCGACCTGCTCGCGGGTCGGGTTCGCGGCGTCGTAGCCGCGGAACATCAGGACCTCGTCGGTGTACTCGTGGTTGGCGACGAGCACCTGGCGGTCGCGCTCCCCGCGCAGCGGCAGCAGGGAGAGGAAGTCGTTGTTGTAACCGAACTGGCCGGCCTGGGCCTTCGCCGACTGCTTCTCGGAGTCGAAGGCGGGGGCGCCGCGGAGGATGGGCTCGCCCCAGCGGATGACCACGTTCTGGGAGTAACCGGCCGGAACGGTGACCTTGTCGGCGGTGTTGGGCGCGACGGGCGTGAAGCGGAGACCGCGGGCGCCGTCGGCCTTGCCGGAGCCGTGGCCGTGGCCGCCGCCGGACTGCTGCGGGCGGGCGACGGCCTCGGGCGCGCTGCCGAGGGTGAGGGCGCCGCCGGCGGCGGAGGCGACGGTCACGACGGCGGCGGCACGCAGGGCGGAACGGCGCGAGAGCGCACCGGCTATGACATCGCCGACGTACTCGTTGTCGCTGGTGTTGGGCACCTCGTGGAAGCAGGCGTCTCCACAGCGGTAGCGGCAGGTGAGAGCGGAACGCCCGCCTCCGTGGGGGTTCGTGCTCAGCAGCGGCAGCAGTTTGCGCACTTCGTCCTCCTCCGGCGCACACTGCGCCGACATGGTGTCGGGGATCCTTCGGCGGCGACGCTATGTGCGCACATCTGCACAGGGACGGCGGCGGAGTGAACGCCGAATGAATGCACGGCAACCGGGGGCGACCGGGTCGCCGGGGAGGGATGAGGTGGCCGCTAACCTTACGTGTCCGCCCTGGCCAGGGATGAACATCCCGAAACGCCCAGTACGGACATTCACACGCACCCATCTCATGCGAAAGGGTTCGCCCATGGGTATTCGGAGCATGCTGCGCAAGGTATTCGGCAGGGACCGCGAGGAAACCCCGGCCACCTCCGTCCCGGCCCAGACGCGTGAGACCCCGTCCACGTCCTCGGCCACGGACGCCACCCCGGAGGCCGAGGCCCAGCGGGCGGCGGACGATCTGGTGGCGGCGTCCTTCGACAACCCGCAGATCCCGCGGGCCCGGGCGAAGACACGGTCGGCCGGGTCGGACACGGGGGCGCCCGCGGAGGCGCCTGCGGCTGGGGCGGAGTCGGAGGCTGTTGCCGCGCCTGCGGCTGAGGCTGAGGCCGAGGCCGAGGTGCCTGCGGCTGAGGCTGCGCCTGCGACGGAGACAGCTGAGACGGCTGCGGCTGTGGCTGCGGCTGAGACTGCTGCCGCGCCTGAGGCGGAGGCCGCTGCGGCGACGGAGACCGCTGCCGGTGCTGAGGATGCGCCTGCCGCGGTCGAGGCGGAGACGCCTGCCGCCGAGGCGGAGACGGCCGCTGCTGACGTGAAGACGGCCGACGCGGCTGTGGACACGGCTGACGTGGACGTGCCGGAGGCGCCCGCCGCGGTCGAGGTGGAGACCCCGGAGGGTGGCGCCGACGAGTCGGCCGTCGCTCCTGAGGACGTGACGGCGGAGGAGGAGCCGGAGGCGGCAGCCCCGGCGGCCGAGACGACGGAGCCGCAGGCTGCGGAGACGCCGGTCGCCGAGGAGCCGACCTCGGCCGATGCGGAGACCCCGGTCGAGGCTGACGCCGAGGCGACCGCCACCGCCGAGCCCGAGGCCGAGGTCGAGGCCGTCACCGCGGAGCCCGAGGCCGACGAGCCCGCCGCCGTTGCGGACGTCGCCCCCGCCGAGGAGGAGCCGACGGCCGCCCCCGCCGCCGAGGAGTCGGCCGAGGCCACGGTCGAGGCTGACGCCGACGCCGACGTCACGGTCGAGGCTGACGCCGAGGCGACCGCCACCGCCGTGCCCGAGGCCGCGGTCGAGGCCGTCACCGCCGAGCCCGAGGCCGACGAGCCCGCCGCCGAGGCGACGGTCGAGCCGGAGGCCGGTGTCGGCCCGGCGCTCTCCCTTCCCCGGGTCAAGGCCCTCGCCCCGCACCTCGCCGACGCCTACAAGGCCGCCGGGGCGCAGCTGAAGAAGCAGGAGCTCACGGGGGCACGGGCCGCCGTGTACCTCGTGGTGGACCGGTCCGGTTCGATGCGCGGGTACTTCAAGGACGGGTCGGTGCAGCGGCTCGCCGAGCAGGTCACCGCGCTCGCGGCGCACCTCGACGAGGACGCCACCGTCACGACGGTGTTCTTCTCGACGGACATCGACGGGACGGTCGACCTGACCCCCGCCGGCCTCACGCCCACCCGCGTGGAGGAGGTCAACGCCGGTCTCGGTCGTCTGGGCCGTACGAACTACCACCGCGCCGTGGAAGAGGTCCTCGCCCACCACGAGAAGGCGGACCCCGCGCGCCCCGCCCTGGTCGTCTTCCAGACGGACGGCGCGCCGGAGTCGAAGACCGCCGCGGCGCAGGCCCTGGCCGAGGCGGAGGGCCGCCCGCTGCACTGGCGTTTCGTGGCCTGGGGCGAGGAGGACAACAAGGCCTTCGACTTCGTACGGAAGCTCGACGGCACTCCTCGTACGGCCACGTTCTTCGCGGGCGTGACCCCGGTCGAGACGGCGCACGCCGCCTTCTACCGCGGTCTGCTCGCGGGCCTGGAGTTCTGAGGCCCCGGGGAGGGCGCGTCCCGCGGATTCCGCGGGACCTCGCACGGCGCGGGCCGGGTCCGGGATTTTCCCGGGCCCGGCCCGCCGGCGTGAGCGGGGTCGTCGTGGTGGACGCGGGTTCGGGCGGACCCGGCGGCCCGTGGACGCTCTTCCCCGGCAGAATCCTTTTCTCTTCTTGTGCGGCATTCGGGTGATACTCACCCGCCGCTGAGTTTCACCGCCCCTAAGATCCACTCTCGTGACAGAACGTCAAAGTCCTTTACCCGCAACGGACATGGCCGGTTCCGCCGATGTGGTCATCCTCGGCGCGGGGCCCGCCGGGCTGCTGCTCGGCAACCTTCTCCTCCGCAGCGGCATCGACTGTGTCGTCCTGGAGCGGGCGAGCCGCGCGCATGTGCAGCAGCGGGCGCGGGCCGGTTTCCTCGCCCCGCACACCGCGACGGTGCTGGCCCGGCACGGCCTCGACGAGGGGCTGCGCGGACGCGGACAGGAGCACGGCGTCTGCGGTGACGGCGGTGTCGGTGACCGGCAGGCTCACCGTCACCACCAGCCCCCCGCCTTCCGCCCCGCCCCGCGCCAGCGCCCGTACCGTCCCGCCGTGTGCCACCGCGATCGACCGCACGATGGAGAGGCCGAGCCCCGCGCCGGGCCCCATCCGGTCCCGGCCCTCGCCCCGCCGGAAGGGTTCGAAGAGTCCGTCGACCTCCTCGTCGGGGACGACCGGCCCGGTGTTGGTGACGGTCAGGACGCCGCCGTCCACCCGTACGTCGACCTCGCCCCCGGGCACGTTGTACGCGACCGCGTTCGCGACGAGGTTCCGTACGAGCTGTCCGAGGAGCACCCGGCTGCCCCGTACGACACCGCCGTCGGCCGTCACCCGGGCGCCCTCGTACTCCTCCTCGGCGACCTCGCCGAGCGGTACGTCCTCCCGTTCGGCGAGCCCCCGCTCGCTGCGGGCGAGGAGCAGCAGCCCGTCGATGAGCCGTTCGCTGCGCCGGTTCGCGTCGAGGAGCACCTGCCGGACGTCGCAGTCGTCGTCGAGGCCGACCTGGATGGCGACGCGCTGGGTGGCGAGCGGGGTGCGGAGTTCGTGGGAGGCGTTGGCGATGAAGCGGCGCTGGCTGTCGAAGGCGGTCTCCAGGCGCCCGAGCAGCGCGTCGATGGTGTCGCCGAGCTCCTTGAGCTCGTCGTCGGGCCCGCCGACCGCGATCCGGTCGTGCAGGGTGCGTTCGGAGAGGCGCCGCGCGCGGGCGGTCATCTCGTGCACGGGCCGCAGGACGCGTCCGGCGGTCCACCACCCGACGACGACCGCGCAGCAGGCCATGACGAGCAGGGCGAGGCCCGACCACATGAGCATCTGCTCGCCGGCGGCCCGGCTGATGTCGTCACCGAGCTCGTACGCCTCGACGACGGCGACCCCGTTCGTGGCACCGCCGGCGCGCGCCACGATCGCGTCGGTCTCGTCGTCCGTCCCGGCGAGGACGAGCAGGTTCACGACGAGCAGCAGCACCGTCCCGAGGACCAGGAAGGCACCCCCGTACACGAGGGCGATCCGTGTCCGGATGGTGGAGCCGGACCCCAGGTAGGCGCCGTCGGACCGGGTCACAGCCGGTACCCCACGCCCTGCACCGTCGTGATCAGCGCCGGCTCGCCCAGCTTCGCCCGCAGCTTGCTCATACAGACCCGTACGGCCCCGGTGAAGGGGTCCGCGTGGGCGTCCCAGGCACGGTCGAGGAGCTCCTCGGCGGAGACGGCGGCCCCGTCGGCCTCCAGCAGGATCTGGAGGACGGAGAACTCCTTCGGGGACAGGTCGAGGTCCCGCCCGCCGCGGGTGGCGGTCCGCCGGACGGTGTCCACGCGGAGCCCGTACCGCTCCAGGAGCGGGGGTACGGCCGGGCGGGCGGAGCGGCGGCGCAGGGCGCGCACCCGGGAGACCAGCTCGGGGAACTCGAAGGGCTTGCCGAGGTAGTCGTCGGCGCCGAGGTCGAGCCCGGTGACGCGGTCCTCGGTGGTGGTGGCGGCGGTCAGCATGAGGATGCGGGTCGGGGAGCCCTCGGCGACGAGCCGGCGGGCGACGTCGTCGCCGTGGACGCGGGGCAGATCGCGGTCGAGGACGAGGACGTCGTACGGGTGGAGGCCGAGGTGGTCGAGGGCGGCGTCGCCGCTGTGGACGGTGTCGACGGCGAAGCCGGCGCGCCGCAGGCCGGTGGCGACGAGCTCGGCGAGGACCCGCTCGTCCTCGGCTACCAGTACACGCATGGGCCTCATCCTCCCGCGCACCCGCGGCCCGGCGGCCGGGGCCCCGTTTTATCGATGTGAGTGGATCTTCGTACGCCCGTTAGGATTTCGACCATGGCGGCCACTGGATCCGAGAAGCAGGGGGCGAAGGCGTTCTACGTCACGACCCCCATTTACTACGTCAACGACGCTCCTCACCTGGGCCACGCCTATACGACCGTCGCAGGCGACGTGCTCACGCGCTGGCACCGTCAGCGCGGCGAGAAGGTGTGGTACCTCACCGGCACGGACGAGCACGGTCAGAAGATCATGCGCACGGCCGAGGCGAACGACGTCACGCCCCAGGCCTGGTGCGACAAGCTCGTCGAGGAGGCCTGGAAGCCCCTCTGGGAGCACCTGAACATCGCGAACGACGACTTCATCCGCACCACGCAGAAGCGTCACACCGACCGCGTCCAGGAGTTCGTGCAGGACCTGTTCGACAAGGACGAGATCTACAAGGGCGGGTACGAAGGCCCGTACTGCGTGGGCTGTGAGGAGTACAAGCTCCCCGGCGACCTCATCGAGGCCGAGGACGGCACCAAGCTGTGCGCCGTCCACAAGAAGCCGGTGGAGATCCTCAAGGAGGAGAACTACTTCTTCAAGCTCAGCGAGTACGGCCCGAAGCTCCTGGAGTTCTACGAGGCGAACCCGGGCTTCATCCAGCCGGAGTCGGCCCGCAACGAGGTCGTGAACTTCGTCAAGCAGGGCCTGGAGGACCTCTCCATCTCGCGCTCGACGTTCGACTGGGGCGTCCCCGTGCCGTGGGACGAGAAGCACGTCATCTACGTGTGGATCGACGCGCTGCTCAACTACGCGACGGCCGTCGGCTACAACGAGAACCCGGCGAAGTTCGACGAGACCTTCCCGGCGAACGTCCACCTCATCGGCAAGGACATCCTGCGCTTCCACGCGGTGATCTGGCCGGCGATGCTGATGGCGCAGGGCCTGCCGGTCCCCGGCCGGGTCGCGGCCAACGGCTGGCTGATGGTCGGCGGCGAGAAGATGTCGAAGTCGAACCTGACCGGCATCAAGCCGCAGGACCTGACCTCGCACTTCGGCGTGGACGCGTACCGCTGGTACTTCCTGCGGGCGATCGCGTTCGGCCAGGACGGTTCGTTCTCGTGGGAGGACTTCTCCGCCCGCTACACGTCCGAGCTCGCCAACGACTACGGCAACCTCGCCTCGCGCGTCGCGGCCATGGTCGGCAAGTACTTCGACGGCGCGCTGCCGGCCTCCGCGGCCGACGGCGAGGCGGAGAAGGCGATCCAGGACGGCCTGTCCAAGGCGGTCGCCACGGCCGACCTGAAGATCGGCGAGGAGCTGGACTTCCAGGGCGGCATCCTGGCGATCTTCGACTTCGTGAAGCAGGTCAACGGCTACATCACGGAGCAGGAGCCCTGGAAGGTCGCGAAGGACGACAGCGAGGAGGGCCGTGCCCGCCTCGCCACGATCCTCTACACGGCCGCCGAGTCGCTCCGCGCCGTCGCGGTCCTGCTGAACCCGGTCATGCCGGAGACCTCGCAGGCGCTCTGGGAGTCCCTGGGCGCCGAGGCGTCCCTGGGCACCCTGGCCGCACAGCCGGTCCAGTCCTCCGCCACGTGGGGCCAGCTCCCCGCCGGCGCGACGGTGACGAAGGGCGCGGTGCTGTTCCCGCGCCTGGAGGAGAAGAAGGACTGACGTCCGCCCTTCCGTACGGCGAAGGCCGCCGCCTCCTCCCTTCCGGGAGGGGGCGGCGGCCTTTCCCTTGCGCGTCACCAGGTCAGGGCGAGGGCGGCGACGGCGGGGGCCATGTAGACGAGCGGGAAGGGAGCGTGGCCGTAGGCGCGGGCCCGGAGCACGGTGATCACCGCGCCGGCGAAGTACAGGATCAGCCCGATCGCGGCGAGGGTCCCGATCACCGGCACGTAGAACCCGACGATCAGCCCGGCGGCTCCGGCGGCCTTGGCGGCCCCGAGCCAGTTCCACCAGGCCCGCGGCACGCCGTACTGGGCGAGGGGCTCGACGACGAACTTCGCCCGGAAGAAGATCGATGCCCCGGAGAACCCGGCCATGAACGCGGCGACGGCGGTGACGACGACGGCGGTGGTGGACATCTCGGTGAACATCGTGGGCTCCTCGTCCGGTGAACGTCCGCCTCGACCGAGCCGGACACAGCACTGACGGAGCGGGGGCCACACGTGTGACAGCCTGCGTCAAAAACCTTCGGGGGTCACTGCGCCCAGTCCTTGAGCGGCTCAGTGTCGAGCTCCATGCCGACCGGCTCCGGCAGCATGACCGTCTTTCCGAAGGTCGCCGTAACGATCATGTCGTACCGACCGTCGCCAGGCTGGGAGTGCACCTTCACTTCGCCCGTCACACGGTCGATCAACAGATAGACGGGGATGCCGGTCTCGGCATAGGCACGCGGCTTCTCGACGCGGTCACGTCGGTCGGTGTCCGAGTCGTGCGAGGTGACCTCGACCGCCATCAGCACACCGTCGGCACTCGCCCACTCGCCTTGGCCGACGAAGGTGTCGTTGGGTGCGAGGCAGCCGTCGGGCCGAGCGTTTCCCTTGCGGTAGGACCCGATCCTCAGCCCCTGGTCCACGTGCAGCCACCAGCCCGTGTCGGCCTGGATGCACAGGCGGGTCAGCCACTGGACGATGCGTCCGTGGTCGCCGTCAGGCAAGGCTTTCTCCCCGATCTTCCCGTCGATGAACTCCAGTCGCAGGGCATCGCTCAACCGGTCACCCACACGCGCGAGCTCCTCGAACTGCTCCTGCGTCATGGCACGTGTCCGCTGCTCGACTGCATCCACGGCGGCGTCCTCCTGGATCGGTGGTGCCCTCCACGGTACGTGCTCCCCGGTCCGCTCGACGGGGTTCGTCGCTGACGCCATGACAGGCACGCTGGCATATGCCTCCGGCCTGGGATGGAGGCTTTCTCGTGCTTTCACCCGCACGGGTGACGACATTCGTACAAGACCGCCGACCGGCACCCCGCGCATCATCACCCGCATGAATGCCTACGACGGAGAGCACGCACAGGTAATGCACGTGGTCCACGACGGCCCCCGGCAGGCGCCACCGCTGCTGCTCATCCACGGATCGGGTGCCTCCGGCGGCTCCTGGAGCCCGGTCGTCCCGGCACTCGCCGGCAGCCGTCACGTCCTCCGGGTCGATCTCCCCGGCTGCGGCCAGTCACCGCCCGCGGCCTCCTACGACGTCCCCGGACAGGCACTCCGGGTGGCGGCCCGCCTCGACCGCCTCGGCCTCGGCCCCCTCACCGTGGTCGGACACTCCAGTGGCGGCTACGTCGCCACCGCGCTCGCCGAACAGCGACCCGACCTGGTGCGGTCGATCGCCCTGATCAGCACCGGCCCGAGCCTCGACGCGCTGCTCCCGCAACCGCTCGTCCTGCGCGTCCTGGTGGGCCCGCCTCTCGGCCCTCTCCTGTGGTCGAGGCGTTCGGACGCGATGATCCGCAAGGGGCTCCGGGCGACGGCCGCGCGTCCGGTGGACGTCCCTGACGACATGGTCGCCGAGATGCGGGGCACCACGTACCGCACGTTCAGGACGGTGCTGCGCCGGGGCACGGAGTACCTGGCCGAGCGGAGCGTGCCCGAGCGTCTCACCGCCCTCGGCCTGCCCGTCCTGGCTGTCTTCGGCACCGCCGACCCCCGGTGGGAGCCGTCGTCGGTGCACCGGTACGACGCCGTGCCGAACGCGCGGGTCGAGCAACTCCCCGGCGTCGGACACCTGCCCATGCTCGAAGCCCCTGAGGCGACCGGCGGACTGCTCCTCGACTTCTCGGCATCGCACCCAAACGCGCCGCACAGCTGGTGCGGTTCGACCACGCTGCCCGCCTCCTCGCGGCGGGTCACGCCGTCGCGGGCGTCGCCGCCGAGAGCGGCTACGCCGACCAGTCCCACCTTCACCGCGAGGTCAGGTCGTTCACCGGGCTCACTCCCACGGCGGTCGCCGCCGCACCGTGGCTGGCGATCGACGGCATCGCATGGCCGACCGCACCGGCCTCTTCCTGACGGGCTTCGGTGTACGTCAGTTGCCGACCGCGTACGAGACGAAGCCCGCCCACGCGCCGGGCAGGAACGCGAGCCGCGGGCCGTCGAGGCACTTGGAGTCGCGGACGTGGACGGTGGCGGGGGTGGTGATGGCGACCTCGACGCAGGAGTCGCCCTCGCTGCTGCTGCTGTAGCTGCTCTTGAACCACGCCAGTTCGGAGGCGTCCCCGGCAGAGGTGTTGCGGATCATGTCTCTCCCAGCAGTTGCTCAATGAAGGCGGTCGACTCACGTGGAGTAAGGGCCTGAGCCCGGATGATGCCATACCGCAACTCCAGGATATGGAGCTGTTTCGGCTCGGTCACCGGCCGCCCATTGGCCACGGCTGCAGAGCGGCCCACCGCCGATCCATCATCGAACTTCAAGACCTCGATACCACCAGCGAGCCCGGCATGTTCCTCGCGATCCAGCGGCATCACCTGAAGCTCGACGTTCCGCAACTGCCCCACCTCCAGCAGTCGCTCCAGTTGAGGACGCCTCAGACTCCGCCCGCCCAGCGGGCGGCGAAGCGTCCACTCCTCCAGAACGAAGCTGATCTCTGGGGCCGGGTCCCGCTGGAAGACGCTCTGCCTCGCCATCCGACCGGCCGCCATCCGCTCCACCTCGTCCTGCGTGTACGCCGGTCGCCTCATCAACAGCAGCCCGCGCGCGTACTCCGGCGTCTGCAGGAGGCCGTGGATGTTCAGCGGGTCGTAGAGCTGGATCTCGACCGCCTTCCCCTCCATCTTCGCCAACGCCCGCACCTTCTTCGGGTACCGGACCTTCGCCACGTCCTCCTTCATGGCCGAGAGCAGGCCGCCCGCCCCCAGTACCTCGTCCGCCTTGTCCAGGAACTCGGGGCGCGGGATCCGCTTGCCGCTCTCGATCTTGTAGATGAGGTCCTCGCCGTAGCCCGTGGCCGTCCCCAGCTCGGCGGCCCGCATCCCCACCGACTCCCTCCGGAGCTTCAACTGCCGACCCACGGTGGCGACCACGGCCACACCCCAGTCGTCGTCCGGGTCGACCTCCCACCCCGGTTCGTCCGCCTCGGTCTTGAGCCGCTGTGCCGCACCATCCACCGACATACCGCACCTTTCCCTCGCCCCTTCGTGGCGCGACGCCCCTACCCGTGAAGAGGGTCCGGACAGCCCGGACAGCAGTGGACAAGCTCCGGACAGTGGCTCTACGCAACGACGTCGTCACTGTTCACGGTAGCCAGGAGCGGCCACGCTCGGTGACGTGAATCAGCAGAACGTGACGCAAGTCCACGCCCCCGCACGCCACTTCAGCGTGCTCCTGTCCCCCACGCCCCGAGGGGCCCGGCTGGCACGGCTGCTCGCCGTCGGGTGGATGCGGGACCACGACGTCCCGTACGGGGTGACGGAGTCCGCGACCCAGGTCGTCGCCGAACTGGCCGCGAACGCGGCGACGCACGGCAGGGTCGCCGGCCGGAGCTTCCGGCTCGTACTCCTGTCACGGCCGGACAGGCTTCGGATCGAGGTGACGGACACCCGGGGCGAGCGCCTCCCTCGCGCCCGACCGGCCCGCCCCGAGGGGGACTCCGGGCGGGGACTGATCCTGGTCGGGGCGCTGGCCGACCGGTGGGGCGTCGAGCCCGGCCCCGTACCCCGGAAGACCGTCTGGGCGGAACTCGACCTGCCACACCCCTGACCGCCCCCGACCTGCGCAAAGGGCCCGGTCACCGAATCCCGTGAGTCCGGCCTCCGGTCGGGTGGACGGTCTCCCAAGAAACGACCACCGGGAGAAAGAGACCGAACCAAACCCCACCCCTCCTCCCACTCGGGCCGGTCTCACTCGCGAGGGTGAATATGCCCAACTCGGCTGGCTTTGGGGTGGGTTGTTTGATCTACGCTCTGCCCATCCGATACGGACGCAGACATGCGTCGGCCCTCGCCGGGACATGCCATCCCAAGGCGAGGGCCTGACCACCAAGGAAGAGAACAGCTTCCCGATGGATGAAGAAAACCGTAGCGCCCTGGTGCCCGCCCTGTCCCGTGACGGGGCCAAGAACCACCTTTCCCGGGGGACTTCCTGTGGAGTGGTGCACGAGAACACCCGTCACTCCACTCACTTCACGGTGGTCGGCAACCACCTCGCGCAGCACACGGACCTCTCGCTCACGGCGATCGGACTCGCGACCCACATCCAGTCACTGCCGGCCGGATCGCCCGTGGACATCAGGTCGCTGGCCCGGCGTTTCCCGGAGGGCACGGCACGCATCGCCGGCGCCCTGCGCGAGCTGGAGGCCCACGGCTACCTGCGCCGCACCAAGGAACGCACGGCGACCGGGCGGGTCGTGACCCGTACGGTCTCGTGCAACCGACCCGGCCGCACGGGCAGCGCCCCACGCCGCACGAGCGCCGCCCCCTCGCCCCGTCCCGCCCAGGACGACGGCCCACCTCCGAGGCCCGAGGCGGAACCTCCGCCACGACGGCACGAGCAGCGCGAACCCCGCCGACGGACCGCCCTGCCGGCCGTTCCGCAACCCGCGTACCCCACGCCCGACCAGCTCCAGACGGCCATCGGCGTCCTCGCCGGCCTCCGTCGCACGGATCCCCGCCTGCTGATCTCCGCGACCGAGGCCGAACACCTCGCGCCAGGCGTCGTCGCCTGGCTGGAAAGGGAGTTCACCCCCGAATCCGTCCACCGCGCACTGACCACCGCCCTCCCACCGGAGCCCCTCCGTCGCCCCGCCGCCCTCCTGGCCCATCGTCTGACGGCCCAACTCCCGCCCCTGCCACCGTTCCGCTCACCTGAGCAGCCCTCCGTCCGGCACCCCCTCCACAACTGCGACAGCTGCGACCGCGCCTACCGGGGCCCGGAACCGGGCAACTGCGGGTCCTGCGCGCCGATGGCGGGATCGGACTTATGTTCGTTGCTCGTGTGAACGAGCACGTGGCAGCATGCCCGGGTGAGTGAGAACGGGGACGACATACCGAGGTCCCGGCAGGTTTCGAGGCTCTCGGATCTGGCGGACGCGCCTGCCGAGGCGGCGGGTCGGGGCGGGGAGGCGACTCCGGGGGACCCGCCCGCACAGGCCGTACCGCAGGCGGAGCAGACGGACGGGATCGCAGGGGCCCGGCGGGAGTTTGCGCGGTTGCTGGGCGAATTCCGCCGCACGGCCGTCCTGGTGCCGTTCGACGACCAGGACAGCCTGTGGACCGCGGACCTCAACGGGGTCCGGTGGATCTGCGCCTTCTCGGACGAGGAGGCGCTGGGCAGGTTCGCGGCGGCCCGGGGAGAGGCCGGGCGGGAGTGGACGTACCGGACGATCCTGGGCGCGCGGCTCCTCGACGTGATGGTGCCGATGCTGCCCGGTCCGGGCGGCGTCGCTCTGGACGCAGGCAGCACGGACGGAATGCTCTTCCCGCCGGTGGCGGGGATCGTCCCGGACGAGGTGGCGGTGGACCTGGAGAACGCAGTGGATCTCGGGGGGACGGGGACACGATGAGCGGGAATCAGCCCGATCTCGCGGCGCCGGCGGCGGCGCTCGCGGAGATAGCGAAGGGCATCGACCTGGCGCACGCCGAGCTGAAGGAACTCGGCATGATCGGCGAGGCGTCGGCGGGCCGCGGCTTCTCCGATCTGGCCCTGTCGGGGCTGGAGTTGGGGCACGGCGGATTGACGTCGGAGTTCGAGACGTTCTGCAGCCGGTGGGAGTGGGGCATACGTGCGCTCACCCAGCGGGGAAACGGCTTCGCGCAGGCGGTCGGCCTGTCGGCGGGCTCGTTCGCGGAGCAGGAGCAGTACATCAAGGACTCGATCAAGATCGGGGCGAACTCCCTCAACGGGAACCCGCACCTCTCCGAGGACGAGGTGAAGCAGAAGAGCTGGGACACCCTCCGCGACCAGCAGATGTGGGACGGCGCGGACTGGAGCGGGGAGTCGTTCAGCGCGGCCCATGACGAGGTCAAGCAGACCTGGAAGAACACCGCGTACGACGTCGAGGACTCGATGCTCGACGGCTTGGAGCGCTCGGGTGCGATCGACCCGACGACGCGGGACGGAGCGGACCAGAGGCTCAAGGACCTGCTCGATCCCGACCGGGCGACCATCGAGCAGGCCGAACAGCCGCGGTGGGGGGAGAACCGCTGATGGTGGACTGGGGAGGTCTGGTCGACAAGGGCATCGACAAGATCGGTGACGGCATCGACAAGGGCAAGGAACTGCTCGGCGAGGGCATCGACCACGCCACCGACAAGGTCGGCCAGGGTCTGGAGAAGATCGGCGCGCACGAGATCGCGGACTCGGTCGAGGACTGGGGCGACGAGACCGCGTCCTCGCTCGGCGCCCAGGTCGGGGAGCAGCAGCTCGGGCAGACCGAGGAAGCCGACGAGCTGATCCACGGGAAGCCGGAGAAGGTCACCGAGGCGGTGAAGAACCTCCGGGACTTCCGACGCGCGTTCGACCTGGTCGGCGGCGGGATGAAGAAGCTCGACGCGGGCCACTGGAAGGGCGAGGCGGCCGACGCGTTCCGGGAGAAGTTCTCGACCCTGCCGACCGACTGGCTGCGCGCGGCGGACGCGATGGAGAACGCGGCCAAGGCGCTGGAGACGTACGCCAAGGCGATCGTGAGCGCGCAGGGCAAGGCGCGTGAGGCGATCGCGCTGTACAAGGAGGGCGACCAGGACTCCAAGACGGCGGTCGACACGTACAACAAGAAGGTCGACGCCTACAACGCGGCGCGCTCCGGCGACAGTCCGCTGCCGGACCCCGGCGCCTTCTCCGACCCCGGCAAGGCCAAGCGGCAGCGGGCCAAGGAGATCCTGAACGACGCGCGGAAGGCCCGCAACGAGGCCGGGGACACGGCGAAGGCGGCCGTCGGCGCGGCCCTCGCGCACGCACCGAAGGAGCCGTCGGGCCGCGAGCGGGCCAAGCTGGAGCTGATGGACTACGGCCTGGGCCAGGGCATCGAACTGGCCCACTTCGGCGGCGGAGTCGTCAAGGGCACAGCGGGCCTCCTCAACTTCGTCCGCTCGGTCAACCCGGTGGACCCGTACAACCTGACCCACCCGGCGGAGTACTACAAGGGCGTCAACATGACGCTCGCCGGCCTGGTCTCCACGGCCGCCAACCCGGACAGGGCGCTGAAGAACGCCTGGGAGGCGGCGAAGGGCGACCCGTCGGAGTTCTTCGGCCGCCTGGTACCGGAGGTACTGGGGACGAAGGGCGCGGGAGTGATCCGGGGAGGCCTGCGCGCGGGCCTGAAGGACGCGACCAAGCACCTGCCGGAAGGGAAGAAGCCGGGCGGCAGCCGCGGGGACCAGGAGAAGGACCCGCCCAGCACCTGCAAGACGGGCAAGGAGACGCGATGCGAGAAGGACCCCGTCGACATCGCCTCGGGCCGGGTCCTGCTGCCGCAGAGCGACATCGTCCTGCCCGGCTCGCTTCCCGTCGTCTTCCGGCGGACCTTCGACTCCTCGCGCCGCTCGGGCCGCTGGTTCGGCCCGACGTGGTCGTCGTCGGTGGACCAGCGTCTTGAGATCGACTCGGAGGGCGTGGTCTTCAACTGCGACGAGGGCAGCCTGCTCGCGTACCCGCACCCGGCACCCGGCGTCCCGGTCATGCCCACGCACGGCAGGCAGTGGCCGCTGGACCGGGTCGAGGACGGCTACACGATCACCGACCCCGACACCGGAACGGTCCGGCACTTCGTCGACCACACCGACGAACTCGCGCTCCTGGTCCAGATCGACGACCGCAACGGCCGCTGGATCGCCTTCGAGCACGACGAGGCGGGCGCCCCGACGGCGATCGTCCACCACGGCGGCTACCACCTCAAGCTCACGACGAGCGAGGGGCGGGTGACGGCACTCCACCTCGCCGACGCGGCGGCGGACGGCTCCGACCAGGAGATCCTGCGCTACGGCTACACGGACGGCCACCTGACGGAGGTCACCAACTCCTCGGGCGTGCCCCTTCGCTTCGGCTGCGACGAGCACGGCCGCATCACCTCGTGGACCGACACCAACGGCAGCCGCTTCGACTACGTCTACGACGACCAGGACCGCTGCACCTACCAGTCGGGCACGAACGGACACCTCGAAACCAGCTTCACCTGGGACGACGTCGATCCGTCGACGGGTCTCCGCATGACATCCCTCACCGACGGACTGGGCCACACCAAGCGGCACGTGATCAACGACCTCTCCCAGGTCGTCGCCGAGATCGACGAGCTGGGCGCGGTCACCCGCTTCGTGTACGACCGCCGCAACCGGCTGCTGTCCCGGACGGACCCGCTGGGGCACGTCAGCTCCTTCACCTACGACGAGCAGGGCCGGCTGACCCTCCTGGAGCGTCCGGACGGCCGCCAGGCGCGGGCCGAGTACGACGCCGCCGGATTCCCGATACGCATCACCGGCACCGACGGCAACGTCACCCGGCAGACTTTCGACGAACGCGGCAACCGCACGTCGGTGACGGACCCGTCGGGCGCCCGCACGGAGTTCACGTACGACGAATCGGGACGACTCACGTCGGTGACGGACCCGATCGGCGCCACCACCCGGTTGGTCGTGGACGCCCGCGGCCTCCCGATCGAGGTCACCGGTCCGCTGGGGGCCACGAGCCGGTACGACCACGACGCCTTCGGCCGCAGGGTCCGGTCCACCGACCCTCTGGGCGCGGTCACCAGGATGGAGTGGACGGTCGAGGGTCGACCGTCCCGCCGGACGGCACCCGACGGCACGACGCAGTCCTGGACGTACGACGGCGAGGGCAACTGCCTGAGCCACACCGACGCGATGGGCGCGACGACCCGCTTCACGTACACCGATTTCGACCTGATGGCGTCCCGCACGGGCCCGGACGGGGCCACGTACGCGTTCTCCCACGACACGAACCTGCGGCTGACCCGGGTAGCCGACCCGCAGGGCCTGACCTGGGACTACGCCTACGACCCGGCGGGCCGCGTCGTCACGGAGACGGACTTCGACGGCCGGACGCTGAGCTACGACTACGACGCGGTGGGGCGACTCGCCTCCCGCAGGAACGGACTCGGGCAGACGATCCGGTTCGACCGCGACAGCGTCGGCAGGATCATCCGCAAGGACGCCGAGGGGACGGCCACCCTCTTCGAGTACGACGTCTTCGATCAACTGGTGTCGGCAACCGGCCCTGACGCGACCCTGCAACGCCTCCGGGACCGCTACGGCCGCCTCGTCTCCGAGACCGTCAACGGACGCACGCTCTCGTTCACGTACGACCCGATGGGGCGGCGAACGGGGCGGACGACGCCTGGCGGGTCGACGAGCACGTGGTCGTACGGCGAGGCGGGACGCCGGACCGAGCTGATCGCCTCGGGCCACACGTTGGCCTTCGACCATGATCTCCTGGGGCGTGAAACCTCGTGGCGCGTCGATGACTTCGCCGCTCTGACCTCGTCGTTCGACACGATGGGCCGCCTCACCGTGCAGGAGGTCACGGACAGCGCGGGAGACCGTCTCCAGCACCGTGCATACGCCTACCGCGAGGACGGCGGACTCGTCGGCATCACCGACGAGCTCGCGGGCGCCCGCCGGTTCGAACTGGACGTGGTGGGCCGCGTCACGGCAGTCCGTGCAGACGACTGGGCGGAGCGGTACGCCTATGACAGCGTCGGCAATCAGACGGAGGCGTCCTGGCCGTCCACCCACCCCGCCCGCTCCTCGACGGGCCCACGCGTGTACCAGGGCACCCGCATCACCGGCGCCGGGTCCGTCCGCTACGAACACGACGCCCAGGGCCGCATCGTCCTGCGCCAGAAGACCCGCCTGTCGAGGAAGCCGGACACCTGGCGCTACGCATGGGACGCCGAGGATCGTCTGACCTCGGTGACGACCCCGGACGGCACGGTCTGGCGATACGAGTACGACCCGCTGGGCCGCCGCATACGGAAGCAATCGGCGCAGGAGGCCGTCCACTTCACCTGGGACGGCACGACGCTCTGCGAGCAGACGACCGAAGCCTTCACCCTGACCTGGGATCACGCGGGGTTACGGCCCCTGGCTCAGACGGAGCGCCGTGCCGATTCCACCGATGAGCGCTTCTTCGCCATCGTCACGGACTTGATCGGCACACCGACGGAACTCGTGGACGAGTCGGGAGAGTTGGCCTGGCGCGCCCGCGCGACGCTCTGGGGCACGACGACGTGGAACAGGTCGGCCACCGCCTACACGCCCCTGCGCTTTCCCGGACAATACTTCGACCCGGAATCGGGGCTGCACTACAACCACTTCCGCTACTACGACCCGGAAAGCGGCCGCTACCTCAGCCAGGACCCACTGGGCCTCGCCCCGGCACCGAACCCGGCGGCGTACGTCCACAACCCGCACACGTGGAGCGACCCGCTGGGGCTGTCGCCCTGTCCGCCCGGCGGCCCCGAAAAACATCTCCCGCTGGATGCCGAGCGCGGCGACGTCCTCTTCCCGGACCATGACTCAGCCCTCGCCGAGGTCCTGCGTCGCTACGACATCGAGGATCCCTCATACGTCGAGAGAGTCGACCAGTGGGGAAAGAACCCGAACCTCTACGGCCCCAAGGGTGAACCGTGGGAGCTGATAAGGGCGATCGACTCCAAGGGAAATGAACTGGAGTTCCATCACCACGCGAATGGGCATTACTTCAAGAACAAGGACCCAGAGCTGGAGGAGTGGTCGCTACCTCATTATCACGGCCCCAAGGGCGAGCACATCTACTATGGCGACATGCAATCAGGATATGGGCTCAGAGGAGTGCCGAGAGATGCTGGATGAGCCATACCTCATCGCCGGACAGTCGCGCTGGGACCCGGAGGAGATCGGTTCCGTCGTCTCGTCCTTGGACGGGCCTTTGGGCGATGTCGGGGCCGTGTGGGTGTTCTGCGACCCGAGCCAGGAGGCAAGCAGCTGGGCCAGCGCCTTGACCGCCCTCCACCAGGACGAGATCTTCACATGGTCGGCGAAGCTGCGCCCGGGGGGCTGGGAGCCTCCGGGCGAGACGGACGAGCACTCCATTCTGTGGAGATCCGGTCAGCGGGCGGCAGCCGAGCAATTCCCCGGGCTTCCACGCTTCGAGTCCCGGTACCAGGTTTTTCCGAACACGGAGCCGGCAGTGCGCGATGTCATCGGCGAGCTGGGCGCCCGCAGCTCGGGATTCGCATGCGCCGTGGGGGATCGCGAAGCACCGAGGAATTCCTGGACCCAATCGGCGCAGATCATGGAGACCCACTTCTCGCTCTCCAGAGATTTCAAGAACTCGATGGGCCTGGAGTCACGGCGCAGACGAATCGCCTCGCTCTACGTGAGGTTCTCCGTCGAAGCAGGTCTCTTTCCTGTCATTCCGCTCAACAGACATCCGCACGCGGGGCTGGTCCTCTTCTGCCCTGCTGAAAGTTACCCGGAATCCTTCCGGAGGATGGCGAGGGGTGTGACGGCTCTCGAAGGCGGCGAGGCGACCAAGCGGATCCACGACTTCCTCGGGCAGGGCGGAGATCTCGCCTATCTTTGAGCGACCCCCGGAGGCTGCTGGCAGTCGCAACGCGAAACGGCCCGGAATCCGAGTGGATTCCGGGCCCTTCGTCGCTCAGGGCGAGGGACTACCGCGCCGCGTCCGGGTGGACCGCGTCCGTGATGTCGACCGTCTTCTTCTCGACCGGCTTGCGGAGCTGGATGTTCAGCTCGCGCAGGCGGGACTCGTCCAGCTCGGTCGGGGCGCCCATCAGGAGGTCCTGGGCGTTGCCGTTGAGCGGGAAGGCGATGGTCTCGCGGATGTTCGGCTCGTCCGCGAGGAGCATCACGATGCGGTCGACGCCGGGGGCGATGCCGCCGTGCGGCGGGGCGCCGTACTCGAAGGCGCGGAGCATGCCCGCGAACTCGTGCTCGACCGTCTCGCGCGAGTAGCCCGCGATCTCGAAGGCCTTGAACATGATCTCGGGCTCGTGGTTCCGGATCGCGCCGGAGGAGAGCTCGATGCCGTTGCAGACGATGTCGTACTGCCAGCCGAGGACGTCCAGCGGGTCCTGGGTCTCCAGGGCCTCAAGGCCGCCCTGCGGCATCGAGAACGGGTTGTGCGAGAAGTCGATCTTGCCGGTCTCCTCGTCCTTCTCGTACATCGGGAAGTCCACGATCCACGCGAAGCGGAAGACGTTCTCCTCGAACTGGCCGGCGCGCTTGGCGGCCTCGACCCGGACCGGGCCCATGATCTTGGAGACCTCGTCGAACTCGCCCGCGCCGAAGAAGATCGCGTGGCCGGGCTCCAGGCCGAGGCGCTCGGTGAGGACCTTGACGTTCTCCTCGGTGAGGAACTTGGCGATCGGGCCGGTGAGGGCGTTGCCCTCGCCGACGCGGACCCAGGCCAGGCCCTTGGCGCCGAGGGAGACGGCGAAGTCGCCGAGCTGGTCGAAGAACTTGCGCGGCTGGTCGCCGGTGTTCGGGACGGCGAGCGCGCGGACGTGCTTGCCGGCGAAGGCCTTGAACTCCGAGGCCTCGAAGACGTCCGAGATGTCGACGAGTTCCAGCGCGGTGCGCAGGTCGGGCTTGTCGTTGCCGTACTTGAGCATCGACTCGCGGAACGGGATCCGCGGGAACGGCGAGGTGACGTGGCGGCCGCCGCCGAACTCCTCGAAGAGCTCGGTCATGAGCTTCTCGATCGGCTGGAAGACGTCCTCCTGCTCGACGAAGCTCATCTCGACGTCGAGCTGGTAGAACTCGCCCGGCGAGCGGTCGGCGCGGGCGTCCTCGTCGCGGAAGCAGGGCGCGATCTGGAAGTAGCGGTCGAAGCCGGAGATCATCAGCAGCTGCTTGAACTGCTGGGGCGCCTGCGGCAGCGCGTAGAACTTGCCCGGGTTCAGACGGGACGGGACGACGAAGTCGCGGGCGCCCTCGGGGGAGGTCGCGGCGAGGATCGGGGTCGCCATCTCGTTGAAGCCGAGGGCCACCATCTTGGAGCGGATGGCGGCGATGACGGCGGAGCGCAGCATGATGTTGCGGTGCATGCGCTCGCGGCGCAGGTCGAGGAAGCGGTACTCCAGGCGCCGCTCCTCGTTCACGCCGTCGTCGGCGTTGATGGTGAAGGGGATCTGCTTCGCGGCGCCCAGGACCTCGACCGTGGCGGCCTCGATCTCGATCTCGCCGGTGCCGAGCTCCGGGTTGACGTTGTCCGCGCCACGCGAGACGACCTTGCCGTCGACGCGGACGACGGTCTCCTTCGTCAGCTTGTCGAGGACTTCGGCGGCGGCGGTGCCGGGCCGGGCGACGAGCTGCGTGATGCCGTAGTGGTCGCGCAGATCGATGAAGAGGATGCCGCCCAGGTCGCGCCGATTGTGCAGCCAGCCGCTCAGCCGGACGTCGGTGCCGACGTCAGAGGCGCGGAGCTCGCCGCAGGTGTGGGACCTGTACCGATGCATCGTCGTTCATCCAGTCTTCGGGATCTTGGGGTAGGTCGCCGCGGTCCGTGCGCGCGGAACCCCGGGAACGGAGTCACGCATGTCACAGAACACGCGGGCAGACCCACCCAGCGTACCGGCCGGGCCAAGATCGCTTTTCGAATACTCTCGGATGCGACCTGGTGTCCGATATTCATAAAGTGGGGCAATGCGCACCGAGGACGTCCTGGCCGCGATCGCGACCGGCCTGTGGCGCTGGGACAACGCGTCCGGGACCGTCTCGCTCGACGCCGAGGCCGCCCGGCTGCTCGGGCTGCCCGCGGAGGCCGTCCGGCTCACCGAGGCGGCGGTGCGATCGCGTTTTCACCCGGTCGACTGGAACGAGATCGACGGGGTCGTCAACCTCGCCGTCGCCGAGGGGACTCTCGCCGAGGCGCGGCTGCGGATCATGGACGGGCAGGGCCGGGTGATCCGTACGGTACGGAGCAGGTCGAAGCCGCTCATCCGGGGGAACGACTACCAGCTGGTCGGCACCCTCCAGGAGGTCGCCGAGCAGCAGCCGGGGACCGCCGCACGGACCCCCGTCACCGGTGACTGGCGCCGTTCCCGCGAGGCCTTCCTGCTGGACGCGGGGCGGGCGCTCGCGGAGGCCCGGTCGACGGCCGAGGTGCTGCGGGTGGCGGCCTCGCTGTCGATGCCGGGGTTCTCGCCGGACGGGCTCGCGGTCTTCGGGGTGGCGGGCGACCGGCTGACGGTCATCGGCCACCACGGGCACAGCGAGGGCGACGAGGGGCCGTTCTCCTCGATGTCCCTGGACACCGACTATCCGGCGGCGGAGGTCGCCCGGACGGGCCGGGCGATCTATCTGCCGAGCCCCGACGAGTACCTGCGCCGTTTTCCCATGACCTGGCCGCTCGCGCAGCGCTTCGGGCGCCGTTCCTGGGCCTTCGTGCCACTGATCGTCGCCGGCCGCACGATGGGGGCCTGGATGGCGGCCTTCAAGCACCCGGTGGCCTTCACGCCAGACGAGCGTTCGGTGCTGACGACGGTGGCCCGGATGCTCGCGCAGGCCCTGGCACGCGCGGGCGTGGCCGAGTCCGAGCGGGAGCTGTCCCTGGGACTCCAGCGGACGATGATGCCGGTCCTCGGGCCCGGCATCCCCGGGATCCGGGTCGCCGCCCGGTACGTGCCCACCGGCGGCGGTCTCCAGGTCGGCGGCGACTGGTACGACATGATCCGGCTGCCCGGTGGCAGCTCCCGCGCGGGCGGGCGGGGCGCGGGCCGTATCGCCCTCGTCATCGGCGACGTCCAGGGCCACGACGTCCGGGCGGCCGGCCTGATGGGGCAGCTGCGGATCGCCCTGCGCGCGTACGCCTCCGAGGGCCACCGGCCGGACGCCGTCCTCTCCCGCGCCTCGCGCTTCCTGTACGGGATCACCGACGGCGACGACGGGGAGGGCGAGGCGGGTCCGCGTTTCGCGACCTGCCTCTACCTGGAGGTCGACCTGGAGACGGGGACGGTGGACATCGCGCGGGCGGGGCACCCGGACCCGGCGGTACGGATGAACGACGGAACGGTTCTCCTCCGGCCCACCGCGGGCGGTCTGCCGCTCGGCATCGACCCCGACACCGACTACCCCACCACCCGGCTGACCCTGGAACCCGGCGAGACCCTGATGATCTGCACCGACGGCCTCCTGGAGACCGGCGGGCACGACCTCGACACCGGCTGGGAGCGCGTCAGGGAGCTCTTGGAGTCCCACGACGGCAAGGACCTGGAGGAGCTCGCCGACATCCTCGTGGAGGCCGTGCACGGCCCCGGCTCCCACCACACGACCGGACCGCTCGCCGACCGCCGCGAGGACGACATCGCCGTCCTGCTGCTCTCCCGCCGGCCCGCCGGCACGCTGCCTGAGGCCCCGCGGCGCACCCTGATGACCATCGCCCAGGCCGAACCGGAACGGATCGCCGAGGCGCGCGAGCAGATGCGGCAGCTGCTGCACGACTGGGAGGACGAGGACCAGCTGGACTCGGCGGTCCTGATGGTCTCCGAGATGGTCACGAACGTCCTCGTCCACACGGACGGCGACGCGCTCCTGGTCGCCGAGGTCGCCTGCGGCGAGAAGACCCGGCGGCTGCGCGTCGAGGTCTCCGACACGAGCGACGAACTGCCGCACAAGCGCCACCCGGGCGAGATGGCGTCGAGCGGCCGCGGTCTGGTGCTGATGGAGATGCTGGCGGACGCGTGGGGCGTCGACCCGCGCGGCGAGGGCAAGGCGATCTGGTTCGAGCTGAACGAACCGGACTCGGGGAAGGGCTGCTGCGGGTAGCCCGGGCGGGCTGGGCTCTCCGGCGGGCTCGACTCCCCGGCGGGCTCGGCTCTCCGGTGGGCTGGACTCCCCGGCAGGCTCGGCTCCCCGGCAGGCTGGACTCCCCGGCAGGCTCGGCTCCCCGGCGGGCTCGGCCCCTCGTGGCGGACGGGTTCCGCGCGCCGCCCCCACGTACGGCGTCGCCGGGCCGACTCCGCGCGCGCCGCCCCCTCGTACGGCGCAGACTGGTGTCGTACGCCCGCCTGGGGGACCCACGCCGGGGGGATCACGGAGCATGCCATGGACACCCACAAGGTCGGCAGCGACACCACCGTGCTGGCCGACAGCCTCGAAGTGCCGGGCATCGGGCATCTGCCCATCAACGCGTATGTCGTCACCGCCACGGAACCCGTCGTCGTCGACACCGGCGTCTCCCTCCCCGACCGGGACTTCGTCGCGACGCTCGGCGAGGTGATCGACCCGGCCGATGTGCGCTGGATCTGGCTCACCCACCCCGACCGGGACCACACCGGCGGAATCTTCGCCCTCCTCGACGCCGCGCCGCACGCGCGCGTGGTCACGACGTTCCTGGGCGCCGGCGAGATGACCACCGAACGTCCGCTGCCCATGGACCGGGTGTACTTCCTCAACCCCGGCCAGTCGCTGGACGTCGGCGACCGCTCCCTGCGGGCCTTCCGGCCGCCGCTCTTCGACAACCCCGCCACCGTCGGCTTCTACGACGACCGGACCCGCATCTGCTTCACCTCCGACTGTTTCGGCGGACCCATGCCGAGCGCCGAGGTCGCGGAGAGCGGGCACGCGAGCGACCTCAAGCCGGAGGACCTGCGGCAGGCCCAGCTGATGTGGGCGACGATCGACAGCCCCTGGGCGCACCTCGTGGACCCGGAGAAGTACCGGGCGACGATCGAGCCGATACAGGAGATGGACCCGGAGATCGTGCTGTGCACGCATCTGCCGCCGGCCGTACGGATGCTGGACCGGATGGTCGAGACGATCGCGATGGTCCCGGACTCCGACCCCTTCGTCGGGCCCGACCAGGCGGCCCTGGAACAGCTCCTGGCCTCCTTCGAGCCGGGTGCGCTCCAGGCCTGAGCCCCCTGTTTCCCGTGCTCTGTGAGCCTTGTGGCGCCTAGGACGGTTCCCCGTCCGGCGCCGGGGGCGCGGGAGCCCCGTACCGGGTCCGCAGCACGCCGAGGACGCCCGTCGCCGCCGCCGTCAGCGGTACGGCGAGCAGCATCCCCAGGATGCCCGCGACGGACGCCCCTGCCGTGATCGCCAGCATCACCGCGGCCGGGTGCATCTGCACGGTGCGGCTCTGCACCATCGGCTGGAGCACATAGCCCTCGATCATCTGGACGGCCAGGACGACGGCGAGCACCCACAGCGCGATGGCGAAACCCCGGTCGGCGAGCGCGACGAGGACGGCGACCGCGCCGGAGAGGAAGGCGCCGAGGTACGGGATGTAGGCGGTCACGAAGACGAGCGCGGCGAGCCCCACCGCGCCGGGTACGTCGAAGACGACCAGCCCGAGGCCGATGAGGACGGCGTCGACGAGGGCGACGAAGGTCGTTCCCCGCATGAAGCCCTCGACGGCCTCGAACGCACGGCGGGCCATGGCTTCGACGAGGTCGCCGGTGGCGCGGGGAGCGAGGGCGCGCAGGGCCCCGGCGGCCCGGTCCGAGTCCCTCAGGAAGAAGAAGATCAGCACGAGGGAGAGGGCGGCGGTGGCGAGCATCCCGCCGACGACGCTGATGCCCGTGAGGACGCCGGATGCGGCGGTTCCGCCGAACTGCTTCAGGAGGCCCTCGGCGTTCTTGGCGAGGTCGTCGAGGGAGGTCCCGGCCGGGCCGAGGTGCTCGGCGATGTCGGTGGCGGCCTGGCGGAGCGAGGCGACGATCTGGTCGCCGGTCTCGAAGAGCGCGGCGACGACGATGTACGTGGCTCCGCCGACGACCGCGAGGACGGCGACGACGGTGAGCGCGGCGGCGAACGACTTCCGGACCTTCATCCGGAGCAGGCGCCGGTAGAGGGGCCCGAGGAGGGCGGTGCCGAGGATCGCGAGGAGGACGGGGGTGACGACCGTCTCGAAGACGACGCACAGCCAGATGCCGAGGGCGGCGACCCCCGCGGCGAGGAGCAGGACGACGCACCAGGCGCCGACCCGGCGGGCGGGTTCGGGAAGGAGCGGCGGCGACGTCTGCACCCGACCACCGGATCACGCCCTTCGGCGTGTCGTCGCGCGCTGCCGGGCCGTACGGGTGACGGGGTGTCAGCGGCGGGGAAGGCCGCCGTACGCCGGGAGGGCACGCGCGCGCGTGGACACGGGGAGCGAGGCACGCACGCGTGTGGGGCCGGACCCCGGTCCGGCCCCACACGGCTACGCCCGCCGCTCGGCGGCCACGCCTCTCGCTCGTCGGCCAGGCCCACCGCTCGTCGGCTACGCCCGCCGCTCGGCGGTCGCGGCCGTCTCGGCTTCTACTCGCCCATCCCGTGAACCGCCGGGATCGTCCCGAGCCGGCCCGCCTGGAAGTCCTCGAAGGCCTGGCGGAGTTCGGCCTGGGTGTTCATGACGAACGGGCCGTAGTGGGCCATCGGCTCACGGATCGGCTGCCCGCCGAGGAGCACGACCTCCAGGTCCGGGGTGTTCCCGTCCTGCTTCTCGTCGGCGCGGACGGTCAGCGCGCCGCCCTTGCCGAAGACGGCGGTCTGGCCCGTGTGCACGGGGCGCCGCTCCGCGCCGACGGTGCCGCGTCCGGCCATGACGTACGCGAGGCCGTTGAAGTCCTCGCGCCACGGCAGGCTGATCTCGGCGCCGGGCCGCAGGGTCGCGTGGATCATGGTGATCGGGGTGTGGGTGATGCCCGGCCCGTCGTTGCCGTCCAGCTCGCCGGCGATGACACGGAGCAGCGCGCCGCCGTCGGGGGAGGTGAGCAGCTGGACCTGGCCGCCGCGGATGTCCTGGTAGCGGGGGGCCATCATCTTGTCGGCGGCGGGCAGGTTCACCCAGAGCTGGAGGCCGTGGAAGAGGCCTCCGCTGACGACGAGGGACTCCGGCGGCGCCTCGATGTGAAGCAGACCCGCTCCGGCGGTCATCCATTGAGTGTCACCGTTGGTGATGGTGCCGCCGCCGCCGTTGGAGTCCTGGTGGTCGAAGACGCCGTCGATGATGTAGGTGACGGTCTCGAAGCCGCGGTGGGGGTGCCAGGGCGTGCCCTTGGGCTCTCCGGGGGCGTACTCCACCTCACCCATCTGGTCCATCATGATGAACGGGTCGAGGTACTGGTAGTTGATCCCGGCGAACGCGCGGCGCACCGGGAAGCCCTCGCCCTCGAAGCCCGAGGGCGCCGTGGTCACGGCCAGGACGGGGCGGGAGACGGCGTCGGCGGGGGCGGCGACGCGCGGCAGGGTGAGCGGGTTCTCGACAGTCACAGCGGGCATGGTGGGGCCTCCTTGTGCGACCAGTTTAGTTGAACGATGAACTTCCTGCCACCCGGAACACGGAACGCCCGGGAGGAATTCCTCCCGGGCGTATCCCCACGTCTCCAGCGGTACGTATCCAGCCGTACGCATCCAGCCCGCGTCAGCCGTACATCCGCCGCATCGCGAAGTCGACCATCTGCTCCACGGCCTTCGCGTCGAAGACCATCCGGTGGTCGCCCTCCATGTCGAGGACGAAGCCGTACCCGGTCGGCAGCAGGTCGATCACCTCGGCGCCGGTGATCACGAAGTACTTCGACTCCTTGCCCGCGTACCGCCGCAGCTCCTTGAGCGAGGTGAACATCGGGATGACCGGCTGCTGGGTGTTGTGCAGCGCCAGGAAACCGGGGTTGTCACCGCGCGGGCAGTAGACCTTGGAGGTCGCGAAGATCTGCTGGAAGTCCTCGGGCGCGAGGGTGCCGGTCGTGAAGGCGCGTACGGCGTCGGCGAGGGAGGGCGGCGAGGGCTCCGGGTAGAGCGGGGGCTGCTGCCCGTACCCGCCCTGCATGCCTCCCTGCATCCCGCCCTGCATGCCGGCCTGCATCCCGCCCTGCTGCGGCGGGGCGTACTGCTGCTGGGCACCCGGATTCTGCTCGTAGCCGTACATGGGGCCAGCCTATCGAGCCCCGCCCGGTCGCAGCACGGCCCGTGGCCCGTTCCCGCCCGGCACCGGCCCACCGCGAACCCACCGCAAACCCTCCGTGCCCACCGATCGCAAACCCGCCCCACCCACCGCTCGCGGCCCTTCACGCCCTTCGCACGCGTTTTCGTGCGGCCACGGTCTCTTGCTAGGTTCGCGTGAGCAATTTCCGGCTGCCACGGGGGTAGAAGATGGCGCTGAACGCCACTTGGGAAGAGCTGTTCGGCGGGACCGCACCGCCAGGACAGCCCGCGACGATGACCCTGGCGGGAGTACCCGCGCCCGACTCCGGCGGAGGAGGCGGCGGGAACGCGGATCTGAAGGCCGACACGGGGCCGTGGCACGAGGCCGGCAACACCGCCGGTGAGCTGCGCACCTCCACCGCCGCCTCGCTCACGGACCTCGACACCGCGAACGAGGGCGTCAGCGGCGGCACCACCGGTTTCGCCTCCTCGGGCGCCCTCACCGAGATCCTCGGCACCTGGAAGGCCCGCCTCACCGCCGTACGCGACGAGTGCGGCCGCCTGGAGGGCGCCCTGAAGAGCGCGGGCCGCGACTTCGGCGAGCGCGAGGCCGCCACGCAGCGGAAGATCGCCGCCGAGGCGCCGGCTCCCGCGCGGAAGGAAGGCTGAGCCCCGTGCCCACCTGGCAGCAACTGCGCGATGTGAAGCTCGACGAGTACTCGGACGCCGCCGACGGCTGGGGCAAGGTCAGCTCCCGTGCCAACTCGGACAAGGACCGTGCGGAAAACGGCATGTTCGCCAAGATCCACGGCACGCAGAAGGGCGAGACCGCCACGAAGGCGGGCGGCGACGTCCAGCAGCTCTCCCGCAACTACCAGTATCTGCACACCGAGTGCGGGCTGATCCGCACGGCGCTCAACGGCCTCGCCACCGAACTCGCGGCCCCGCAGAAGAAGTTGAAGCAGGCGCTGGAGGACGCGGAGAACCTCAGGTTCACCGTGAAGCCCGACGGCTCGGTCGAGTACCCGACGGATTCCCTCGTCCTCTCGCCCGGCACCAACACCGCCGAGCACGGCGCCCCCGTCCCGCTCGCGCCCGGCAAGGGCGAGGGGGTCGGCAGCGCCGACGCCAACAAGGGCAAGGCCGAGGACATCGCGGAGCGCATCGGCGACGCCGTCCGCGAGGCCGACGAGATCGACAGCCGGTACGCCTCCGCCCTGCGCAGGCTCAAGGCCGATCCCGGTCTGGAGGTCAGCGCCGAGGACCTCGTCGACGCCGCCGCCGACACCAAGGCGCTCCAGCAGGCCGCCGGGAAGTACGCCGACGACGACAAGATCCCGCACGGCGGGTCCGCCAAGGAGAACGCCGACTGGTGGAACGGCCTCAGCCAGGAGCAGCGTGACGAGTACGCCACGCTCTACCCGGCCTCGGTCGGCGCCCTGGACGGCATCCCGTCCACGGTCCGCGACGACGCCAACCGGATGGTCTTCGCCGAGAACCGGGCGCAGATCCAGACGGACCTGAACAGGCCCGCGCCGAACCAGTACATCCCGAACCCGAACGGCAGTTACCCGGCCGCGGTCCTCAGCCCCGAGTACAAGCAGTGGCAGAAGGACCAGGAGCGGCTGAAGGATCAGCTCAAGGGCAGCGACTCGATCCAGGCCCGCTTCGACGCCACCGGCGAGGGGGGCCTCCCGGAGGCGTACCTCCTCGGCTACGACAAGGAGGGCATCGGGCGGGCGATCATCGCCAACGGCAACCCCGACACCGCCGACCACACGGCGGTCTACGTGCCGGGCACGACGACGAACCTGAAGGACTTCGACGAGGACATCAGCCGGATGACCGACATGTGGCGGGAGACGCAGTCCCTGTCACCGGGTTCGAACGTCTCGACCATCACCTGGTTCGGCTACGAGGCCCCGCAGTCCATCGCGACCGACGCCACGCAGAAGGACTACGCGTACGACGGCTCCCCCAAGCTGCTCCGGTTCATGGACGGCCTGGAGACGGCGCAGGGCGGCCCCGACAACAGCCACACCACGATCATCGGGCACAGCTACGGCTCGACGGTCGTCGGCGACGCCTCCAACAAGGGCGATCTGGCCGCCGACGACATCATCGCAGTCGGCAGCCCCGGCATGCTCACCGGCCGGGCCGAGGACCTCGACGTCGGCAAGGACCACGTCTGGTCCGAGGCGGCGACGAGCGACGTGGTGCCGGCGGGCGGCAAGCTCGCCGGGCTCGGCGGCTACACATGGGGCGTCGAGACCTGGAACGGTGTCCCGTTCAACGCCGGATACGTGCAGACCGTGCCGTCGGACGAGCTGTTCGGGGCGCACCGGATGGACGTGGACACGAGCGGCCACACCGACTACTGGGAGAAGGACTCGGAGAGTCTCTCGAACCAGGCGAAGGTCGTGATCGGTGAGTACGACAAGGTGAACGAGGACGACTGATGACCACCGGCAACCACTCCACCAGAGTCCGCGGGGCGGCGCTCGGCGCCCTCCTCCTGTGCCTCACCACCCTCGCGACGGGATGCTCCATGAACGACGACGGCGGCGCCGACGACCTGGGCTACACCCCCACGACGCTCGATGTGCCGGATGCCAAGACGCGGACGAAGGAGGTCTCCAGCGAGATCTTCGACATGATCGGTCTGCCCGGCGCCACGTCCACCCCGATCGGCCCGGGCGCCTCCACCTGCCCGGAGGACCGTGAGCACCTCTTCAAGATCCGTCACCCCTGGTCGGTGTACGGCGTCTCGGAGGAGGAGCTGAAGGAGGGCTTCGAGCGGCTGCGGCAGGCGCTGCCCGCCAAGGGCTGGAAGGTCGTCTCGTACGGCCCGAACAACAGCAAGGCCAAGAGCCTGGCGCTGCTCGCGGAGTCCGAGAAGGAGCACTTCGCCGTCAACGCCGAGCTGTGGGTCGGCAGCACGGACCCGAAGAAGAAGAACCTCATCCACGTGAGCCTCGTCTCCGGCTGCTTCCGGGCCCCCGAGGGGACGGACCTGAAGGGTCTGTACTGAGCGGCTCACCGTCTGTGAGAGGGGCCCGGGGCATATGCTCCGGGCCCTTTTCCTGCGGCTCGTGTCACAGATGGCCGGAAAGGGGTTGCTCTTATTACCCGTGGGTAGCATCATCGTAGAGAAGCGTGGGCTACTCACCGGTAGTACGAGCGGTACGAGCACGGCCACGCTCGCGTACCAGGACATCCGCCTCCCCGAGCCTTACGGAGCCGTCGCCATGGGGCACTACAAGTCGAATCTCCGCGACATCGAGTTCAACCTCTTCGAGGTTCTCGGCCGCGACAAGGTGTACGGCACCGGGCCGTTCGAGGAGATGGACGTCGAGACCGCCAAGAGCATCCTCGACGAGATCCGCCGCCTCGCCGAGAACGAGCTCGCGGAGTCCTTCGCCGACGCCGACCGCAACCCGCCGGTCTTCGACCCGGAGACCAACACCGCCCCCGTGCCGGCCACCTTCAAGAAGTCGTACAACGCCTTCATGGAGTCCGAGTACTGGCGCCTCGGCATCCCCGAGGAGATCGGCGGCACCGTCTCCCCGCGCTCCCTGATCTGGGCGTACGCGGAGCTGCTCCTCGGCTCGAACCCGGCCATCTGGATGTACTGCTCCGGCCCGGCCTTCGCCGGCATCCTCTACACCGAGGGCAACGAGGCGCAGAAGAAGGCCGCGCAGATCGCCGTCGAGAAGCGCTGGGGCTCCACCATGGTGCTCACCGAGCCCGACGCGGGCTCGGACGTCGGCGCCGGCCGCACCAAGGCCACCCAGCAGGAGGACGGCTCCTGGCACATCGAGGGCGTGAAGCGCTTCATCACGTCCGGTGAGCACGACATGGAGGAGAACATCCTCCACTACGTCCTCGCCCGCCCCGAGGGTGCCGGCCCCGGCACCAAGGGCCTCTCCCTCTTCCTCGTCCCGAAGTACGAGTTCGACTGGGAGACCGGCGAGCTGGGCGAGCGCAACGGCGTCTACGCCACCAACGTCGAGCACAAGATGGGCCTCAAGGCCTCCAACACGTGCGAGATGACCTTCGGCGACCGTCACCCCGCCAAGGGCTGGCTCATCGGCGACAAGCACGACGGCATCCGCCAGATGTTCCTCATCATCGAGTTCGCCCGCATGATGGTCGGCACGAAGGCGATCTCCACCCTCTCCACGGGCTACCTCAACGCCCTGGAGTACGCCAAGGAGCGCGTCCAGGGCACCGACCTGGCCAACTTCATGGACAAGGCCGCCCCCAAGGTCACCATCACGCACCACCCCGACGTCCGCCGCTCGCTCATGACGCAGAAGGCGTACGCCGAGGGCATGCGCTCCCTCGTCCTCTACACGGCCTCCGTGCAGGACGAGATCGCGATCAAGGAAGCGGCCGGCGAGGACGCCAAGGCGCTGCACGGCCTGAACGACCTGCTGCTCCCGATCGTCAAGGGATACGGCTCCGAGAAGGGCTACGAGCAGCTCGCGCAGTCGCTCCAGACCTTCGGCGGCTCCGGCTTCCTCCAGGAGTACCCGATCGAGCAGTACATCCGGGACGCCAAGATCGACACCCTCTACGAGGGCACCACGGCCATCCAGGGCCAGGACTTCTTCTTCCGCAAGATCGTCCGCGACCAGGGCGCGTCCCTGAACGCCCTCTCCGAGGAGATCAAGAAGTTCCTCGCCGTCGGCACCGGCGGCGAGGACCTGGCCGGCGCCCGCGACTCGCTCGCCAAGGCCGCCGTCGACCTGGAGAGCATCGTCGGCACGATGATCACCGACCTCACCGCCACCGGCGAGGACGTCAAGAACATCTACAAGGTCGGCCTCAACACCACCCGCCTGCTGCTCGCCTCCGGCGACGTCGTCGTCGGCTACCTGCTGCTGCGCGGTGCGGCCGTCGCCGCCGAGAAGCTGGCCGCGGGCGCGGCCGCCAAGTCCGCCAAGGAAGCGGCCTTCTACCAGGGCAAGATCGCGGCCGCGAAGTTCTTCGCCGCCAACGTCCTGCCCGGCGTCAGCGCCGAGCGCGCCCTCGCCGAGGCCGTCGACGGCTCGCTGATGGACCTGGACGAGGCCGCGTTCTAAGAACGCCCCGAAGGCGCCCCCGGGCGCCTCTCGTCCTGCCGGTACGGCCCGTCCCCGGGGAGGGGGGCGGGCCGTACCTGCTTTCTCCAGTGGCCCGGTCCGCCCCGGGCCCCCGCCCCGCTCCCCGTACGGGCTCCCGACTTCGCGTTCCGGTCCCTGCGTAAGGTGACCCCATGAGCAGCGCAGCTTCCCGTCCGACCGCCGGCGCCTTCGACCGCGGACACACCGACGACCTCATGGCCTTCCTGACGGCATCGCCCTCGCCGTACCACGCGGTCGCGAGCGCCGCCGAGCGGCTGGAGAAGGCCGGCTTCCGCCAGGTCGAGGAGACCGCGTCCTGGGACGGGACGAGCGGCGGGAAGTACGTGATCCGCGGCGGGGCGATCATCGCCTGGTACGTGCCGGAAGGCGCCACCGCCCACACCCCGTACCGCATCGTCGGAGCCCACACCGACTCCCCCAACCTCCGCGTCAAGCCGCAGCCCGACATGGGCGCGCAGGGCTGGCGCCAGGTCGCCGTGGAGGTCTACGGCGGCACCCTCCTCAACACCTGGCTCGACCGCGACCTCGGCCTCGCCGGCCGCCTCACCCTCCGCGACGGCAGCCACCACCTCGTCAACGTGGACCGGCCGCTGCTGCGCGTCCCGCAGCTCGCCATCCACCTCGACCGGGGCGCCAACGACGGCCTCAAGCTGGAGCGCCAGCGCCACATGCAGCCCGTCTGGGGCATCGGCGAGGTCCACGAGGGCGACCTGATCTCCTTCGTCGCCGCCGAGGCCGGCGTCGACGCCGAGGACGTCAGCGGCTGGGACCTGATGGTCCACGCCGTCGAGGCGCCCGCCTACCTGGGCCGCGACCGTGAGCTGCTGGCCGGCCCGCGCATGGACAACCTGCTCTCCGTCCACGCCGCCGTCGCCGCCCTCGCCTCCCTCGCGGGCCGCGAGGACCTCCCGTACATCCCGGTCCTCGCCGCCTTCGACCACGAGGAGAACGGCTCCGAGGCCGACACCGGCGCCCAGGGCCCCCTCCTCGGCAACGTCCTGGAGCGCTCGGTGTACGCGCGCGGCGGCTCCTACGAGGACCGGGCGCGGGCCTTCGCCGGCACCGTCTGCCTCTCCTCGGACACCGGCCACGCCGTCCACCCGAACTACGCGGAGCGCCACGACCCGACGCACCACCCGCGCGTCAACGGCGGCCCGATCCTCAAGGTGAACGTCAACCAGCGCTACGCCACCGACGGCAGCGGCCGCGCGGTCTTCGCCGCCGCCTGCGAGCGGGCGGGCGTGCCCTGGCAGTCGTTCGTCTCCAACAACGACATGCCCTGCGGCACGACGATCGGCCCGATCACCGCCGCCCGCCACGGCATCAAGACCGTCGACATCGGCGTCGCGATCCTCTCCATGCACAGCGCCCGCGAACTCTGCGGCGCCGAGGACCCCTACCTCCTCGCGAACGCGCTGGTCGCCTTCCTGGAGGGCTGAGTCCGCAGGCGCGCCCGCGTCCCGCCGCGGCGAAACATCCGCGAAAGGTCCCGCCGGGCAGCCTTGCCCCATGCACCGTCATGAGGGCCCCCCGCGGGGGAAGTTCGCCGCAGGTCTCACCGTCGCCGTCGTGCTCGCCACGACGGCGGCGGGGTTTCTGGTCGGCACGTTCGACGAACGGCCCCCGTGGGGCACGGACATCGCCTACGAGGGCGGCTTCGTCCAGGCCTCCCGCATCCGCGGGTACGACGTGGACGGCTCACGGACCAGGGCGCTGCTCGACGGGGAGTGCGCGCTCATGGAGCGGCAGGGGATGGGCGGCGACCGGGCCGTCCACGACCCGGCGGCCTGGGTCGCCGGCTGCCTGGACGGGGCCGCGGGGCGCCCGTCCAGGAACCAGGGAATAGTCCGCTGACCGCGGCCGCCGGGGGTGTCCTGTCGACCGGGCCGGATCGGGGAGCGGCGTGACCGGCACGCCACCCCCCGGGCGTCGGGCTAGGCGTCGAGCCCGGCGAGGATCAGGGGAAGGCGGGCCGCGCCCGTCCCGGTGATCTTCACCGGCACACCCCAGTCCTGCTGGTGGACGTGGCAGGCCGGGTACTCGTTGGCCGGGTCGTCGTCGCAGGACGCGGCCATCGCCGAGACGTGCAGGACACCCTCCGTGAGCTCCGGGTTCAGGTCGAGCTCCCGGAAGAGGTCCGTGCCCGTGCCCTCGCCGCCGAGCAGCAGCTCCGGCGGGGTCGAGGAGACCAGGAGCCGGGTCGAGGGGCCGTACCGCTCGTCCAGCTTCTGCCCCGTCGGGGCCTGGAAGACGATGTCGAGCCGGAGCCGGCCGGGGGCGACCTCGGTGGCCTCGCGCCGGGTGCGGTGGGCGACGGCCTCGACCTGGACGGCCTCCTCGGGCAGGCGCAGCCGGGTCAGCCGGTGCCGGGCGGACTCGACGACCACGATGTCGCCGTCGACGAGGACCGCGTCGCTGGGCTCGCGCAGATCGGTCGCGAGGGTGCTGACCTCACCGGTGGCGGGGTCGTAGCGGCGCAGGGCGTGGTTGTACGTGTCGCTGACGGCGACCGAGCCGTCGGGCAGGGCTGTCACGCCCAGCGGGTGCTGGAGCAGGGCCTGGCCGGCGGCGCCGTCGCGGTGGCCGAAGTCGAAGAGGCCGGTGCCGACGGCGGTGCGGACGGCGTATCCGTCGCCGTCCCGCTCGACCCAGCGCAGGGCGCTGGTCTCGGAGTCGGCGATCCACAGCCGGTCCTCGGTGGCGGCGAGCCCGGACGGCTGCGCGAACCAGGCCTCGGCGGCCGGGCCGTCGACGAGCCCCTCGTTGGTGGTGCCGGCGGCGACCTCGACGGTGCCGCTGTCGGGGTCGTACGTCCACAGCTGGTGGACACCGGCCATGGCGATCCACACCTTGCCCTGCCACCAGGCGACGTCCCACGGCGACGACAGGTCGACGTCCAGGGCGGGCCCGGAGGTGGGAGATCCCTGCCACCACTGCTTCCCGGTGCCGGCGACGCGCTCGATCGCGCCGGTCTCCGGGTCGAGGACGCGCAGGGCGTGGTTCACGGTGTCGGCGACGACGATCCTGCCGTCGGGCAGCCGCGCGAGGCCCTGGGGCTCGCGGAAGACGCCCTCGCCGATCCGCCGCACGACGGTCTCGCCGTCGGCGGCGAGCTCGACGAGCTGGTGCCGGGTGGTGTCGGAGACCAGGAGGTTCCCGGACGGCAGCAGAATCGCCTTGCCGGGGAACCGCAGATCGGTGGCGACGGGCTCGGGCGCCACGTACGGCCCGTCGCCGCGCCGCAGCGTCCCCTTGGCCTCGTGCTCGGCCTCCAGCTCCTCGACGAGCGTCCGGATGGCGTTGGCGTGGCCCTCACCGGCGTGCTGGGCGACGACATACCCCTCGGGGTCGATCACGACGAGCGTCGGCCACGCGCGCACGGCGTACTGCTTCCAGGTCGCGAGCTCCGGATCGTCCAGTACGGGGTGGTGCACCTCGTACCGTTCGACGGCGTCGACGACGGCCTGGTGCTCGGCCTCGTGCACGAACTTCGGCGAGTGCACGCCGACGATGACGAGCGTGTCGCGGTGCTTCTCCTCCAGGTCGCGCAGCTCGTCGAGGACATGCAGGCAGTTCACACAGCAGAAGGTCCAGAAGTCGAGGACGACGACTTTGCCTCGCAGGTCGGCGAGGGTCAGTTCGTCTCCTCCCGTGTTGAGCCAGCCGCCCTTGCCGATCAGCTCGGGGGCACGGACACGGGCACGGCGGGGCGCGGGCGCGGGGGTGGGCACCGGGGCGGCATCGTTCATGCTTCAAGCTTGCCATCCGGGTGTGAATGCCGGATCACGCGTGTACGTCGGGGGTGGCGGTCCCCCGCCCTAGGGGAACGCTCAGGGGTCTGTCGGGGTCGAGACGGGTGAGATCCGCCGATCCCGCGGGCATCCATACCCGTATGAAATATCTCGTACGGGACAAGATCTTCGCGATCGGCGACGACTACTGGATCGAGGACGAGCAGGGCCGTCACGCCTTCCTCGTCGACGGCAAGGCCATGCGGCTGCGCGACACCCTGGAGCTGAAGGACCCCGACGGGCACGTCCTGATCACCCTGCGGCAGAAGATGTTCAGCCTGCGGGACACGATGACCATCGAGCGCGACGAGAGACCGCTCGCGACCGTCCGCCGCAAGCGGCTCTCACTGCTGCGCAACCACTACCGGGTGACGCTCGTCGAGGGCACGGAGCTGGACGTCAGCGGCCGGATCCTGGACCGGGAGTTCACCGTCGAGTACGAGGGGGAACTCCTGGCCCACATCTCCCGGCAGTGGTTCCACGTCCGCGAGACATACGCGGTGAACGTGGTCCGTGAGGACGCGGACACGGCGCTGCTCGTGGCCGTGGCGGTGTGTGTGATCCGGATGTCCGAGCGCGAGCGGGAGGACTGACACGGCCGGGTCCCGGGGCCCCGCCGGCGGACCGGGGACCTAGACGGCCTTCGCCGCCGTCCGCTCCAGCGCCTGCTCCAGGTCCGCCCACAGGTCCTCGACGTGCTCGATGCCGACCGAGATCCGGACCGTGCCCGGTCCGATCCCGGCCGCGTCGAGCGCCTCCGCGTCGAGCTGGTGGTGGGAGGTGGAGGCCGGGTGCATCACCAGGGTCTTCACATCGCCGAGGGAGACGCTGAGGGAGGCGAGCCGGACCGCCTCCACGAAGGTACGGCCCGCGTCCCGGCCGCCCGCGAGGTCGACGGAGACCACCCCGCCGCCGCCACGGGGCAGCAGCCGCGCGGCGATCTCCCGGTCGGGGTGGCTCGCCAGGGCGGGGTGGCGCACGGCCGCGACGGCCGGGTGGGCGGAGAGCCGGGCCGCCAGGTCGGCGGCGCTCGCGCACTGGCGCTCCATGCGCAGGGACAGGGTCTGCATGCCGCGCAGGGTGAGCCAGGCGGCGAACGGGTCGGTGGACGCGCCCTGTTCGACGGAGTGGTGGCGGATACGGCGGTACAGCTCGTCGTCCTTGAAGACGGCGGCGCCGCCGAGGACGTCCGCGTGCCCGGCCAGGTACTTGGTGGCGGAGTGGACGACGATGTCGGCGCCGTGGTCGAGGGGCCGGCAGAGGAGCGGGGAGGCGAAGGTGTTGTCGACGGCGACGGGGACACCGGCCTCGGCGGCGACGGCCGCGAGCGCGGGCAGGTCGGAGACACGGGTGGTCGGGTTGGCGATGGTCTCCAGGTAGAGGAGCCGGGTCTCGGGACGCAGGGCCGCGCGCACCTCCTCCGGGTCGGTGCCGGAGACGTACGTGACGTCGACGCCCCAGCGGGTGGCGAGGTCGGTGAGGACCGCGTACGTGCCCCCGTACAGACAGGTCTGGGCGATGACGTGGCCGCCGCTGCCGAGCAGGCCGAAGAGGACGGCGTTCACGGCACCCATGCCGGAGGCGTAGGAGACGGCGGCGACGCCGCCCTCCAGACGGGCGACGGCGTCCTCGAGGGTGCGCACGGTGGGGTTGCCGAGGCGGCTGTAGAGGAAGGCGTCCCCGGAGGTGAAGGCGGTGGCGAGGGCGTCGGCCGAGTCGAAGGCGAAGACGTGGCCCTGATGCAGGGGCACACCGAGGGGCCGGCTGCCCGCGACCTCGACATGGGGCGGGTGCACGGCGAGGGTCTCGGGGCGGGGGGTGGGAGTGGGAGTGGGAGTGGGGGAGGGGGCGGGGGAGGGGGAGGGGGAGGCCGGGGAAGCGGCGGCGGGGGAAGCGGCGTCGGCGTGGCTCATGAAAACAGTCTGTGGACAGGGCGTTTGCCATCCCAGGTCCAATCCCGGCAGATTGGTTCGGCGATGAAGCCAATCGATCGGTCCCCCGACAGGCACGACCCCGGTGACCCGAGCCCCGACGACCTCGTCTCCCGACTCGGGCGCTGGTCGGCCGGCCGCGGACCGCTGTATCTGCTGCTCGCGGCCCGGCTGCGCCGGCTGGTCGACGAGGGCGCGCTGCCCCCGGGCGCGCTCCTGCCGCCGGACCGGCGGCTGGCGAAGGCGCTGGCCGTGGGCCGTACGACGGTGGTCGCCGCGTACGACACCCTCCGCCAGGAGGGGCGGCTCGTCCGGCGGCAGGGCAGCGGAACCCGGGTCGCGCGGCACGCGCTCGCCCCGGACGCGCCCCGGGCCACGGAGACGCCCCGGGTCGCGGAGACCTCGAACCCGCTGTTCCTGCACCTTCTGGAGGCGCCGGACGACGTGATCCTGCTGAGCTGCGCGGGGCCGACGCAGCCGCCGCCCGAGCTGGCGGAGGCGTACCGCTCACTCGTCCTTCCGGACAGCGACCTCGGCTACCACCCGGCCGGCCTCGGGGCGCTGCGGCAGGCCGTGGCGGCGCGCTACGCGGCGCGCGGGGTGCCGACGGAGCCGGAGCAGATCCTGGTCACCACCGGTGCGCAGCAGGGGCTTTCGCTGCTCACCCGGCTGCTGCTGGCGCCGGGGGACGGGGTTCTGGTGGAGGCGCCGTCGTATCCGGGGGCGCTCGGCCTGTTCCGGGAGGCGGCGGCCGTTCCGTTGCCCGTGGCGGTCGGTCCGGACGGTCTCGACGTGGCGGCGGCGGTCGGGGTGATGGAGCGTCACCGCCCGGCCCTGGCGTATGTGGTGGCGCGGTTCCAGAACCCGACGGGGACGGTGCTCCCGCCGCTCGCCGGGCGCCGGCTGGTCGCGGCGGCGAACGCGCTGGGGGTGCCGCTCGTCGACGACGAGGTTCTCGACGACCTGGCGTTCGACACCGCTGAGGAAGCTCCGTCGCTGTCCGCGTACGGCGAGGTGATCGCGGTCGGTTCGCTCAGCAAGGTCGTGTGGGGAGGGCTGCGGATCGGCTGGGTGCGCGGCCCGGCGCCTCTGGTCGCCCGCCTCGCCCGCTTGAAGGCCCTGCACGACCTGGGGTGCGATGTTCCGTCCCAACTGGTCGCGGCTCGGCTCCTCGACGACTTCGCGCCCGTACGGGAGGCCCGGCTGCGCGCTCTGCGCGCGGGCCACGCGCATCTCGGGGCCGAGCTGGCCCGGCTGCTGCCGTCCTGGTCCTGCGCCCCGGCGACCGGTGGCCAGACGCTCTGGGTGCGGCTCCCCCACGGCGACGGGGTCTCCTTCGCCCAACTCGCCCTCCGGCACGGGGTGGCCGTCCTCCCGGGTGCGACGGCCGATGCCCTGGGCGGCAGCGTCCGTCATCTGCGTCTGCACTTCCTGTTGCCGCCGGAGAAGCTCACGGAGGCGGTACGGAGACTGGCGGCGGCCTGGGCGGAGTACACGCCGGGACCGGAACCGGAGCGGGCGGCGCTGCGGGGCATCACCGTCTGAGCAGGCACGGAGCATCCGGCCTTGCGTCTCGGGCATCACCACGGAAACATACGGTGCACCTGCAAAGTGATGATCATTCTTTCATGGGGGCGCAGCGGCATGGGTTTTGACGAGGACTGGGCAGGAATACGGTCCGGCACTACGGCGGATGCCTCCGTCGGCATGCGGTTGAACCAGCTCGACGGCGGCGGCGGAGGTGGCCCGTCGGGCGGTGCGCCCGACCTCGCCACCGCACCCGCAAAGAAGAAGGCCGCCGCGAACACCATCGAGACCGAGCTGGAGCCGGACACGGCCAAGGCCGCCAAGGTGGCGGACGCCGCCACGACCGCCGCCGTCGGCGGCTTCGAGGGCTGGGCGACGGCGGCCGGCCTCAAGACCGTCGAGACCACCTGGGACAACCAGGTGAAGGGCCTGCTCGCCCGGCTCGCCTCCGAGAAGACCGCCCTGCGCGGCACCGCGGTGGCGTTCGGACAGCAGGAGCTCGACACCCGGGCCCGGATCGCCGGGGTCCGGCCGGCCTCGTCCATCGAGCGGTACTGAGGGGGCGGACGGACATGCTGACGTACTCCGAGATCATGACCACCGACCTGGGCAAGCTCGCCACCACCGCCGACAAGTGGACCGAGATGGCGGGCGATCTGCACAAGGTCGAGGAGCGCTACCGGGACAGCGTGCAGTCGCTGACGACGGCGCAGACCTGGCTGGGCGAGAGCGCGACCGCCGCCCACACCAACTTCGCGGCGACCCGGTACGAGTACCAGGCGGCGCAGAGCCAGGCGAAGGCCACCGCGACGCTGCTGCGCAACGCCCACGAGCAGTTCACCGAGCTGAAGAAGCAGCTGGACAACGCCCGCGCCGACGCCGTCAAGGCCGGGATGAAGGTGTCCGAGCAGGGCAGGGTGGCCTACGACTACGAGCGGCTCTCGCCGGGCGAGCGCAGCGCCCTGCAGCACGACCCGGACGGCGCCAAGAGCGTCCGGGAGGCCGAGACGGCCTGGACCGAGCACCTCGACGGCTGCGTCAAGGCCTTCGACGTCGCCGACCAGGACCTGAAGAAGGACCTGGAGGCCGTGGTCAGGGACGGCTACGGCAACAAGAACGACGAGACGCTGGGCACCGGGTTCAACGGTGACGCCGGCAAGGTCGCCGCGGCCGACGACAAGGCCGAGGACGACCGGACGAACCTCGCCTGGCTGAAGATGAAGGACGACGAGACGCTCGACGACTACGTCCAGCGGCTCCAGCGCGACGGCATCGCGAAGCTCACCGGCAACGAGAAACTGGCCGATCTGGTCGACAAGTTCACCAAGGGCACCATCACGGCGGGCGCGTTCGCGGGTGCCCTGACCGCGGCCGGCCTGTACTCGTACAAGCTGTCCAAGGCGATCCGGCCGCCGTTCGTCCACCCGACCGCGCCCGGCACCTTCCTGTCCCGGCAGTTCAACATGCGGCTGGCCGGGGCGGCTCCCGGGAGTCTGCTCACCAAGGTGCCGCCGGGGCTGGCGACGGCGCTGACCGGCTCCGACGAGGCCGCCATGTTCGGCGGGTTCATGCGCAACGGCGCCTTCTTCATGCCGACGGCCGCCGAGGCCAACCTCCTGAAGGTCGCGCAGAACGGCGGCCTCGCCAACGCGGCCAAGGCGGCCGGCTGGATACGGGGCGCGGGTGTCGTGGGCGGCGTCGCGGCCACCGCGTACGGCGTGGCCAACCTCGCCACGTACAACACGGACATGATCAAGGCCGACCCGGCGAAGTTCGCCTCGGACCTCACCGGAACGGCGTTCAGCGCCTCGATGACGGCACTGACCGTGGCCCCGAACCCGGTCACGCTCGGTCTCGCCGTCGGCACGGGCGTGGCCTACGGCGCCGCGCTGATCTGGGACAACCACGAGGCCATCGGGAAGGGCATCGAGGAGGCCGGGGACTGGATCGGCGACAAGGCGTCCGACGTGGGGTCCGGCATCGCGAGCGGGGCGAAGAAGCTGGGCAGCGCGCTGAACCCCTTCGACTGAGTCCGCCCGGTCCGTCCTCCCCGTCACCGAAAGGGAACCCGTCCATGCACACCCAGGTCAGCCCGTTCGAACTCCACGCGTGGAAGGAGGGGAACCGGCACGACTACCGCGCGGGCTGGAAGGGGGTCTCGCCGGAGTTCGGCGAGATCCTGCTGACCTGCCCGCTCCCCCGCACGCATCCCGAGACGATCGTCTCGGAGGTGCGCGGCGGGCACCTTCCCGTCACCTCCTTCGAGGCGCGCGGGATGCACGCCGAGGGGCTGAGGCTGCCGACCCTGAACCGGTCGACGCTGCGGGTCGGCGACCGGATGGTGTACGTGGAGCGGAACCGTTTCGGCGCCACTCTCGACCAGCGCGCCCTGACCATGCGGTACGCCGGCGACCGCTACCGGCTCGCCGCCCTCGACAAGAACGCCTACGTCCTGACCCGCGAGGCCGACGCCGAGGACCCCGGGGTCACGGTCACGGTCCGCGAGACCGGGCGGGGCAAGAACCGCAGACTCTCCGTGCGGGTCGCCGGGCGCGCCGAGGGCGGGGACCTGGCCCTGGCCCTGATCTTCGCGGGCGTCGACCGCTCCGTCCTGACGCGGGTCGGCGCGGTGAAGGCGGGCCTCTCCCGCGTGACCCATTTCTGGACCGAGTCGCAGTACTGACGGCCGGGCCGAGTCGCGGTACCGATCCGGCCGGCCCGAGCCGCGGTACGACCGGCCGGGCCGAGTCCCGTGCCGGCGGCCCGGCCACGTCCGTTCCACCACCCATCCGTCTACCCGAGTGAGCGACACATGCCTTCCTTCGACGTGACCCGATCCCGTTTCCGGCTGGCCGACGACGAGGTCTTCGTCCTCGCCCAGCTGGCGACCGGGCAGCCGGTCCCGGAGTCCATGGCGCCCGCCGGGGCGCGGCTGCGGGACTGCGGGCTGATGAACGGGGCCGGGGAGCTGTCCGCGCTCCTGCTGCCCCTGGTGCAGACCCTCGTACGGCCGTCCGTGATCGTCTCCCTGGAGGCGGGCGGGCGGCAGGGCACGCTCCACCACGGCCTGCTGATCGGCGACGACCACGTCGTCTGCCACGAGACGTGGCCGGGCCAGGAGGAGGCGGAGTACCGCCTCGTGGAGCCCAGGACCGTGGTGTGGACGCTGGCCGATCTGATCGGGCTGCGCCGGTCCGGCGTTCCCGAGGCCGGGGAGCAGGTGGTCGAGACGACCGTGGGCGTCCTGGAGGCGGGGCTCGCGGCGCTGGAGAAGGCCGCGTCGACGCCCGGCGCGGACGACCGGGCGCTGGTCCTGGAGGCGCTGCGCGCGGCGGGCACGGCGGACGACACCGCCGCGCCGCTCGCGGAGCTGATCGTGGAGGTGCGCTCCAACTGGCGGATGACCTCGGCCTGGCAGGGCCGTCAGGACGGGGTGCGGGGGGTGACGGCCCGCGCGGTGGCCGCCTGGGACTGCGGGCCGCTCGGCTACTGGCTGCGGGAGCTGCCGGCCGAGCCGCTGGCGGAGGGCGGGGCGTCGGCGGACAGCGCGTTCCGGCTGCGCCGTGTCGCTCCGAAGCGGATCTGGCAGGAGCTGACGGGGCTGCTCCCGGACGAGGCGGAGCTCGTACGGGAGCAGGCCCCGCCGGAGGCGTGACCGGAAGGCCTGGAGCCCTGCGGACCCTGCCTGCCCGGGAGGCCCTGAGCCCGGCAGGGCCCCGGCAGGGCCCGGCGGGAGCCCGGCGGGAGCGGGGCCGCTCAGCCCCGCTTCGGTGGCGCGATGCCGAGGACCCGGTCCTTCAGGGCCGGGAACTGGTCACGGGTGGTGGTGACCTTCGCCGGGTCGAGGACGACCCGGAGGATCTCCTCGTCGGGGCCCGCCTCGGCGAGGGTCTCGCCCCAGGGGTCGACGACGATCGAGTGGCCGGCCTGTTCGACGCCCGCGTGGGTTCCCGCCGTACCGCAGGCCAGGACGTACGCCTGGTTCTCGACGGCGCGGGCCCGGGCGAGCAGGCTCCAGTGGGCGCGGCGGCGGGCGGGCCAGCCGGCCGGTACGACGAAGGCCTGGGCTCCCGCGTCGACGAGCCCGCGGAAGAGCTCGGGGAAGCGCAGGTCGTAGCAGGTGCCGACGCCGACGGTGAGGTGCGGCAGGTCGACGGTGACCAGGTCCTCCCCCGCGGCCATCATCACCGCCTCGCCCTTGTCGAAGCCGAAGCGGTGGATCTTCCGGTAGGAGGCGGCGAGTTCGCCGTCGGGGGAGAGGACGAGCGAGGTGTTGTAGAGGGCGCCGCCCTCGGCCTCGACGAAGGAGCCGGCGTGCAGCCAGACCCCGGCGTCGCGGGCGGCGGCGGCCATCGCCCGGTGGGTGGGGCCGTTCAGCGGCTCGGCCTCGGCGGCGAAGGACTCGTACGCGAAGGCGCCCATGGGCCACAGTTCCGGCAGGACGACGAGGTCGGCGCGGCCGGATTCCTCCCGTACGAGGCGCCCCACTCGGGCGCGGCGGGCGTCGACCGGTTCGTCCGGGTCTACCGCGATCTGGATCAGCGAGGCGCGCACACTACCACCGTCCTGGCATTCGAGCCGTCAACACCGGCCTACGATCGTCACACGAAAGCACTGCCGGGGTGCCTCCGGGCAGCGTAACTTAGCGTCCAAGCCTCCCACCCAGTCGTGTTTTCAGCCCGCGCACCGAAGAACCGCCGAGGGGTCCCGTGACCGTCCATCCCAGCCTCCAGAACTACGCCGACGCCTGGACCCATTCCATCGAGGCGATAGCCGAGCTGGTGCAGCCGCTCGTGGAAGGCGAGTGGAACCGGCCGACACCGTGCCCCGGCTGGTCGGTTCGGGACATCGTGTCCCATGTGATCGGCATGGAGACGGAGATGCTCGGCGACCCGCGGCCGATCCATTCCCTGCCCCGCGATCTGTACCACGTGCGCAGTGACTTCGCGCGCTACATGGAGGTCCAGGTCGATGTGCGGCGGCACCACACCGCGCCGGAGATGACCTCGGAGCTGGAGTACATCCTGATCCGCCGGGCCCGTCAGCTCCGGAACGAGAGCCGCTCCCCCGAGCATCTGATCCGCGCCCCTCTCGGTGCCGAGCAGTCCCTGGAACTGGCCTACCGGATGCGTGCCTTCGACGTGTGGGTGCACGAGCAGGACCTGCGGCTCGCGCTCGGCGTGCCGGGCAACCTGGACTCGGCGGGCGCGCATGTGACGCGTGACGTGCTCCTGGAGGCCCTGCCGAAGGTGGTCGCCAAGGACGCGGGCGCGCCGGCCTCTTCGGCGGTCGTCCTCGATGTGAGCGGTCCGGTGGAGTTCCTGCGGACGGTACGGGTCGACGCGGAGGGCCGGGGTTCGATAGACGGTGCCCCCTCGCTGGGCCCCGCGGTGACGCTGGCGACGGACTGGGAGACGTTCGTCCGTCTGGCCTGTGGCCGGGTCCGGCCGGCCGATGTGGCCGACCGGGTCAAGACGGAGGGCGACGAGGCGCTGGCGCGGGCCATCCTCGACAACTTCGCGGTGACGCCCCGGTAGGAGCCCGTACGGGGGCGTCGGGTCCCTGCGCACGGGGGTTGTCCCTGCACGGGCGTGTCCCTACACGGGGACGTGCACGGCCTCCACGCGGCTGGCGACGAGCCGTTCGCGTTCCCTGCGATGGGTGCGGGCCTTGAGACGCAGGATCTGCACGACGCCGACGGCCTCCAGGACGAAGACGGACGAGAACGCGATCCGGTAGTTGTCGCCGGTCGCGTCGAGCAGCACGCCGACGGCGAGCAGTGTGGTCATCGAGGCCACGAAGCCGCCCATGTTGACGATGCCGGACGCGGTGCCCTGACGCTCGGGCGGATTCGCCGGGCGGGCGAAGTCGAAGCCGATCATCGAGGCCGGTCCGCAGGCGCCGAGGACCAGGCAGAGGGTGACGAGCAGCCACATCGGCGCGTGCTCGCCGGGGTACGCGAGGGTGGTCGCCCACAGCAGGGCGGTCGCGGCGACGGTGCCGAGGGCGAGCGGGGCGCGGGCCGTGTGGTGGCGGGCGATGATCTGCCCGTACGCGAGGCCGACGACCATGTTCGAGAGGACGACCAGGGTGAGCAGGCCGCCCGCGCCCGACCGGGAGAGGCCCTGCGCCTCGACGAGGTACGGCAGTCCCCACAGCAGCAGGAAGACCATCGCGGGGAACTGGGTGGTGAAGTGCACCCACATGCCGAGCCGAGTGCCGGGTTCCCGCCAGGACTGGGCGATCTGACGGCGCACGAAGGCGGCGCCCGCGTGGCCGGCGGGCTGGGGTTCGTGGCCCTCGGGGTGGTCCTTGAGGAAGAGCAGCAGCAGGACGAGGACGAGGACGCCCGCGAGGGAGCTGCCGACGAAGGTGGTCGTCCAGCCGAGGCCGTGCAGGGCGCGGGCGATGAAGACGGTGGAGACGAGGTTGCCGGCCATGCCGAAGAGCGCGGCGACCTGGCCGATGAGCGGGCCGCGGCGGGCGGGGAACCAGCGGGAGCCGAGCCGCAGGACGCTGATGAAGGTCATGGCGTCGCCGCAGCCGAGGAGGGCCCGGGAGGTGAGCGCCGTGCCGTACGAGGGGGAGAGCGCGAAGCCCAGCTGGCCGAGGGTGAAGAGGACGACGCCGAGGGCGAGGACCTTCTTGGTGCCGAGCCGGTCGACCATGAGGCCGACGGGTATCTGCATGCCCGCGTAGACGAGCAGCTGGAGTATGGAGAAGGTGGAGAGCGCGGAGGCGTTGACGTCGAAGCGTTCGGCGGCGTCGAGTCCGGCGACCCCGAGGGACGTGCGGAAGATGACGGCGACGAAGTAGACGGCGACGCCGACGCCCCAGACGAGGGCGGCGCGGCGGCCGCCGGGCGGGTCTCCGGGGAGGGTGACGGCGGAGCCGTACCCCTTCTGGCTGCCGCGGCTCACCGGTCCTCACCCCGGACCAGGACCTTGACCCAGCTGAGGTGCTGGCGCACGCAGTGCGCGGCGCCCTCGGCGTCGCCCGCTCTTATGCGGTCGAGGATCTCGGCGTGTTCGGTGATGTTCTTGGCGACGCGGTCGGGCTGGGACTGCATCACGGCGACGCCCATCCGCAGCTGGCGGTCGCGGAGCTGGTCGTAGAGGCGGGAGAGGATCTGGTTGCCTGCGTGCTGCACGATCTCGGCGTGGAAGCACCGGTCGGTGACGGCGACCTCCGCGAGGTCTCCGGCCGCGGCCCGCCGCTTCTGTTCCTCCAGGAGCTCTTCGAGCCGTTCGACGAGCGAGGCGGGGGCGGGCACGGCCCGGCGGACGGCGAACTCCTCGACGAGCAGCCGGGTCTCGACGACGTCGGCGATCTCCTGGGCGGAGACGGCGAGGACGAGGGCGCCCTTCTTCGGGTAGAGCCTGAGCAGGCCTTCCATCTCCAGCTTGAGCAGTGCCTCGCGGACCGGAGTCCTGGACACCCCTACGGCGAGGGCGAGTTCGCCCTCGGTGAGGAGGGTGCCTCCCTCGTAGCGCCGGTCGAGTACGGCCTGCTTGACGTGCATGTAGACGCGGTCGGCTGCGGGGGGAGCGGATGCCATGGACACAGCATAGATACAACAGAGGTGCAACAGGCCCCCCGTCCGCATCCTGGACGACAGAGACGTCCGGCGGTGGCCGAGGCCACCGCCGGACGTTTCACGTGAAACAGGCCAAGCTGTCCGTCACGCCCAGGTGATCAAGCGCTTCGGCTGCTCCAGGATCGCGGCGACGTCCGCCAGGAACTTGGAGCCGAGCTCGCCGTCGACCAGTCGGTGGTCGAAGGAGAGGGCCAGCGTGGTGACCTGGCGCGGCTTCACCTTGCCCTTGTGGACCCACGGCTGGAGCTTGATCGCACCGACCGCGAGGATCGCGGACTCGCCGGGGTTCAGGATGGGCGTACCGGTGTCGACGCCGAAGACGCCGACGTTGGTGATGGTGAAGGTGCCGCCCTGCATCCCCGCCGGGGTCGTCTTCCCCTCGCGGGCGGTGGAGATCAGCTCGCTCAGCGACGCCGAGAGCTCGGGCAGGGTCTGCGCGTGCGCGTCCTTGATGTTCGGCACGAGCAGACCGCGCGGGGTGGCCGCGGCGATGCCCAGGTTCACGTAGTGCTTGAGGACGATCTCCTGCGCCGCCTCGTCCCAGGCCGCGTTGATCTCCGGGTTGCGCTTCACCGCGACCAGGACGGCCTTGGCGATGAGGAGCAGCGGGTTGACCCGCAGGCCCGCCATGTCCGTGCCGGACTTGAGCTCGTCGACCAGCTTCATCGTGCGCGTGATGTCGAAGGTCACGAACTCGGTGACGTGCGGGGCGGTGAAGGCCGAACCGACCATCGCCGCCGCCGTGGCCTTCCGTACGCCCTTGACGGGAACACGGGTCTCCCGGGCGTCGGCCGACACGACGGGAGCGGCCTGGACGGCCACCGGGGCCGCCACGGGCTCGGCCACGGGCGTCGGGACCGCCGGGGCCGCGACGGCCGGCGCGGGCGCCGGAGCGGCCGCCGCGTGGACGTCGTCACGGGTGATGATGCCGTCCGGGCCGGTCGGGGTGACCGTCGCCAGGTCGACGCCGAGGTCCTTGGCGAGCTTCCGGACCGGCGGCTTGGCCAGCGGGCGGCCCGCCGCCGGCGCGTGCCCGTTGAGCTGCTCCGGTACGACGACGGGAGCGGCCCGCACCGGAGCGGCCGGGGCGTTCACTGCCGCACCCGGCGCCGCCTTGCGGGGCCGGCGCTTGGTGGAGCTGGTGGCGACGCCGTAGCCGACGAGGACCGGCTGGCGGCCCTGCGGCTCCTCCTCGGCGACGGGCACGACGACGGGCACGGCGGCCGCCGGGGCGGGCTCGGCCACCGGGGCGGCGGGCGCCTCGGGTGCCGCCCCGCCACCGACGTTCACCGAGATGATGACCTCGCCGACGTCGACCGTGGTCCCCTCGGCGAAGAGCAGTTCGTGGACCGTGCCGTCGAAGGGGATCGGCAGCTCGACGGCGGCCTTGGCCGTCTCGACCTCGATCACGACCTGGCCATCGGTGACGGTGTCACCGGGCTGCACGTACCACTTGAGGATCTCGGCCTCGGTGAGGCCCTCGCCCACATCGGGCATCTTGAATTCGCGGATCGTCACGGTGCTCTCCTCAGTACGCCAGCGAGCGGTCGACGGCGTCGAGCACGCGATCCAGACCCGGCAGGTACTCCTCCTCCAGGCGCGCCGGCGGATACGGCGCGTGGTAGCCGCCGACCCGCAGGACGGGGGCCTCCAGGTGGTAGAAGCAGCGCTCGGTGATCCGGGCGGCGATCTCCGCGCCGGAGCCGAAGAACACCGGCGCCTCGTGGACGACGACCAGGCGGCGGGTCTTCTCGACCGAGGCCTGGATCGTGTCGAAGTCGAGCGGGGAGATCGAGCGCAGGTCCACGACCTCGATCGACTTGCCCTCCTCGGCGGCGGCCTCGGCCACCTCCAGGCAGGTCTTCACCATCGGGCCGTAGGCCAGCAGGGTGAGGTCCGTGCCCTGGCGGGCGACCCGGGCCTTGTGCAGCTCGCCGGGGATGGCCTCGGTGTCGACCTCGCCCTTGTCCCAGTAGCGGCGCTTGGGCTCGAAGAAGATGACCGGGTCGTCGCTCTGGATCGCCTGCTGGAGCATCCAGTAGGCGTCGGAGGAGTTCGCCGGGGTGACGACCTTGAGGCCCGCGACGTGCGCGAAGAGCGACTCGGGGGACTCGGAGTGGTGCTCGACGGCACCGATGCCGCCGCCGTACGGGATGCGGATGACGACCGGCATCTTCACGGTGCCGAGCGAACGGGCCCGGATCTTCGCCAGCTGGGTGACGATCTGGTCGTACGCCGGGAAGACGAAACCGTCGAACTGGATCTCCACGACCGGCCGGTAGCCGCGCAGTGCGAGGCCGATCGCGGTGCCGACGATGCCGGACTCGGCGAGCGGGGTGTCGACGACACGGTCCTCGCCGAAGTCCTTCTGCAGTCCTTCGGTGATCCGGAAGACTCCGCCGAGCTTGCCGACGTCCAGGCCCATGATGAGGACCTTGGGGTCGGTCTCCAGGGCCTTGCGCAGCGACTCGTTGAGCGCCTTCGCGAGGGGAAGCTTCTGAACAGCCATGATTACTCGGCCTCTCCGTTCGCGAAGGACGCCTGGTAGGCGGCGAACTCCGCGCGCTCCTCGTCGACGAGCGCGTGCCCGTCCGCGTACACATTGTCGAAGATCGCCATGTGCTCCGGGACGGGCATGGCGCGCACGACCTCGCGGACCTGCTTGCCGAGGGCCTCGCTCTCCGCCTCCAGCTCCTCGAAGAAGGCCGCGTCGGCGTGGCCCTCGTTCTCCATGTACGTCTTGAGTCGCTGGATCGGGTCCTTCGCCTCCCAGGCCTCGCGCTCCTCGTCCCGGCGGTACTTCGTCGGGTCGTCGGAGGTGGTGTGGGCGGCCATGCGGTAGGTGAACGCCTCGATGAGCGTCGGGCCCTCGCCGCGGCGGGCGCGCTCGAGCGCCGACCGGGTCACCGCCAGGCAGGCGAGGACGTCGTTGCCGTCGACGCGGACGCCGGGGAAGCCGAAGCCGGCGGCACGCTGGTAGAGCGGGACGCGGGTCTGCTTCTCGGTGGGCTCGGAGATGGCCCACTGGTTGTTCTGGCAGAAGAACACGACGGGGGCGTTGTAGACCGCGGAGAAGACGAACGACTCGTTCACATCGCCCTGGCTGGAGGCGCCGTCACCGAAGTACGCGAGTACGGCGGAATCCGCGCCGTCCTTGGCGATACCCATGGCATATCCCGTGGCGTGCAGGGTCTGCGAGCCGAGAACGATCGTGTACAGGTGGAAATTGTTGGTGCTGGGATCCCAGCCACCGTGGTTCACACCGCGGAACATTCCCAGCAGATTCGTGGGGTCGACGCCACGGACCCACGCGACACCGTGTTCGCGATAGGTGGGAAAGACGTAGTCGTCGTCCCGAAGGGCCCGGCCGGAGCCGATCTGGGCGGCCTCCTGGCCGAGCAGCGAGGCCCACAGGCCCAGCTCGCCCTGACGCTGCAGCGCGGTGGCCTCTGCGTCGAAGCGGCGCGTGAGGACCATGTCGCGGTAGAGACCGCGCAGCTCCTCGGCGCTCAGGTCGATGTCGTAATCGGGGTGCTGGACGCGCTCTCCCTCGGGCGTCAGCAGCTGGACGAGCTCGGGCTCCGTCGCTCCCGCTTCGGCGCGCGTGCTCGTCTTCTTGGTGGTGCTGGTGCTCGCGCTTGCGGTGCGCTTGGTGCCGCTGCTGCGTCGCGTCGTCTTGCGCGCTGCAGTGCTCTCCACGGTCACGTGCGTGCTCCTCCGTCGGTCCGGCCCCCGGGTTCGCCGGGCAAGGCCAGTGCGGCTCTCCGCCTTATCCGTACCCTTCGCACGGGGTGGGTGCGACGCGGCCGGGGTCGGGCGTGACAGGTGCCCCGGCGAGCGCCCTCTCATAGGCACGTTACCCACAGCGCGGCATTCCCGCGAAACCCCACTTGACCTGCGATTTTGCTTGGATTTCCAAGTAAATCGAGAAAAGTGGGAACAGCGGCTGGTCAGCGCGTCGGCAACGGCCAGACGGGCCGCCGGAACAACCGGCACGTTATCCCGCGCACCCCGGGCGCGGGAAGAGCCAATATGTGAGACTGACCGCGTGCGCGAAGAAGGAAAAATCCGGGTATTTCTGCTGGACGACCACGAAGTCGTACGGCGCGGCGTCCACGAGCTGCTCTCCGTGGAGGACGACATCGAGGTGGTCGGAGAGGCCGGGACGGCGGCGGACGCGCTGGTCAGGATCCCCGCGACCCGTCCCGACGTCGCGGTCCTCGACGTCCGGCTGCCGGACGGCAGCGGGGTCGAGGTGTGCCGCGAGATCCGTTCGCAGGACGAGGACGTCAAATGCCTGATGCTCACCTCGTACGCGGATGACGAGGCCCTCTTCGACGCGATCATGGCCGGGGCCTCGGGATACGTCCTCAAGGCCATCCGCGGCAACGAGCTGCTGAACGCGGTACGGGACGTGGCGGCCGGCAAGTCGCTGCTCGACCCGGTCGCGACCGCCCGCGTCCTGGAGCGGCTGCGCGACGGCAACAACCCGAAGCGTGACGACAAGCTCGCCAACCTGACGGATCAGGAGCGCAAGATCCTGGACCTGATCGGAGAGGGCCTGACCAACCGGGTCATCGGCGAGCGGCTCCACCTCGCGGAGAAGACCATCAAGAACTACGTCTCCAGCCTGCTGTCGAAGCTGGGCATGGAGCGGCGTTCCCAGGCCGCGGCGTACGTCGCGCGGCTCCAGGCGGAGCGTCACTGACGGTCGCGCGGGCGAGACCGGCCCGGCGCCGGGCGCGGCCGGTGCCTCACCCGTACGGCCCAGAGCGGGGCCGCCGGGCCCGGTTCGGGACCTACGTCCTCGTGAACGCGGGGCAGGGGCCCCTTTTCCGACAGGGTGCCGGTGGCGGAGAGTGGATGCCATGTCCACCGACGAGATCCGCGCCATCGAGTTGATCAGCCGCGTGTCGTACGGCCGGGTGGCGACGAGCATGCGGGCGATGCCGTTCGTCGCCCCCGCCCGGCACATCGTGTCCGACGGCCGTGTCCTGCTCCGGCTGCACCGGGGGCTCGGCTACCACCGCGCCTGCAACGGCAGCGTCGTCGCGTACGGCGCGGACAACTTCAACTCCGGGTCCGAGCACCTCTGGTCCGTGCAGTTCACCGGCACCGCCGAGATCGTCGACCCGACCGAGGAGGAGCTCGCGGCCTTCGGTCCCGAGCCGGAGCTGATGGACGGCGAGCCCTTCGCCCCGGTCTACATGCGGATCGAACCGCAGTTCGTGACGGTGCACGCGCTCGACTACGCGAGCGAGACCCCGGCGACCCGTCCCGCCCCCCGTTCCGTGCGGCGACACCTCCACCACGTAGCGTGATCTAACATCTGGCGGGTGCCGCGCTCATCTGAAACGCTCACTCCGCCGGCTGAACCGCTCCCCCCGCCGGAGACCCCCGCCGAAGACCCACGCCCGGCACCCCGGCCCCTCGCCGTCCCAGCCGCCCGCCCGGCGGAAACCGTGCCCACCCGGGCACCAGCCGCACCCACCTGGTCGACCGGCGCCGTGCCCACCCAGCCGACGGTCGCACCCGCCCGGTCCGCAGGCGCCGCACCCGCCCGGTCGGCAGGAGCCGTGCCCACCCGGCGGGCGGGAGCCGTGCCCGGCCGGCCCGCGGAGACCGTGCCCGCCCGGCCCGTCGGCTCCCCGCCCCTCGGGGCCCTGCTGCGCCGCCACCGGCACGCCGGAGAGCCCCTCTCCTGCGTGCCCGTCACCGAAGGACTGCTCAACCGCGGCTTCCGCCTCTCCACCACCCGCGGCACCTACTTCCTCAAGCAGCACCTCGACGCCCCCACCGCCGACCGCGCCACCATCACCCGCCAGCACCGCGCCACCCAGCGGCTGCACGCCCTCGGCCTCCCCGTCGCCCCTCCGCTGCCCGACGCCACCGGCCGCACCGTCGCCGTCATCGACGGCCACTGCTACGCCCTGCACCCCTGGATCGACGGCCGTCACCGCGACGGCACCCAGCTCTCCACCGGCTGCTCCCGCCGCCTCGGCACCCTGCTCGGACAGGTCCACACGGCCCTGGAGCGGGTGATGGGACCCTCGGGGCCCGACGGGGCGCCCGGGACCGCCGACGACGGCGTCTGCGCGAGCGCCGACCTCCTGGACACCTTCCGGGCCATCGAGGAACTCATCCGCCTCGCCCGCGCGCACCGCCCCCACGACAGCTTCGACGCCCTCGCCGAGCACCGCCTCAGGGAGCGCCGCCGGCTGCTCGCCCAGCACGCCCACCACCGGCCGCCGCCCGCCGCGGCCGCGGGCTGGGTGCACGGCGACTTCCACCCGCTGAACCTGCTCTACCGGGGGGCCGAGCCCGCCGCGATCGTCGACTGGGACCGGCTCGGGGTCCGCCCCAGGGCCGAGGAGGCGGTCAGGGCCGCCGCGATCTTCTTCGTACGGCCGGGAGGTGAGCTGGCCCTGGAGAAGGTCCGGGCGTACGCGCGCGCGTACCGGCGGGCGACGGGCGCCGACCGGGCCGAGCTGGCGGCGGCGGCACACCGGGTGTGGTGGGAGCGGCTCAACGACTTCTGGACCCTGCGCTGGCGCTACCAGCTGCACGACCGAAGGGCCGACCCGCAGTTTCCTGCGGTGTCGGCCCTGGCGGTCTGGTGGACCCGCGAGTACGAGGCGGTGCGCGACGCCTTCACGGGGTGAAGGCGCTGCGGCCGGTCGACCGGGTCAGCCGGTCGTCGGGGTCGGCCGGTCGACCGGGTCAGCCGGTCTCGGCGCCCGTCGGGGGCGTGTCCGGGTTGCCGTCGTCCCCGGTGGGATCGGTGGCCGGATCGGTCGTCGGCGTCCCCGTGGGCTCGGTGGGCGGCGCGGTCGTCTTCGTCGGCGTGCCGGTGGGATCGGTGGTCGGCTCGGCCGTGTCCGTCGGCTCGCCCGTGGGGTCGGTCGTCGTCGGCGGGATCGTGGTCGGCGGGGTCGTCTCCGGGGGAGTCCACGGCGCTTGCGTGTTGCCGCCGTCCGACGTGCCCGGGTCCGTCGACTGCTCCTCGGAGGGCTCCTCCGAGGGTGTGGGCTCCTCGGAGGCCGTCGACGGCGAGTTGGTGACGGTCGGCGTCGTGCCGCCGTTCGTCCCGTTCTTGTCGCTCAGGTTCTCGAGGGCGAAGACGACTCCGGCGACGACCGCGATCAGCGCGAGCGCGGCGAACAGCCACACCTTGCCGCGGCCGCCCTTGCCGTGCCCCTGCGGGCCGTACGACCCGTCCTGGCCGTAGCCGCCGTTTCCGCCCGTACCGCCGCCGTACCCGCTGTACCCGCCGTCGTCCGGGTTCATCGGCGGAAGGATCGGCCCCTGCGCGGTCTCGCCGTGCATGGGGTGGCCCATGGCCGTCGTCGCGGCCATGCCGCCGACCGGGGTGTGACCGCCCTCGTGCATCTCGACCGGGCCGGTGTTCCACGTGCCGGTGTGGCCGCCCTGCTGCTGGAGCATCTGCAGGCCGTACTGGATGAGGCCGCGCATCTCCTCGGCGCTCTGGAACCGGTCGTCCGGGTCCTTCGCGAGGGAGCGCATGACCAGGCCGTCGAGCTCCGGCGGCACGGAGTGGGTGACGTCGGACGGCGGGACCGGCACGTCCTGGACGTGCTGGTACACGACGGACAGCGGGGTCTCACCGGTGAACGGGGGCCGCAGTGCGAGAAGTTCGTAGAGCAGGCAGCCCGTCGCGTACAGGTCGGAGCGGTGGTCGACGGCCTTGCCCAGCGCCTGCTCGGGGGAGAGGTACTGGGGGGTGCCCATGACCATGCCGGTCTGGGTCATCGTCGACTGCGCGCCGTGCAGGGCGCGGGCGATGCCGAAGTCCATGACCTTCACGGCGCCGCCGTGGGTGATGATCACGTTCGCGGGCTTGATGTCGCGGTGCACGATGCCGTGCTGGTGCGAATAGGCCAGCGCCTCCAGCACTCCGGAGACGATGATCAGGGCCTGCTCGGGCCCGGGGGCCTCGGCGCTGAGCAGCAGGTCGCGGATGGTGCGGCCCTCGACGATCTCCATCACGATGTACGGCACGGGCCGGCCCGCCACGAGGTCCTCGCCGGAGTCGTACACGGCGACGATGGCGTGGTGGTTGAGCCCGGCGACGGACTGCGCCTCACGGGTGAAGCGCGCCTTGGAGACCGGGTCCTCGGCGAGATCCGCGCGCAGCAGCTTCACGGCGACCGTGCGGCCGAGCCGTACGTCCTCCGCGGCGAAGACCTCCGCCATGCCGCCGCGGCCCAGACGGTGCGTCAGCCGGTAGCGGCCGTCACCGACGACTCCGCCGACGCCCCAGGACTCCGCCGACGAGTCGGGCACACCGCCGCCTGCTCCGGATTCGGGTGCCATCAGTCCTCGCCGTCGTCTGTCGTGCCGTGTCCAGTCGTCACGCTACAGGCTCCGTACGACATCACGGTCCGAGATGGACCGGCCATCAAACCCCTTCCACGTACACCTGTGCAAATTCGACGGGATTGCTCCGCCCCTTCGGAAACACTTCGGGGAACCTTCCTGTGCGGAGGGTCACGGAACGGGCACCCGGCTTGACGTGTCACTGCCCTCGGGCAGACTTGGCCAGGAAATTCCGGATCAACGCCGCCACGCGCGCGTAGGGGGAAGCACAGATGAGCCAGGACGGCGCACAGGGCCGCTATGCGGGCGGTTCGGTCGCGGGCGGCCGGTACCAGCTGCGTGACCTTCTCGGCGAGGGCGGCATGGCGTCGGTGTACCTGGCCTACGACAGCGCACTCGACCGGCAGGTCGCCATCAAGACGCTGCACACGGAGCTCGGCCGGGAGCAGTCCTTCCGCGAGCGGTTCCGGCGCGAGGCGCAGGCGGTCGCGAAGCTGTCGCACACCAACATCGTCTCGGTCTTCGACACCGGCGAGGACACCCTCGACGGCTCCGTCATGCCGTACATCGTCATGGAGTACGTGGAGGGGCAGCCGCTCGGCTCGGTCCTCGCCTCGGACATCCAGCAGTACGGCGCGATGCCGGCCGACAAGGCGCTGAAGGTCACGGCCGACGTCCTGGCCGCCCTCGAGGTCAGCCACGAGATGGGCCTGGTCCACCGCGACATCAAGCCCGGCAACGTGATGCAGACCAAGCGCGGCGTGGTCAAGGTCATGGACTTCGGCATCGCGCGGGCCATGCAGTCCGGGGTGACGTCGATGACACAGACCGGCATGGTCGTCGGCACCCCTCAGTACCTCTCCCCCGAGCAGGCCCTCGGCCGCGCGGTGGACGCCCGCTCCGACCTCTATTCGGTCGGCATCATGCTCTTCCAGCTGCTGACGGGACGTCTTCCCTTCAACGCCGACTCCCCGCTGGCCATCGCGTACGCGCATGTACAGGAGGAGCCGGGCGCCCCCTCGTCCGTCAACCGGGCGGTGACCCCGGCGATGGACGCGCTCGTCGCCCGCGCGCTGCGAAAGAACCCGAACGAGCGGTTCCCGAGCGCGGCGGCGATGCGCGACGAGTGCCTGCGGGTGCTCTCGGCCGGTCAGACCGGCGCCCCGATGATCGTCCAGGGCGGTCCGGTCAGCAGCGGCGCGGGCGTCGGCTCGGCGGTCTTCCCGCCGGTCGGCCAGACCCCGCCGCCGGCCCAGCACGGGGTGCAGCAGCCCTACCTGCCGCCGACGCCGCAGCCGGGGCCGTACGGCCCGGCGACCCCGGCGCCCGGCCCGGCCTACGGCTACCCGCAGCAGGCCCCGACGCCCGCGCCGTCGTACCAGGCCCAGGCCCAGGCCCCGGCGCCGTCGTACCAGGCGTCCGCCCCCGCGTCGTACGCCCCGGCGCACACGCCCGCACCCGCCTCGGCGGGCGGCGGTTCGCGGCGGAACACGCCGGTGATCGTGGGAGCGATCGTCGTCGCCCTGCTCGCGGTGGGCGGCCTGCTCGTGGCGATCAGTCTGAACAAGGACGAGGACCCCGACCCGAAGGCCGGCGGCACGGGCGGCACCGAGACGCAGCAGAGCCAGACCGCGGCCCCCGGCCACAAGGGTCCGGACCTGACCAAGACCATCGACCCGAAGAAGTGCAGCCAGCCGACGGAGTCGAGCGACGACCCGGAGAAGTTCGAGGTCCCGAACTTCACCTACAAGAACATCCAGTCGGTGAAGGACTGTGTCCAGGCCGCGGGCTGGAAGATCATGACCCAGACCCCGGTGGACGAGTCCACGTACGGCGAGGGCACGGTCCTCGAGCAGTACCCGCCGGCCGGTGAGGACATCGCCGACAAGGACGCCGAGTTCACCCTCAAGATCTCGACGGGCAACCCGCCGCAGTAGTCCCGAAGGTTTCTGACGCCTCCTTACACCCCCTTACGCCTGGTGCCGTCGTCCCGGATGCCGGAATTGCCCTGCCGTGTCTACGCTGAATCGACCACCTCGGCGGCTCGGTACGGGAGGGGGGTCACCCGGTGACTCCAGCACTCCGCAGGGCACGGGCGCGGGCTCTCGGCCCCGCGCTCACCTGCGTGTTCGCCTGCGCGTGCGCCCTGTACGGCACGCCTCTCGGGTACGGAGCGGCGCGGGCGTACGGGGCGGAGGCGCCCGGCACCCCGGTGGGGACCTCGGCGTCCGCGCCCGCACCCACCGGCACCGCTCCTCCGGCGTCGTCGACCTCGACCGCTCCGGCCCCTTCCCCCTCTTCGGTCTCCTCTTCCCCCGCGGCCTCCTCGACCGTCACTCCCTCCCGCCCCGTCCCCGGCCCGCCGGGACACACCGGAAGTGCCGGTGCGCCCGCGCCCGCGGCTCCGGCGCCCACCGGCACCGGGGCGCCCTCCGCGTCGACCGCCGAACCCACCGACGCCCCCGCCCCCGCCGGCCCCGCCTCGCTGGCGGGCCGGCCCGCCGGCGAGGGGCGCCCGCGGCCCGGGCGGCCCGAGACGCCGAGTGCCCCGGAGGGCGACACCAGCCCGTCGTCCGAGGACTCCCGTACCGAAACCGCAACAGAGCCGGATGCCCCCGAGGCCGTCGAGGAGGACGCCGGCGCGGTACGCGAGGAGGACGCCGCACTGCCGGAGGTGGCGTCCGCCAGCCGGCCCGGCGCCGCGCCGCACATGGCGTCCGAAGCCTTGCCCACCCTCGTCGACCAGCGGATTCCCGTACTCACCCTGGGAGTCGGGCTGGCCCTGATGGGGCTCGGGATCGGTTTTCTCGGGGTCCGGATGCGGCGCCGCTGAGCCCTCGGGCCCGCCCGGGTCCCCCTTGAGGCGGACCTGCCGCTTCCGTCTCAGGACGGTTGTCCGCGACGGCATACCCGGTATACATACTGAGTATGTCGATCCGCCACGGGCTCCTCGCCCTCCTCGAACGCGGCCCTCGGTACGGCTCCCAGCTCCGTACGGAGTTCGAGTCCCGCACCGGTTCCACCTGGCCGCTGAACGTCGGCCAGGTCTATACGACCCTCAGCCGGCTGGAGCGCGACGGCATGGTCGCCCAGGGCGGCGAGGACACCGCCGGGCACGCGCTCTACGTGATCACCGACAGCGGCCGCACCGAGCTCAGGACCTGGTTCGAGAAGCCGGTGGACCGCACCAGCCCCGCCCGCGACGAGCTGGCCATCAAGCTCGCCATGGCCGTCGGCGCACCCAGCGTCGACATCCGTGACGTCATCCAGTCCCAGCGCCGCCACACCGTGAAGGCGATGCAGGACTACACCCGGCTCAAGGCCCAGGCCCTCGTCGCCGTCGAGAGCGGCGGAGCCCGGGAGCGGGACGACGTGGCCTGGCTGCTCGTCCTGGAGCAGCTGATCTTCCAGACGGAGGCCGAGGCACGCTGGCTGGACCACTGCGAGTCCCGGCTGATCCGCCTGTCGGCGACGGCCGCGGACGCCGGACCCGGCACCGAAGCGCCGACCACCGCGTCGGCACCCCGCACCGAGGCGACCACCGCGGCCGAGGCCCCGACGGCCACCGCCCGACAGGGCGCCGAGGCCGCCCCGCCCGTACCCGGGGTGCGCTGACCGCACGGGCGCACCCCACTCGTACCGCCCGCGCGGTGCCGTCCGCACCGCCCGCGCACGACCTTCCGTACCGCCCGCGCAGTGCCGTCCGCACCGCCCGCGCACGACCTTCCGCACCGCTTTCCACCGCTCGCTCCCGTACCCGGCCGACCGCCGCGTACGCCCAAGGGGGGACCCCTCATGTCCGCACAGCAGCCCGTGCTGCAACTCCAGAACCTGACCCGCGTCCACGGCGCGGGTGCCACCGAGGTGCATGCCCTGCGCGGCATCGACCTCGCCGTGTACCCCGGTGAACTCGTCGCCGTCATGGGCCCGTCCGGCTCCGGCAAGTCCACGCTGCTCACCATCGCGGGCGGGCTCGACACCCCCACCTCGGGCCGGGTGATCGTCGAGGACACCGACATCACCACCGCGAGCGTCAAGGAACTCGCGGCCCTGCGCCGCCGCAGCATCGGCTACGTCTTCCAGGACTACAACCTCATCCCGGCCCTCACCGCCGCCGAGAACGTCGCCCTGCCCCGCGAGCTGGACGGGACCTCTGCCCGCAAGGCACGTGTCGAGGCCCTGAAGGCCCTGGAGGAGATGGGGCTCGGTCACCTCGCCGACCGCTTCCCCGACGAGATGTCCGGTGGCCAGCAGCAGCGCGTGGCCATCGCCCGCGCCCTTGTCGGCGACCGCCGGCTCGTCCTCGCCGACGAGCCGACCGGCGCCCTCGACTCCGAGACCGGCGAGTCCGTGCTCGCCCTGCTCCGCAGCCGCTGCGACGCCGGCGCCGCCGGTGTCCTCGTCACCCACGAGCCGCGGTTCGCGGCCTGGGCCGACCGGGTCGTGTTCCTGCGGGACGGCGCCATCGTCGACCAGACCGTGCGCAGCGAGGCCGATTCCCTGCTGTCGGGCCAGGTGGCTGAGGCGTGAAGACCTGGTTCCACTCCTGGCGGGCCGCGATCCGTATCGCCCGCCGCGACGCCTGGCGTTCCAAGGGCCGCAGCGCCCTCGTCCTGGCCATGATCGCCCTGCCGATCCTGGGTGTCAGCGCCCTCGATCTGACCATCCGCAGCTCCGAGTTGTCCCCGGCCGAACGGGCGGACCGTACGATCGGCGCGGCCGACGCCCGGTTCTCCGACCCCACGTACGGCGGGGCCCCGGTCTTCCAGGACCCGGGCGGCGAGATGAGCACGCCGGCCAAGGACTACGGGGACATGGCCTGGCCGAGCGGCTCCACCGATGTCACCAAGGTCATCCCGGCGGGCGCCACGGTCCTCACGGACACCTCCGGCTCCGCGAAGCTGACGACGGCGCACGGTCTGCTCTCGACCGAGGTCCGTGAGCTGAAGGCCGCCGATCCGATCGCGCGCGGCATCATGCCGCTCCTCGAAGGGCGTTACCCGGAGAAGAACGACGAGGTCATCGCGACCTCGCACTTCCTGGAGACCAGCGGTCTGTCGATCGGCTCGACTCTTTCCGCCCGCAACTTCGACCGCCCGTACCGGATCGTCGGCTCCTACGAGATTCCCGACGCGCTCAAGGCCGACCAGGTCAACGCGCTGCCGGGGGCCTTCCACGCGCCGTACGCGAAGGCCGTCGAGAAGGCCGGTCTGCAGTCGCCCGGAACCTCCACCACGTACCTGGTGCACAAGCCCGGTGGTTTCACGTGGAACATGGTCAAGGAGATCAACACCAAGGGCGTGGTCGTCACTTCGCGAGCCGTGCTCCTCGACCCTCCGGCCGATTCCGAGGTCCCGCTCTACCAGCAGGACGGCTGGGGCAACTTCGAATCCAGCACGGTCGGCAATGCCGCCGAGCTCGCCGCCCTGGGTACCGTCGTCGGTCTGGCGATGCTGGAGATCTGCCTGCTCGCCGGCCCCGCCTTCGCGGTCGGCGCCCGACGTTCGCGTCGCCAGCTCGGTCTGGTCGGTGCCAACGGCGGTGCCCGCAGCCACATCCGGGCCATCGTGCTGAGCGGTGGACTGGTCATCGGTGTCGCCGCCGCGGTCACCGGAACCGTCCTCGCCCTGATCCTCACCCTGGCGCTCCAGCCGGTCCTCGAAGGGGTCATGGGCCAGCGGTTCGGCGCCTTCGACGTCCGGCCGCTCGAAATCCTCGGCATCGCGCTGCTCGCCGTGCTGACCGGTCTGCTCGCCGCCATCGTGCCGGCCGTCACCGCCTCCCGGCAGACCGTCCTCGCCTCGCTCACCGGCCGGCGCGGAATCCGCCGCAGCAGCCGGGTGCTGCCCCTGATCGGCCTCGCGGCCCTCCTGATCGGCGGCGCGATCGCGCTCTTCGGCTCGATGGTCAGCGAGCAGTTCGTCATCGTGGCGGGCGGCTCCGCAATCGCCGAGCTGGGCGTCGTCGCCATGACGCCGGCCCTGGTGGGTCTCTTCGGCCGGACCGGACGCTGGCTGCCGCTGTCGCCGCGGCTGGCGCTGCGGGACGCCGTGCGCAACCGGGGCCGTACGGCACCCGCCGTCGCCGCCGTCCTCGCCGCCGTCGCGGGAACGGTCGCCGTCTCCACGTACATGGCCAGCAGCGAGGCCCAGTACGAGGCCGAGTACGCGGCCCAGTTGCCGTACGGAGCGGTCTCCGCCTTCGTCATGGAGGAGGGCGGCCGGGACGTCGCCGCGGTCCGCGAGGCGCTCCAGCGCTACTTCCCGGTCGACGTACGCGCCGATGTCGAGCGCGTCTCGGTCGGCAAGCCCGGCTGCGAGCCGTGGTCCAGCGACGCGGGCTGCGGCCGCTACGAGGTCGTCATCCCCCCGGGGAACGAGTGCCCCCTGTACGCCACCGTCCCCGACGGCAGTGACCCCTCGGAGAAGTTCACCCCCGAGCAGCGCCGGAAGCTGCTCACCGACGACTGGCGGTGCAACCAGGCCGGCGGCCGCGGCGTGATCTACGTCGACGGAGGCCTGATCGTCGGCGACGCCAAGCTCCTCAAGGTCCTCGGCGTCGAGGACGCGGGAGCCGAGAAGGCCCTCGCCGAGGGCAAGATCGTCAGCTTCAACCGCACCCAGGTCGACAAGAACGGCGCCATCGGGATCCGTCAGATCACCGACCTCGCCGGCGCCGACAAGGCCTCCGAGCAAGGCCGCCCCGCACCCGGCAAGGTCAGCTCCATCCCCGCCTACCGCGTGCCCGGCAGCCCGAACACCTACGGCCTCCAGGCCCTGATGACCCCGGCCACCGCCAAGGCCGCCGGCCTCTCCACCGTCCCGATGGGCGCGTACGCCAGCACCGACCGGATGCCGGACAGCGAGGCGCGCCAGAGGCTCGACGGCGAGCTCAACAAGCTCGGCAGCGACGTCGAGTTCCACCTGGAGGAAGGATTCGTCAACGAGAACAGCATCATCCTGCTCTCGCTGGCCATCTTCGCGGGCCTCGTCACCATCGGCGCCGCCGGCATCGCCACCGGCCTCGCCCAGGCCGACGCCGAGGCCGATCTGAAGACGCTCGCCGCCGTGGGCGCTCCGCCCCGGGTCCGCCGTACGCTCAGCGGCTTCCAGTGCGGCGTCGTGGCCGCGATGGGCGTGATCCTCGGCTCGGCCGCGGGCCTGCTGCCCGCGATGGGCCTCCGGCTCACCGAGGAGCGCGAACGGATCCGCTTCCACGAGCAGTCCGTCGCCGAGGGCTGGGCCACCGACCTGACCCCGCCGGACCTCCCGATCGTCGTCCCCTGGGAGACCCTGGCGGGCCTGCTCATCGCCGTACCGCTCGGTGCCGCGCTGCTCGCCGCCCTGGTGACCCGCTCGCGCGGCGCGCTGGCCCGGCGCGAGGCGACCTGACGGTCACGGCGCGTACGACCTGACGGTCTTCTTTGCCGTCCTGTGCCCCTGTACGAGGGTGGATCACCCTCGTACAGGGGCACACCCCGTGATGACGCGTGTGTACGAGAGAATGGCGGCATGGAGATGCCGAGGAATGACAGGTCGCAGGAGAGCCCCCAGGTCCTCATCGTGGGACAGGACGGAATGGCGCTCGGCGGCACTCAGGGCGACGACGAACCCCGCGAGGTCCCGGTGACGGAAATGGTCGAGCAGCCTGCGAAGGTCATGCGGATCGGCAGCATGATCAAGCAGCTCCTGGAGGAAGTACGCGCGGCACCTCTCGACGAGGCCAGCCGGGTCAGGCTCAAGGACATCCACGCCAGCTCCGTGAAGGAGCTGGAGGACGGGCTCGCGCCCGAGCTGGTCGAGGAACTGGAGCGTCTCTCCCTGCCGTTCACGGACGAGGCGATCCCCTCCGAGGCGGAACTGCGCATCGCGCAGGCCCAGCTGGTCGGCTGGCTGGAGGGCCTCTTCCACGGCATCCAGACCGCGCTGTTCGCCCAGCAGATGGCGGCCCGCGCGCAGTTGGAGCAGATGCGCAGGGCGCTCCCGCCGGGTGCGTCCCACGACGATGACGACGACGACCGCGGCCACGGCGCGATCCGCTCGGGGCCGTACCTGTAGGAGACAGGCCGTACGACAGGAGGGGCCCGGCACACGGCGTGCCGGGCCCCTCACGCATGGGCGGATCAGTCCCGCGACGCCAGGAGCAGCACCTTGCCGACGTGACCGCCGGACTCCAGCACCCGGTGGCCCTCCGCGGCGTCCGGCATCGGCACCGTGCGGTCGACGACCGGCTGGACCGTGCCCGCGCCGATCAGCGGCCAGACGTGCTCCCGTACGGCCGCGACGATCGCCGCCTTCTCCTGCTCCGGGCGGGCCCGGAGCGTGGTCGCCATGACGGCGGCGCGCTTGGCGAGCAGCGCCCCGAGGTTCAGCTCGGCCTTCACTCCGCCCTGGAGCCCGATGACGACCAGTCGGCCGCTCACGGCCAGCGCCTTCACGTTCCGCTCCAGGTACTTCGCGCCGACGATGTCCAGGATGACGTCCGCGCCCGCGCCGTCCGTCGCCTTGTGCAGTTCCTCGACGAAGTCCTGCTCGCGGTAGTCGATGAGGATGTCCGCGCCGAGCTCGGCGCAGCGCGCCAGCTTCTCGGGCCCCCCCGCGGTGACCGCGACCCGCGCCCCGACCGCCTTCGCCAGCTGGATCGCCATCGTCCCGATCCCGCTCGCACCGCCGTGCACGAGCAGCGTCTCGCCGGGCCGCAGATGCGCGATCATGAAGATGTTGGACCAGACGGTGCAGGCGACCTCGGGGAGCGCCGCGGCCGTGGCCAGGTCGACACCCTCCGGAACGGGGAGCAGCTGACCGGCCGGGACGACGACCTTCTCCGCGTAGCCGCCGCCGGCGAGCAGCGCGCACACCTCGTCGCCGACGGACCAGCCGGACACCCCTGGACCGAGTGCCGCGATCCGGCCCGAGCACTCGAGGCCGGGGTAGCGGGAGCTGCCCGGCGGCGGGTCGTAGAAGCCCTGGCGCTGGAGCAGATCGGCGCGGTTGACGGCGCTCGCCACCACCTCGACGAGGACCTCGCCCTCGCCGGGTACGGGGTCGGGCACCTCGGCCCAGACGAGCGCCTCGGGGCCACCGGGTTCCGGAATCGTGATCGCATACATGGCGGCGAGGCTACTCCCGGCACCGGTGCCGGTCCTCCCGGGCCGGCCCTTCGAGGTCAGTCCTCCGGCGGCGTGCTGAGCGGGGTGACCGGCGCGGCGCGGACGATGGTGATCACCCGGTCGGTGAGCTGGAGCGGGCTGGCCGCGGGGTCGTCGTAGCCGAGCAGCCGGTGGCCGCGGAGCACGCTGACGACCAGGTCGCCGGTCTCCCGCACGCTCTTCCCGGCCTCGCTCTTGGTCACCGGGCGCTCGACGAGGTCGAGGCCGGAGCCCTGCTGGATCAGGTCCTCCATCACCGTGCCGGCGCTGGGGCTCAGCACGGAGAGGCCGAGCAGGCGCCCGGCGGCGCTGGCGCTGGTGATGACGGCGTCCGCGCCGGACTGGCGCAGCAGCGGCGCGTTCTCCTCCTCGCGGACCGCGGCGACGATCTTCGCGCCCCGGTTGAGCTGGCGGGCCGTGAGCGTCACCAGGACGGCCGTGTCGTCGCGCTGGGTGGCGATGACGATCTGCCGGGCGCGCTGCACCTCGGCGCGGAGCAGCACATCACTGCGGGTCGCGTCGCCGACGACGCCGACGAACCCGTCCGCGTTCGCCGTCTCGATCACCTTGTTGGAGGGGTCGACGATGACGATCTGCTCCTTGCTGAGACCGGTCGCGCAGAGCGTCTGGATCGCGGACCGCCCCTTGGTGCCGAAGCCGACGATGACGGTGTGGTCACGCAAGGTGGACCTCCAGCGGTTCAGTCGGAACTCCTCGCGGGTCCGCTCGGTGAGGACCTCGAGGGTGGTGCCGACCAGGATGATCAGGAACAGCACGCGCAGGGGCGTGACCAGCAGGATGTTGGCGAGCCGCGCCGTGTCGCTGTACGGGACGATGTCGCCGTATCCGGTGGTGGAGAGCGTCACGGTCGCGTAGTAGGCGCAGTCGAGGAAGTCGAGCGTCTCGTCGGCGTTGTCGTGGTAGCCGTCGCGGTCGATGTAGACGATGAGGACCGTCACCAGGAGCACGCCGAGCGCCATGAGCAGCCGCTTGCCGACCTGGCGGAGCGGCCGCTCGACCTCCCGGCGCGGCAGCCTGATCTGCGGGCCGGAGATCCGCTCGTCCGCCTGTCGGGCCATCACGTCACGACTGGGAAGTTTCACGTGAAACACGCTCCTTGGGCCGGGGCGGCCCCCGCCGCCGTCGGCCAGGGAAGATCGAGGATGTCCAGCTCTTGGCCGGCGCGCGCGCCACCGGGCGGGACGACCGCCAGGCCGTCCGCGGCGGCGATGCCCCGGAGCATGGCCGGTCCGTTGTAGCGCAGGGGTACGGCCCGTCCGCCACGGTGGACGACGGGGACGAGCCGGGTGTCGTACGGATGCCCGTGCACCTCGTCCTGGACGGGTACGCGGTGCGGGGCGGAACGGACTCCGGCTCCGGCCTGGGCGCCGATTCCAGCTCCTGCTTCGGCTCCTGCTTCGGCTCCTGCTTCGGCTCCTGCTCCTGCTCCTGCTCCTGCTCCTGCTCCTGCTCCTGCCAAGGCTGTGAGCAGCGGCTCGGCCAGCGTGAGCAGGCCGGAGACGGCCGCGAGCGGATTGCCGGGGAGCCCGACGAGATGGCGGACGTGCCCGGGCCGGCCGGGCTCGGCGGCGAGGCGGGCGAGCAGCATCGGGTGGCCGGGCCGGACCTTCACCCCGTCGACGAGAAGGGTGGCGCCCGCCTTGGCCAGCACGCCGTGGACGTGGTCCACGGGCCCGGCGGCGGTCCCGCCGGTCGTGAGGACCAGGTCGGCGGGGGAGCCGGTGACGGCCGCGTACAGCTCCTCGGCGTCGTCACCGATCCGGCGGGTGGCGAGGACGTCGGCGCCGAGCGCCGTCAGCCAGGGGCCCAGCATCGGGCCGAGGGCGTCGCGGATGAGTCCCTCGTGGGGGAGTCCCGCCGTGAGCAGCTCGTCGCCGAGGACGAGAACCTCCACCCGGGGTCGGGGCCGTACGGGGAGCTCGTCGTAGCCGGCGGCCGCGGCGAGGCCCAGCACGGCGGGGGTCACTCGGGTGCCCGCGGGAAGGAGCTCGTCGCCGGAGCGGCACTCCTGGCCCCGGGGGCGGATGTCCTGTCCCGGCACGACCTCGCGCAGGGCGTGCAGCAGGGTGCCCGGCTCGTTCCGGACGTGCTCGGTGTGTGAGTGCTCGGTGTGTGAGTGCTCGCTGTGTGCGTGCTCGGTGCGGGAGTGCTCGGTGCGGATGACGGCGGTGGTCCCGGTCGGGACGCGGGCGCCGGTGGCGATCCGTACGGCCTCGCCGTCGGCCGCCACGGCCGCGGGCGCGTGCCCGGCGAGGACGGCGCCGTCCTCGCGTACCGCCCAGGGCCCGGCGCCCGCGACGGCCCAGCCGTCCATGGCGGAGGTGTCGAAGGGCGGCAGGTCGGTGAGGGCGAGCAGCGGCTCGGCCAGGACCTGGCCCAGTGCCTGCCCGAGCGGTGCGCCCAGCGGCGCCCGGCCGCCCCGCGCGGAGTCCCCGGCACGGACGGCGGCGGCTCGCGCCTCCGGCCAGGCGGTGGCCCGGTGCGGCCGCTCGGCCCGTGTGCCGGCGGCGGTTCCCGGGGCCACCGGGGGTGGTTCCTTCAGGCTCATCCGGCCTCGTCCTGCTCGGCCGCCCAGCGCTGGGCCAGCGCGGCGGCCTTGCGGGCGGCCTCGGCGACCGCCTCCGGTCCGCCCTCGGTGCCCGCGCGGGCCGCCGCGTATCCGACCAGGAAGGTGGTCAGGGGCGCGGCGGGGCGGGCCACTCCATGGGCGGCGTCACGGGCCAGATCGAGCAGTACGCCGGTGTCGACGTCCAGCTCGATACCCAGTTCGTCCTTGACTGCGGTGATCCATTCATCCAGCACGGTCCCATGCTCCCTGATGCGGGCCCGGGCCGTGGCGATGTCCTCCCAGGTGTCGCAGTCGAAGGAGGCGAGGGGTCCCGCGGAGACCCGGGTGAGACGCAGTGCCCCGGTGAGCCGTCGCAGCGGACCGCCGGCGAGCGTGCCGCGTTCCTCGGCGACGCGCGCCAGTTCCCGCCGGAGCGGGGCGGTGCGGTACGCGGCGACGAGCGGCTGGTCCCGCCCCTCGGCGTCGGTGAGAAGCGCGGCCTCGGCCCCGGGATCCCCTGCGAGGGCCCCGAGCAGCTGCCGGACGGTGTCCTCGTCGAGGAAGGGCAGGTCGGCGGAGAGGACGAGCAGGACCTCGGCCCCGGTCTCCCGCACAGCGGCGCCGAGGGCGGCGAGCGGCCCTCCGCCGGGCGGATCCTCCCTGGTCCAGCGGACGGGGTGGGTGGTCGGGCGGGGGTTCCCGACGACCACGGTCCGGTCCGCGCCCCGGCAGGCCGTCAGGACCCGGTCGAGGAGCGCCCGGCCTCCGATCCGTACGCCGGGCTTGTCGGCGCCGCCGAGGCGCTCGGCGGCGCCTCCGGCGAGTACGACGGCGTCATGTGGGGTGGTCACCCCAGCAGTATGGTCCGCCCCCGCCGGGCGCCGTCGGGCGCGTCTCCCCCGGTGAGACCGCCCGGCCCGCCGGTGCGTGCGGACCCGGGGGCGGGCCCGTACGCACCGGTCGGTGCCCGGTCGGTGATCAGAGCGTGCGGAGCAGGACCGCGGGCTGCTCGACGCAGTCCGCCACGTACCGCAGGAAGCCGCCCGCCGTGCCGCCGTCACAGACGCGGTGGTCGAAGGTGAACGAGAGCTGCACCACCTGACGGACGGCCAGTTCGCCCTGGTGCACCCAGGGCTTGGGGATGATCCGGCCGACGCCGAGCATGGCGGCCTCGGGGTGGTTGATGATCGGCGTGGAGCCGTCGACCCCGAACACCCCGTAGTTGTTCAGGGTGAACGTGCCACCCGTCAGATCGGCCGGGGTGAGCGCGGAGTGCCGGGCGGCCTCCGTCAGCCGGGCGAACTCCGCCGTCAGGGACTCGGCCGTCCGGGTCCCCGCGTCCTTGACCACGGGAACGACCAGGCCGCGCGGGGTCTGGGCGGCGAAGCCGAGATGCACGGCCGGCAGCCGGACGATCTCCCGGGCGGCGGTGTCCACGGTCGAGTTGAGCTCGGGGAACCGGCTCAGGGCGTGGACGCAGATGCGGGCGAGGAGCGCGAGCAGCGAGATCTTCGGCCCGCCCGCCGCGTTCATCGCCGCCCGTGCGGCCATCAGCTCGGTCGCGTCGGCGTCGACCCAGCAGGTCGCGTCCGGGATCTCCGTACGGCTGCGCGACAGCTTGTCCGCGACGGCGCCGCGGACCCCGCGCAGCGGAACCCGCTCGGCGGCCGGGGCAGCAGCGGAGACCGGTGCGGCGGCCGGGGCGACCGCGGTCTCCTGTGCGGCGACCGGCCCCTCCAGCGCCGCGATGGCCAGCTCCACGTCGGCCCGCAGGATCAGGCCCTCGGGCCCCGATCCGCGTACGTCGCGCAGATCGAGTCCCCGGTCCCTGGCCAGCTTCCGTACGAGCGGCGAGATGACCGGCACCGGACCCTCGTGCCCGCGGACGGCCACGGCGACCGGCGCCGGAGCGGCCACCACGGCCGGGGCCGCCGCGGGGGCGGGTGCGAGGGGCTTCGCCACGGCGTGGCTCTCGTGCCGTACCCGGCGGCGCCGGGCGGCGGGCCCGGCCGTGCCGTACCCGACGAGCACATTGCCCGAGTACTCGGACGACACGGCGGAGTCGGCGGCGTTCTCCCCCACCGTGGGGGCGGCGCCGGGGGCCGCCGCCGCGAGCTCCTCCGGTGCGCCCGTGCCACCCACGGCGACCGTCAGGAGCGGAGCGCCGACGGGCAGTTCGGTGCCCTCCTCGCCGTACCGGGCGGTGACCACACCGCCGTACGGGCAGGGCACCTCGACCATGGCCTTGGCCGTCTCGACCTCGACGACCGGCTGGTCGACGGCGACGACGTCGCCGACACTGACCAGCCAGCGGACGATCTCCGCCTCGGTGAGTCCCTCACCGAGGTCGGGCAGCTTGAACTCGAGCACCTGGGCCATCAGCTTCCCGCCTCCCACTGCAGCCGCGCCACCGCGTCCAGGACCCGGTCCACGCCCGGCAGATGGTGCCGCTCCAGCATCGGCGGCGGGTACGGGATGTCGAAGCCCGCGACCCGCAGCACCGGCGCCTCCAGGTGGTGGAAGCAGCGCTCGCTCACGCGCGCGGCGATCTCTCCGCCGGGGCCGCCGAAGCCGGTCGACTCGTGGACCACGACCGCGCGGCCGGTGCGACGCACCGAGGCGCAGACCGTCTCGTCGTCGAAGGGCACGAGCGACCGCAGATCGACGACCTCCAGGTCCCAGCCCTCGGCCTGCGCGGCCTCCGCCGCCTCCAGGCAGACGGGCACAGAGGGGCCGTAGGTGATCAGGGTGGCGCCGGTGCCCCGGCGCCGTACGACGGCCTTGCCGATCGGCTCGACGGGCGCGGGCGCCTCGGGAGACCAGTCGGACTTGGACCAGTAGAGCCGCTTGGGCTCCAGGAAGACCACCGGGTCGTCGGAGGCGATGGCCGCGCGCAGCAGCCCGTAGGCGTCCTCGACGGTGGCCGGGGTGACGACATGGAGCCCGGGGGTGGCCATGTAGTAGGCCTCGGAGGAGTCGCTGTGGTGCTCGACGCCGCCGATCCCGCCGCCGTACGGCACCCGGATGACGATCGGCATCGGCATCGCGCCGCGGGTGCGGTTCCGCATCTTCGCCACGTGCGAGAGCAGCTGCTCGAACGCCGGGTAGGCGAACGCGTCGAACTGCATCTCGACGACCGGGCGCAGGCCGTACATGGCCATGCCGACGGCCGCGCCGAGGATGCCGGCCTCGGCCAGCGGGGTGTCCGTGCAGCGGTCCTCGCCGAACTCCTTGGCGAGTCCGTCGGTGACCCGGAAGACACCGCCGAGCGTGCCGACGTCCTCGCCCATCACATGGACGGTCGGGTCCTCGGCCATCGCGTCGCGCATGGCGCGCTGGAGCGCCTGCGCCATCGTGGCGGGCTTGGACTTACCGGCCTTCGCGGCGGTCCTGTCCGCCGCGGGTCCGGTTGTCGCCGTCGTCATCACGCCTCACCCTCGGCTTCGAGCTCGGCGCGCAGCTGCGCCGCCTGTTCGCGCAGCTGCGTCGTCTGCTCCGCGTACACGTGGGAGAAGAGGTCCATCGGGTCGAGCACCGGGTCGGCGTTCATCCGCTCGCGCAGCTCCGCGGCCATCGTCTCGGCGGCCTCCGCCGCCGCGCGCCTGCCGTCCTCGTCGAGCAGGCCGCGCTCCGTCAGTTCCCGTTCGAGGATCAGGATCGGGTCGTGCGCACGCCAGGCCTCGACCTCGCCGGCCGCACGGTAGCGGGTGGCGTCGTCGGCGTTGGTGTGGGCGTCGATCCGGTACGTGATGGCCTCGACCAGGGTGGGGCCGCCGCCGCGCCGCGCGCGGGCCACGGCCTCGGTCAGCACCTGGTGGACGGCGACCGCGTCGTTTCCGTCGACGAGCCGGCCGGGCATCCCGTATCCGACGGCCTTGTGGGCCAGGGAGGGGGCGGCGGTCTGCTTGGCGAGCGGTACGGAGATCGCGAAGCCGTTGTTCTGGACGAGGAAGACCACGGGGGCCTGCCAGACGGCCGCGAAGTTCAGCGCCTCGTGGAAGTCGCCCTCGCTGGTTCCGCCGTCTCCGACCATGGCGAGCGCGACCACGTCGTCGCCCTTGAGCCGGGCGGCGTGGGCGAGGCCCACCGCGTGCGGGAGCTGGGTGGCGAGCGGGGTGGAGAGCGGCGCGATGCGGTACTCGCGCGGGTCGTACCCGGTGTGCCAGTCGCCGCGCAGCAGGGTCAGCGCCTGCACGGGGTCGAGACCGCGGGCGACGGCCGCCAGGGTGTCGCGGTACGAGGGGAAGAGCCAGTCCCGCTCCTCCAGGGCGAGGGCGGCGGCGATCTCGCACGCCTCCTGGCCGGTGGTGGACGGGTACACGGCGAGCCGGCCCTGCTTGGTGAGGGCGGTGGCCTGCGTGTTGTACCGGCGGCCGCGGATCAGCTCCGCGTAGAGCCGGAGCAGCAGCGCGGGGTCGGCGTCGGCCACGGCGTCCGTGCCGAGCACGCGCAGCGGCTCGGTGTCGGGCAGCAGCGGGGCGGGGTCGGTACGCGGCTGCCAGGCCGGCGGCGGGGTGGGCCGGTGGGCGGGAGCGGCACCGGGCGGCTCTTGGACTGTCGAACTGCGCTGTTGCAACGAGTCCACCTCCTCGTGGGAGCGGGCATAAGACCCGAAGGCGGGTGGCGCGAGTGTGGCGCGCCTCACCTACCGATTGTTCGGTCGTGGAGGCATTTTGGCTACAGGCACCTCCAGCCTGTGGACAAACGGTTCTCCACAGCCTGGGATGAGTGCAGGTCGTCCACCGGAGAGAGGCGGGGGGACATGGCGGATGAACAAATGGCCGTCGACCGGAACGAGGTTCCGGGCGACGACACGGGCGGCGCGCTCGGCGGGACCGGGAGCGAGGTGCCCGGCGAGGCCCTGAGCGCCCCGATCGGCGTGCCGACGGGCGCGCTTCCGGCACGCCCGCTGGACGCGATCGACCGCGACATCCTGCGGTTGCTGCAAATGGACGGTCGCGCCTCGGTACGCTCCGTGGCCGAGCGGGTGCACGTCTCCCGGGCCAACGCCTACGCGCGCATCAACCGGCTCATCGACGACGGGGTGATCCGCGGCTTCAGCGCCCGGGTGAACCACGAGCGGGCGGGACACGGAGCCTCCGCCTACATCACGCTCAAGATCGTCCAGAACTCCTGGCGCACGGTCCGCGAGCAGCTCAAGACGCTGCCGGGCGCCACACACATAGCGCTGGTCAGCGGCGATTTCGATGTTCTGCTGCTGGTGCACACACCGGACAACCGGACGCTGCGCGAGCTGGTGCTCACCCGGCTCCAGTCGATCCCGGAGGTGCTGTCCACGCGCACGCTGCTGGTCTTCGAGGAGACGGACCTCAACACCGACCCACGCGCCTGAGGGCCTGCCCCGGGCAACATCCCGGGGCAGGCCCTCAGCAGGCCTTCCGTCATGCCGGCCCTCAAGGCCGCAGGCTCCTCGATCAGGGGGCCGGCGCGCCCCAGACCCTCAGCGGGCCCCAGCGACGCCCAGCAGCCCTCGCAGAGCCCTCAGCGGGCCGTACGCAGCCCGTCGAAGGCCAGGTGCGCCACGGTCTCGGCGAGCTGCTCGCGCTCCGCCGTCGCGTCCGGATGCGGCCGGTACCACTCCACCAGCGAGTTGATCATGCCGAAGAGGAGCCGGGTCGCGAGCCGGATGTCCACATCGGCCCGCAGGTCGCCCTCCTCGGCGGCGGCCTTGAGCAGATCGGCCACCTTGTGGTCGAACTCCCGCCGCCGCTCCATGGCCCACCGCTCGGTGGCCGTGTTGCCCCGCACACGCAGCAGCAGCGTCACGTACGGCAGCTCCGCGATCAGCACCTCGACCGTGCGGCGCGTGACGTACTCGACCCGCTCGACGGCCCGGCCGCGCACGGCCCCCGGCTCGTCGAGGATCGCGAAGAGCCCGTCGAGCGCGCGGCTGACCGCACGCCGCAGCAGCTCCTCCTTGCCGGACACGTGGTGGTAGATCGAGGACTTGGAGATCCCCGCCGCCTTGGACAGATGCTCCATGGAGGTGCCGTCGTAGCCGCGCTCGTTGAAGACCCGTACGGCGACCGAGAGCAGAGTCTCGGGGGTGTACGTGTCGCGCTTCGCCGTGGTCATCGGGAGTCCTCCCCGCCCTCGGGGACCGTCCGGCGCACGAGGGCGAGCCCCGGCGCGTACCGGCCGGTCGCGTACCGCCGGTCCAGCTCCCGGAGCAGACCGCAGGTACGCCGGTAGCCGATCCTCCCGGTCCACTCCAGCGGTCCGGCCGGATAGTTGACCCCGAGCCGCATCGCCGTGTCCACGTCCTCGGCGGTCGCGACCCCCCGGTCGACCGCGTCGGCCGCGACGTCGGCCAGCATCGCGACCGTGCGGGCCACGATCATGCCGGGGACGTCCCCGATCACGGAGACCTTCTTGCCGAGCGCCTGGAAGAGCCCGACCGCCTCGGCGAGAACGGCGGGGTCGATGTCCTCGCGGCTCGACAGCACGATGCGGCTCGCGGCCTCGTAGTCGTACGCGAGGTCGAAGTAGATGATGGCCTCCTCGCCGTACTCGAAGGAGGTCTCGCCGTCCGCGAGGCTGAGCTCGCCGCCGCCCGGCAGCTCGATGTGGCTGCCGCCCTCCTCGCGCAGGACCGTGATTCCAGCCGCCTCGAAGAGCCCCACCAGCGGGTCCGCCGGCCCGAGGTCACCCCGGACGGTGATCCGCTCGGGCGCCTCCGCGGGCGGTGCCGTGTGCGGCTCGGGCCGCTGCGCGTCCTCCGCGTACGAGTACCAGCCCCGGCCCGTCTTCCGGCCCAGCCGCCCCGACTCCACGAGCCGGCGCTGCGCGAGCGAGGGCGTGAACTTCGGGTCCTGGTAGAAGGAGTCCCACACCGAGCGGGTGACCGCCTCGTTCACGTCCTGGCCGATGAGGTCGGTCAGCTCGAACGGGCCCATGCGGAAGCCGCCGCACTCGCGCAGGGCCGCGTCGATGGTGGCCGGATCGGCCGCGCCCTCCTCGAAGACCCGCAGCGCCTCCGCGTAGAAGGGGCGGGCGACCCGGTTGACGATGAAGCCGGGGGTGTCGGCGCAGCGCACCGGCGTCTTGCCCCAGCCCTTGACCGTCTCGTACGCGCGCGTGGCGACGTCCGGCTCGGTGGCGAAGCCGCTGACGACCTCGACGAGGGGGAGCAGCGGCGCCGGGTTGAAGAAGTGCAGTCCGACGAACCGGCCGGGCAGCCGCAGCCCTCCCGCGATGGCGGTGACGGAGAGGGAGGAGGTGTTGGTGGCGAGGACGGTGTCGTCGCCGACGACCTTCTCCAGGTCGGCGAAGAGCTGCTGCTTGACGGGCAGCAGCTCGACGATCGCCTCGACGACGAGGGCCGCGTCCGCGAGCTCCGTGAGCTCCCCGGCCGCGTGCAGCCGTCCGACGGCCGCCTCGCGCGCGGCGGCGTCCATGCGGCCCTTCTCGACGAGCCGGTCGAGGCGGGCGGCGAGGGCGGCCACGGCCTCCTCGGCGCGGCCGGGGGCGCTGTCGTAGAGGCGTACGGGGTGGCCGGCGACCAGGGCGACCTGGGCGATGCCCTGGCCCATGGTGCCCGTGCCGACGACGGCGACGGTACGGTCCCGCCCGACGGGCCCCGGGGCCTCCTCGGCCATGGCTTCTGCGGCTTCCACGGCGGCGGCGGGCTCACTGGCGGTCACGTCGTCGCTCCCCCTGACGGTCACGTTGGCGCTCATAGGAGTGATCCTCCCCGATGGGTTTTCCACAGGATCGACAGGCCCCCTTGTCCCGACCGATCGTTCGGTTACTCTAACTCCGTACGTGTCTCCCTGCCCAGCTCGACGAGGAGTTGGTCCATCCATGGCCACCGCTCTGCCGACCACCGACCGACTGGCCGAGAAGCACCGGTCCACGCTCGACCAGGCGCTCGACACCATCCGGACCCGTGCCTACTGGTCGCCGTACCCCGAGCACCCGAAGGCGTACGGCGAGGACGGCTCACTCGACGCGGCGGCCGGCCTCGCCGCCCACCAGGCCCTGCTGAACACGCGCTTCGAGCTCGACCAGCCCGGCACGGACGGCTGGACCGGCGGCGAGACCTCGCCGTTCGGCCCCGCGCTCGGCATCGAGTACCCGCACGCCGACATCGACGTCCTGCTCCCCGCGATGCGCGCGGGCATGGGCGCCTGGCGCGACGCCGGCGCCGAGACCCGTGCCCTGGTCTGCCTGGAGATCCTCGCCCGGATCTCCGCCCGCACCCACGAGTTCGCCCACGCCGTCATGCACACCAGCGGCCAGGCGTTCATGATGGCGTTCCAGGCCGGCGGCCCGCACGCCCAGGACCGCGGCCTGGAGGCCGTGGCATACGCGTACGCGGAGCAGACCCGCACCCCCGCCGGGCGGGCCGACTGGTCCAAGCCCCAGGGCAAGCGCGACCCCCTGGAGCTGAGCAAGGAGTTCACCCCGGTCGGCCGCGGCATCGCCCTGGTGATCGGCTGCAACACCTTCCCCACGTGGAACGGCTACCCGGGCCTGTTCGCCTCTCTCGCCACCGGCAACCCGGTCCTGGTCAAGCCGCACCCGCGCGCGGTGCTTCCACTCGCGCTGACCGTCCGGGTCGCCCGTGAGGTGCTCGCCGAGACCGGCTTCGACCCGAACCTGGTGGCGCTCGCCGTCGAGCGGCCGGGCGAGGGCATCGCCAAGACCCTCGCCGTCCGCCCCGAGGTCCGGATCATCGACTACACCGGCTCCACCGCCTTCGGCGACTGGCTGGAGACCAACGCCCGCCAAGCGCAGGTCTACACCGAGAAGGCCGGCGTCAACACGGTCGTGGTCGACTCCACCGACAACTACAAGGGGATGCTCTCCAACCTGGCCTTCTCGCTGTCCCTCTACAGCGGCCAGATGTGCACCACCCCGCAGAACCTGCTGATCCCCCGCGACGGCATCACCACCGACCAGGGCCCCAGGACGTACGACGAGGTCGTCACCGACCTCGCCGCGGCGGTCGGCGGCCTGCTGGGCGACGACGCCCGGGCGAACGGTCTGCTCGGCGCCCTGGTCAACCCGGACGTGAAGGCCCGTCTGGAGGCCGCCGCCGGTCTCGGCGAGGTGGCGCTCGCCTCCCGCGAGGTGGTCAACCCGGAGTACCCGGACGCCGTGGTCCGTACCCCGGTCATCGTGAAGCTGGACGGCTCCAAGCCCGACGCCCAGGCCGCGTACTTCTCGGAGTGCTTCGGTCCGGTCTCCTTCGCCGTCTCGGTGGACTCCACCGACGACGCCCTGGAGCTGCTGCGGCGCACGGTCCGTGAGAAGGGCGCGATGACGGTCGGGGCCTACACGACCTCGGCCGACACCGAGCGCGCGGTGGAGGAGGTCTGCCTGGAGGAGTCGGCCCAGCTCTCGCTGAACCTCACGGGCGGGGTCTTCGTGAACCAGACGGCCGCGTTCTCCGACTTCCACGGCTCCGGCGGCAACCCGGCGGCGAACGCCGCCCTGTGCGACGGCGCCTTCGTCTCCAACCGCTTCCGGGTGGTGGAGGTCCGCCGCCAGGCCTGAGGCACGCGTGCGTGGAGGCCCTCCGGGGCCTCCACGCACCGCCCACGGCCTAAGGGCTCTCGATCTCCGCGTAGCGCTGCACCCACGCGTGCATCGCGATGGCCGCGGCCGCTCCCGCGTTGATCGACCGGGTCGAACCGAACTGGGCGATCGAGCAGACCGTCTCCACATGGGCGCGGGCCTCCTCGGTGAGCCCCGGGCCCTCCTGCCCGAAGAGCAGCACACAGCGGCGGGGCAGCACGGTCCGCTCCAGCGGCACGGCCCCCGGCAGATTGTCGATGCCGATGACGGGCAGGCCCTCGGCCGCCGCCCACGAGGTCAGCGACTCGGTGTCCGGGTGGTGCCGGACGTGCTGGTAGCGGTCGGTGACCATGGCGCCGCGCCGGTTCCAGCGCCGCCGGCCCACGATGTGGACCTCCTTCGCCAGGAAGGCGTTGGCGGTCCGCACCACCGAACCGATGTTGAAGTCGTGGCCCCAGTTCTCCACGGCCACGTGGAAGTCGTGACGCCGGGTGTCCAGGTCGGCGACAACAGCCTCCCGCGTCCAGTACCGGTAGCGGTCCACGACATTGCGCCGGTCGCCGTCGGCGAGCAGCTCGGGGTCGTACCGCTCGCCCTCGGGCCACGGCTGCGGGTGCGGCCCGACGCCGATCTCGGGGCCGAAGCCCTCGTCGTACTGGATCGGCTCGGCGGCCTCGGCTCCCGCTCGGGCTGCGGTCCCGGCCCCGGCCCCGGCTCCGGGCTTCTCTTCGGTGGTGCTCACCCGACGAGGGTACGGGGACCGTGCTCCTCACCCGTACGGCGCTGTTCGGGCAGCGGCTCGGCGGGCACCCGCTTGAACAGCCGGTCCCGGCCCCGCACCGCCCACGCGCCGAGCGCGACCAGGAACGGCGTCGGCAGGAAGACGGCGTCGGCGGAGATCATCGCGAGCGAGAAGACCGGCAGTCCGAGAAGGACCGCGATCCCGGCGTGCTCCAGCATCATCGCGACCAGCAGCACGTTCTTGACCTTGCGGTGGAAGAGCGTGAAGGGGAAGGCGACCTGCACGATCACCGTGCCGTAGGTCAGCAGCATCACCATGACCCCGCTGGTGCCGAGCAGCTCGGAGAGGGTCGGCCAGGGGGTGAAGTAGTCGAGGTTGAGCGGGTAGAACAGCGCGGTGCCGTCCTGCCAGCGCGAGCCCTGGATCTTGTACCAGCCGGCCGTGGCGTAGATCAGACAGACCTCCGCCATGATCACGACGAGGGCCGCGTTGTGCGCGAGGTGGGCGAGGGCGTCGAGCAGCGTGCGGGGCTCCTCGGAGGCATACCGGCAGACCAGCCACCACAGGGCGTTCCCGAGCCACAGGACCCACAGCAGCACCGGCAGCCACCATTCGCCGGTGACCTCGCTGAACCAGGTCACGGCGAGGAGGAAGCCGCCGAGCACGGTCCACAGGAGCGGGCCGACACGATCCCGGCGCGGCGGCTCCCCGGCGCGGGCGGCACGGGCCTCGCGGGCCGCCCGCCGGGCGTCGAGGGACCAGACCTGGGAGCACCGGGTCAGTACGAGGTAGAGCGCGGCGAGGTGGAGGACGTTGTCGCCGCCGTCGCCCACGAAGACGGAGCGATTCTGCAGCGAGAGCACCCCGACCATGAAGACCACCGACACGGCACGGGTGCGCCAGCCCACCAGGAGCAGCACGGCGGAGAGCACCGCGATCCCGTAGACGAGCTCGAACCAGAGCCGGCCGTCCGACCACATGAGGACGGTGAAGGCCCGGTTGTCGGCGATCAGCCGGCGGGCCATCTCCCAGGACCAGGGGCCGTCGGGGCCGTACAGCTCGTGCCGGAACGGCAGCTCGCGCAGCAGGAAGAGCAGCCAGGTCAGCGAGAAGCCGATCCGCACGATCGCGGTCTGGTACGGGCCGAGGGAGCGGCCCGTCACGGTCTGGACGGCACGGGCGAGCCGGCGATCGAGGGACTCGTGGTCACGCGCGCGCGTGGCGCTGGCGGTGCTCGCGTCGGAAGCAGGGGCGGGGGCGGGGGTCGGCGTGGGATCGCTCATCGGCCCGCCTCCGTGCGGCTTCGGTCGGTTCCGGCGGGCCGGTCGGCGTCCGTGACCGGCCACCACGGGAGGTCGCGGTAGGAGGGGGCGGTGTCGATCTTCTCGGTGCTCCAGCGGGGCGGGGGCACAGCACGCGTGACGGCGCGGAGCTGGACGCGCCGCACCTCACCGGTGAGCGCCCGTCCGTCGGGGCCCGCGAGCGCGGGAAGCGCGTCGAGCCGGAGCATCGCGATCCGGCGCATGTACTCCTCCGAGAGCCGGCCGCGCAGCCCGTTGGGGGTGTCGTCATCGGAGTGCGAGTTCAGGTAGAAGTCCACGGCCCGGCGGAGTTCGTTCTGCTGGGCGTGGCTGGGCATCGGGTTGTGCCGGATCGCCGCGGCGTCCTGCGCGGTGAGGTCGATCCAGCCGGTGGTGCGGGGGGCGCCGTCGGCGCCTTCGGCGGTGGAGAGCTCGGCGCGGACCTCGACGGAGACGTTCTGCTGGAGCGGATTGGGCGCGAAGAGCTTCCAGTTCTGTTCGAACTCGGGGTAGACCCAGTCGTCGACGGCCTGGCCGTGCCGCTTGGTCAGCGTGTTGGACGGCGCGACGTGCAGGAACACCATCGCCAGATGGAGGCAGGCGAAGACCCCGACGACGGCGAGCGCCACGGCGAGAACGACCTGGTAGGGCATGGAAAGCGCCATGATCCCGGTGCTCGCCCGCTCCGTCTCGGGTGCCACGTCCGCGGTGCGTGCCAGGGGGTCCGCCGGGGGTGTCGGACGGCCGTCGGCCACGTCAGCCGCGTCCTTTTCGACGTGCGCGTCCATCCCGCCCCGATCTCGATCGGCCCACCTCGGTTATCCACAGGGTTGACACCATACGGGCCGCCGACTCACCATTGAAGTCATTCAACCGAACGATCGGTCGGTAGGGGGTCCGATGACCGCAGTGACGGCAGGGACGACAGAGACCACGGGCGTGCCCGGCGTGTCGGACACGGCCGTGGCGGCGGAGCAGGCCGCTTACGAGGCCGTGTTCGACGCCGCCGTGGCCGCCGACGAGCGGATCGAGCCGCGCGACTGGATGCCCGAGGCCTACCGGGCCTCGCTCGTCCGGCAGATCGCGCAGCACGCCCACTCCGAGATCATCGGCATGCAGCCGGAGGCGAACTGGATCACCCGGGCGCCCTCGCTGCGGCGCAAGGCGATCCTGATGGCGAAGGTGCAGGACGAGGCCGGCCACGGCCTGTATCTGTACAGCGCGGCGGAGACCCTCGGCACCAGCCGGGACGAGCTGCTCGACAAGCTCCACGCGGGCCGCCAGAAGTACTCCTCGATCTTCAACTACCCCACGCTGACCTGGGCCGACGTCGGCGCCATCGGCTGGCTGGTGGACGGCGCCGCGATCACCAACCAGGTCCCGCTGTGCCGCTGCTCCTACGGGCCGTACGCCCGGGCGATGGTCAGGGTCTGCAAGGAGGAGTCCTTCCACCAGCGCCAGGGGTACGAGGCGCTGCTCGCCCTCTCCCGGGGCACCGACGCCCAGCACGCCATGGCGCAGGACGCCGTGGACCGCTGGTGGTGGCCCTCGCTCATGATGTTCGGCCCGCCGGACGACGAGTCGACGCACACCGCCCAGGCGATGGCCTGGAAGATCAAGCGCCACTCCAACGACGAGCTGCGGCAGCGCTTCGTCGACATCGCCGTGCCCCAGGCCGAGGCCCTCGGACTCACCCTCCCCGACCCCGACCTCCGGTGGAACGAGGAGCGCGGGCACTACGACTTCGGTCCGATCGACTGGGCCGAGTTCTGGGACGTCCTCAAGGGCAACGGCCCCTGCAACGAAGAGCGGCTGAGCAGGCGGCGCCAGGCCCACGAGGACGGCGCCTGGGTCAGGGAAGCCGCGGCGGCCCACGCGGAGAAGCACAAGAACACCGGCAAGCACGGGGAGGCACAGGCATGACGAGCGACGGTTGGCCGCTGTGGGAGGTGTTCGTGCGCTCCCGCCGCGGGCTGTCCCACACCCACGCGGGCAGTCTCCACGCGCCCGACGCGGAGATGGCCCTGCGCAACGCCCGTGACCTGTACACCCGCAGGAGCGAAGGCGTCTCGATCTGGGTCGTCCCCTCCACGGAGATCACCGCCTCCTCGCCCGACGAGAAGGACCCGTTCTTCGAGCCGTCCGCGGACAAGCCCTACCGCCACCCGACGTTCTACGAGATCCCGGAGGGGGTGAAGCACCTGTGAGCACCCCCGACACACGGGAGACCGCCGTGATCACCGGAGCCGCCCTCGCCCTCGGCGACGACACCCTCGTCCTCTCCCACCGCCTGGGGGAGTGGGCGGGACACGCCCCCGTCCTGGAGGAGGAGGTCGCCCTGGCCAACATCGCACTCGACCTCCTCGGCCAGGCCCGCGTCCTGCTCTCCCTCGTCGGCGACGAGGACGAACTGGCGTACCTGCGCGAGGAGCGTTCCTTCCGGAACGTCCAGCTGGTCGAGCAGCCGAACGGCGACTTCGCCCACACCATCGCCCGGCAGCTGTACTTCTCCACCTACCAGCGTCTCCTGTACGGACAGCTGGCCTCCGGCGACGGCCCCTTCGCCGGTCTCGCGGCCAAGGCCGTCAAGGAGGTCGCCTACCACCAGGACCACGCCGAGCAGTGGACCCTGCGCCTCGGCGACGGCACCCCCGAGAGCCACGAGCGGATGCGGCGGGCCTGCGACGCCCTGTGGAAGTACACGGGCGAGCTGTTCCAGCCCGTCGAGGGACTCGACGTCGACCACGCGGCCATGGAGAGCGCCTGGCTGGCCTCCGTGACGGACATCCTCGGCAGGGCCACGCTCACCGTGCCCGAGGGGCCGCGCACCGGCGCCTGGGCCGCGGGCGCCGGCCGCCAGGGACTGCACACCGAGTCCTTCGGACGCATGGTCGCCGAGATGCAGCACCTGCACCGCAGCCACCCGGGGGCGACATGGTGACCATGACCGCCCTGGAGGAGGAGCTGAGCCGGATCGCCGGCGCCGTCCTCGACCCCGAGCTGCCCGTCCTCACCCTGGCGGAGCTCGGTGTGCTGCGGGGCGTCCAGGTCACCGGCCCCGGCCGGGTCGAGGTCGCCCTCACCCCGACGTACACGGGCTGCCCCGCGGTCGAGGCCATGTCCTCGGACATCGAGCGCGCGCTCCACGAGCACGGAGTGCCGGACGTCTCCGTCGTCACGGTCCTCGCCCCCGCGTGGTCCACCGACGACATCAGCGAGGAAGGGCGGCGCAAGCTCGCCGAGTTCGGCGTCGCACCGCCGCGCCCCCAGGGCCCGGCCGGCGGCCCCGTGCCGCTGACCCTGGCGATCCGCTGCCCCCACTGCGGCTCCACCGACACCGAGCTCCTGAGCCGCTTCTCCTCGACCGCGTGCAAGGCCCTGCGCCGCTGCATCGCCTGTCGCGAACCGTTCGACCACTTCAAGGAGTTGTAGATGGTGTCCTCAGGTGCCGCACGGGCCGGGTTCCATCCGCTCCGGGTGAGCGAGGTCGAGCGGCTCACGGACGATTCGGTGGCCGTCACCTTCGCGGTCCCGCCCGAGCTCCACGAGGCGTACCGGCACCTCCCCGGCCAGCACCTCGCACTGCGCCGTACCGGCGAGCAGGGGGAGGAGATCCGGCGCACGTACTCGATCTGCGCCCCCGCCTCCCCGGCCGGCGAGCCCCCCGTCCTGCGCGTCGGCATCCGGCTCGTCGACGGCGGCTCGTTCTCGACGTACGCCCTCAAGGAACTGGCCGTCGGCGACCTCGTCGAGGTGATGGAGCCCATGGGCCGCTTCACGCTCACCCCGCGCCCCGGCCACTTCGCGGCCGTCGTCGGCGGCAGCGGCATCACCCCGGTCCTGTCGATCGCGGCCACCCTGCTCGCCCGCGAGCCCGAGGCCCGGTTCTGCCTGATCCGGAGCGACCGCACCGCCGCGTCCACCATGTTCCTCGACGAGGTCGCCGACCTGAAGGACCGCTACCCCGACCGCTTCCAGCTGGTCACCGTCCTCTCCCGGGAGGAACAGCAGGCGGGTCTGCCGTCGGGCCGCCTCGACCACGAGCGGCTCGTCGCGCTGCTGCCCTCGCTGCTGCCGGTCGAGTCGATCGACGGCTGGTTCCTCTGCGGCCCCTTCGGGCTCGTCCAGGGCGCCGAGCGGGCGCTGTCCGGCCTCGGGGTCGACCGCGGCCGGATCCACCAGGAGATCTTCCACGTCGACGACGGCTCCGCGCCGGTCTCGGTCCCGACGGCCGACACCCCCGCGCACGCCACACTGACCGCGACCCTGCACGGCCGGTCCGGCAGCTGGCCGGTGGACCGCGGCGAGACCCTCCTCGACACGGTGCTCCGCTCCCGCGCGGACGCCCCGTACGCCTGCAAGGGCGGGGTGTGCGGCACCTGCCGCGCCTTCCTCGTCGGCGGAGAGGTGCGGATGGACCGCAACTTCGCGCTGGAGCCGGAGGAGACCGAAGCCGGGTACGTCCTGGCCTGCCAGTCCCACCCGGTCACCCCCGAGGTGGAGTTGGACTTCGACCGCTGACGGAGCCCGCGGTCTCCCCCGCGGAAGCCCGAGGCCTCACCCCGCCGAGGCCCGGGCGACCGACCGAGTCGGGCGCCGCCATTCCCTTCCACTAGAACCTGTTCTATCTTGACGGACCGTCAGGACGAGCAGGGGCACAACGGGAGGGCAGGGCAGTGGACTTCACCTTCACCGAAGAGCAGCAGGCGGCCGTCGAGGCGGCCAAGGCGGTCTTCTCGGGCGTCGCGCCCGACGCGGTACCGAGCCCCGCCCTCACCCCGGGCGCCGTCTCCGAGGACCTCGACCGACCGCTCTGGTCCCGTCTCGCCACCGCCGACCTGCTGGGACTCGTCATCTCCACCGAGCACGGCGGCGGCGGTCTCGACCCCGTCGCCCTCTGCCTCGTGCTCCGCGAATCCGCCCGCGTCCTCGCCCGCGTCCCCCTCCTGGAGACCAGCGCCGTCGCGATGACCGTCGAGCGGTACGCACCCCGGGAGACGGCCGCCGCGCTGCTCCCCCGCGTGGCCCGCGGCGAACTCGTCCTCACCGCCGCCTCCCAGGGACGCACCGGCCACGACCCCGCCGAGCGCGCCGTCACCGCGCGCCGCGACGGCACCGGCTGGATTCTCGACGGCCTGCAGACCGCCGTCCCCTGGGCCCACGGCTCAGACCTCGTCGCCGTCCCCGCGCACACCACCGAGGGCGGCACCGTCCTCGCCCTGCTGCCCCGCACACACGACGGCGTCGGCCTCACGGCGCAGTACTCCACCAACGGTGAACTCCTCGCCGAGCTACGACTCGACTCCGTACGCCTCCGCGGCGCCGACGTCATCGACACCGAGGGCGCCTGGGAATGGCTGCGGGGACTCCTCACCACCGGCACCTGCGCGCTCGCCCTCGGACTCGGCGAGGCCGTCCTCACCATGACGAGCCAGTACACCGGGAAACGCGAGCAGTTCGGCCACCCCGTGGCCACCTTCCAGGCCGTCGCCGTCCAGACCGCAGACCGCTACATCGACCTGCGCGCCATGGAGGTCACCCTCTGGCAGGCCGCCTGGCGGCTCGCCACCGGAGCCGAAGCGGCACTCCCGGCGGCCGGGGACATCGCCGTCGCGAAGATCTGGGCCTCCGAAGGCGTGCGGCGCGTGGTGCAGACCGCCCAGCACCTGCACGGCGGCTTCGGCGCCGACACCGACTACCCCCTGCACCGGTACCACGCCTGGGCCAAACACCTGGAGCTGTCGCTCGGCCCCGCCGCTGCCCACGAGGACGCCCTGGGTGACCTGCTGGCCGCCCACCCCCTCGACTGACGGCCAAGCCCGCTCAGAGGACGAAGGCCGGGCTTCCGGTGCCCGTCACCATCGGGCGCCCGGCACCGTCCCAGGCGAGCATTCCGCCCTCGATGTTCACCGCGTCGAAGCCCTGCTGCACCAGATACTGCGTGACCTGCGCCGATCGGCCGCCGACCCGGCACATCACGTACGCGCGACCGCGCTCGGCCACGACCTCGGTGACCTCACCGAAGCGGGCCACGAAGTCGCTCATCGGCACGTGCAGCGCGCCCTCGACATGACCGGCCGTCCACTCGTCGTCCTCCCTGACGTCCAGCACCAGGGCATCGGCCGGCACGGAAGCCGCGTCCACCGAGGGCAGCGGGGAGAAATTCATGGGAACGGCCTTCTCTCGTCAGGACCGCCCGAACGGACTCGGGCGCACGGAAAAACCTACTGCACCAGCTCGGCCAGCTCGTTCTCACGCTCGGAGACCTGCGTGAGCAGCTGCTCCGCGATCTCCTCCAGGAGCCGGTCCGGGTCGTCCGGCGCCATGCGCAGCATCGCGCCGATCGCGCTCTCCTCCAGCTCACGCGCGAGCGCCGACAGCATGTCCTTGCGCTCTGCCAGCCACTCCAGGCGCGCGTACAGCTCCTCGCTCTCGCTGAGCCGCTCCTCGGCCGGCGCGGGACCGGCCTCCCACTCCGTGGAGAGCTCGCGCAGGAGCACCTCGTCGCCGCGGGCGTAGGCGGCGTTCACCCGCGTGATGAACTCCTCGCGCCGCTTGCGCTCCTCGTCCTCACGCGCCAGGTCGGGGTGCGCCTTACGGGCAAGCTCCCGGAAGAGCCTGCGGGCCTCGTCACTGGGGCGGACCCGCTTCGGCGGCTGCACCGGCCGGTCGGTGAGCATGGCCTCGGCCTCGGGGGAGAGGCCGTCGGAGTCGATCCAGTCGTGGAACAGCTCCTCCACCCCGGGCATCGGCAGCACCGCGGCCCGCGCCTCCTGCGCCAGCCGCAGGTCCTCGGGGTCGCCGCTGCGCTCCGCCCTGGCCTCGGCGATACGCGCGTCGAGCTCGTCGAGCCGCGCGTACATCGGGCCGAGCTTCTGGTGGTGCAGCCGCGAGAAATTGTCGACCTCGACGCGGAAGGTCTCGACGGCGATCTCGAACTCGATCAGCGCCTGCTCCGCCACCCGCACGGCCCGCTCCAGCCGCGCCTCGGGCCGCTCGTCCTGAGCGGACCCACCCTGAGCCGACACGCCCTGGGGCTGCCCGTCCTCGGCCGACTCGTCCTGAGGAACCTCACCCTGCGGCTGCTCGTCCTGCGGCTGCTCGTCCTGCGAAAGCTCGGCCTGGGACGGCTCGGCCTGAGGCCGCTCGCTGTCGGGGCCCTCGTTCGCACCCTGGTGCACGCTCACGTCTACGCCCGCCCACGTCCTCGTTCCGGCTCGTCCCACCCAGCCTACGGTCCTTCCGGGGGGCTCCCCCCCTCCCCTCCCCCTCCCCTCCCTCCCCCTGGTCGTGCGTGGAGCGTCGCTCGGACGCGCCGTTCGACCGCATGCCGCTCAGGCGCCCGGCTCGGCCGGACATGGGCCGGACGCGTGGCCCGGCCACACGTCGGTCAGACGCCCAGCTCGGCCGCGATCCGGCCGGAACGGACGGCGGCGAGCAGGTCCGCGTGGTCGGCGGTGGTGCGGTCCGCGTACGAGACGGCGAAGGAGGCGACGGCCTCGTCGAACTCCTCGTTCTTCCCGCAGTACCCGGCTATCAGGCGCGGGTCCGCGCTGTGGGCGTGGGCCCGGGCGAGCAGCGCCCCGGTCATCCGGCCGTAGTCGTCGACCTCGTCGACGGTGAGCGCGGCGGGATCGACGCTGCCCTTGCGGTTCCGGAACTGGCGCACCTGGAAGGGGCGCCCCTCCACGGTGGTCCAGCCGAGCAGGATGTCGCTCACGACCTGCATCCGCTTCTGCCCGAGCACCACGCGCCGTCCTTCGTGGCCCGGGTCCTCCACGGTGAAGCCCGCGGCCGGCAGATGGGGAAGCAGCGCGGACGGGCGCGCTTCCTTCACCTGGAGCACGAGCGGCTCACCGCGGTGGTCGAGGAGCAGTACGACATAGGAACGGGTGCCGACGCTGCCGGTGCCGACCACACGGAAGGCCACGTCGTGGACGGCGTACCGAGCGAGGAGCGGCAGCCGGTCCTCGGAGACGGTCTCCAGGTACGGGCCGAGGGCGACGGCGACCGCGGCCGCCTCGGCGTCCGGGACTCTGCGGAGCACCGGGGGAGCGTCCACGAATCTGCGGCCGCCGCCCTCGGGGGCGGTCACCGTCTCGGTGGACCGGGCGGCGAACCGGGCGCTGGTGTTGTTCCGGGCCTTGGCGGAGACCCTCTCCAGGGTGCCGAGGAGATCACGTGCGTCGGTGTGCGAGACGAGTTCCTCGTCCGCGATCGCGTTCCAGGCGTCGAGGGCGGGGAGTCGGGCGAGCAGCCGCATGGTGCGCCGGTAGGCGCCGACGGTGTCGAAGGCGGCGGCCCGGCACACCTCCTCGTCGGCACCCACCTCCCGGCCGGCGAGGACCAGGGAGGTGGCGAGCCGCTTGAGGTCCCATTCCCAGGGGCCGACCACGGTCTCGTCGAAGTCGTTGAGGTCCATGACGAGCCGGCCGCGCGCGTCCCCGTAGAGCCCGAAGTTGGCGGCGTGCGCGTCGCCGCAGAGCTGGGCGGCTATCCCGGTGACAGGGGTGTCGGCGAGGTCCTGGGCCATCAGTCCGGCGGATCCGCGCAGGAAGGCGAAGGGGCTCGCCGCCATCCTGCCGACCCGCATCGGCGCGAGTTCGGGGACGCGGTCGCGGCTCGACTCCTCGACGGCCCGGACGGCGTCGGGCCGGTCGGCGGCGAGGGCCGGCTGCCGGTGCGCGGAGCGCGGAACCCGCTCGCGCAGTTTCTTGCCCCGTTCCTTGGGGGAGACTCCGGCGTCCGGGGCCGCGCCCCCGACGACGGCGCGACGCGCGAACCCCGGCACGTGCGGTACGCGTGAGCCGTCCGGCCCTCCGTCCGTACCGCGCTGCTCCGGCACCACAGCCCTGGTCTCGTCCATGGCACGCCCTCCCCCGATGCGAAAGTCCAACATCATCCGGCCTGACCGTACCGCCGCCCGGGAACAGGCGTCTCCCCCTGTGGACAAGCACCTGTGGACAACCCGTCAGACCGCCCCGAGTCCCCCTGCGGCCCCGCATCCACAGCCCGCGTCTACAGCCCCGCGTCCCGCGCCAGCAGCGCCGCCTGGACCCGGTTCTCGCAGTGCAGCTTGGCGAGGATCCGGCTGACGTACGTCTTCACCGTGGCCTCGCTCATGTGCAGCCGCTTCCCCGCGTCCGCGTTGGAGAGTCCCTCGCCGAGGAGCGCCAGCACATCGCGCTCCTTGTCGCTCAGCCCCGCGACCCGCCCCCGCGCCTCCTCGGCGCGGGCGGCCTCCCGGCCGCCGGCGAGCCGCTCCACCACATGCCGGGTCGCCGCCGGCGACAGATACGCGTCCCCCGCCGCGGCCGCCCGCACCGCCCGGATCAGCTCCGCGGGCGCCGTGTCCTTGAGCAGGAACCCGGCGCCTCCGTGCTCCAGGGTCCGCAGCACGTTCTCCCGCTCCCCGAAGGTCGTCAGGACGATCACCCGGGCCGCCGGCGCCGCCCGCCGCAGCTCCGGCAGCGCCGAGAGACCGTCGAGCACCGGCATCTGGATGTCGAGCAGCACCACGTCGGCGGCGTGCGCCCGAGCCGCCTCGACCGCCTCCCGCCCGTTGGCGGCCTCCGCGACGACCTCGATCTCCGGGTCCGAGATGAGGATCATCCGGATCCCGGCTCTGATCAGAGGCTCGTCGTCGGCGATCACGACCCTGATGGGCTGCCCTGCCACAGCTTCTCCCCACGGCTCCGGTACGGGCGGGTCGGCGCTACCGCGCCTCGACCTCGTACGACTTCTTCTCGATCAGCTTGCCGTCCTGGAAGCAGAACCGGAAAACGGGCTCCTTGTCGAAGTCGTCGCTGATCTCCGAGGACATCAGCACAAGACAGTCGGCGCCCTCCGGCTGTGCCGGCCCCTTGCCGCCCAGGCCCGCGGTGGTGATCGTGTCGCCCGAGGGAAGCCGGTTGCGGACGTCCTTCTCGGACATCCCGACCTTCACCGCGTCGTACTCCTCGGGGTCGATCATCCCCTCCTTCAACGACCCCATCAGGAAGTAGAGACCGAAGCCGGCCGCCACCACCAGCATCACGAGCGCCGCGAACGCGATCCCGCAGCCGATCGCGATCGAACCTCCCGTGCTTCTGCCCCTGCCCCCGCCTACCGCCATGGCCAGCTCCCGCTCCGTGAACGTCCAGTCGGTCGGTCCGACCACGACCGGACGACCATCGCCCGCGAGCGGCTTGGTGGTCTGCTGCCGGAAGTCGTCGGCCGCATCGACCAAAGGCGCTGCCTCCGCGACGGGCGCCGCACCGTAGGGCAGCATCCCGGCGACCCGGAACCCCCCTCCGTCGGCCGGACCGGCGTGACACATCCCCCCCACGAGCCGGGCGCGCTCGGCAAGGCCGGTCAGGCCCTGCCCGCCGCTCACGACGTCTCCCGCGGGTTCTCCCGTGGGCTCCGCGTTGAGGACCTCCACCACGAAGGTGTCCGGCTCGTACCGCAGCTCGACGCCGATCGACGCCCCCGGCGCGTACTTGTAGGCGTTGGTCAGGGCCTCCTGCACGATCCGGTACGCGGCGTGGTCGGCCGCCGGTGCCAGCGGCCGCTCCTCCCCCGACCGCTTCAGCCCGACCGAGGTGCCGGCGGCCCGCGCGGCCTCCACGAGCCCCTCGATGCCCGCGATCCCCCGGGCGGCCCTCCCCGTCTCGTCCCCGCCCCGCCCGGGCACTGACGCCCCGTCGGAGGCCTCGATGCCGTCGCGGAGGATCCCGACGACCTCCCGCAGTTCGTGCATCGCGGTCACCGACGCGTTCCGCAGGACGCCGACCGCCTCGCGCTGGCGCCCGCTCAGGTCCCGGTCCACCTCCAGGGCCCCGGTGTGCACGGAGATCAGGGCCAGTTGGTGCCCGAGGCTGTCGTGCATGTCATGGGCGATCCGCTGCCGCTCCCGCAGGCGTGCCTGCCAGACCACCATGGTCCGCTCCCGCAGGAGCTGGGCGTTGCGCTCCTGGAGCGCGTGCAACAGGGTCCGTCGCTGCGTCCAGTAGCGGTGGGCGAGCCCGGGAGCCAGGGTGGTGCCCAGGTAGTAGAGGGTCGCCGTGAGGGCGAGGGCGAGCAGCCGGTCCCGGTCCCAGGGCCCCAGGAGGCTCCCCCCGACGTTCAGGACGAAGGCGGCGATGAACGCGGCGAGCGCGCGCCCCGCACCCGCGATGTACCGGCCGGACGACCAGCCGACCACGAGCAGCAGGGGCCCGAAGCCGGGTATGAAGGGCGTGAGTCCCGCGGTCAGGACGAGCACGCTCGCGGGAAGTCCGCGCCGCACCAGCGACAGCACGGCGGAACCGGCGGCGACCCAGATCAGCCGCCATCCCTCGCCGCCCAGGAGCTCCTCGGTCCCGGCCCCGAGCAGCGCGAGCACAGCGGCGAGCGCCACCTCACCGGTGGTCCTCCGCCCCGACCACTGCCCGGGCACCGCGAACCAGGCCCACCCGGCGGCGAGCACGGCCCCGATCCCGTCCGAACTCCGGGTCCCCGACTTCGACATAGCGTCCACGCTCGCACCGTAGGTCGCGCCCCGGCCTCCGGGCTTCCCTCTTTCGTCTCGTCCCCCGACGACAAAAGTCGCACCCGCCCACCACCGGCACCGACCCGAAGCCGCCCCCGGCCCGACCCGCCCTCCCACGGGAACGCGGGAACACGGGAACACGGGAACACAGGAAGGAGCGCATGAACCCCAGAACGTGGGAAGGCTCACACCCACGACAACAACGCGGAAGCCCCGTAGGTCGATGACCTACGGGGCTTCCGTCTGGTGCGCGAGGGGGGAGTTGAACCCCCACGCCCTTTCGGGCACTGGAACCTGAATCCAGCGCGTCTGCCTATTCCGCCACCCGCGCATTGGGTGTGCTCCGGGCTCTCTCACTTTTCGGTGCGAGCGCCTGGCGACATCAGAAGATTAGCACGTCGCAGACCGTGGATTCACATCCGTTGTTTGGCCTCCGCTCACGGAGACAAAGGTGAGGGAGGGGCAGATGGACGGACAGGAGAACGGCGGTGCCGAGTAGGACGGGAGATGAGGGGGAGACGGGAGGAAGGGGAGCGGGAGGAAGGGGACGGACCGACCACGGACCGACCACTGACCACCCACGGACCACCCACTGACCACCCGCGGACTTCCCGCGGACACCCTCCGGAACACCCCTCGGGTCAGGTTCGGAACACCCCGCAGGTGAGCTTCGGAACAAACCCCGGGTCAGCTCCGGGTCACCCCCGGGTCGGCTCGGGTCGCCCCGTGGTCAGCCCGAATCGGCCTCGGACCGGCCTCGGACCGCCCTCGGCCCGTTCTCGGATCGACGCCGGATCGGCCTTGGATCGGCCTCGGATCGGCCTCGGGAGCCGGACCGAGCCCCCGCTCCCACAGCCGGGTGCGGGACACTGTCCACAGGCCGCCTCTACGATCCGTGGGGAAAGCTTGTGAGAGGTGACACTCGTCCACAGGGCAGAGAAGGGGAACCAGCCGATTTCCCGACGCGTGGATACGATCAGTAAGCAGTACCAGGACGACAACGACGGAGGAGGTGCCCCATGGGAGTCATGAAGCGTTTCGAGCAGCGACTCGAAGGTCTGGTCAACGGCACCTTCGCCAAGGTCTTCAAGTCCGAGGTCCAGCCTGTCGAGATCGCCGGCGCGCTCCAGCGTGAGTGCGACAACAACGCGCAGATCTGGAACCGCGAGCGGACCGTCGTCCCCAACGACTTCATCGTGGAACTGAGCACGCCGGACTACGAGCGTCTCAGCCCCTACTCGGGCCAGCTCGGCGACGAGCTCGCCGGCCTGGTCAGGGACTACGCGAAGCAGCAGCGGTACACCTTCATGGGCCCCATCAAGGTCCATCTGGAGAAGGCCGAGGACCTCGACACCGGCCTGTACCGCGTCCGCAGCCGCACGCTGGCGTCGAGTACGTCACAGCCGCAGCCGCCCGCGGGCGGACCGCAGCAGCACCAGCAGCCTCACCAGCAGCAGGGCCAGGGACAGGGTCGCGGCGGTTACGGGTACCCCCCGGCCGGCGCCCCGCCCATGCCCGCCTCTCCGCCTCCCGGCGCCCCCGGCCACCGGCCGGCGGCGGCTCGTCCGACGGCCCCCGGCCCCGGTACGCACGGCGGAGCGGGCACCACGGTCCGCCACTGGATCGAGATCAACGGCACCCGCCATCAGATCTCACGCCCGACCCTGGTCCTCGGCCGCAGCACCGACGCGGACGTGAGGATCGACGATCCCGGCGTCTCCCGTCGGCACTGCGAGATCCGGACCGGAACGCCCTCGACGATCCAGGATCTGGGATCCACCAACGGCATCGTGGTGGACGGGCAGCACACCACCCGCGCTACGCTCCGCGACGGCTCGCGGATCGTCGTGGGCAGCACCACCATCGTTTACCGGCAAGCCGAAGGGTGAAGCGGGGGCAATGTCAGAGCTGACCCTGACGGTCATGCGGTTGGGTTTCCTGGCCGTTCTGTGGCTGTTCGTCATCGTGGCCGTCCAGGTCATCCGCAGCGACCTTTTCGGTACGCGGGTCACCCAGCGCGGTTCACGGCGCCAGGAGGCGCGACCTCAACAGCAGCAGCAGGCGCGGCAAGCCGCCACGCCTCCGCAGCAGCGCGGCCAGCAGAGCGCGGGCGGTGGGCGGCAGCGCCGTGGCGCCCCGACCAAGCTGGTCGTCTCCGAGGGCACCCTCACCGGCACGACCGTCGCCCTCCAGGGGCAGACGATCACGCTGGGCCGGGCGCACGATTCGACGATCGTGCTGGACGACGACTACGCGTCGAGCCGGCACGCCCGGATCTACCCGGACCGGGACGGCCAGTGGATCGTGGAGGATCTCGGGTCCACCAACGGCACGTATCTCGACCGGACCCGCCTCACCACCGCCACACCGATTCCGCTGGGCGCGCCGATCCGCATCGGCAAGACCGTCATCGAGCTGCGGAAGTAGTGCTACATCATGAATAGGCGCGAGCGGAGCGAGCGAGTCGGGACGGTCCCCGCCACAGGCCGTGCCGCGCTCCCGACCGGAGCGACTGAAGCGACCGGCGTGACCGGAGCGACCGGAGGGTGGGCAGTGTGGGTCGAGACCGGCTGTACCCCGATGCAGCGGCGACAGGGCAGGTGCGCATGAGTCTGTCCCTGCGATTCGCCGCGGGCTCGCACAAGGGCATGATCCGCGAGGGCAACGAGGACTCCGGCTATGCCGGTCCCCGGCTGCTCGCCATCGCCGACGGCATGGGCGGTCAGGCGGCCGGTGAGGTCGCCTCCTCCGAGGTGATCTCCACCCTCGTCACGCTCGACGACGACGTCCCGGGCTCCGACATCCTCACCTCTCTCGGTACGGCGGTGCAGCGCGCCAACGACCAGCTCAGGATGATGGTCGAGGAGGACCCGCAGCTCGAGGGCATGGGCACCACGCTCACCGCCCTGCTGTGGACCGGCCAGCGGCTCGGTCTCGTGCATGTCGGCGACTCGCGCGCGTATCTGCTCCGCGACGGCGTGCTGACCCAGATCACGCAGGACCACACCTGGGTGCAGCGGCTCGTCGACGAGGGCCGGATCACCGAGGAAGAGGCCACCACCCACCCGCAGCGCTCGCTCCTCATGCGCGCGCTCGGCAGCGGCGACCACGTCGAACCCGATCTCTCCATCCGTGAGGTCAGGGCCGGCGACCGCTATCTGATCTGCTCCGACGGTCTGTCCGGCGTGGTCTCGCACCAGACGCTCGAGGACACCCTCGCCAGCTACCAGGGCCCGCAGGAGACCGTGCAGGAGCTGATCCAGCTCGCGCTGCGCGGCGGCGGCCCCGACAACATCACGGTGATCGTCGCCGACGTCCTGGACGTCGACGGCGGCGACACCCTCGCCGGTCACCTCAGCGACACCCCGGTCATCGTGGGCGCGGTCGCCGAGAACCAGGCCGCCCAGCTGAACGACGGCGGGGCGATGCAGACCCCGGCCGGCCGTGCCTCCGGGCTCGGGCGTCCGGCTCCGCACCAGCAGCCGCCCGCGGGCGGTTTCGGCCCGCCCGGAAGCGGCGACGGTCACGGCTACGGCGGCATGCCCCCGCAGGGCTCCTTCGAGTCGTACACCGACGACGACTTCGTGAAGCCGCGCACCGGCCGCAAGTGGCTGAAGCGCTCCTTCCTCCTGGTCCTCTGCCTCGCGGTCGTCGGCGGCGGTCTCTACGGCGGCTGGCGCTGGACGCAGACGCAGTACTTCGTGGGGTCCAAGGACCAGCACGTGGCGCTGTACCAGGGCATCAGCCAGGACCTCGCGTGGGTCTCGCTGTCGAAGGTCGAGAAGGACCACCCCGAGATCGAACTCAAGTACCTGCCCGCCTACCAGCAGAAGCAGGTCGAGGACACGATCACGGGCGGCAGTCTCGCCAAGGCCCAGACGAAGATCTCCGAGCTGGCCGTGCAGGCCTCGGCCTGCAAGAAGACCGAGCAGCGCCGCGCCGCCGCCGAGAAGGCCGCCGACCAGGCGAGCAAGCCCCCGGCCGAAACGTCGGACGGCGCCGCCAAACCTGACTCCAAGCCCACCACAGCCGCTCCGACCCCGGGTCCCACCCTCACCGCGGAGGAGCAGAAGCTGGCCTCGAACTGCGGCAAGCAGTAAGCACCCGTAGGGGGCCTTTCACCACCATGAGCGTTGTCACCAACACGACCACCATCGGCGCGATCGAGGCGCCGAGCCGCCGCAACACCGAGCTGGCGCTGCTGGCGTTCGCCGTCATCATCCCGGTGTTCGCCTACCTCAACGTGGGCCTGGCCATGGACGGCGAAGTCCCGGCCGGCATGCTGGGGTACGGACTCGGCCTCGGGCTGCTGGCCGCCGTCGCCCACCTCGTGGTGCGCAAGTGGGCCCCGTACGCGGACCCGCTGCTGCTGCCCCTGGCGACCCTGCTCAACGGCATGGGCCTGGTGCTGATCTGGCGGCTGGACCAGTCGCCTCGGCTGATCGCCACGTCGATGCGCCGCTTCGGCACCTTCAGCCCCGACGCCCCCAGCCAGATGATGTACTCGGCGGTCGGCATCGCCATGTTCGTGGGCGTGCTGCTGCTGCTGAAGGACCACCGCGTCCTGCAGCGCTACACGTACATCTCCATGGTGGCCTCACTCATCCTGCTGCTGCTCCCGCTCGTCCCGGGCCTGGGCGCGGATGTCTTCGGCGCCAAGATCTGGATCCGGATCGGCGGCTTCTCGATCCAGCCCGGTGAGTTCGCCAAGCTGGTCCTGGCGGTGTTCTTCTCCGGCTACCTGATGGTGAAGCGGGATGCCCTGGCACTGGCCAGCCGCCGCTTCATGGGGCTCTACCTGCCGCGTGGCCGTGACCTCGGCCCGATCCTGACGATCTGGGCGGTCAGCCTCCTCATCCTGGTCTTCGAGAACGACCTCGGTACGTCGCTGCTGTTCTTCGGCATGTTCGTGATCATGCTGTACGTGGCGACGGAGCGGACCAGCTGGATCGTCATGGGTCTGCTGATGGCGGTCGCCGGTGCGGCGGTCGTCGGTTCCACGGCCAGCCACGTGAAGTCCCGTGTGGCGGCCTGGCTCGACCCCTTCGGCTGTCTGGAGACGGCCACCGACCAGAACATGCTGAACGCCTGCGACCAGATGACGCAGGTGCTGATGTCCTTCGGCTCCGGCGGCATCCTCGGCACCGGTCTCGGCCAGGGCAACTCCGACCTGATCCAGTTCGCCGCCAACTCCGACTTCATCTTCGCCACGGTCGGCGAGGAGCTCGGGCTGGCCGGCGTCATGGTCTTCCTGCTCCTCTACGGCCTGATCGTCGAGCGCGGCATCCGCACCTCCCTCGCCGCCCGCGACCCGTTCGGCAAGCTGCTCGCGATGGGCCTGTCCGGTGCGTTCGCGCTCCAGATCTTCGTCGTCGCCGGCGGTGTGATGGGGCTCATCCCGCTCACCGGCATGACGATGCCGTTCCTCGCGTACGGCGGATCCTCGGTGATCGCCAACTGGGCGCTGATCGGCATCCTGATCCGGATCAGCGACACCGCGCGCCGCCCGGCGCCCGCGCCCGCCCCGTCCCCCGACGCCGAGATGACCCAGGTGGTCCGTCCGTGAACAAGCCGCTGCGCCGGGTCGCGATCTTCTGCGGCCTGCTCATCTTCGCCCTGCTCGTGCGCGACAACTGGCTCCAGTTCGTCCGTGCCGACGAGCTGAACGCCCACCCGAAGAACACGCGCGTCCGGATCGAGCGCTACGCCAACGAGCGCGGCAACATCATCGTCGACGGCAAGCCGATCACCGGCTCGGTCGACTCCGGGGACGAGTACTTCAAGTTCAAGCGCACCTACACCGACGGCCCCATGTGGGCTCCGGTCACCGGTTACGCCTCGCAGGCCTACGACGCCAACCAGATCGAGAAGATCGAGGACGGCATCCTCACCGGTAATGACGACCGGCTCTTCTTCGACCGCACCCTCGCCATGTTCACCGGCGACAAGAAGAAGGGTGGCGACGTCGTCACCACCCTCAACGGGGCCGCGCAGAAGGCCGCCTTCGAGGGCCTCGGCAAGAAGACCGGTGCCGTCGTCGCCATCGAGCCGAAGACCGGCAAGATCCTGGCGATGGCGTCCACCCCCTCGTACGACCCCTCCTCCTTCGCCGGCTACTCCGGCAAGGACGAGAAGGCCTGGGTGGCGCTGGAGAACGACAAGAACAAGCCGAAGCAGAACCGTGCGATCCGCGAGATCTACCCGCCCGGTTCCGTCTTCAAGGTCGTGACCGCCGCCGCCGCGCTGGAGAACGGCAAGGTCAAGGACATCGACGCGGCGACCGACACCCCCGAGGGCTGGAAGATCCCGCTCTCCAACAGGGAGATGATCAACCACGCCAAGGGGTGCGCCAATGCCAGCCTGAAGCGCGCCCTCGACATCTCCTGCAACTCGGTCTTCGCGAAGCTCGGCGACGACGTCGGCCGCGACAAGATGGTGGAGATGGCCGAGAAGTTCGGTTTCAACGCCGAGCAGTTCACCCCGGTCCGCTCCTCCGCCTCGGTCTACGACAAGAACGCCGACCGCGGTGGAAACGCGCTCTCCTCCATCGGCCAGTTCAACACCGCGACCACCCCGCTCCAGATGGCGATGGTCACAGCGGCGATCGCCAACGACGGCAAGCTGATGAAGCCGTACATGATCGACGAGCTGCGCGCGCCCAACGTCGACCTGCTCAAGAAGACCGAGCCGGAGGAGATGAGCCGCCCGGTCTCGCAGGAGAACGCGCAGCTGCTCCAGCAGATGATGGAGAGCGTCGTCACCAACGGCACCGGCGGCAACGCGGACCTGAACATGGACGGCGTGAAGGTCGGCGGCAAGACGGGTACGGCCCAGCACGGCGACAAGAACGCGAAGCGCCCGTACGCCTGGTTCATCTCGTACGCGAAGACCGCCGAGGGGTCCCCGGTCGCGGTCGCCGTGATCGTCGAGGACTCGGCGGGCACCTCGCGTGAGGACATCAGCGGTGGCGGTCTCGCCGCCCCGATCGCGAAGGCCGTGATGAAGGCGGTCCTGAAGACCCGGGGCTGACGTCTCGGCCCCGTACGTGCCAGGTACCGGTCAGGTATCAGCTATCGGCCCCGGGCGGAACGTCTTCCCGGGGCCGGTAGCGTATGCGCGAACAGCACACACCGCCGGACCACCCATGGGTGCGGTCGGGACAGACGGAGAGGGCTGGATTAGCTATGGAAGAGCCGCGTCGCCTCGGCGGCCGGTACGAGCTGGGCTCGGTGCTCGGCCGTGGTGGCATGGCCGAGGTGTACCTCGGACAGGACACCCGGCTCGGCCGCACCGTCGCCGTGAAGACGCTGCGGGCCGACCTGGCCCGCGACCCGTCCTTCCAAGCCCGGTTCCGCCGTGAGGCACAGTCCGCCGCCTCGCTGAATCACCCGGCGATCGTCGCGGTCTACGACACCGGCGAGGACTACGTCGACAACGTCTCCATCCCGTACATCGTGATGGAGTACGTCGACGGGTCGACCCTGCGTGAGCTGCTGCACTCCGGGCGCAAGCTGCTGCCCGAGCGCACCCTCGAGATGACGGTCGGCATCCTCCAGGCGCTGGAGTACTCGCACCGCGCCGGCATCGTGCACCGTGACATCAAGCCGGCGAACGTCATGCTGACGCGCACCGGCCAGGTCAAGGTCATGGACTTCGGCATCGCGCGCGCCATGGGCGACTCCGGCATGACCATGACGCAGACCGCCGCGGTGATCGGCACGGCCCAGTACCTCTCCCCCGAGCAGGCCAAGGGCGAGCAGGTCGACGCCCGCTCCGACCTGTACTCCACGGGCTGCCTGCTCTACGAGCTCCTCACCGTCCGTCCCCCGTTCATCGGTGACTCCCCGGTCGCGGTCGCGTACCAGCACGTCCGCGAGGAGCCGCAGGCGCCGAGCAACTTCGACCACGAGATCACGCCCGAGATGGACGCCATCGTCCTGAAGGCGCTGGTCAAGGACCCCGACTACCGCTACCAGTCGGCCGACGAGATGCGCGCGGACATCGAGGCCTGCCTCGACGGTCAGCCGGTCGCGGCCGCCGCGGCGATGGGGATGGGCATGGCGGGCGCGCCCGCGTACGGCGGGGGCTACGGCGGTTACCCGCCGGAGGACCAGCCGACCACGGCGCTGCGCCAGGCCGACCCGGCGGGCCAGACCTCGATGCTGCCGCCGATCAACGCGGACGACGGCGGCTACGGCTACGACGACCGCCCGGACCGTCGTCGCGGCGGCCAGAAGAAGTCGAACACCTCGACGATCCTGCTGGTCCTCGCGGGCATCCTGGTGCTCGTCGGAGCGATCTTCATCGGTGTCTCCCTCTTCGACACGAAGGAGGGCACCCGGCAGGTCACGGTCCCGCAGCTGGTCGGCCAGACGGTCGACGCGGCGACGGGGCTCGCGACCAACGCCGAGGTGAAGATGCAGCAGGCCGGCACCGAGCGCTGCGACCAGCCCAAGGGCTCCATCTGCCGCCAGACCCCGGCCGCGGACGGCGCCAGGATGGACACCGGCGGCACGATCCAGGTGTACGTCTCCGAGGGTTCCCCGCTCACCGAGGTCCCGGATGTCGTCGAGCAGTCCCAGGAGCGGGCCGAGGAGTCCCTGAAGGGCAAGGGCTTCAAGGTGAAGGTCGAGCAGGAGGAGTCCGACGAGGACCCCGGCTCGGTTCTGCGCCAGAACCCGCAGGGCGGCACCAAGGCGGAGAAGAACTCCGAGGTGACGATCACCGTCGCGAAGCAGAAGCTGTCCCAGCTTCCCGATGTGAAGACCCGGAGCTACGAGCAGGCCGTGCAGCAGCTGAACGCGGTCGGGTTCACCAACATCGCCCGGCAGGACGTGGACAACGACCAGCCGGCGGGAACGGTCGTCGACCAGACCCCGCAGGGCAATTCGAACCAGGCCAAGGACGTCCAGATCACGCTGAAGGTCTCCAAGGGCCCGCAGCAGACCCAGGTCCAGATCCCCGCCGACATCGGCGGCAAGAAGTTCAAGGACGTCAAGCAGCAGCTTGAGGGCCTCGGTCTCGTGGTCGTCCAGCAGGGGTCGGACAAGGAAGACGCCACGGTGCTCGGCTCGACGCCCCAGGCGGGTTCGATGATCAACACCGGCGAGACGGTCACCGTGATCACGGTGGGCGGCGGAGGCGGCAACGGGGACAACAACGGCGGAGGCGGCGGCTTCTTCGACTGACGGTCGTCCCCAGCGGTACGACGAGAGAGCCCCGGCATCCAGTGGATGCCGGGGCTCTCTCGCGTTCGTCGTCCGGGCTGGCTGCCGTTCGTGGTCCGGGCTCCCTGCCGTTCGTGGTCCGGGCTCCCTGCCGTTCGTGGTCCGGGCTCCCTGCCGTTCGTGGACCGGGCCGGCCGCCCGGCCTCGGATCAGCGCAGTTCCGCGGGGGGCGAGCGGTCGCGGTCGACCTTCTCCGTGCGCTCCAGTTCGCCCCAGACGATGTAGCGGTAGTCGGAGGTGTACATGGGGGTGCAGGTGGTCAGGGTGATGAACCGGCCCGGCTTGGTCTTGCCGGACTCCTCGGGTACGGGCTGGAGGACGTCCACGTTGTACTTCGTGGTCTCCGGCAGGGTCTTGTAGACCTTGTAGACGTACCAGGTGTCCTTGGACTCGAAGACGATCGAGTCGCCGGTCTTCAACTTGTGGATGTTGTGGAATTTGGCGCCGTGTCCGTCCCGGTGCGCGGCGAGCGTGAAGTTGCCCTGCTTGTCCTGCGGGAGCGCGGACTTGATCGGGTCGGTGTAGAAGCCGGCGACGCCGTTGTTGAGGATGCCGCTGTCGGTGCCCTGCTTGACCAGGACCTCGCCGTTGTTCATGGCGGGCACGTGGAGGAAGCCGATGCCGTCCTTGGTGTCGAGCGCTCCGGGTCCGTCGGCCCAGCGGTCGCGGACCTGGGCGCCGTCCTGGTCCGCGACGCGGTCGGCGAGGACGTTCGTCCACCACAGGGAGTAGACGACGAAGAGGCCGAGCACCAGGCCCGCCGTGATGAGGAGTTCACCGAAGACGCTGATGATCCCGGCGATCCGGTTGCGCACGCGTGCCACTAGGTCGTCCCGTCGTCCCGTCCGGAGGTGTGGGGTCTCAGCCTACGAGCGCTTTCGGCTTTCCCTGGCTGCGTGGGCGTTCCTCGACCAGCCTGCCCCACACGATCATGCGGTAGGTGCTGGTGAACTCGGGGGTGCAGGTGGTCAGGGTGATGAACCGGCCGGGTTCGTTGAAGCCCGAGCCCTTGGGCACCGGGTCGATCACGGAGACGTTCGAGGGCGAGGTCTGGGGCAGGATGCTCGCCATCTCGTAGGTGTAGTACGCGTTCTGCGTCTCGACGACGATGGGGTCGCCGGGCTTCAGCTGGTTGATGTACCGGAACGGCTCGCCGTGGGTGTTGCGGTGGCCGGCGACGGCGAAGTTGCCCTGTTTGTCGGACGGCATGGCCGTCTTGAGCTTGCCTTCGCCGTAGTGGCCGACCATGCCCTTGTCGAGGACCTTGGTCTTGCTGATGCCCTCGGCGACGGGGACGACGACGTCCAGCTTGGGGATGTACATGATGGCGAAGCCCTCGCCCGGCTCGAACGCCCCCGGTCTGCCGTCGTCCTCGCCCTCGCCCTTGGCCCAGGTGTCCTCGATCTGTTCCTTGGCCCGGTCGGTCTCCTGGCCGGCGAGGACGTTCGTCCACCACAACTGGTAGGTGACGAAGAGCAGCATGACGACGCCGAAGGTGATGAAGAGTTCTCCGACGGCCCGGCTGGCGACGACTCCGACGCTGTCCTTGGCGGCGCGGGCGGCGCGACGCGCCTCGACGCGGGAGAGGGGGGCCGCGGGCGGACCGGCCGGCGAGGTGCCGGACGGGGTGGTGGGCGGGCCGCCGCGGCGGCTCTTGCCGCGGCCGCCCTTGGCGGCGCGGCGGCGTTCGGCCCGGCCGGGCCCGGAAAGGGGCTCCACGGCCTCCAGGACCGTCGTGTCGCCGGGGGAGGAGCGCGGGACCTGTTCCGCCTCGTACGGCTCGTACGAGGGCGCGTAGGGGTCCTTGTACGGGGCCTCGTAGGCGGCCTCGGGGGCCTGGTAGCTCTGCTGGGGCTCCTGAGGCGCCTGGTGCGGCTCCTGATAGCCCTGCTGCGGCTCCTGATAGCCCTGCTGCGGTTCCTGGTGGGACCGCTGAGGCTCCTGGTAGGCCTGCCGGGGTTCCCGGTAGGTCTGCTCCGTGGCGGGGGCCTGCCCGTACGGGGCGGTGTCCTCGTACGCGGGGGCTTCCCCGTACCCCGGGGACGCGACCGGTTCCGTGTACGGCGAAGGGGCCGCGTACGGGTCCACGGGTATCGGCTCGGGCCCCGGTTCGTTCGTCCCCCGGAACCACGGAGAGCCCGTCGTCACGCGACGGCCTTGCCCACCACCGGCGCGAGCCCCGCCGACCGTCCGACCGCCCCCTTGTCACCGCACTGCTCGAGCCAGTTGGCGAGCATCAGGTGCCCGTGCTCGGTGAGGACCGACTCGGGGTGGAACTGGACGCCTTCGACGGGCAGTTCGCGGTGGCGAAGGCCCATGATGATGCCGTCCTCGGTCCGCGCGGTGACCTCGAGCTCGGCCGGCAGCGCGGCGGGCTCGGCGGCCAGCGAGTGGTAGCGGGTCGCGGTGAACGGCGAGGGCAGCCCGGCGAAGACGCCCTGGCCCTCGTGGGTCACGGGGGAGGTCTTGCCGTGCAGCAGTTCGGGCGCGCGGTCGACGACGCCGCCGTACGCCACGGCCATCGACTGCATGCCGAGGCAGACGCCGAAGACGGGCACGCCGGTGTCCGCGCAGTGCCGGACCATGTCGATGCAGACCCCGGCCTGTTCGGGTGCGCCGGGTCCCGGCGACAGCAGGACGCCGTCGAAGCCGTCCTGGGCGTGGCTCAGCTCGACCTCGTCGTTGCGGAGGACTTCGCACTCGGCGCCGAGCTGGTAGAGGTACTGAACGAGGTTGAAGACGAAGCTGTCGTAGTTGTCGACGACGAGAATGCGCGCGCTCACTGGCCGTCCACCGTCACATCGTTGAACGGAAGCAGTGGCTCCGCCCAGGGGAACACGTACTGGAAGAGGGCGTAGACGACCGCGAGCACCAGCACGATCGAGAGCAGCGCCCGTACCCACGCGTTGCCCGGCAGATGCCGCCAGATCCAGCCGTACATGACGTCTACAGCCCCTTCCGTTCGTTACGGGGACCAGAGTACGGGGCGAGGGGGCCGTGAGGGGTCAGCTGTCCAAAGCCTGTGGACGGCCGTCGGCGACCGGCCGGGTGGCGTCGAGGTGCGCCCAGACGACGAGCCGGTGGCTGCTGCCCCACTCGGGGTCGCAGGTGGTGAGGGTGAGGTAGCGGCCGGGCCCGTCGAGGCCCGACTTCACCGGTACGGGGTCGATGACGCCGATGTCGGTGGGCACGGTCCGGTACGGCGCGCGGTCGACCCGGTAGGTGAACCAGGTCGTGCCGTCGGTGAGGACGATCGCGTCGCCCTCGCGCAGCCGGGGGAAGTCCTTGAACGGGTCGCCGTAGGTGCGGCGGTGGCCCGCGACGGCGAAGTTGCCGGTGCCGCCGAGCCGGCCGGAGTTCGCGTAGTGCCCGAGCCCCTTCTTCAGGGTGGCGGCCTCGGTGCCCTGGAGGACGGGCCACTTCCAGTCCTTGCCGAGCCGGGGGACGTACATGACGGCGATCCCCTTGCCGCGGGCGTACGGCACGGCCCGGGGGGCGGGTTCGGCGGTCCGGACGGGGACGCTCGTCCACTCGCGCTGGAGGGTGTCGATCTGGCCGGCGCTCGCGCTCTGGGCCTGGACGCCGGTCCAGTAGAGGACGTAGACGACGAAGAGGACGATGAGGGTGCCGGCCGTGAGGCACAGCTCGCTGAAGGTCCTCACGACGAGACGCAAGCGCCCCTCCCGCAGTCAACGCACCGGGTGTCGGTCCACCCGGTCAGCTCACCGGCTTCGCGTAGTGGAGGTCCACTGTGCCCGAGTACCCGGGAAGAGTCACCGCCCTGTGCTCGTCGACTTTCCAGCCGAGCCCGTACGCCTTGACGTACAGCTGGTAGTTCTGGATCGCCGGGGAGCCCGCGAGCGCCCTGCTCAGCTTCCCCCGGTCGCCGACGGCCGTGATCTTGTACGGGGGCGAGTAGACGCGGCCCTGGAGGATCAGGGTGTTGCCGACGCAGCGCACGGCGCTGGTGGAGATGAGCCGCTGGTCCATCACCCGGATGCCCTCGGCGCCGCCCTGCCACAGGGCGTTGACGACGGCCTGGAGGTCCTGCTGGTGGATGACCAGGTCGTTGGCCTGGGGCTCGGGGTAGCCGGGGGCCGCCTGGGCGTTCGGCGGGGCGTCGTTGAGAGTGACGGTGAGACCGGAGCCGGAGACCTCGGTGGTGCCCGCCGCCGCCTCCAGGGCGTCGAGTCTCGCGTCCTCCGCACGGGTGGAACCGTCGTCGCGGGCGGCGAGGGTGTCGACCTGGGAGCGGAGGGCGGAGGTGGACTCGTCGAGGCCCGCGTTCTTGTGGCTGCGTTCCTCGATCAGGTCGGAGAGCCGCAGGAGCGAGGCGTCGGTGCGGATGTTGGTGCCCTTGGCGGTGTTGAAGCTCGTGACGAAGATCAGTCCGGCGAGGGCGAAAACGGCAAGGGTGAGCACCCGGACGGGGCGCCACCTCGCGGTGCGGCCCGGTCCTTCGGGAGTGCCGGCGGAATTGCTCAACGTACCCTGATCCCCTTCGGTGCCGCGGAACCACTACGCTAACGGACGCCTGGGGGACGCAGTCGTCCTCCTTCGCCACATCCCGGCGCCAGCCACAGTTCCCTGCGCGGTCACGCAGCGCATCGACAGGAGAGTCCCTCGTGCCGAAGTCACGTATCCGCAAGAAGGCCGACTTCACGCCTCCGCCCGCGAAGCAGGCCACCAGTATCAAGCTGACCAACCGCAGCTGGGTGGCGCCTGTGATGCTGGCGCTGTTCGCCATCGGTCTGGTGTGGATCGTGGTCTTCTACGTCACCGACGGGTCGATGCCGATCGAGTCGCTCCGGAACTGGAACATCGTGGTGGGCTTCGGCTTCATCGCGGCCGGCTTCGGTGTCTCCACGCAGTGGAAGTAGCGGCGATCTAGCGTCCGTACGGGCCGCTCGTCAAGCTCTCCCCTGAACTTATCCACAGCGTTGTGCACAGCACTGGATAACTTACGAAGATCTGTGGATAACTCGCACGAGGTTGACGCCGGTATGACCGGAATCACCTTCGCCCGAGCTCAGGACGCCCCTCGCCTCCCTGGAGAAATACCAGGTCAGAGGCGAGGGGCGCGGCCTTTCCCCACAGAGTGGAGAGGGATCGCCACGCACTGTGGATAACTCTGGGGAAAGCTCACAGAGAAGCTCGTCCACAGCCCAGTGCGCTCAGGTGAGCGCCGCCGAGCGGGCCAGCACGATCCCCAGATCGATCAGGAGCACCAGGCCGCAGGCCCCGTACTGCACGAGGTCCCGGCGGGAACGGGGCGCGTGCACCAGCGCGTACGTCACCAGGACTCCCGCGACCAGACCGCCGACGTGGGCCTCCCAGGAGATCCCCGGACGGGTGAAGGTCATGAGCAGCGACAGGGCCACGAAGAGGACCACCGGCCGCATGTCGTGGCGGCGCCTGCGAGCCAGCACCACCCAGGCGCCGATCAGGCCGTAGACGACGCCGGAGGCACCCAGCGAGGGCTGGTTGGGCTCGGCGACGAGATAGGCCAGCACGGAGCCGGAGAGACCGGAGAGCAGGCACAGGGCCGCGTAGCGGATCCGGCCCAGCTCGGGCTCGACGATCCCGCCGATCACCCACAGGCCCAGCACGTTGAACAGGATGTGCCAGACCTCCTGGTGGAGGACGGTCGACGTCAGCAGCCGGTACCACTCGCCGTCCGCGACCCCGACGACCTCGCCGAGCGCCGGGCTGAAGGCGTAGCCGATGAGGACGAGCTCGTCGACGAGCCGGTCGCCGAACACCAGGACGGCGAGGTACACCGCGAGATTGATCCCGATCAGGATCTTGGTGACGAGGCGGTCGTCGGCCGCCACCCGGCCGCCCGCGAGCGTCCGCGGCTGGTTGGCGTCGGGCGCGTGCCCGGTCCCCGAGCCGTTGCGCACACAGTCGGGGCACTGGAAGCCGACGGAGGCGGAGACCATGCACTGCGGGCAGATCGGCTTCTCGCAGCGCGTGCAGCGGATCCCGGTCTCGACCTCCGGGTGCCGGTAGCAGCGCGGCACACCGGAGTGCGGGTTCCCGGAAGGTCGCGGATCCATGGAGGTGCCGTCCCTTCCGCCTCAGCGCTTCTCGATCACCACGGACTCGATGACCACGTCCTGCAGCGGCCGCTCGGTGTGCGGGTCGGTCGAGGTGGCCGCGATCGCGTCCACGACCTTCCGGCTCTCCTTGTCGACGACCTCGCCGAAGATGGTGTGCTTGCGGTTCAGCCAGGTCGCGGCGCCGACGGTGACGAAGAACTGCGAGCCGTTGGTGCCCGGACCGGCGTTGGCCATGGCCAGCAGGTAGGGACGGTCGAAGAAGAGCTCCGGGTGGAACTCGTCGCCGAACTCGTAGCCCGGGCCGCCGGTGCCGTTCCCCAGCGGGTCGCCGCCCTGGATCATGAAGCCCTTGATCACCCGGTGGAAGACCGTGCCGTCGTAGAGCGGATCCGAGGAGACCTTGCCGGTCGCGGGGTGCGTCCACTCGCGCTCACCGCCGGCGAGCTCGACGAAGTTCCGCACCGTCTTCGGGGCGTGGAACGGCATCAGCCGCACCTCGATGTCACCCAGGCTGGTCTTGAGGATCGCGTACAACTGCTCGGCCACGGTCGCCTTCCGTCCACGTCATGTCGCGTCATGTCACGTCTGTCTCTGGCGTGTCCGATCCTCGCATGCCCCGGATGCCCGCCCCACATGCCGGACTTTGCTCCGGGGGGCATGATTCCGAAAAGGATGGAAAGGCGAAAACCCGACATCGTCGCCACCGAGGAGGAGGAATCCCGTGACCCGCATGGACAGCGTGCGCGCCGCGTCAGATTCGGCGAAGGAGAGCGTCCTGCACGCCGCGGAAGTGGTGGCGCCGTACGCCGGCACGGCAAAGGACCAGGCCGCGCACTACGCCCACGAGGCGCGTGTGCTGATCGCCCCGAAGGTCTCGAAGGCCGCGCGCCAAGCCCGAACGCAGGCTCGAACGCAGTACGACTCGTATGTCGCACCGCATGTACCGCCGCGGGTCGACGCGGCCGCACAGATCGCGGCGGTCAAGACCCGCTCGGCCTGCCGTCAGGCGGCCGACTACACCGTTCCGCGTGTCGAGCACGCGGTCGCCGCGACCGGTCCCGTCCTTGAGGAGGCCGGGTCGCGTTCCACTGCCGCCTGGGCCGCGCTGCGCGGTCAGGTGACACCGAAGGAAATCCAGAAGATCGTGAAGAGGCACGAGCGACGGGCCAGGGCCGGCCGCCTCGCCAAGGGCCTGTTGGTCCTTGGCATTCTCGCCGGCGGCGCATACGCCGCCTGGAGGTGGTGGGACAAGCAGGCCAATCCCGACTGGCTGGTCGAACCGCCCGCTCCCACCGATGTGGACGAGGGCGCCGTGCTGACGTCCGTCGACGACAGTGAGGCTTCCCTCGACCCGGAGGTGGAGGCCAAGGAGACCGAGGCCGAAGCCGCGGCCGCAGCCGAAGAGGCCGCCGAACGCGACAAGCGCCGCTGACCGACCAGGTGGTGCCGGGTACTGCTGGTCCTGCTGGTACTGCTGAGGTCTCTCAGGGTCCTGCTGGTACTGCTGAGGTCTTTCAGGGTCCTGCTGGGGTCCTGCCGGAGTCTTTCAGGGGTTCTGCCGGGTCCTGCTCGGTCCTGCTGGGTACTGCTGGGTACTGCTGGGGTCTTTCGGGGTCCTGCCGGGTGCTGCTGGGGCCTTGCAAGGGTCCTCCCGGGTCCCGCTGGGCTCTTTCAGCGGTCCTGCCGGGTGGCGAAGTCCCGCGAGCCGGGTTCCCGCGAAGTGGAGATGCGGGGAGGCGGAGGTGCGGGGAGTGCGCGTGATCGCTCCCCGCGCCCTACGCGGCGGCGGCAAGCGCGAGCTCCGTCAGCGCGGCCGGCTCGTCGTTCTCGGCCACGGCGGTCGTGCCGGCCGCCGAACGGTGCCGGGCGGCGGGAGAGGAACCGTGCGCCTCGGCGGCGATGCGCTGCTTGATCGTGGGCGGCAGGGAGCGGTCGCCGGCGGTCGGCCACCGGTGCGCCCGCTGTGCGGGTACGGAGGCGAGTGCCGCGCGCTCCCCGGCGACGGGGGCCGTGCCGGCGGCGGAACCCGCGGGCTCCTCGGGCTGCTGCACGGCGGGCCGCTGGGCCGCGGCGGCGGTGCCCGCCAGGCCGACGGAGGCGAGCAGGGCGAAGAGGACGGAGATGAAGGCGGTCCAGAACTGCTTGACCTTGGCGGTGGCCATGGCCCCTCACTTTCGTGACGTTCTCGAATGGTTCATTTCGGTTTGCGCGCTTTACGTACTTTCCTCATGATGTGGATGCGCGCCCGATTTCCACGGAACGTCGCCGCTGCCGCGCAGTTCTTCCGATGAACAGCACCCGTTCGGACCAGCGGTCACTTCGGGGCGGGGCTCCAGGCCCACGGAAGCGGCCCGAAGGGCCCGCGCGGAGAGGCATGAAAGGCCCGCGCCGAGAGGCGTGGAAGGGCACTCGGGCACGTACGCCAGGTCCGGGGAGCGCCGCCGGGTCCCGCGACCGCGGGGAGACGACGGTGACGCCGAGGAGCCGCAGGCCACGCAAAAAAGACCCCTTTGACCGCGTTTACGCAGGTCAAAGGGGTCTTGTCACGTGGAGCCTAGGGGAGTCGAACCCCTGACATCTGCCATGCAAAGACAGCGCTCTACCAACTGAGCTAAGGCCCCGGAACGAGGACAGCGTACCGGGTCACCCCCCATGTCCGGCAAAAGGATTGGGACTCCCGGTCGGCGACCACTCTCCGTAAGATGCTGATCGAGGTTCGCAGTGGCGAACCGAGGGATGGGGAGAAGAAATGGACGCAGCGCAGCAGGAAGCCACGGCGAGAGCCAGAGAGCTTCAGCGCAGTTGGTACGGAGAGCCGCTGGGGGCGCTCTTCCGTAGGCTGATCGACGATCTCGGGCTCAATCAGGCCAGGCTCGCGGCCGTGCTCGGACTGTCCGCGCCCATGCTGTCCCAGCTGATGAGCGGCCAGCGGGCGAAGATCGGAAACCCGGCCGTCGTCCAGCGTGTCCAGGCACTCCAGGAGCTCGCGGTACAGGTCGCCGACGGCAGCGTCAGCGCCGCCGAGGCCACCGACCGGATGGACGAGGTCAAGAAGTCGCAGGGCGGCTCGGTCCTCACCAGCACGGGTCAGACCACCACTGGCTCCGGCGCTCCGACCGTCCGCCGGGTGGTCCGCGAGATCCAGTCGCTGCTGCGCTCCGTAGCCGCGGCCGGCGACATCATCGATGCCGCCGACTCCCTCGCCCCGGCCCACCCGGAACTGGCAGAGTTCCTCCGGGTGTACGGCGCCGGGCGCACCGCGGACGCGGTCGCCCACTACGAGTCGCACCAGAACTGACGCGGTCGGCAGCCGGCCGGCATCGCCGCAAGACGAAGCAACGGGGAGCGGACACAGCACGATGGGTGAGGTCTTCGCTGGTCGGTACGAGCTGGTCGACCCGATCGGACGGGGCGGGGCGGGCGCCGTGTGGCGCGCCTGGGACCACCGGCGCCGCCGTTATGTGGCGGCCAAGGTGCTCCTGCAGAGCGACGCGCACACGCTGCTCCGCTTCGTCCGCGAGCAGGCGCTGCGGATCGACCATCCGCACGTCCTCGCGCCGGCCAGCTGGGCCGCCGACGACGACAAGGTCCTGTTCACCATGGACCTGGTCGCCGGCGGCTCGCTGGCCCATGTCATCGGCGACTACGGCCCGCTGCCGCCCCGGTTCGTCTGCATCCTGCTCGACCAGCTGCTCTCGGGTCTGGCCACGGTGCACGCCGAGGGGGTCGTGCACCGGGACATCAAGCCCGCGAACATCCTGATGGACGTCACCGGCACCGGCCGGCCGCATCTGCGGCTCTCCGACTTCGGCATCTCCATGCGCAAGGGCGAACCGCGCCTCACCGAGACCAACTACGTCGTGGGCACGCCCGGGTATTTCGCGCCCGAGCAGCTCCTCGGCGCCGAGCCGGACTTCACCGCCGACCTCTTCGCCGTCGGCCTGGTCGCGCTCTATCTGCTCCAGGGCCGCAAGCCTGACTCCCAGGCGCTGGTCGAGCACTTCATCGCCCATGGCACTCCCGGCGCCCCCCCGGGCATCCCGGAGCCCCTCTGGCAGGTGCTCGCCGGGCTGCTCCAGCCCGATCCGCAGGCCCGTTTCCGGACCGCGACGGGCGCGCGGAAGGCACTGAGCGCCGCCGTCGAGATGCTTCCCGAGCCGGGCGCCGACGAGGACCCGGTCGAGATCTTCGACCAACTCGGTCCCCTGCCGTCCGGCTTCGGCCCCCAGGGCCCCGTGGGGCCCGCCGACGCCGCTGCCCCCACCGGCCACGTCGGCGACCCCGCGACGGCCGCCCAGGGCGCCTCCACGGCCGCCGCACCCGGTGTCGTACCGTCGCCCGCCCCCACGCCCGTACCGCCCCTTCAGCAGCCTCCACAGCCGCAGTACCGGCCCCAGCACCCGGTCACCCCGGGCACGGCCCCGCTCGCCGCCCCGGTCCCGGCCGTCGCGCCGATGCCCTCCCCTTCCGAGACGGGCAGCTTCCACCTGCCCCCGCCGGCCACGCACCCGGCCCCCTCCTTCGATCGGACCCCCACCGCGGCGGGACCCTACGGACAAGCCCCTACTCATCCATACACCGCTCACCCCGTCCGGGTTCCCGGGCAGCACACGGCCCCCGCGGCCGCCCCGGCGGACGGCGCCGCCCCCGTACGCCGACCGGGACCGCCCCCGAAGGTGGCGATCCCGGTCCTGCTGCTCGCGCTGATCTGCTTCGGGGTCGGCTTCTGGGCCCTCACCCAGATCTGACCCGCCGTCGGCGGTCGTCCTACGCCGCCCGCCTCCGCGCCACCAGCGTCCACGCGCCGAGCCCGAGCAGCAGCACCGTGCCGCTGCCGATCCCGGCCGCCGCGACGACCCGCAGGGAGCCGTTCTTCTCCGCGGCCTGATCGCCGGTGGCGCCGTTCGCCGCCGCCGCCTTGTCGTCGGCGGTCACGGTGAACGGCCCGGGGTCGCCGTCGTACCCGGGGCCGGGCTTGGCGTCGTTCTTCACGGAGACCCGCAGGGTCAGCGGCACCGCCTCGTCCCCGAACTCCTCGGCCACCGCCGGGCTGAGCGTGGCCGACAGGTAGTACCAGCCGGCGAAGCGCATGCCGCTGGTGGCGTTGTCGTAGGTGTGCCGGTTCTCGTGGGCCACCGGCCGCAGCGGGTCGAGTGCCAGCGTCGTGGGCTCCCCGCTGTAGCTGACCGTGTTCATGTCGACGAAGCCGAGGGCCGGGTTGTCGAGCGAGAGGGCGAGCGCGTTGCTCACGGAGTCGCCCTCGGCGCCGCTGCCCAGTTCGGCGCTGGCGAAGAGCTGCTGCCCCCAGTCGACGGGCACCCGGTAGAAGAGCGTCTGGCCGGGCCGGATGTCGGCCCGCCACTCGCCCTCCCGCAGCGAGACGGCATCGTGGAACCCGGCGCCGCCCTGCCTGTTCTGCTGCCCTCCGGCCGGCGGCGGGGGCGTGGCCGACGCCCAGGTCTCGGGGAGCGCGGTGGGGCCGGCCTTCTTGAGGAGGGGCTCGGTCACATGACGGAGTTCCAGTTCCCAGTCGTCCGGGGTGGAGACGGCCGCCGACTCGCGCTCGACGAGCACGTAGTGGGCGCCCTCCTTCTGGCAGCTGGAGGATTCCGGGTCGATGATCCGGCGGGCGTAGGCGGCGAGCGGCCGGGCGTAGTCCCCGGAGCCGAAGTTGACGTCCTGGTAGCCGCATTCGGCTCCGGTGGTGTCCTGGATGCTGACCTTGAAGCCGTCGCCGTACTCGACCTTGCCACCGGGCTTGGGGACGGCGACGACGGATACGTAGGCGTTCCGCTTCGTGTCGAGGTCGATCCGGTAGTAGACCTTGCCGTCCTTCTTGAGGGTGTCCCGGTACGTCTGCCCGGTCTTGAGGGGCTTCGCGTCCAGGCTGGAGGCGGCGCCCTGGATCCGCTGGGCCGAGCCGTCGAAGGCGTACGGCGGTACCGCGGCCCCGTCGGCGCCTTCCGCCCCTCGGGCCTGGGCGGGCAGTGCCGTCACCGCGCCCACCGCCGCGACCGCCGCGATCAGGGCTCCCGCCCTCCGGCCGATCCCGGTCCGCCTCCCGGCCTGCGTGCTCACGCGTTTCTCCCGTCCGTTCCTGCCCTGCGCCGCGCCCGCCCGAGGGCGATCAGCACTCCCGCGAGCGGTACCAGCGCCCCGACGCCCACCGCGACGGCCGTGGTGCCGGTCCATCCTGCCCCGCCGGTGCCTCCGGTGTCCGCCCGCGTGGTGGATTCGACGTGCTGCGCGGGGTCCACGCGCGCGCGTGGTGCCCGAGCCCGTGATTTGCCGAGGCGAACTCAAGGAAGCCGTGTCACGGCCCCGGGACGGGCGCCGCAGGCCCTGGCACAAGCGCCACGGGCCACGGAACAGGCCCGGCGGGCCCCGGAAGCGCCACGGGCCCCGGAACAGCGAAACCCCGGCGGCGCTGACGCGCGGCCGGGGCTTCACCCACAGAACGTGTGTGTCTCAGACACCGGAACCTGCGGGCACGGAGTCGGTCGCCTCCGTCCACAGGTCCTGCTCGGCGCGATCCGCCTGGATCTGGCGGTACACGAGGAGCCCGCCGATGGCGGCCAGTGCGACCAGGAGAAGCTTCTTCACCGCGCGACCTCGTCTTTCGTTGACGTAGGAGACTTCTGACGAACACTCTACACATCGACCGATACCGATCGGTGACCTGTGCGAGCTTCGAAACCGGTTCAAACCTCGACGCGCCCCCGGAAACGCGAATCGACCCGGACGGAGGAACCGTCCGGGTCGATCGACACTGTGGGGCTAACAGGATTTGAACCTGTGGCCTCATCCTTATCAGGGATGCGCTCTAACCAACTGAGCTATAGCCCCGCCGCGCTCTGCGGTGTATGTCCCGCGCGCTGACTCCTGAACATTAGCGCACCTGGGGGCCAGTCCCAAAATCGGTAACCACCCGGCCCCCACGCAGGTCACTCGGCCGTCACTCGTCCTCGGCGAGCGTGAGCTCCACGCCGCCCACGAAGCCGGCCGACAGGTTGTAGATGAACGCGCCCAGAGTCGCCAGCGCGGTCATCAGGACCACGTCGATCACGGCGATCACCGAGGTGAACATCAGCACCCGCGGCAGCGACAGGAACGACTGCAGATCGAAGCCGTTGGACTCGTTCGAGCCCGTGGCCTCGCTGATCGTCCCGCCGACCGTCGAGAAGACGCCCATGGCGTCCATGACCATCCAGAGCACCGCCGCGGCGACGATCGTGCAGATGCCCAGCGCGATGGAGAGCAGGAAGCTCACCTTCATCACCGACCACGGGTCGGCCTTGGCCACCCGCAGTCGCGCCTTGCGCGTACGGGGCGTCGTGCGTGCCCCCGTACGCGGCCGGCGCACGGCACCCGTCGCCTGGCCGCCCGGCGCCGGAGCACCGTACGCCTGCGGCGGGTGGTAGGGCCCGCCCGGCTGCTGCGCACCCGTGCGCTCGCCGGGCAGCGGCCCGTTGTAGGTCTCGTACGAGGGCTGCTGCCCCCGAGTGTCCGTCACCGCAACCCCCTGGGAGTCCGTGGCGGGGCCACGGGCGCCGTTCGCTCCAGCACCAGCAGAAGCTCCGGCAGCCGCCGATCCGGCGCCCGTGGCTCCACTCACGCTCTTACTCCTCGTGCTCCCCGGCCGAGGGCTCCGTGCCCTCGACTGCCTCGGCCTCGACCACCACGGTCTCGGCCATCGCGCTCTCGGACGCCTCCACGGCGCCTTCGGCGTCCTCGGCGTCTTCGACGTCGTCGTCGCTGCCGGCCTCGGCGTTCCGTGCGATGCCTACGACGGCATCGCGCTTGCCCAGGTTGATCAGCTGGACGCCCATGGTGTCACGGCCGGTCTCCCTGACTTCGTTGACTCGCGTACGAATCACACCGCCGGACAGCGTGATGGCGAGGATCTCGTCCGTCTCCTCGACCACCAGCGCGCCCACGAGCGAGCCACGGTCCTCCACGATCTTGGCGGCCTTGATACCGAGGCCGCCACGGCCCTGGACGCGGTACTCGTCGACGGGGGTGCGCTTCGCGTACCCGCCGTCGGTCGCGGTGAAGACGAACGTACCGGGCCGGACGACATTCATCGAGAGCAGCTCGTCGTCCGTGCGGAAACTCATCCCCTTGACGCCCGATGTGGCACGTCCCATCGGGCGCAGCGCGTCGTCCGTGGCGGTGAAGCGGATCGACTGCGCCTTCTTGCTGATGAGCAGCAGATCGTCCTCGGCCGAGACCAGCTCGGCCCCGATCAGCTCGTCGTCGCCGCCGTCCTCGGTCTCCCGGAGGTTGATCGCGATGACACCGCCGGAACGCGGCGAGTCGTAGTCCTTCAGCGCGGTCTTCTTGACCAGACCGGCCTTGGTGGCGAGCACCAGGTACGGCGCGGCCTCGTAGTCGCGGATCGCCAGGATCTGGGCGATCTGCTCGTCCGGCTGGAAGGCCAGCAGGTTGGCCACGTGCTGGCCGCGCGCGTCCCGCCCGGCGTCGGGCAGCTCGTAGGCCTTGACCCGGTAGACCCGGCCCTTGTTGGTGAAGAAGAGCAGCCAGTGGTGGGTGGTGGAGACGAAGAAGTGGTCGACGATGTCGTCCTGCTTCAGCTTCGTCCCGCGCACGCCCTTGCCGCCGCGCTTCTGCGAGCGGTAGTCCTCGGTCTTCGTCCGCTTCACATAGCCGCCGCGGGAGATCGTGACGACGATGTCCTCCTCGGCGATCAGGTCCTCGATGGACATGTCGCCGTCGAAGGGCACGAGCTTGGACCGGCGGTCGTCGCCGAACTTCTCGACGAGCGCGGCCAGTTCCTCGCTGACGATGGAGCGCTGGCGCTCCGGCGAGGCCAGGATCGCGTTGTACTCGTTGATCTTCGCCTGGAGCTCGTCGTGCTCGGCGACGATCTTCTGGCGCTCCAGGGCGGCGAGCCGGCGGAGCTGCATCTCCAGGATCGCGTTGGCCTGGATCTCGTCGATCTGGAGGAGGTCCATCAGGCCGCCGCGCGCGATCTCGACGGTGTCGCTGCGCCGGATGAGCGCGATGACCTCGTCGATGGCGTCGAGCGCCTTGAGCAGACCGCGCAGGATGTGGGCGCGCTCCTCGGCCTTGCGCAGCCGGAACTTCGTCCGGCGGACGATGACCTCGATCTGGTGCGTCACCCAGTGGCGGATGAACGCGTCGAGCGAGAGCGTGCGCGGCACGCCGTCGACGAGCGCCAGCATGTTCGCGCCGAAGTTCGTCTGCAGATCGGTGTGCTTGTACAGGTTGTTGAGGACGACCTTGGCGACGGCGTCGCGCTTGAGCACGATGACGAGGCGCTGGCCGGTCCGGGACGAGGTCTCGTCGCGGACGTCGGCGATGCCGCCGACCTTTCCGTCCTTGACCAGGTCGGCGATCTTCTGCGCGAGGTTGTCCGGGTTGGTCTGGTACGGCAGTTCCGTGACCACCAGGCACTGGCGGTTGTGGATCTCCTCGACCTCGACGACCGCGCGCATCGTGATGGAGCCACGGCCGGTGCGGTACGCCTCCTCGATGCCCTTGCGGCCGACGACGAGCGCGCCGGTCGGGAAGTCCGGGCCCTTGATCCGCTCGATCAGCGCGTCGAGGAGCTCCTCGTGGCTGGCGTCGGGGTGTTCGAGTGCCCACTGCGCACCGGCCGCGACCTCGCGGAGGTTGTGCGGCGGGATGTTGGTCGCCATGCCGACCGCGATACCGGCGCTGCCGTTGATCAGCAGGTTCGGGAAGCGGGCCGGCAGGACCGTCGGCTCCTGGTTGCGGCCGTCGTAGTTGTCCTGGAAGTCGACGGTCTCCTCGTCGATGTCCCGGAGCATCTCCATCGACAGCGTCATCAGCTTGCACTCGGTGTACCGCATGGCGGCGGCCGGGTCGTTGCCCGGGGAACCGAAGTTGCCGTTGGAGTCGACGAGGGGCATCCGCATCGACCAGGGCTGGGCGAGGCGGACGAGCGCGTCGTAGATCGAGGAGTCGCCGTGGGGGTGGTACGTACCCATGACGTCACCGACGACGCGGGCGCACTTGTAGAAGCCCTTCTCGGGCCGGTAGCCGCCGTCGTACATCGCGTACAGCACGCGCCGGTGGACGGGCTTGAGGCCGTCCCGGACGTCGGGCAGCGCGCGGGACACGATGACGGACATCGCGTAGTCGAGATACGAGCGCTGCATCTCGGTCTCGAGCCCGACGGGCTCGATCCGCAGGACGGGCTCTTCTTCGGTGGTCCCGGTCGGGGTGTTTTCGTCGGCCATTGCTGGTCGTCAGTCCTTTCGTACGGTCAGCTGAGACCGACTCAGATGTCGAGGAAGCGAACGTCCTTGGCGTTGCGCTGGATGAACGAGCGGCGTGCCTCGACGTCCTCGCCCATCAGGACCGAGAACAGGTCGTCGGCCTGGGCGGCGTCGTCCAGGGTGACCTGGCCGAGGACGCGGTGCTCGACGTCCATGGTGGTGACGCGCAGCTCCTCGGCGTTCATCTCGCCGAGACCCTTGAACCGCTGGATCGAGTCTTCCCTGATCCGCTTGCCGTTCTGCTTGCCCAGCTCGACGAGCGCGTCCCGCTCCCGGTCCGAGTACGCGTACTCGAAGTCGTCCCGGCCCCACTTGATCTTGTAGAGCGGCGGGCGGGAGAGGTAGACGTGACCGGCCTCGACCAGCGGCCGCATGAAGCGGAAGAGGAAGGTCAGCAGCAGGGTGTTGATGTGCTGGCCGTCGACGTCGGCGTCCGCCATCAGGATGATCTTGTGATAGCGGAGCTTCTCGATGTCGAAGTCCTCGTGCACACCGGTGCCGAAGGCCGAGATCAGGGCCTGGACCTCGGTGTTCTGCAGGATCTTGTCGATCCGGGCCTTCTCGACGTTCAGGATCTTGCCGCGGATCGGCAGGATGGCCTGGTACATCGGGTTGCGGCCGGACTTGGCCGAGCCGCCGGCGGAGTCGCCCTCGACGATGAAGATCTCGCACTTGGCCGGGTCGTTCGACTGGCAGTCGGACAGCTTGCCCGGCAGCGAGGCCGACTCCAGCAGGCCCTTGCGACGGGTCAGGTCGCGCGCCTTGCGGGCGGCCACGCGCGCGGTGGCGGCCTGGATCGACTTGCGGATGATGTCCGCGGCCTCGACCGGGTTGCGGTCCAGCCAGTCGTTGAGGTGCTCGTAGACCGCCTTCTGGACGAAGGTCTTCGCCTCCGTGTTGCCCAGCTTGGTCTTGGTCTGGCCCTCGAACTGCGGCTCGCTCAGCTTGACCGAGATGATCGCGGTCAGACCCTCGCGGATGTCGTCGCCCGTGAGGTTGTCGTCCTTCTCGCGGAGCAGCTTCTTGTCGCGCGCGTACTTGTTGATCAGCGAGGTCAGCGCCGCACGGAAGCCCTCCTCGTGCGTGCCGCCCTCGTGGGTGTGGATGATGTTGGCGAAGGAGTAGACGCCCTCGCTGTAGCCGCTGTTCCACTGCATCGCGACCTCGAGGGACAGGGCCTTGTCCTTGTCCTCCGCCTCCAGGTCGATGACGGTCGGGTGGATCAGCTCGCCCTTGCGCGAGTTGAGGTACTTCACGAAGTCGACGATGCCGCCCTCGTAGTGGTACTTCACCGTGCGGGCGGCCGGCTCGGCGGCCGCCTCGGCGTCCGGGTCGTCGGCGCCGACCGTGGCCTTGGCGGACTCGCGCTCGTCGGTGAGCGTGATCGTCAGGCCCTTGTTGAGGAAGGCCATCTCCTGGAAGCGGCGCGAGAGCGTCTCGAAGGAGTACTCGGTCGTCTCGAAGATGTCCGGGTCGGCCCAGAAGGTGACCGAGGTGCCGGTCTCCGCGGTCGCCTCGTGCTGGACCAGCGGGGCCGTCGGGGCGCCCATCTTGTAGTCCTGCGTCCAGCGGTGGCCGTCCGTCCTGATCTCGACGGAGACCTTGGTGGACAGGGCGTTCACGACCGACACGCCGACACCGTGCAGACCGCCGGAGACGGCGTAGCCACCGCCGCCGAACTTGCCGCCCGCGTGCAGGACGGTCAGCACGACCTCGACGGCCGGCTTGCCCTCGGAGGCCACGATGCCGACCGGGATGCCACGGCCGTTGTCGATGACGCGCACGGCGCCGTCGGCCAGGATCGTCACGTCAATGGTGTCGGCGTGGCCGGCCAGGGCTTCGTCGACCGAGTTGTCGACGACCTCCTGCACCATGTGGTGCAGACCGCGCTCGCCGGTCGAGCCGATGTACATGCCGGGGCGCTTGCGCACCGCATCCAGGCCTTCGAGGACCTGGATGTTGCTGGCGGTGTACTGGTTGTTCTCGTTGGGGTCGCCGGAATCGGCCACGAAGCGCCCTTTCTGGCACAGCACAGGCCGTTCTCCGGGCATACAGGAGCGGCTGCGTCGTTCGACATGTTCCGCAGGGTGGCGGGATTGTCTCCCAGTCTACCGGTAGCGCCGACACTCATGGGGGTTTGCCGGTGCCTGAGTCCGCATGTGCCGCCCTGAGCGGGAGCCAAACGACTCCCCATATCCGGACAGGGGCTTCAGAGCCCTCTGACGGCCACCTAGCGCTTCGACTCGTAGCGCGGTGTGGGCAGAGGCACCGCCCCGTGGCGGGCACCCTCGCCACCGCGTTGCGGGGAGGCGTTCCGCGAGGTCGGAAAGGGTGGGCGGGAAGGTGGGGCGGGACGGGCCGGGCAGGTGGGCGGGACAGATGGGCGGCACAGATGGACGGGGCGCCCCAGCGCACAGCGCCCTGCCCGGACCCGCACCACCGGGACCCGTTCCGGCGACCGCGCCGAAGGAGCCCCGCACCGGACAGCCGGCCCCGCGCTCCAGCCCGCCGGCCCTCTAGCCGTACGTGTCTCCCGGCCCCACGGACCCCGGCGCCCGCAGCGGCCCGTACCCCCGCCGCGGCGCTCCCGGCCCGAGCACCTTGATCACCCGCACCGTCCCGTGCCCGAGGTCCTCGTTCAGCCGCGCCACAAGCCGCGGCGCGAGCAGCCGCAGCTGTGTGGCCCACGCGGTCGAGTCGCACTGCACGGTGAGCACGCGCGCGTCCGGCTCGTCGTCGAACTTCAGCGGTACGCAGTGCTTCGCCAGGTCCTCGCCGACGATCTGCGGCCAGCGGCCCATGACCCCGCCGACGGCGGCCGGTGTCTCCCAGCCCCGCTCGGTGATCAGCCGGTTGATCGCCGCGCCGAGCGCCATCGGGTCGCGGCCGTCGGCGCGCGCGCCGGAGCGCAGTCCGCCCCCGCGCCGGGCCTGCTTCTTCTGCTGGGCGGCCGCGCCCTTGGCCTTGGCCTGTTCCTTGGCGGCGCGCAGCGCGACCCGGGCGAGATCGACACCCGAGGGTTCGGGGACCGAAGGCTTGTCCACAGGCTGGGGAAGCTTTTCCTCGCTCATACGCGCTCCACCGTCCCTCCGGCCACCTCGTACCGCGTCCCCGCGAGGACTCCCGGTACGTCGTCGTCCACCGCGGCCGTCACCAGGACCTGCTCGCCGCCGGCCACCAGCTCGGCCAGCCGCTCGCGCCGCCGCGCGTCCAGCTCGGCGAAGACGTCGTCGAGGACGAGGACGGGCTCGTTGCCCTCGGACCGCAGCAGGTCGTACGAGGCGAGACGCAGCGCGAGGGCGTACGACCAGGACTCGCCGTGGCTCGCGTACCCCTTGGCCGGGAGGTCGCCGAGCTTCAGCAGCAGTTCGTCGCGGTGGGGGCCGACCAGCGTGACGCCCCGTTCGATCTCCTGCTTGCGCACCTCGGCGAGCGCGGCGATCAGCTGGGCGTACAGCTCCTCGCGGGTGTGCCCGGTGCCCGGCGCGGAGGGCCGGTACTCCAGCAGGATCGGTCCGCCGCCGGGTGCGAGCTGTTCGTACGCCTTGTCGGCCAGCGGCTGCAGTACGGCGATCAGATCGAGCCGCTGGGCGAGCAGCTCGGCCCCGGCGTGTGCCAGGTGCTGGTCCCAGACGTCGAGGGTGGAGAGGTCCATGCCGCGGCCGCCGTGCCGCCGGGCCATCGCGGCCGACTTGAGGAGCGTGTTGCGCTGCTTGAGCACGCGCTCGTAGTCGGAGCGCACGCCCGCCATGCGCGGCGTGCGCGCCGTGATCAGCTCGTCGAGGAAGCGCCGGCGCTCGCCGGGGTCGCCCTTCACCAGGGCGAGGTCCTCGGGCGCGAACAGCACGGTGCGTACGATGCCGAGCACATCACGCGGTCTGACCTGCGAGGACCTGTTGATACGGGCGCGGTTGGCCCGGCCAGGGTTGAGTTCGAGCTCGACCAGCTGGGAGCGCTCGCCCTGGGTGACGGCGGCGCGGACGATCGCGCGTTCCGCGCCCATCCGGACGAGCGGGGCGTCGGAGGCGACGCGGTGGCTGGAGAGGGTCGCGAGATAGCCGACGGCCTCGACCAGGTTGGTCTTGCCCTGGCCGTTGGCGCCCACGAAGGCGGTGACGCCCGGGTCGAGCGGGACCTCGACCCGGGCGTAGGAGCGGAAGTCGGCCAGCGACAGATGCGTGACGTGCATGGTTGGGCGCCGACCTTCTTCCCCCGGCGGCTGTGCACCGCGGGGTGCACAGCCTGTGGATTACTTCTTCGTCTCGACCGCGTGGCCACCGAACTGGTTGCGCAGCGCGGCGATCATCTTCATCTGCGGGGAGTCGTCCTGGCGGGAGGCGAACCGCGCGAAGAGCGAGGCGGTGATCGCCGGCAGCGGTACGGCGTTGTCGATGGCGGCCTCGACGGTCCACCGGCCCTCGCCGGAGTCCGACGCGAAGCCGCGCAGCCCGTCCAGGTGCTCGTCCTCGTCCAGGGCGTTCACCGCGAGGTCGAGCAGCCAGGAACGGATGACCGTGCCCTCCTGCCAGGAGCGGAAGACCTCACGCACGTCGGTGACGGAGTCGACCTTCTCCAGGAGCTCCCAGCCCTCGGCGTAGGCCTGCATCATCGCGTACTCGATGCCGTTGTGGACCATCTTCGCGAAGTGGCCGGCGCCGACCTTGCCCGCGTGGACCGAGCCGAACTCGCCCTCGGGCTTGAGCGCGTCGAAGATCGGCTGGACCTTCGCGACGTCCTCGGCGGAGCCGCCGTACATCAGCGCGTAGCCGTTCTCCAGGCCCCAGACACCGCCGGAGACGCCGCAGTCGACGAAGCCGATGCCCTTGGCCGTGAGCTCCTCGGCGTGCTTCTCGTCGTCCGTCCAGCGCGAGTTCCCGCCGTCCACGACGATGTCGCCGGGGGAGAGCAGTTCGGCCAGCTCGTCGATGGTCGACTGGGTCGCGGCACCGGCCGGAACCATGACCCACACGACGCGGGGCCCCTTGAGCTTGCCCACAAGCTCTTCGAGGCTGTGGACATCGGCGAGGTCCGGATTGCGGTCGTATCCGATGACGGTGTGGCCTGCGCGGCGGATGCGCTCACGCATGTTGCCGCCCATCTTGCCGAGACCGACGAGACCGAGCTCCATCAGAGATTCCTTAAGCGTCGTGTGCGGTTTACCCGGGTCCGAGCCTACGCCGGGACCCGGGTGCACACCTGTGGGGTCAGCCGCTCAGGCGACGCCCCGGAGCAGGGGCTCAGCCGCTGAGGCGCACCGGCATGATCAGGTACTTGTACGCCTCGTCCGCCTCGGCGTCCACGGCCGGCTTGCCGCTCAGCAGCGCGGGCTTGGTGGAGGTCGTGAAGGAGAGCTGGGCGACCGGGGAGTCGATCGCGCTCAGGCCGTCCAGCAGGAACGTCGGGTTGAAGGCGATCGAGATGTCGTCGCCCTCCAGCTGCGCGTCCACACGCTCCACAGCCTGTGCGTCGTCGCTGGAGCCGGCCTCCAGGATCAGCACGCCCTGCTCGAAGCTCAGGCGGACCGGGGTGTTGCGCTCGGCCACCAGGGCCACACGCTTGACGGCCTCGACGAACGGCGCGGTCTCGATCACCGCGACCGAGTTGAACTCGGTGGGGAAGAGCGTCCGGTACTTCGGCAGGTCGCCCTCGAGGAGACGGGTGGTGGTGCGGCGGCCCGCGCCCTCGAAGCCGATGAGGCCCTCGCCCTTGCCGGAGCCCGAGAGCGCCAGGGTGACCGTGTCGCCGCTGGTGAGTGCCTTGGCGGTGTCCAGGAGGGTCTTCGCGGGCACCAGGGCGACCGCGGAGGCGTCCGGGGACTCCGGCTTCCACAGGAACTCGCGGACCGCGAAGCGGTAGCGGTCGGTGGAGGCCAGGGTGACCGTGTCGCCCTCGATCTCGATGCGCACACCGGTGAGGACGGGCAGCGTGTCGTCACGGCCGGCGGCGATGGCCACCTGGGCGGCGGCGGAGGCGAAGACCTCACCGGGGACGGTGCCGGTCGCGGTGGGCATCTCCGGCAGCGCCGGGTACTCCTCCACGGGGAGGGTGTGGAGGGTGAAGCGGGAGGAGCCGCAGACCACGGTCGCCCGTACACCGTCTGTGGAAATCTCCACCGGACGGTTGGGGAGGGCGCGGCAGATGTCGGCGAGCAGCCGGCCGGAGACCAGGACGGTGCCGTCCTCCTCGACCTCGGCCTCGACGGAGACACGGGCCGAGACCTCGTAGTCGAAGCTCGAGAAGCTCAGCGCGCCGTCCTCGGCCTTCAGCAGAAGGCCTGCGAGAACGGGAGCCGGCGGACGGGCCGGGAGGCTGCGGGCCACCCAGGCCACCGCCTCGGCAAGTACGTCGCGCTCCACCCGGATCTTCACCGGAACCGCCTCCTGCTTGTTGCTGGCTCTTCGTCGACTGCGGGAACCAGTCTGACGTACGCCGCCGACACTCGGTGCTGCTCGGGGTCAAGTCGCGACAAGAGCGCGTCGGAGCTCCGGCGCCGAGTTGTGCACAGGTCCCACTTCGAAGCGAATTCCGGGCTAACTCTATGTGGGAGTAGTAGTAGGGCCTGTGGAAACGGTGGATAACGTCGTTTTCGCAGGTCAGGCCCGGTTTTTTGTCCACTGCGCCTGTGGGTGGAGCCGGTGGACAACTGGGGTTCTCTGTGGACACCCGAAAGTTCTGCACACCCGGTACACAGGCCATGGGGAGTTCTCCCCAGCGCTGTCCCCAGCTTTACCCACGTTCCCCACAGCCCAACCGTCCCCCTTGGTGTGACGGCTTTCACTCGACGCGGTGAGCGGGGGTGATTCGTTGCCGAACAGTGGACAGGGGTGTGGAGAAGCTGTGGGCAACGGACCCCTCCCTGTGGGCAGCCAGTGGACAACCCTCGGGGCCCCCTGTGGACGAAAGATTCATCCACAGGCTGTGGAGATCTTTTACCAACAATTCCACAGGGGCCTGACCTGGGGTGATGATCTGTCAGCAGGTGGACCTGTGGACACAATCCGGATAACTCGACAGTCCCCACCCTGTGGACGGGAGATCATCCCCCAATCTGTGGAGAACCCGCCACCGGAACGGAGTAATCGAACACCCCGGTCGGCGCAACGGGTCCCGGCGAGGCCCCGGGGAGCGTCCGGGAACGCCGAAGGGCGCCCCGGGAAGGTGTCCCGGAGCGCCCTTGGGAGGCCGCTGAGGCGGTTCGTCAGCCGTTCTTGATGCGGTTGGTGAGCTCGGTGACCTGGTTGTAGATGGAGCGCCGCTCCGCCATCAGAGCGCGGATCTTCCGGTCCGCGTGCATCACCGTCGTATGGTCGCGGCCGCCGAACTGCGCGCCGATCTTCGGCAGCGACAGATCCGTGAGCTCACGGCACAGATACATGGCGATCTGCCGGGCCGTCACCAGGACGCGGCTGCGCGAGGATCCGCAGAGGTCCTCCACCGTCAGACCGAAGTAGTCGGCGGTGGCCGCCATGATCGCCGGTGCGGTGATCTCCGGCGACGAGTCCTCGCCGCCCGGGATCAGGTCCTTGAGGACGATCTCGGTGAGCCCGAGGTCCACCGGCTGCCGGTTGAGGCTCGCGAAGGCCGTCACCCGGATCAGCGCGCCCTCCAGCTCACGGATGTTCCGCGAGATCCGGGAGGCGATGAACTCCAGCACCTCCGGCGGGGCGTTCAGCTGGTCCTGCACCGCCTTCTTGCGGAGGATCGCGATACGCGTCTCCAGCTCGGGCGGCTGCACATCGGTGGTGAGGCCCCACTCGAAGCGGTTGCGGAGCCGGTCCTCCAGGGTCACCAGCTGCCGGGGCGGCCGGTCCGAGGAGAGCACGATCTGCTTGTTGGCGTTGTGCAGGGTGTTGAAGGTGTGGAAGAACTCCTCCTGCGTCGACTCCTTGCTCGCGAGGAACTGGATGTCGTCGACGAGCAGGATGTCCACATCGCGGTAGCGCTTGCGGAAGGCGTCGCCCTTGCCGTCGCGGATCGAGTTGATGAACTCGTTCGTGAACTCCTCGGAGCTCACGTACCGCACGCGGGTGCCCGGGTAGAGGTTCCGCGCGTAGTGCCCGATCGCGTGCAGCAGGTGGGTCTTGCCGAGGCCCGACTCCCCGTAGATGAAGAGCGGGTTGTACGCCTTCGCCGGCGCCTCGGCCACCGCCACGGCGGCCGCGTGCGCGAAGCGGTTCGAGGAACCGATGACGAAGGTGTCGAAGAGGTACTTGGGGTTGAGCCGCGCGTGCTGCTCGCCGGGAGCGCCGGCGCCCTGACCGGAGGACGGGGAGCTGTGGCCGCCGCCCGGGACACCCATCGGACCGCCCGGCCGGGGGCCGGGACGGGCGCCGTGGTTCTGCGGGTCGGGGAGCTCGGCGCGCTCGGGCCGCTGCTGCTCGTAGCCCCGGGGCGGCTCGTCGTAGCGCGACTGCCGCGGTTGCTCGGGGCCGGTGTACGGAGCCCGCTCCTGGTAGCCGCCCAGCCGGGGCTGCTGCCAGGACAGGTCCTCCTGGGTGCGCGGCCACGAGCCGGGGTCGGGTCGCTGCTGCGAGTAGTCGGGGTAGGCGGGACGCGCGGTGGGCAGCCCGTCGTCGGGCATCGGCCGGTGGCCGTAACCGTCGTACTTCTCGTACGGCTCGGGCTGCTGGCGCTCGTCGTAGCGGGACTGCTGCTGCGACGGGGGCGCGGGGGGCGTCGGCTCGCCGACGGAGTCGTCGACGGTGATCGCGATCCGGATCGGCCGGCCGCACTCACGGCTGAGGGTCTCGCTGATCAGCGGGGCGAGCCGGCCCTCGAGGACGCGCTTGCCCCATTCGTTGGGCACCGCGAGGAGCGCGGTGTCGGCGACCAGGGCGAGAGGCTGGCAGCGCTCGATCCACTGCTTGTCCTTGGGCTCGATTCCCTGCTGGCCCTCGGCGAGGAGCTGCTCGAGGACGCGTGGCCACACTGCGGCAAGATCGGCAGGTACGTCAGCCACAGGGCACGCTTTCTCGCAGGTCCCGCGATGGTGTGGTTCTCGGGGGACAGTGGGTCGATGTCCGTGAGGACAGGTCCGTGAGGACAGGTAAGGACAGAACGGAAAAGATTGTGGAGTCCATCCACGGTAGTCGCGGCGGCTGACGTGGTTCAAGTTGTTGTCCACAGCCTGTGCACAATGGGAGGCGGCGACAGGTCGGTTTGACCGGATGGCGTAGCCGCGCGTACCGTAACCAGGTCGAGTTGTCGATGGCTGCTGCCGCCTGCCTCCGATGGGCAAAGATCACGGTCTGTGATCGTGAAGCGGTGCACTCGGGCGTATTGCGAGCTACTCGTGGGCGCACGGTGACAGCCAGGCGATGTCCCGCCATCTACGAATCATTTCTGGAGCCCCCGAGTGAGCAAGCGCACCTTCCAGCCGAACAACCGTCGTCGCGCCAAGACCCACGGCTTCCGCCTGCGGATGCGTACGCGTGCCGGCCGAGCCATCCTTGCGAACCGCCGTTCCAAGGGTCGCTCTGAGCTGTCCGCCTGATCTGCTTAACAGGTCATGACGTGCTGCCTACCGAGAATCGGCTGAGGCGGCGCGAGGACTTCGCAACCGCGGTACGCCGAGGGCGCCGGGCCGGTCGCCCGCTCCTCGTCGTCCACCTACGCAGCGGTGCAACGAACCCGCACGCGCCTGGGGAGAGCGCTCCCCCGACGCGTGCGGGTTTCGTCGTGAGCAAGGCCGTGGGTGTTGCGGTCGTTCGCAACCAGGTGAAGCGTCGTCTGCGCCATCTCGTCCGCGACCGACTCACCGAGCTGCCCCCCGGTAGCCTGGTGGTCGTACGGGCGTTGCCCGGAGCCGGTGACGCCGACCACGCACAGCTGTCCCGAGACCTGGACGCCGCTCTCCAGCGGCTGCTGGGAGGGGGCGCGCGATGAAGTACCCGCTGCTGGCTCTCATCAAGCTGTACCAGTGGACGATCAGCCCTCTTCTGGGACCCGTCTGCCGGTACTACCCGTCGTGTTCCCACTACGGATTCACGGCCATCGACCGGCATGGCGCGATCAAGGGCACGGCCCTGACCGCCTGGCGCATCCTGCGGTGCAACCCGTGGTCGCCCGGCGGTGTGGACCATGTCCCCGCGCGCAAGCGCCCCCGCTGGCACGAAATGCTGAGGAACGCGCTGCGCGGCGACAAGGGCGGGTCCACCGCCGAGACGAGCCCGGCCGCAGAGACCTCGCCCAATGCTCAAGGAGCCTGATTAGTGGACACGATTGCCAGTCTGTTCAGCTTCATCACCTGGCCCGTTTCCTGGGTCATCGTCCAGTTCCACAAGGTGTACGGGGCGATCTTCGGCCCGGACACAGGCTGGGCCTGGGGCTTGTCGATCGTGTCCCTTGTGGTGCTGATCCGTATCTGCCTGATCCCGCTGTTCGTCAAGCAGATCAAGTCGACCCGGAACATGCAGGCGCTCCAGCCGAAGATGAAGGCGATTCAGGAGCGCTACAAGAGCGACAAGCAGCGTCAGTCCGAAGAGATGATGAAGCTGTACAAGGAGACGGGTACCAACCCGCTCTCCTCGTGCCTTCCCATCCTTGCTCAGTCGCCGTTCTTCTTCGCGCTGTACCACGTGCTCTCCGCCATCGCCTCCGGCAAGGAGATCGGTGTCATCGACGGGCCGCTGCTGGCCAGTGCCCGTCAGGCGCACATCTTCGGTGCTCCGCTGGCCTCGAAGTTCACGGACAGCGCCGCCGAGGTCGCCGCTCTCGACGCCTCGATCACCTCGGTCCGTATCGTCACCGCGATCATGATCGTCATGATGTCGGCCTCGCAGTTCTTCACCCAGCGCCAGCTGATGATGAAGAACGTCGACCTCTCGGTGAAGACCCCGTACATGCAGCAGCAGAAGATGCTCATGTACATCTTCCCGGTGATCTTCGCCGTCATGGGTATCAACTTCCCCGTCGGTGTCCTCATCTACTGGCTGACCACCAACGTGTGGACCATGGGTCAGCAGATGTACGTGATCAACCAGAACCCGACGCCGGGCAGCAAGGCGCAGGACTCCTACCTCCAGCGCCTGCTGAAGAACGTCACGCAGCACGGTGAGGTCCGCGGCCGTCGCCGCAAGACCATCGTCAAGGTGATCGTCGCCAAGGGCAGCGACCGCAACGACAACGAGCGCCGCTTCTTCGCGGGTCTGAACAAGGCCGGCTTCGCCGCCCAGGCCGACGGCACCGTGATCAAGAGCGACACGCTCGTGGCCGAGGCCGAGGGCGGTGCCGCCGCGAAGCGTCAGCAGCCCAAGCGCCAGACCAAGGCCCAGCGCCAGGCCGCCGCGGCCCAGCACGCCGTGGTGAAGGACACCGAGGAAGTCTCCGAGCCGGCCGCCGAAGAGGCGCCCACCACCTCGCTCGAGAAGAAGCCTCAGGATCCGGCCGAGACCGCCGCCAAGGATGAACCGCAGGACGAGGCGCCGGGCGAGAAGCCCACGCGTCCGAGCCGCGCCAACTCCGGAGGCTCCCGTCAGGGCAAGTCCGGTCAGCGCAAGGGCCAGCAGCGGCCCAAGCACCCGTCCTCCAAGAAGTAAGCCTCGCCCAAGCAAGAAGGAGTCCATCCGTGACGGAAGGCACCATCTCCGCCGCCGCCGAGGGTGGCGACACCCTGACCCGCCTGGAGCAGGAGGGTGAGATCGCGGCCGACTACCTCGAGGGTCTGCTCGACATCGCCGACCTCGACGGCGACATCGACATGGACGTCGAGGCGGACCGGGCCGCGGTTTCGATCATCAGCGAATCGGCCCGTGAGCTGCAGAAGCTCGTGGGCCGCGACGGTGAGGTCCTGGAGGCGCTCCAGGAGCTGACCCGGCTGGCCGTGCACCGGGAGACCGGTGACCGCAGCCGTCTGATGCTCGACATCGCGGGCTTCCGCGCCAAGAAGCGCGCCGAACTCGCCGAGCTGGGCGCCAAGGCGGCGGTCGAGGTGAAGTCCACCGGTCAGCCGGTGAAGCTGGACCCGATGACGCCGTTCGAGCGCAAGGTCGTGCACGACGCGATCGCCGCCGCCGGTCTGCGCAGCGAGTCCGAGGGCGAGGAGCCGCAGCGCTTCGTCGTTGTGCTTCCGGCCTGAACCCTCACGTAGTGTCGGCCCCGTCTGTTCGCAGGCGGGGCCGATCTTTGTCAGCCTGATAGTCAGCCACCACAGTGCGCTCGCACGCGATGCGTGCGGTACGGAAGGACGGTTCCCGTGACGGAGGCAGCGGAGCTCCCCGAGGCTCCGGAGCAGGCGCGGACAGTCTTCGGTGAGTACTTCCCGGAGGCCGTGCGGTACGCCGAGCTCCTCGCGGACGCGGGTGTGAAGCGCGGCCTGATCGGCCCGCGTGAGGTCCCGCGACTGTGGGAGCGCCATCTGCTGAACTGCGCCGTCCTCTCGGAGGTCGTCCCCGAGGGCGTCACCGTCTGTGACGTGGGCTCGGGCGCCGGTCTTCCCGGCATCCCCCTGGCTCTGGTCCGCCGCGATCTGAAGATCACGCTCCTGGAGCCGCTTCTTCGTCGGACGAACTTCCTCCAGGAGGTCGTCGAGCTGCTCGGTCTCGACCATGTGACCGTGGTCCGGGGACGCGCCGAGGAGATGCTCGGCAAGATCACGCCGGTGCATGTGGTGACCGCCCGCGCGGTGGCGCCGCTCGACCGGCTGGCCGGCTGGGGAGTTCCCCTGCTGCGTCCGTACGGGGAGATGCTGGCGCTCAAGGGCGACACCGCAGCGGAGGAGATCGTCGGTGCTCGCGCCGCGCTCTCCCGGCTCGGTGTGGTGGAGACCTCGGTGCTGCACGTGGGCGAGGGGATCGTCGATCCGCTCTCCACGGTCGTCCGCGTGGAGGTCGGGGAGAGCCCGGGTGGTGTGAGGTTCGCCGCCAAGCGGGCGAAGGCTGCCCGGACCAGCAAGACCCGCCGACGCCGCTGAGCGTCGCATTCGTACCATTTCGGAGTGTCGAACGGTCCCGGCCGGGCAGCAGGGGCATGGTGTTTCACGTGAAACGTCGCTCACTGCTGCAGGGGATCATCAGCCGCGGTCGCGCGGCTGCCGTGCCCCGGGACCGTAGACCCCGCGTGAAGCCACCCGCGAGGGTTACGGAGATGTCCACAGAGGTGGATTCACCCACAGAACCACCGACCTCGCTGGTTCGCGACCCCGAAAGCATGGCAGGCTCTCCCCATCGCGAGCCTGAAGCCGAGGAGAGTGAATCCTTGCGGTCCGACGCCAACATCGCGGGACCGATGACCGATCCGGTCCCCGGTCCCCGAACCGAATCGGTGGGGGAGGATGTTTCACGTGAAACACCGCCCCCGATGGACGACACCCCCATTGGTCGTGCTGCCCAACTGGCAGTAGAAGCCTTGGGTCGTGCCGGTGAGGGACTTCCCCGCCCGGCTCAGACTCGCGTGATGGTGGTCGCCAATCAGAAGGGCGGCGTGGGCAAGACGACCACGACGGTCAACCTTGCCGCGTCCCTGGCCCTGCACGGTGCTCGGGTCCTGGTCATCGACCTCGACCCGCAGGGCAACGCCTCCACGGCGCTCGGCATCGATCACCACGCCGAGGTCCCCTCGATCTACGACGTTCTCGTGGACAGCAGGCCGCTCTCCGAAGTGGTCCAGCCGGTCATGGACGTCGAGGGCCTCTTCTGCGCCCCCGCCACCATCGACCTCGCCGGCGCGGAGATCGAGCTGGTCTCGCTGGTGGCGCGTGAGAGCCGCCTGCAGCGGGCGATCCAGGCCTATGAGCAGCCGCTCGACTACATCCTGATCGACTGCCCGCCCTCGCTCGGTCTCCTCACGGTCAACGCGATGGTGGCCGGAGCCGAGGTACTGATCCCGATCCAGTGCGAGTACTACGCGCTGGAGGGGCTCGGTCAGCTCCTGAGGAACGTCGACCTGGTGCGGGGGCACCTGAACCCCGCGCTCCATGTCTCGACGATCCTGCTCACCATGTACGACGGCCGGACGAGGCTCGCCTCCCAGGTCGCCGACGAGGTGCGGACCCACTTCGCCGAGGAGGTGCTGCGGACCAGCATCCCGAGGTCCGTCCGTATCTCGGAGGCCCCGAGCTACGGGCAGACGGTCCTCACCTACGACCCGGGCTCCAGCGGCGCCCTGTCGTATCTCGAAGCGGCACGTGAGATCGCCCTGCGGGGGGCCGTGCAGGACGACCCGCAACACGCCCATGCAGGGCACCAGAACCACCAGCGCAGCAGGTCGGAGGGGATCCAGTGAGTGAGCGACGTAGGGGACTGGGGCGTGGGCTCGGTGCGCTGATCCCCGCTGCTCCCCAGGAACGGCAGACGTCGGCGGGCGGCGTGGGCGTGGCCTCTCCCGGAGCGGTCCCCGCCATGCCCTCGGACCGAGGGGTGGCCGCCGCGAAGCTGGCGACGCTCCCCCAGAGCCCGAAGTCTCCCGACTCCACGGTGTCGTGGACCGAGGCCGAGCCGGTGGCCGTGGCGGAGTCCCCCGCCGGGGCGCACTTCGCCGAGCTGCCGCTCGACTCCATCACGCCCAACCCGCGTCAGCCGCGTGAGGTTTTCGACGAGGACGCCCTGGCCGAGCTGGTCACCTCCATCAAGGAGGTCGGCCTGCTGCAGCCCGTCGTCGTGCGCAAGGCCGGCGCCGACCGCTACGAGCTCATCATGGGCGAGCGGCGCTGGAGGGCCTGCCGTGAGGCCGGTCTGGAGCGGATCCCGGCGATCGTGCGGGACACCGACGACGAGAAGCTGCTTCTGGACGCCCTCCTGGAGAACCTCCACCGGGCTCAGCTGAACCCGCTGGAGGAGGCTGCCGCCTACGACCAGCTGCTCAAGGACTTCCACTGCACCCATGACCAGCTGGCCGACCGGATCGGGCGCTCGCGCCCCCAGGTCTCCAACACGCTGCGTCTGCTGCGCCTCTCCCCGCCGGTGCAGCGCCGGGTGGCCGCCGGAGTGATCTCCGCCGGTCACGCCCGTGCGCTTCTCGCCGTGGACGAGCCGGAGGCGCAGGACAAGCTGGCGTACCGGATCGTGGCCGAGGGTCTCTCGGTGCGTGCCGTCGAGGAGATCGTCACGCTGATGGCCTCGGAGCCCAGCTCCGCGGTCAAGCCGAAGGGTCCGCGTGCGGGAGGCCGTGTCTCGCCCGCGCTGACGGATCTCGCGTCCAGGCTCTCCGACCGCTTCGAGACCCGGGTGAAGGTCGACCTGGGACAGAAGAAGGGAAAGATCGTCGTCGAGTTCGCCTCGATGGACGATCTGGAGCGGATCCTCTCGACCCTGGCTCCCGGCGAGGGACGGGTCATGGACCAGAAGAACGACGAGCAGGGCGCGGAGGGCTGATTCCTCCTGCTCGCTGAGGCCGCCGAGGGCGGGCCGGGCTCCGGTTTTCACCGGAACGCGGCCCGCCCTTTGCCTGTGAGCGGTGTCCTCCCGATCGCCCGATCGATACGATTCCAAGAGGCGTATCCGTGCGCGATGGCGAGGGAAGTGAGGCGCGGCCGTGGGGCGTCGGCTCGTACCGCTCACACTGGACAACCTTCCGGACCTGCCCAATCGGTGTCGCTCCTGTGTCTTCTGGGAGCTGGACCCGGTCAGCGGCGAAGCAGCGGTGAAGGCGGGGCGTTCGGAGCTGGAGAAGGAAGCCTGGATCTCGGGCGTTCTCCTGGAGTGGGGCTCCTGCGGACGGGTGGTCTATGTCGACGAGGTGCCGGTCGGCTACGTCCTCTACGCTCCCCCGGCCTATGTGCCCCGTTCGACGGCCTTCCCGACGAGTCCCGTGTCCGCCGACGCCGCGCAGCTGATGACGGCCTGGATCATGCCGGGCTACCAGGGGCAGGGGATCGGCCGGATGGTCGTACAGACCGTGGCCAAGGATCTGCTGCGGAGGGGGTTCAAGGCCATCGAGGCCTTCGGGGACGCTCGGTGGAAGGAGCCGGCCTGTGTGCTGCCGGCCGACCATCTGCTGGCGGTGGGCTTCAAGACGGTCCGGCCGCATCCGGCCTTCCCGAGGCTGAGGCTGGAGCTCCGTACGACGCTCTCCTGGAAGGAGGACGTCGAGATGGCACTGGACCGGCTCCTCGGCGCGGTGCAGAAGGAACCCGTTCTGAGGCCGCTCTAGCGTCGGGACACGAGAACGGCCCGCTCCCTTCCGGGAGCGGGCCGCTTCTGTTTCACGTGAAACATTGCGTCTGCGTCTGCGTCTGCGTCTGTTCCTGTTTCACGTGAAACAGGGAGACGGCATCAGGCCTTGGACGGCTCGACGAAGTCCGCGAGGTCGCGCAGGATCGCGGCCTTCGGCTTGGCACCGACGATCGTCTTCACGACCTCGCCGCCCTGGTAGACGTTCAGGGTCGGGATCGACATGACGCCGTACTTGGCGGCCGTGGCCGGGTTCTGGTCGATGTTGAGCTTCACGATCTCGATCTCGCCGTGCTCGGCCGCGATGGCCTCGAGCGACGGGGCGATCTGGCGGCACGGGCCGCACCACTCGGCCCAGAAGTCCACCAGGACGGGCTTGTCGCTCTTGAGGACGTCCTCGTCGAAGGAAGCGTCGGTCACAATCTTGAGGGCCACAGCGGCCTCCTTGATCTCGCGGGGTGTGGGGTGGGGAGTGAAGGGGTCAGACCGCGGGGGTCTCGGCCAGCTTCTCGCTGTCGGCGAGCGCGGCCAGGAAGCGCTCGGCGTCCAGCGCGGCCGAGCAGCCGGTACCGGCTGCCGTGATGGCCTGGCGGTAGGTGTGGTCGACGACATCGCCGGCGGCGAAGACACCCGTGAGGTTCGTACGCGTCGACGGGGCGGCCACCTTGAGGTAGCCCTCCTCGTCGAGGTCCAGCTGGCCCTTGAAGAGCTCGGTCCGCGGGTCGTGGCCCACGGCGATGAAGAGGCCGGTGACGGGCAGCTGGCGGGTCTCGCCGGTCTTCGTGTCGCGCAGGGTCAGGCCGCTGAGCTTCTGCTCACCGTGGATCTCGGTGACCTCGCTGTCCCAGGCGAAGGAGATCTTCGGGTCGGCGAAGGCGCGCTCCTGCATGGCCTTCGAGGCACGCAGGCTGTCCCGGCGGTGGACGATCGTGACGGACTTGGCGAAGCGCGAGAGGAAGGTGGCCTCCTCGATCGCGGTGTCGCCGCCGCCGACGACGGCGATGTCCTGGTCCTTGAAGAAGAACCCGTCGCAGGTGGCGCACCAGGAGACACCGCGGCCGGAGAGCGTGTCCTCGTTCGGGAGGCCGAGCTTGCGGTGCTGGGAGCCGGTGGTGACGATGACGGCCTTGGCGCGGTGCACGGTGCCTGCGGTGTCGGTGACGGTCTTGATGTCACCGGTCAGGTCCACGGCGATGACATCGTCGGGGACCAGCTCGGCGCCGAATCGCTCGGCCTGGGCTCGCATGTTGTCCATCAGGTCCGGGCCCATGATGCCGTCACGGAAGCCGGGGAAGTTCTCGACCTCGGTCGTGTTCATCAGTGCGCCACCGGCGGTGACGGCACCTTCGAAGACCAGGGGGTTCAGCGACGCTCGGGCGGTGTAGAGCGCGGCGGTGTAACCCGCGGGCCCCGAGCCGATAATGATCACGTTACGGACGTCGCTCACGGGTTTCTTCCTCGTCTCTGCAGACTGCTACTGCCTACGGGGGCGGTCGCCTCGGTCACTCTCACCCCACCCAACGGATCCTAAGGGGCGTACATTCCCGAGACCGCCGCACGGCACCGTGGCCGGACGGGAAGCGAGGTCAGGAGCGGGGGTATGTCTCACTGAACAGGAGATCGGCGGCCGGGCTTCTGCTCGCGGTGGTTCGATCCGCGCAGGAGGCATCGAGTACATAGGCCTGGACCCGGCCGCTGTCCGCGGGATCCGAGAGGACCAGCAGATAGGCGGGCGTTCCCTGGTACTCGCCCTTCTCCTGGCCCAGGACCGCGTCGGTGCGGCCCGTGCCGGCCAGGACGCAGCCGGGGACGGCTCCGTCCCTGTTCCGCTCGGGGGCCGTGGTGCCGGCTTCCGCGGACATCGATTCCGGTCCGACTCCCTGGGGAGTCCTGGCCGTGCCGCCCTCGGCGAGGAGCGCGTGGACCCGGTCTTCGACCGGAGCGCCGGAGAAGGGGCTCAGGGCCGCTCCGGCGACGGTGTCGGCCTTCTTGGTGTCGGCCGCGCCCCCGTCGGCGGTCAGGTTGCCCGCCTGGCTGAGGTACAGGCTCGTCCCGAGGACCACGGCTCCGAAGGCGGCGCCGAGCGTGGAGAGCAGAGCGATCCGACGGCGTCGAGGCTTCCCGTTCCGGCCGGGACCGGTGGTGGCGCCGGGACGCCCGGCAGGACGGTCCGTGGCCGGACGGGGAGTGACGGAGGGCGCCGCTTCCGACGGGGTGCGCGATGTTTCACGTGAAACAGGGGCGTCGGAGTCCGGCGTGGTGGCATTGAGAAGGGCTTCGGCGGCCAGGGCGGCATCGATCCGTCCGGCGATGTCCGCGGGCATCCGGGGCGGTCCGGGGAGGGTGCCGAGCAGGCCGCGGATCTCCTCGAGGGAGGACCGTACGTCCGCGCAGAGGGGACAGCCGTCCAGATGCCGCCGGACGGCGGCGGAGCGGGTCGGCGAGAGGAGCCCCTCGGTCAGATCGGAGATTTCCGAGACGTCCGGGTGCTGTGTGGTGTTGGCCCTGCCGGCCGTGGAAGTCACGTGCGCCCACCTCCGCCCTTCACAGCAGCTGGATCAGTCGGTCCGGTGTCCGTCGGCCCCGGCACCGGTGGGACGGATGTCCCCGGCGTCCGGTTCCTTCCCCCATCGGGGGCCTCGTTACCCACCGTGTCGGCGCGCAGATGAGTGACCATCGGAAGCAGCCGTGCCCGTCCGCGCGCGCAGCGGCTCTTCACCGTGCCGGTGGGGACGCCGAGGATACGGGCCGCCTCGGCGACCGGGTATCCCTGCATGTCGACCAGGACGAGGGCGGCGCGCTGGTCCGGGGCCAGTGTGGCGAGCGCGGCCAGCAGCTCCCGGTGGAGGTCCTGGCGCTCGGCGGGGGCCTCGGCGGACTCATGGGGTTCGAGGAGCTGCTCGAACCGGGCGGGGTCGTCGACGGAGGCGGTCTTGCGGGAGGCGGTCTTGCGGGCGCGGTCGATGCAGGCGTTCACCGTGATGCGGTGGAGCCAGGTGGTGACGGCCGACTGGCCGCGGAAGGTGTGGGCGGCCCGGAAGGCCGAGAGCAGGGCGTCCTGGACGGCGTCAGCGGCCTCCTCGCGGTCCCCCAGGGTGCGCAGGGCCACGGCCCACAGCCGGTCGCGGTGTCGCCGTACGAGCTCACCGAAGGCATCGGGGTCCCCGGCGACATGGCGTGCCAGTAGGGCGTCGTCCGTCGCGGTCCGGGGATCGTCAGCCGCTGGTGCCACGGTTCCCCTCCTCGCTCGGCAGCCGTGCAGGCATTCAATCCGGTCCGTGCCCGGAAGTAAATGAGCGCCGAGCTGGGCTCGGCGCTCATCGGTGGGGCGTGGTCGTGGTTAGGGGGTGGTCCCCTCGAAGGAGACGTTCGTGATGGCCTGCTTGAAGCCGGCCCCGAAGTACTCGTCCCCGCTGGAGTACGGCGCGGAGGTCATCCACAGCAGCACATAGCGCGTCTTGACCGGCGTCTTGGTCTCCGGCTTCGCCGTCGAGTCCGAGGTCTCGACCGTGGCGATCTTCTTCATGGAGTCCGGGGTGCCGGAGGGCGACATCGCGTCCGCCGCGTACAGGGTGACGGTCGTGTGCGGGCCGCCGTAGCGGAGAGCTATGGACGCCGACGAGACGTTCCGCTCGCTCCCCAGGTCGTAGACGATCCCGACACCCTGCTTGTACGGCGCAAGGACGGGGCCGCCGACGAAGGTCTTGGTGCGCCAGTACGAGGAGCTGTCGCTGTCGTAGGTGTTGCCGACGCTCTCGGGGTTCTGGGGCTTCCCGTCGGGCGCGTACTCCTCGGCGGACTCGATCGCGAGCGGCTTGGGCGGCTCGGGCTTCTCGTCGTCGATCGTCGGAGACGTGTTCGGAGGCTTGATCGGGTCGTCCTGGCCGAGGAGCCGGTCCGCGATCTGCCAGCTGCCGAGGCCCAGGGCGGCGATCAGCAGGGCGGAGACCGCCCACTTCAGCGCCTTGCCGGTACGGCTCTGCAGCGGGGGCGGCGGGATGACCACCGGCTGGGTGACCGGCGGACGGGGCTGAGGGCGCCCGTACGTGCCCTGCTGGTAGGTCGTGCGCTGGTAGTCGGGCGGGGAGGCGAACTCGGGCTCCGGCGGCTTCACACGGGGCATCGCGGCCACGGCCTTGGCCAGCTCGTCCGGCGTCGTGCAGGGCGGCTCCTGACGCGACGCGGTGGCCCCGTCGTTGGCCAGGGCGCGCATGGCGATCTCGGAGAGGCCCCGGTGGACACCGGCGCGTACCTGGTCGGGCGGGAGCAGGCCGACGCCCTTGGGCAGGCCGGAGAGTCCGTAGGCGTCGCTGTCGTACGGCCAGCGCTGGGTGAGCGCGGCGTACAGGAGTGCGCCGATGGCCTCGGTGTCGTTGCGCTGCGGACGTTCGGCGGTGATGCCGCGCAGGGCGGCGTTCACGGCGAGTCCACGGATCCGGTACTGGCCGGTGGAGCTGCGCAGGACGGCGCTCGGCGTGAGCCGGAGGTGGGCGAGGCCTTCGCGGTGGGCGGCGGCCATGGCCTGGGAGACCTGGCTGACGAGTTGGTAGGCGTCGTGGGGCTCCAGCGGGCCGGCCGCGAGCAGGGCGGTCAGCTCGGTGGAGTCGGGCAGCCACTCGTGCACGACGTACACGAGGTCGTTCTCCTCGACGGCGTCGAGGACCTGCACGAAGCGAGGGTCGCCGAGGAGGGCCGAGGAACGGGCCGCGGCCAGAACCGAACGTGCCCTGGGGTGGTCCGCGGGCAGCAGATGCACCCCGACGGCACGCCGCAGTTTCTCGTCGACGGCACGCCAGCTGCTGAAGCCGTCCAGACGGGTGACGCACTCCTCCAGCCGGTACCGTCTGGCCAACTTGTGGCCGCTGTGCAGTTCCGGTGCCGTGATGGAGGGTTGTTCGCCGCTCTGTCGTTCGACCGCCTTCTTCTCCGTGGCCTCGGCGGACTTCTCCGCCGTCTTCTGCTTGTCCGCCACCCCGTCGGTCGCGGCCGTGTCCGCCTTGGCGGTCAGCGGGTCGTCACCGCTGTTGTCGGCCACGTCGACGGCAGCCGTGCTACGTTCCGCCACCGTCGTTCCCTGCCTCCCCATCCGTTGCGCCACATCCAACAGCCAAGCCAATTGTGCCCACAGTTGGACGCTATGCACGACACGCGGTTCCCCCCGATGGTTGTGCGGGTCCCGCCGGTTCAGCGTCCCAGACGTCCGCGCACCATTCCGACCAGGGTGTTCAGCTCCGTGATCCGCATGCGCTTGGCCGCCACGAAGAAGACGCCGAGCAGCACCACTCCGCCGATGAGCAGGGCGACGAGCGAGCCCAACGCGCCCTCGCCGAGGAGCTTCAGCAGGCCGAAGCCGACGGCGCCGGAGACGATGGCGGCGGGCACGGAGGCCATGCAGAGGCGCGCGTAGGTCCGCATCACCTGGGTGCCGTCCAGATCGCCGCCCAGGCGCTTGCGAAGGCGGCGCCAGGCGATGCCGACACCGACGGCGTAGGCGAGGCCGTACGAGGCGGCCATGCCGACGACGGCCCACTGGGCGGGCAGGACGACGTAACAGATCGCCGAGGCGGCCGCGTTGACGGCGGCGACGATGACCGTGTTGTAGAAGGGCGTCCGGGTGTCCTCGTAGGCGTAGAAGCCGCGGAGCACGACGTACTGGACGGAGTAGGGGATCAGACCGAGGCCGAAGGCCATCAGGATGAAGCCCATGCCCTGGGCGGCCTCGACACCGCTGGAGGCGTAGAGCAGCGTGCACATCGGGACGCCGAGCGCCAGGAAGGCGAAGGAGACCGGGACGATCGCGACGGCCGAGTTGCGCAGTCCCTGCGAGATGTCGTCCCGGACGGCACCGGGGTCGTTGTCGTGGGCGGCGCGGGAGATCCGGGGCAGCAGCGCGGCCATGACGGAGACCGTGATGATGGCCTGCGGCATGCCCCAGATCAGCTGGGCGTTCGAGTAGGCGAGGAAGCCCGCACCGTTCTTCCCGGACTCCTCACCGGCGGCCGTGGCGAGCTGGGTGACGACCAGGACGCCCGCCTGGTTGGCGAGGACGAAGAGAACGGTCCACTTGGCGAGCTTGACCGTCTTGCCGAGCCCGTGGCCCTTCCAGTCGAAGCGGGGCCGGAAGCGGAAGCCCGTCTCACGCAGGTACGGGATCATCGCCAGGGCCTGGACGACGAGTCCGAGCAGGGTGCCGATGCCGAGCAGGCGGATGCCGTCGTCCGGGATGGTCTGGACACCCATGTGGGACTCGGCGGAGGTGCCGTAGACCCAGATGAACAGGCCGAAGGTGACGATCATGACGATGTTGTTGAGGACCGGGGTCCACATCATCGCGCCGAACTTGCCGCGTGCGTTCAGGATCTGACCCATCACCACGTGCACACCCATGAAGAAGATCGTGGGCAGGCAGTAGCGGGCGAAGGTCACGGCCACGCTGTTGGCCGCGGCGTCGTCGGCGATGGTGTTCGACATCAGCCGGATCAGGACCGGCGCCGCGAAGACGGCGAGGAGCACGATCGCGCCGAGCGCCACCATGACCAGGGTGAGGAGCCGGTTGGCGTAGGCCTCGCCGCCGTCCTCGTCGTTCTTCATCGAGCGGACGAGCTGCGGGACGAAGACCGAGTTGAGGCCGCCGCCGACGGTGAGGATGTAGATCATCGTCGGCAGTGTGTAGGCGATGGTGAAGGTGTCGCCCAGCAGGGCGGCTCCGAGTGCGCCGGTGATGACCAGGCTGCGGACGAAGCCGGTGAGCCGGGACACCAGGGTGCCGGCCGCCATCACCGCGCTCGACTTCAGCAGCCCGGAGGCGCGCCCGGACTTCTTGGGGGCGGGGGCGGGCATGGGGTCCGGCTCCGGGGCGGGCGGGGGCACCTGGCCTGGCGTCTGCTGGTCCCGGTAGAGGTGCGCGAAGGCGTCCGGCTCGGGCTGCTCCTCGCCGGCCCGGGTCACGAGGTCGTCGACGCCGGTGAACTGGACCGTCCGCGCGTCGTCGCCGTACGGCAGGTGACGCGAGGGGCCCTCGGGCTCCGGTGCCGGGGTCTGTGCCCACACCCGGGGGTCGGGGGCGTGCTGGGGCGCGGCCGGCTGCTGGTAGAGCGGCTGCGGCTCCTGGTAGGTGCCGGGCGGGGGCGGCGGATGCGCGGCGCGGTCGTAGAGCGCCTCGGTCACCGGGTCCTGCGCGGACAGGTCCTGGGCGCGGTAGGGGTCGTGGGTGAAGGCGTCCTGGACGTAGGGGTCCTGGGCGTACGGGTTCTGGCCGTAGGGGTCCTGGGCGTAGGGGTCCTGCCCCTGCGGGACAGGGGCGCCCTGCTGCGGGGGCGGCACCGGCGGGTAGCCGGAGCCGGAGGGTGCCGCGGGCGTCCCACCGGACGGCGGGGTGCCGCCCGCGCCCTGGCCGCGGTCACCGTCGTACGGCGCGTTCATGGTTACCCCACCTCATCGTCCCCGGCCGACCGGCCACGACATCGCTCAACGGTCCACTTTCTCACCCGGGCCCGACGGGCCGCCGCTTTCGTGCCCGGTGTCCGCTGTCGGGTCACTCGGCTGCTCGGGTTCGTCCCTGCCGGGTTGCTCCGAGGGAGCCTCCGCGTCCTCCGGCGCCGTGTCCGTGTCCTCGTCCGGCTCGGGGTCCGTCTCCTCCGGCGCGGTGGCCGCCTCCGCCGCTTCGGTCGCGGCGCTCCGAGCGGCCACCCGCTTGCGCTGGCTGTACATCCGGACACCGGCCAGGACGAGGAGCAGGACGCCACCGGCGATCACGAGCATCACCGTGGCGGTGATCTCGGAGACCTTCACCGTGAAAGTCATCGGCTGCCCGTACGGGGTGCCGTCGTCGGTGTAGAGCTGGGCGGTCATCGGCACCTGGCCGTTGACGTTGGCGGAGGCGGTGAACTTCACCGACTGGCTGTGTCCGCCGCTGATCCTCACGGGCAGTTCGGCGGCCCCTTCGCCGTTCAGCTGCAGCCGGTGCTTGTTGTCGGAGGTGAGCCGCAGGACGAGGTGCACGTCCTGGAGCAGCTTGTTCTGGACGGTCACGGGGATCGTCGCGCTGCGGCCGGAGAGGGTGAGGTCGGACTTGTCGACCAGCTGGACCCCCTCGGTGAGGGTCTGCAGATACTCCAGGACGTTGATCCGGTAGAGCGCCGCGGCCCTGGCCTGTCCCCGCCACGAGGTCGACATCTCGCGGTTGATCGCGTTGCCGAACGGGGTCACCACGCGGTCCTTGGCGCTGAGGATGACCTTGAAGTCGTCCAGCTCGTCGCGGGTGGTCTTCATGTCGCGGAAGGCCTGGACCGGAAGCTCGCTGTCGCGCAGCTTCTTCGGGTACCGGGAGCTGCTGGGCACCGCGGTGGAGGCGTCCGGGTCCGGCTTGGCCGCGGCCGCCGCCAGGAGGTCGCTGGGCTGGCTCCAGCGCTTGGCGGAGAGCCCGCGCAGGGCGGTCGCCATGGTCTGCGCCTGGGAGATGCTCGGGACCCGCTGCGGGGCGACCACGACGCTGCGCTGGTCCTCCGGCTGTTCCAGGGTGATCGCGAGGGACTGGGCGAGGAATTCCTGGACCGCGAGCGTGGATTTCTCCGCCCGGACCATGTCGCCTTCGAAGGCGGTGGACAGGAGGGCGTCGCTCACCACGGCCGTCGTGCTGCCGTCGCCGAAGGGGCGGGCCGCGGTGGCCGTGTAGGAGAGATCGTCGCGGACGCTGTCGCTGCGGGCGATCACCTTGTCGGCGCCGGCCGAGGTCGCCACCGCCAGGATCGACGGGTCGACGGCTCCGTCGGCGGGCCAGGCGAAGTCGGTGGAGGGCTGGACGTGGAGGACGGTCTCGACCGTGGTCCCGGCGAGTGCGGTCGCCGACTGGAGGTGTCCCAGCGAGCCGGGCACGTCCTTGCCGCGGTGGGCGAGGGAGGCGAGGTCGGGGTCCGCGAAGGGAAGGGCGACGACCTTGTGGCCCTGGACCGCCTTCTCCAGCGCGTTCAGCCACCGCTCGGCGACGGCCTGGTTCGTGCCGGGGACGTGCAGGGTGCCTTCCTTGACCTGGTAGCCGTTCGCCATGGCGTCGACGGAGGCCAGCAGGTCGGGGTCGACCACCCAGGTGACCGGGAGGTCCTTGCCCAGCGAGACCATCTGGTCGAGCCGCCCGCCGGGCTTCAGCTCGGTCGCCAGGGCGTCGTCCTCGAAGACCGGGGTCTGCTGGTCGTCGGTGGCCGTCTCCGCCGAGACATGGGCCGAGGAGATCAGCGGCCAGAGGTAGGTGAGCTGGGTCCTCTTCTCGGTGGCCTCGGGCTGGTAGGGCACGAAGGTCCGCTCGATGCCGAGGACGCGGTCGTAGCGCCGGTCCGGGGTCTGCCCGGTGAGGGAGACGCCCAGCTGGTAGACGCCCGCCTCGTCGAAGCCGAGCTCGGAGACCGGCACGGAGAGGGAGAACTCGGTACTGAGTCCGGCGCCCAGCCGGGAGATCTTGACCTCGGGGGTGTCCTCGAGGGGGGCCGGGTCGCTGTCGGGGCGGTAGCCGGTCCGCCCCGTCACCCGCTCGATCTCGCTGCGGCTCGTCATCCGGGGGCCGACGCTCAGCTCCACGGTCGCGTCGGTCACCGTCTTCCTGCTCCGGTTGGTGACCGTTCCGGTGACGGTGACCGTGTCCCCCTCGACGGGGGCGCTGGGGGCCAGCGTGTCGAGAGACACATCGACGGTCTTCGAACCGGTGGGGTCCTCGGCCGCGGATGCGGGGGAGGTCACGGCCGGGGCCTGGAGCAGGCCGGCGAGGAGTGGCGCCCCGACGGCGACGGTGATTGTGCGCCGCAGCCATCGGCGGGCAGGTGAGGGACCGGTTCCCTGGGTGTCTGCCGCCTCGGCCACGCGTTCGCCCGTCCTCGTCGTTGTCTGTGATGCCAGTGGTGTAGATGGTTCCCGGTTGCTGTGTCCAGGCATGGTAACGAGGCACGCTGGGAGCAAGTGCCGGGGACTGCTCCAGCCGATCTTCGACCGGAGCCTGTCCGGGGGCTCCCGAGGCCCGGTCCACGGGAAAACGGGGACGTCGCCACGGGCCGGGGCACGTACCCTTTTCTGTTGTGCCGAACGCCAACGAAGACACCCCGACTGCACTGAGCCAGGTGCAACGCCGCGCGGTCAGCGAACTGCTGCGTGTGTCCCCTGTCGCCGACGACCTCGCCCGCCGTTTCCAGGAGGCCGGGTTCAGCCTTGCGCTGGTCGGCGGCTCGGTTCGGGACGCGTTGCTCGGCCGGCTCGGCAACGACCTGGACTTCACCACCGACGCCCGCCCCGAGGACGTTCTGAAGATCGTCCGCCCCTGGGCCGACGCCGTGTGGGAGGTCGGCATCGCCTTCGGGACGGTCGGCTGCCAGAAGGACGCCCGCGTCGGAGACGCTGATCAGCGCTTCGAGATCGAGGTCACCACGTACCGCTCGGAGGCGTACGACCGGACCTCGCGCAAGCCCGAGGTCTCCTACGGCGACTCCATCGACGAGGACCTCGTCCGGCGTGACTTCACTGTCAACGCCATGGCCGTGGCCCTCCCGGAGAAGGAGTTCATCGACCCGTACGGCGGCCTCGAGGACCTTGCCGCCCGGGTGCTGCGCACGCCGGGCACGCCGGAGGAGTCGTTCTCCGACGACCCTCTGCGCATGATGCGGGCCGCGCGATTCGCCGCCCAGCTGGACTTCGAGGTCGCCCCCGAGGTCGTCACGGCGATGAAGGAGATGTCCGGCCGGATCGAGATCGTCTCCGCCGAGCGGGTCCGTGACGAACTCAACAAGCTGCTGCTCTCCACCCACCCGAGGAAGGGCCTCGGGCTTCTCGTGAACACCGGTCTCGCCGACCATGTGCTCCCCGAGTTGCCCGCCCTGCGCCTGGAGAGCGATGAGCACCACCGTCACAAGGACGTCTACGAGCACTCCCTGACCGTGCTCGACCAGGCCATCGATCTGGAGCAGGAAGGTCCCGACCTGGTGCTGCGCCTCGCCGCGCTGCTCCACGACATCGGCAAGCCGCGGACCCGTCGCTTCGAGAAGGACGGCCGGGTCTCCTTCCACCACCACGAGGTGGTCGGCGCGAAGATGACCAAGAAGCGCATGACCGCCCTGAAGTACTCCAATGAGTTGATCAGGGATGTCTCGCGGCTCGTGGAGCTGCACCTCCGCTTCCACGGCTACGGAACCGGCGAGTGGACGGACTCGGCCGTGCGCCGGTACGTCCGGGACGCCGGGCCGATGCTCTCGCGGCTGCACAAGCTGACCCGCTCGGACTGCACCACCCGCAACAAGCGGAAGGCGGGCGCGCTCTCCCGCGCCTACGACGGCCTGGAGGACCGCATCGCCGTCCTCCAGGAGCAGGAGGAGCTCGACGCGATCCGCCCCGACCTCGACGGCAACCAGATCCAGGAGATCCTGGGCATCGGCCCCGGTCCCGCCATCGGGCAGGCGTACAAGTTCCTGCTGGAGCTCCGGCTGGAGAACGGGCCGATGGAGCACGACCAGGCCGTCACCGCGCTCAAGGAGTGGTGGGCCGCGCAGAGCTGAGCCGTGGCCGGGCGCCTCGTTGTTTCACGTGAAACAACGGCGGACCCGGCACCTGTGAGGGGTGGTGTTTCACGTGAAACATCACCCCTCCATGCGTTCCCCTCGCAGCGCCAGGGCGATCGCCGCGTAGATCGCCGCCACCAGGCCGACCAGCAGGGCGGAACGGCCGTCCGGCGGCAGCATCAGCGCCGCCACCCCCGCCGCGGCCACGAAGGCCACGTTGAACAGCACGTCGTACAGCGCGAAGACCCTGCCCCGGTAGGCATCGTCCACGGAGGTCTGCACCACCGTGTCCGTCGCGATCTTGGCCCCCTGGGTGATGAGCCCGAGGACGAAGGCGGCGACGAGGAAGGGGGCGGGCGTGAAGGTCAGGCCCAGCGCCGGTACGAGCACAGCGGCCGTGGCCGCGCACACCGTCATCCAGCCGAAGGGGCCGAGCCGGCCCACCGCCCAGGGCGAGAGCACGGCCGCCGCGAAGAAGCCCGCGCCCGAGGCGGCGACGGCGAGTCCGAGAAGCCCCAGCCCTTCGGACTCCGTGGAGCTCCACGCGTAGCGGCAAAGCATCAGCACGGTGACGAGCAGCGCGCCGTAACAGAAGCGCAGGAGGCCCACGGCGATGAGGGCACGGGCGGCCGGCCGGCGCTCGGCCAGGTGCCTCAGCCCCGCGGCCAGCCCTCGGGCCGTGGAGGCGAGCGCTTGGGCGAGGCGCTGCGGTACGAGGCCCGGATCCGGCCCGAGGAGCTCCCGGGACATCCTCAGCGAGGCGAGGGCGGCGCAGAAGTAGAGGACGGCCCCGAAGGCCACCACGGCCGCGTCGGACCTGGCGGCGATCAGCTGGATGCCGAACGCGAGACCGCCGCCCAGGGTCGCGGCGAGGGTGCCGGCGGTGGGGGAGAGCGAGTTCGCCACGACCAGCCGTTCGGCGTCGACGACACGCGGGAGGGAGGCCGAGAGCCCCGCGAGCACGAAGCGGTTGACGGCCGTGACGGAGAGCGCGGAGGCGTAGAAGAGCCACTCGGGGACGGAGACGAGGATGAGTACGGCGGTCCCTCCGGCGAGCAGGGCGCGCAGGAGGTTGCCGTACAGGAAGACCTGGCGGCGCTGCCAGCGGTCGAGGAGCACTCCGGCGAAGGGCCCGACGATCGAGTACGGAAGCAGGAGGACCGCCATGGCGGAGGCGATGGCGGCCGGGGAGGTCTGTTTCTCGGGGGAGAAGACGACGTACGTGGCCAGGGCCACCTGGTAGACCCCGTCGGCGCACTGGGAGAGCAGCCGGACGGCGAGCAGGCGGCGGAAGTTCGTCAGGCGCAGGAGTACGCGCAGATCACGTACGACGGACATGGCAGAAAGACTCACATACGAAGAGGGCCCCCGGGCAGTGCCGCGGGGACCCTCGATCGACAAGCGTGCGGCGCTTTAGCGCTCGACCTCACCCTTGATGAACTTCTCGACGTTGGCCAGGGCCTCGTCGTCGAAGTACTGCACCGGCGGGGACTTCATGAAGTACGAGGACGCGGAGAGGATCGGGCCGCCGATGCCGCGGTCCTTGGCGATCTTCGCGGCGCGCAGGGCGTCGATGATGACACCCGCCGAGTTCGGGGAGTCCCACACCTCGAGCTTGTACTCCAGGTTCAGCGGAACGTCGCCGAAGGCACGGCCCTCGAGGCGCACGTACGCCCACTTGCGGTCGTCCAGCCAGGCCACGTAGTCCGACGGACCGATGTGGACGTTCTTCTCGCCCAGCTCGCGGTCGGGGATCTGCGAGGTGACGGCCTGCGTCTTGGAGATCTTCTTGGACTCCAGGCGCTCGCGCTCGAGCATGTTCTTGAAGTCCATGTTGCCGCCGACGTTGAGCTGCATCGTGCGCTCAAGACGGACACCGCGGTCCTCGAACAGCTTCGCCATCACGCGGTGCGTGATGGTCGCGCCGACCTGCGACTTGATGTCGTCGCCGACGATCGGGACGCCCGCCTCGGTGAACTTGTCCGCCCACTCCTTGGTGCCGGCGATGAAGACCGGAAGGGCGTTGACGAAGGCGACCTTGGCGTCGATGGCGGCCTGCGCGTAGAACTTCGCAGCGGCCTCGGAGCCCACCGGCAGGTAGCAGACGAGGACGTCGACCTGGCGGTCCTTGAGGATCTGGACGACGTCGACCGGCTCCTCGGCGGACTCCTCGATGGTCTGGCGGTAGTACTTGCCGAGACCGTCGAGCGTGTGACCGCGCTGGACCGTGACGCCCGCGCTCGGGACGTCGCAGATCTTGATGGTGTTGTTCTCGCTGGCGCCGATGGCGTCGGAGAGGTCGAGGCCGACCTTCTTCGCGTCGACGTCGAACGCGGCGACGAACTCGACGTCACCGACGTGGTACTCGCCGAACTGGACGTGCATCAGGCCGGGCACCTTGGCCGCCGGGTCGGCGTCCTTGTAGTACTCGACGCCCTGCACCAGCGAGGCGGCGCAGTTGCCCACGCCGACGATGGCTACGCGAACCGAACCCATTCCGGTTGCTCCCTGTTAGATCGTGGAAGCCCTGCTGTGCGCAGGGTTTCACTTGGCGGTGTCGTCGGACGGATCCGGCCGGGTACTGCCCCCGTGCCGGGGCAGGCCGCCCGTTTCTCCAGAATCGTTGTCGTGCAGAGGAGGGGCCTCGGGACCGGATCGCTGATCCCGCCCCGCCCGCTCGCTCTCGATGAGCTCGTTCAGCCAGCGCACTTCGCGCTCCACGGACTCCATACCGTGGCGCTGCAGCTCAAGCGTGTAGTCGTCGAGGCGCTCGCGGGTCCGGGCCAGGGAGGCGCGCATCTTCTCCAGGCGCTCCTCCAGCCGGCTGCGGCGGCCTTCCAGGACGCGCATCCGCACCTCGCGCTCGGTCTGCCCGAAGAAGGCGAAGCGTGCGGCGAAGTGCTCGTCCTCCCAGGCGTCCGGGCCGGTGTGGGAGAGGAGCTCCTCGAAGTGCTCCTTACCCGCGGACGTCAACCGGTAGACGATCTTGGCTCGGCGTCCTGCGAGTGAAGCGGCCAGGGCCTCCTCGGGAGCGCTGCCCGGTTCCTCGATCAACCAGCCGTTGGCGACCAGCGTCTTGAGGCAGGGATACAGCGTTCCGTAGCTGAAGGCCCGGAAGACGCCCAGCGAGGTGTTGAGGCGCTTCCGCAGCTCGTACCCGTGCATCGGAGCCTCGCGCAGCAGGCCGAGAACGGCGAACTCGAGGATGCCGGAGCGTCTGCTCATTCGTCGCCTCCTCCTCCGCCTTCGGGGCTCTTATGCCGTGCTGATGTATCGACTCGATACATCAGCACGATAGAACGGCCTCTCTGTCTCGACAAGTGGGACCGCCGTGACCGGCGTCACATCGTCAATTCACAGCGATCGACTTGCCTGATTTGGGGTGAACTCCGGCCCTACGTGGGTTTTGGTCGTGCGTAGTCTGTGCGGCATGCAGAACACCGGGAACCGAGCGATGCCGTGGGGCGTCAGTGCTCCGGGTGACCGGCTGCGGACGGAGGGGCCTCCGATGGGGTCCCAGCCGTGCGCATTTCGGGGGGACCGGAACTCAACTGCCGCTTCCAGGCGTATGTGCCTGCCCGAGGAGTAGTCGTTCGATGAGCGAGCATCGTCGCAAAATGCCGCCGCAGCAGCCGCCGACGGGCGGTCGCGCGGCGGCACGGCGCGCTGCCCAGCAGCCGGTGGGCCGCAGGTCGGCCCCGGCCCAGGACGTCGGTACGGGGGCCCCGTCGGCCTCGTACGGACCCGCTTCCTCCCATGGGGAGGAGCAGCGCCCCTACGGGGGCCGCGCGGAGGCCAGGAGGGCCGCCCAGCGCGGCAGCCGCCGGAAGGGGGCCGAGGCCGGCCCCGGAGGCCCTGGTGGCCCCGGGGGTGGACGGCGTGGCGGCGGCGGTGGAGGCCGCGGCAGCGGTCCCGGGCGTGGCTCCGGTGGGCGCCCGCCGGGCAAGAAGCGGGTGATCGACTACCCGAGGTACGACAAGTACGGCTGGCGTCGCTGGATGCCGTCGTGGAAGCTCGTGACGGGTACGTTCCTTTTCTTCACGGCGAGCCTGATGGGCGCGGCCGCTTTCGCGTATTCGCAGGTCGAGATCCCCAACGAGGCTCTGACCGCGAAGTCGCAGAACAACATCTACTACTGGGCCGACGGGACCCGGATGGTCGCGACGGGCAGTGGTACGAACCGCCAGATCGTCCCGTTCGCGAAGATCCCGCTGTCCATGCAGAACGCGGTGATCTCGGCCGAGAACAAGACGTTCTGGGACGACTCCGGAATCGACCCCATGGGTATCGGCCGCGCCGTGTGGAACATGGCCAAGGGCGGCGAGACCCAGGGTGGTTCGACGATCACCCAGCAGTACGTGAAGAACAACCGTCTTGACGATCAGTCGCAGACCCTCAGCCGGAAGGTGAAGGAACTCTTCATCTCCATGAAGGTGGGCGGCGAGGTCGAGAAGGACGAGATCATGGCCGGCTATCTGAACACCGCGTACTACGGGCGAGGCGCCTACGGTGTACAGGCGGCGGCCCGTGCCTACTTCAACACGGATGCCGAGAAGCTCAACCCCAGCCAGTCGGCGCTGCTCGCCGCGGTCCTCAAGGGCGCGACGTACTACGACCCCGCCGGCTACCCCGAGATCGACCCCGAGGCCACGCCCGAGAAGAACACGGACCGTGCCACCAAGCGGTGGTCGTGGATCCTCGACGAGATGAAGAACGACGGGCACCTCCCCGCCGCGGAGCGCGCGAAGTACACGACCTTCCCGAAGGTCGAGGGGCCCAAGAAGAGCGCCAACCTGAGCGGTCAGATCGGTTACCTGGTCAGCACCGCCAAGGCGAACGTGAACGCCCAGTTCGGCATCACCGAGCAGGACCTCGAGCGTGGCGGCTACGAGATCTTCACGACCTTCCAGAAGCCGAAGGTGAACGCGCTCGAGAAGTCGGTCAACAAGATCCTCGACGAGTACATCAAGCCGAAGAAGCGCCCGGAGACGGACACGCACGTGCAGTTCGGCGGTGCCTCCGTCGACACGGCGACCGGGAAGATCGTCGCCATATACGGCGGTGTCGACGCGACCAAGCACTTCCGGAGCAACGCCGACAACACCGGCGCCCAGGTCGGATCGACGTTCAAGCCCTTCGTGCTCGCCGCCGCGATGAAGTACGGGGTCCGGGACAAGGACCTGGGGCCGACCCAGGACGCCTCCAGCCGCACCCTCGTGGATCCGGACAAGAGCCGCTACTCCGGCAAGGACAAGCTGAAGATCCGGAAGTACAACGGCGACATCTGGCACGACGACAAGGGCGAGGAGTGGCTCCAGACCAATGACGACGGCGCGAGCTACAAGGACATGACCCTGCGCCGGGCCATGATCAAGTCGGCGAACTCGCCGTACGTGCAGCTCGGCATGGACATCGGCATCGACAAGGTCCGCGAGACCGCGGTCGACTCGGGCCTCCGCCCGGACTCGCTCCTGCCGGGCGAGTTCCCGTCCTTCTCGCTCGGTGTCTCCAGCCCGAGTGCCATCCGCATGGCCGGCGCCTACGCGACCTTCGCCAACGAGGGTGAGCAGAACGACCCCTACTCGGTGGAGAAGGTGAAGAAGGAGGGGGTCGTGGTCCACCAGCACAAGGCGGCGCCCAAGACCCCCTTCACCCCTGCCGTCGCCAACAACGTCACCGACGTCCTGCGGGACGTCGTGGAGGACGACGAGGGCACCGGCCGCAAGGCGCGGATCCCGGGCCGGGACGTGGCCGGCAAGACCGGTACGACCGACGGCAACAAGTCGGCCTGGTTCGTGGGTTACACCGCGCAGCTGTCGACCGCGATCGACATGTACAGGTTCGACGACGACGAGACGAAGAAGAACCGCAAGTTCCTGGAGATGTACGGCACGGGTGACCAGCCGAAGATCCACGGTTCGTCGTTCCCGTCGCGGATCTGGCAGGACTACATGACCGGGGCCGTCGAGAGCTACCCGGTCAAGAACTTCCCGGAGCCGGAGAAGCTGGAGGGCGCCGAGCCCGTCTTCGGCGGTGGCGCCAGCAGCCCGACGCCGACGCCGACGGCCACGCCGACGCCCACGGAGACCACGCCGACGCCGACGACGACTCCCCCGGCCACGCCGACGACGACTCCCCCGACGACCAAGACGCCGAAGCCGGGCAAGACGACCTGTGGCGTCTGGGACTGGGACTGCAACAACACCGGTGGCCCGGGCGACCCCGGTGGCAACACCGGACAGCCCACCACCACGCCACCCGCCACCGGCACCGCGTCGCCTACCGGCACACCGACGGACAACGGGCCCGGCGGCGGGAACGGCCGACCCGATGACGGGACCTGGGTTCCCTGATCCTCGACCGGGGCACTCCGTGAGGGCCGCCGCGTCCGCTCCGTACCTTCCGTACGGGCCGGCCGCGGCGGCCCTCGCCGTTTTCCCGGAGACGTACGGCAGGATGTCCCCATGCCGAGCCTCCAGAAGACGAGCGCGCCGCAGGACCGGCCGAAGGGCCGCTCGCAGACGGTCATCCCCACCCACCGGGACAAGGTGGCCGCCGCGGGCAGCGAACTGATCGGCGGACCCTACGGCCGCCGGGCGGCGACCGGTACCGGGCAGCTGACGCCGGTGCGGGTGATCGCCCTCGTGGCCATCGGCATGTTCGCCCTGGGCATGGTGCAGAAGCTGCCCTGCTACAACTGGGCCTGGTTCCGGGGCACGACCTCCCAGTACACCCACGCCTGTTACTCGGACATCCCGCACCTGTTCTCCGGGCGGGGGTTCGCGGACGGTCTGGTGCCCTACTTCGACCGGCTGGGCGGCGACATACCGTTCCTGGAGTACCCGGTCCTGACCGGTCTCTTCATGGAGGTCGCGGCCTGGCTGACGCCGGGCGGCGGTGACACCATGCAGCAGGAGCAGTCGTTCTGGCTGGCCAACGCGGGGCTGCTGATGGTCTGCGCGGCCGTCCTGGCGGTCTGTGTGGCCCGTACGCACCGTCTGCGTCCCTGGGACGGGCTGCTCGTCGCCCTGGCCCCCTCGATCGCGCTGACGGCGACGATCAACTGGGACATACTGGCCGTCGCGCTGACCGCCGCCGCGATCCTGATGTGGTCGCGCGAGCGCCCGTTGGCCTTCGGGATCCTGCTCGGCCTCGCCACCGCCGCCAAGCTCTACCCGGTCCTGCTCCTCTGCCCGTTGCTGCTGCTCTGCTGGCGGGCCGGGAAGTGGCGGGAGTACGGCGCCGCCGTCCTCGGGTTCGCCGGTTCGTGGCTGGTGGTCAACCTGCCCGTGATGCTGCTGGCCCCCGAGGGCTGGAAGCAGTTCTACCTCTTCAGCATGCGCAGGAACGTCGACTTCGGCTCGGTGTGGCTGCTGATCAGCCAGCGGACGGGCCATTCGATCCTGCCGGACCGGGCCAATCTCTACGCCCTGCTGCTGATGCTGATGGCGGTGGCCGGTCTCGCCCACCTGGCGTTCACGGCGCCCCGCAGGCCCCGGTTCGTCCAGCTGGCGTTCCTGGTCGTCGCCGCGTTCGTGCTGACCAACAAGGTCTACTCACCGCAGTACGTCCTGTGGCTGGTGCCGCTGGCGGTGCTCGCCCGGCCGCGCTGGCGCGACTTCCTGGTCTGGCAGGCCTGCGAGGTCACGTACTTCGTGGGCGTCTGGATGTATCTGGCCTTCACGACCGGCGGCAACAAGCAGGGACTGCCGGCGGACGGCTACCAGTTCGCCATCCTGCTGCACCTGCTGGGCACCCTGTACCTCTGCGCGATGGTCGTACGGGACATCCTGGCGCCCGAGAAGGACCCGGTCCGGCAGGACGGCGCGGACGACCCCTCGGGGGGCGTCCTGGACGGCGCGGAGGACGTCTTCGTCGCGGGCAGGGCCGCACATCCGGCCCGGCACGCGGCTCCGGCGACGGAGGACGGTCCGAGGGTGGAATGGGGCACCCCCGGGGGCCAGGGCTCCCGGGGGTGAGCGGTACCGACCGGCTCAGCGCTCGACGAGCCGGTCGAACTGCGTCGTGGTGTGGCGCAGATGGGCGACGAGCTCGTCGCCGACCCGGGGCTCCTGGGCGTCGGACGGCACGAACAGGATCGACACCTGCATGTGCGGCGGCTCGGCGAACCAGCGCTGCTTCCCGGCCCAGACGAAGGGCGAGAGGTTCCGGTTGACGGTGGCGAGACCGGCCCGTGCGACGCCCTTGGCGCGCGGCATGACGCCGTGCATCGCCTTGGGGGCCTCCAGGCCCACACCGTGCGAGGTGCCGCCGGCGACGACGACCAGCCAGCCGTCCGAGGCGGCCTTCTGCTGGCGGTAGCCGAACCGGTCGCCCTTGGCGACGCGGGTCACGTCGAGGACCGCGCCGCGGTACTCCGTGGCCTCGTGGTCGCCCAGCCACAGCCGGGTGCCGATGCGGGCGCGGAAGTGGGTCTGGGGGAACTGCTGCTGGAGCCTGGCCTGCTCCTGGGCCCGCAGGTGGCTGACGAACATGGTGTGCAGCGGCAGCCGGGCGGCCCTCAGCCGGTCCATCCAGCCGATGACCTCCTCGACGGCGTCGGTGCCGTCCGGGCGGTCCAGGGGCAGGTGGAGCGCGAAGCCCTCGAGGCGCACGTCCTCGATGGCGGAATGGAGCTGCTGGAGCTCCTCCTCGCGGACGCCGTGGCGCTTCATCGAGCTCATGCACTCGATGACGACCCGGGCGCCCACCAGGGCGTGGACGCCGTCCACGGACGACACCGAGCGGATGACCCGGTCGGGCAGAGGAACCGGTTCCTCACCCCGGCGGAACGGGGTGAGCACCAGCAGGTCGCCGCTGAACCAGTCCTTGATCTTCGCGGCCTCGTACGTGGTGCCCACGGCGAGCATGTCGGCGCCGAACCGGGCCGCCTCGTCCGCGAGGCGCTCATGGCCGAAGCCGTAGCCGTTGCCCTTGCAGACCGGAATCACACCGGGGAACTGATCGATGACGGTCTTCTGGTGCGCGCGCCAGCGAGCGGTGTCGACGTAGAGGGAGAGCGCCATGGCCGGCCCGGAACCTTTCTGATGGCAGCGGTGTATCAAAGGTATGTACGAGACTACGGAAACGTCAGCGACACGACACGGGTCGGTGGCGCGACATCACGGATCAGCGGCGCGACATGTAGATGTCGAGCGCCTTGTGCAGCAGCTTGTTCAGCGGGAAGTCCCACTCGCCGACGTACTCGACGGCCTCGCCGCCCGTGCCCACCTTGAACTGGATGAGCCCGAAGAGGTGGTCGGTCTCGTCGAGCGAGTCGGAGATGCCCCGCAGGTCGTAGACGGTCGCGCCCATCGCGTAGGCGTCGCGCAGCATCCGCCACTGCATCGCGTTCGAGGGCCGGACCTCACGGCCGATGTTGTCGGAGGCGCCGTAGGAGTACCAGACGTGGCCGCCGACGACGAGCATCGTCGCCGCGGAGAGGTTCACGCCGTCGTGGCGGGCGAAGTAGAGCCGCATGCGGTTGGGGTCCTCGTTGTTGAGGACGGTCCACATGCGCTGGAAGTACGAGAGCGGGCGCGGCCGGAAGTGGTCGCGGACGGCCGTGATCTCGTAGAGACGCTGCCACTCGGCCAGGTCCTCGTAGCCGCCCTGGACGACCTCGACACCGGCCTTCTCGGCCTTCTTGATGTTGCGGCGCCACAGCTGGTTGAAGCCCTTGAGGACGTCGTCGAGCGAGCGGTTCGCGAGCGGGACCTGGAAGACGTAGCGGGGCTGCACGTCGCCGAAGCCGGCGCCGCCGTCCTCGGCCTGCTGCCAGCCCATCTTCCGCAGCCGGTCCGCGACCTCGAAGGCACGCGGCTCGATGTGGGTGGCCTCGACGTCCTTGAGGCGCTTGACGTCCGGGTCCTGGATGCCGGACTTGATGGCGGCCGAGTCCCAGCGCCGGATGACGACCGGCGGGCCCATCTTCACCGAGAAGGCGCCCTGCTGCTTGAGATGCGCCAGCATCGGCTGCAGCCAGTCGTCGAGGTTGGGCGCGTGCCAGTTGATGACCGGGCCCTCGGGCAGATAGGCGAGGTAGCGCTTGATCTTCGGGAGCTGGCGGTAGAGCACCAGGCCCACGCCGACGAGTTCGCCGTTCTTGTCGAACCAGCCGAGGTTCTCCGAGCGCCACTCGGTCTTCACATCAGCCCACGCCGGGACCTGGCAGTGGCTCGCGGCGGGCTGGCTCTGGATGAAACCCAGATGCTGCTCGCGGCTGATGGTCCTCAGGGTCAGGCTCATGCGGGGCGCTCCTCGGCAGGTGTGTCCCCATCGGTCAGGGGCTCCGGCTCTCGCGCCGAAGCCTACTGTGACCGAGGAGCGCCCCGAATGGGTGCGTGTGCCCTGACGTGCCGCTGGGCTCAGCTGATGACGCCGCCGAAGAGGCCTCCGTGGGCCATACCGAGGTAGAAGCCGAACGCCGACGCGCCGAGTCCGAGGATCAGCAGGAAGCGTTCGCGGGTCGTCACGGAGATGAACTGTCCGTAGGCGCCGGTCAGGATGCCGATCAGGCCCGACCAGGAACTCAGCAGGTGCAGGTTGTCGAACTGAGCGGTGACGAAGGCGAGGACGCCCAGCACCAGTGTCACTCCGACCAGGGTGTCCTGGAGCGGATGGGGTTTGCCGTCGGTGGCGAAGAGGGAGTGGCCGGGGTCGGGTCGCATTGCCTGTGCCATGGGGCACCTCCTGGCGTGCCTGCCGGAAGGCGGCGCATCGTAGCGCCGCCTACATCCGATGTGTACAGATTGCGTCCCCTCACCAGTGAATTTCAACCGGAGGGGGATGACCGGGTACTCTGTACGGTCTGCACCGGTGTCTGCCCTGGTCCGTCTCGGATCCCGACGGTGACCCTCGTTCGTCGAGGGGGACTGTCAGTGGTGGCGGTTACCGTTGCTTACGCATCACGACCCTCCTGCCACGGAACGACCGTGGCCGCTGAGTCCAAAGGAGGTGGGTTCCACATGCGTCACTACGAAGTGATGGTCATCCTCGACCCCGATCTCGAGGAGCGCGCTGTCTCCCCGCTGATCGAGAACTTCCTTTCTGTCGTCCGTGAGGGCAACGGAAAGGTCGAGAAGGTCGACACCTGGGGCCGTCGTCGTCTGGCCTACGAGATCAAGAAGAAGCCCGAGGGCATCTACTCGGTCATCGACCTGCAGGCCGAGCCTGCGGTCGTCAAGGAGCTCGACCGACAGCTCAACCTGAACGAGTCGGTCCTCCGGACCAAGGTCCTCCGTCCCGAGACCCACTGAGCATCTAGCTCAGAGGTCATCGGGTCCGAGTAGCAGCAAAGCAGCCAGAAGCAATCCCGCCGAGAGGTTCCCCCATGGCAGGCGAGACCGTCATCACGGTCGTCGGCAATCTTGTCGACGACCCCGAGCTGCGCTTCACCCCGTCCGGTGCGGCGGTCGCGAAGTTCCGTATCGCGTCCACCCCCCGCACCTTCGACCGTCAGACCAATGAGTGGAAGGACGGCGAAAGCCTCTTCCTCACCTGCTCGGTCTGGCGTCAGGCGGCGGAGAACGTCGCCGAGTCGCTTCAGCGAGGCATGCGCGTTGTCGTGCAGGGCCGTCTGAAGCAGCGGTCCTATGAGGACCGTGAGGGCGTCAAGCGCACGGTCTACGAGCTGGATGTCGAGGAAGTCGGCCCCAGCCTCAAGAACGCCACGGCCAAGGTCACCAAGACCACCGGTCGAGGCGGCCAGGGTGGATACGGCGGCGGTGGTGGCGGCCAGCAGGCCGGCGGCGGTGGCAGCTGGGGTGGAAACTCCGGCGGTGGCCAGCAGGGTGGCGGCGGTGCTCCCGCCGAAGACCCGTGGGCGACCGGCGGCTCCTCCTCCTCCTCCTCCGGCGGCGGCCAGCAGCAGGGCGGCGGAGGCAGCTGGGGTGGAAACTCCGGCGGCGGCTACTCGGACGAGCCCCCCTTCTAGGCAAGCCCTGGAAGCAGCTCGTACCCCCACTTCTTGATCACACAGGAGAAACACCATGGCGAAGCCGCCTGTGCGCAAGCCTAAGAAGAAGGTCTGCGCGTTCTGCAAGGACAAGACCGTCTACGTGGACTACAAGGACACGAACATGCTGCGGAAGTTCATTTCCGACCGCGGCAAGATCCGTGCCCGCCGCGTGACCGGCAACTGCACGCAGCACCAGCGTGACGTCGCCACGGCCGTCAAGAACAGCCGTGAGATGGCGCTGCTGCCCTACACGTCCACCGCGCGATAAGGAAAGGGTGACCGACGAATGAAGATCATCCTGACCCACGAGGTTTCTGGCCTCGGTGCCGCTGGCGACGTCGTTGACGTCAAGGACGGCTACGCCCGCAACTACCTGGTCCCGCGTGGTTTCGCGATCCGCTGGACCAAGGGTGGCGAGCAGGACGTGGCGCAGATCCGCCGCGCCCGCAAGATCCACGAGATCCAGACCATCGAGCAGGCCAACGAGATCAAGGCCCGCCTCGAGGGTACGAAGGTGCGCCTGGCCGTTCGCTCCGGCGACGCCGGCCGTCTCTTCGGCTCCGTGACCCCGGCCGACATCGCCTCGGCGATCAAGTCCGCGGGTGGCCCCGACGTCGACAAGCGTCGCGTCGAGCTCGGTTCGCCGATCAAGACCCTGGGCTCGCACCAGGTGTCCGTGCGTCTGCACCCCGAGGTTGCCGCGAAGCTCGGCGTCGAGATCGTCGCCGCGTAACGCTGCCCTTGGCAGACTGCGCTCAGCAGTGAGGAAGGGCCGCACCCCTCGGGGTGCGGCCCTTCCGCCGTTTCACGTGAAACATTCAGCGCGTGGCGCCGGTGACGATCCAGCGACCCGAGCGGGAGCGCAGCCAGAGCGTGGCCATCCGGACCGACATCATCAGCGTCATCGCCCACCAGAGCGCCGTCAGCCCGCCGCCGAGCACCGGGACCAGCAGGGCGACCGGGGCGAAGACCACGAGGGTCAGCAGCATGGCCCAGGCCAGGTAGGGGCCGTCCCCCGCGCCCATCAGGACGCCGTCGAGGACGAAGACGACCCCGGAGATCGGCTGGGACAGCGCGACCACGAGCAAGGCCGGGAGCAGGGCGTCCTGGACGGTGGCGTCGCTGGTGAAGAGCGGGACGAACAACGGACGGGCCAGGATGAGCAGCGCGCCGAGGGCCACTCCGGAGACCACACCCCACTGGACCATGCGGCGGCAGACCTGACGTGCGCCCTCGGAGTCGTCCGCGCCGAGATAGCGGCCGATGATGGCCTGGCCCGCGATGGCGATGGCGTCCAGGGCGAAGGCCATCAGACTCCACAGGGACAGGATGATCTGGTGGGCGGCGACCTCGGCGTCACCCATCCGGGCCGCGACGGCCGTGGCGATCATCAGGACCGCGCGGAGCGAGAGCGTACGGACGAGGAGCGGGACGCCGGCCTGGGCGGAGGCGCGTATGCCGGCCGCGTCGGGGCGGAGGGAGGCACCGTGGCGCCGGGCGCCCCGTACGACCACGACGAGATAGGCGGCGGCCATGCCGCACTGGGCGATGACCGTGCCCCATGCGGAGCCGGCGATCCCGAGACCGGCCCCGTAGACCAGAGCGATGTTGAGCGCGGCGTTGGTGGCGAAGCCGGCGATGGCCACGTAGAGCGGTGTACGGGTGTCCTGGAGGCCGCGCAGGACGCCGGTGGCGGCCAGGACGACCAGCATCGCGGGGATGCCCAGGCTGGAGATCCGGAGGTAGGTGACGGCATAGGGCGCCGCGGTGTCCGAGGCTCCGAAGAGGCCGATGAGCCAGGGCGCCGTGGGCAGGGTGAGAGCGACGACGCCGACGCCGAGGAGGAGGGCGAGCCAGATGCCGTCCATGCCCTGCCGGATCGCGGCCGGGAGGTCGCCCGCGCCCACGCGGCGGGCGACGGCGGCCGTGGTGGCGTAGGCGAGGAAGACGAAGATACTGACGGCGGTGGACAGCAGGGCGGCGGCGATCGCGAGACCCGCGAGCTGAGGGGTGCCGAGGTGGCCGACGACGGCGCTGTCGACCATGAGGAAGAGCGGCTCGGCGACGAGAGCGCCGAAGGCCGGCAGGGCGAGGGAGACGATCTCGCGGTCGTGCTGTCGGCGGACGGCCTTGGAGGTCGCGGGGGCCTGGGTCATGGGGTCAATCTAATCTTCCACAGGTAAGAGATGCAATGCATTAATGATCCTTACTTGTGGAGGGTTGGGTGCTTCGGGTGTGGGTCGTTTGTTCTGATCTTGATCCAGGCGGAAAAGTTTTTCTCCCCCACAGCCCGTCGATGGAAAAAGCGCAGGTCAGAACCGTGGAGTCGGGGGTCTTATGAGTTTGTCCACATGGCTGTCCCCCGCTCCGTGCACAGGTTCCGGCAAGTTCTCCACAGCATCTGGCCCTTCATCCACAGGCCCTGTGGATAACCAGATTGGCTGACGCCTCTCGCGGGCCTACCGTGGTCCGGCGCCCGACGCGCCAGAAGCGGTCGCAAAGCCACTCGTTGATCAAGGCCGTGGCGTAAGAAAGAGTGGCACGGCGAGGTCCGCGGAGCGGACGGAGGAGGTGCTTGGTGAGCGTTCCCGAGCCCATGGACGACCCTTGGGCCGACAGCGGACCGAGCGACCGACTGCCCACCCGTACCCGAGGTGAAGGGCGCGGCCGCGGTCGCGGGCGGGAGGACCAGCACGAGCGGGGCGGCGACGGCCCGTGGGACGGCGGGCTCTCCGGCTTCGAGCGCGTTCCCCCGCAGGACCTCGACGCCGAGCAGTCCGTCCTCGGCGGCATGCTGCTCTCCAAGGACGCCATCGCGGACGTCGTGGAGATCATCAAGGGCAACGACTTCTACAAGCCGGCCCACGAGACCGTCTACGCCGCGATCCTCGACCTCTACGCCAAGGGCGAGCCGGCCGACCCGATCACGGTCGGCGCCGAACTCACCAAGCGCGGTGAGATCACCCGCGTCGGCGGCGCCTCCTACCTCCACACCCTGGTCCAGTCGGTCCCGACCGCGGCCAACGCCTCGTACTACGCGGAGATCGTCCACGAGCGGGCCGTCCTGCGCCGCCTCGTGGAGGCCGGCACCAAGATCACGCAGATGGGCTACGCGGCCGACGGAGACGTCGACGAGATCGTGAACTCGGCCCAGGCCGAGATCTACGCGGTCACCGAGCAGCGCACCACCGAGGACTACCTGCCGCTCGGCGACATCATGGAGGGGGCGCTCGACGAGATCGAGGCGATCGGCTCCCGCAGCGGTGAGATGACCGGTGTGCCCACCGGCTTCACCGACCTGGACTCGCTCACCAACGGTCTCCACCCCGGCCAGATGATCATCATCGCGGCCCGCCCCGCCATGGGTAAGTCGACCCTCGCCCTGGACTTCGCCCGGGCGGCGTCCATCAAGCACAACCTGCCCAGCGTCATCTTCTCCCTCGAAATGGGCCGCAACGAGATCGCGATGCGTCTGCTCTCGGCGGAGGCCCGGGTCGCGCTGCACCACATGCGCTCCGGCACGATGACCGACGAGGACTGGACCCGCCTGGCCCGTCGGATGCCGGACGTGTCGCAGGCCCCGCTCTACATCGACGACTCCCCGAACCTGTCGATGATGGAGATCCGGGCGAAGTGCCGCCGGCTCAAGCAGCGCAACGGGCTCAAGCTCGTCATCATCGACTATCTGCAGCTCATGCAGTCCGGTGGCTCGAAGCGGCAGGAGAGCCGACAGCAAGAGGTCTCCGACATGTCGCGAAACCTGAAGCTCCTCGCCAAGGAGCTGGAACTGCCGGTGATCGCGCTGTCCCAGCTGAACCGTGGCCCCGAGCAGCGCACCGACAAGAAGCCGATGGTCTCCGACCTGCGTGAGTCCGGCTCGATCGAGCAGGACGCCGACATGGTGATCCTGCTGCACCGTGAGGACGCCTACGAGAAGGAGTCACCACGAGCGGGCGAGGCCGACATCATCGTGGGCAAGCACCGTAACGGCCCGACGGCCACGATCACCGTGGCCTTCCAGGGCCACTACTCCCGCTTCGTCGACATGGCCCAGACCTGACCGGGTGGTTCTGCGGGGTCTCGGACGTCGCTTCACCGTCTCCGTGACCCACCACCTGCCCACCTCCTTCTGACCCGGGGGTGGGCATCGTGGTGTACGGGGCGTCGTTGGGGTTTCGGGCAGGTCAGAGAGGCGCCAACCACCCTTGCGCCGAGCGGTATTTCGTGGCTTTCCCCGGAGGCTCGTACCGTCCCCGTCATGGATCGGAATTTTCAGACGGCCGAAGCAATGGCGGCCGCCCTGCGTGCCGGTGAAGTGACCTCGGTGGAACTGACCGACGAGGCGATCGCCCGTATCGAGCGGGACGACAAGGCGATCAACGCGATCTGTGTGCCGGACTTCGACCGAGCGCGGGCCGCCGCGCGCGGCGCCGACCAGGCGCGTGCCCGCGGCGAGGACCGGCCGCTGCTCGGCATTCCGGTGACGGTCAAGGAGTCCTACAACATCGCGGGGCTGCCCACGACGTGGGGCATGCCGGAACACCGGGACTACGTGCCGGACGAGGACGCCGTACAGGTGTCGCGGCTCAAGGCCGCCGGCGCGGTGGTGCTCGGCAAGACCAATGTGCCCTTGGGGCTGCAGGACATCCAGAGCTTCAACGAGATCCACGGCACCACCAACAACCCGTGGGACCACGGCCGCACGTCGGGCGGATCCTCCGGCGGATCGGCGGCGGCCCTGGCGTGCGGATTCGGCGCGCTGTCCATCGGCTCCGACCTCGCCGGTTCGTTGCGCACCCCCGCGCACTTCTGCGGTGTCTACGCACACAAGCCGACACTCGGGCTGGCGGCCAGCCGCGGCATGGTCCCGCCGTCCACGCCGGCCCTGCCGGTCGAACTCGACCTCGCCGTCGTCGGTCCGATGGCGCGCACCGCCCGCGACCTCACGCTCCTGCTCGACGTCATGGCCGGACCGGATCCGCTGACGCGCGGCGTGGCGCACCACGTGAGGCTGCCGCCCGCCCGCCACGAACGGCTCCGCGACTTCCGGGTCTTGATCCTCGACGACCATCCGCTCATTCCCACCGGGGCGGCGGTGCGGGCGGGCGTGAAGCGAGTCGCCGACGCGCTGGTCGCCGGCGGCGCCCACGTCGAACGGCACAGTCCGCTGCTCCCCGATCTGGCCGACGCCGGCACGCTCTACAGCCAGTTGCTGGTGTCGGGAGCCGTCGCGCGTTTCCCCGTCGAACCGTACGAGCGGCTGCGGACCCACGCCGCCGGACTGAGCGCGGACGACCGGAGTCTCGACGCGGCACGGCTGCGCGCCATGGTGTTCAGCCACCGCGACTGGCTCCAGGCGAACAACCGCCGCGAACTGCACTGCCACGGCTGGCGGCAGCTGTTCGCCGAGTTCGACGCCGTGGTGTGCCCGATCACGCCCACTCCCGCGTTCCCGCACGACCACAGCCCCAATCCGATGGAACGCCGGATCGCCGTCGACGGCGTCGAGTACCCGTACTTCGACCAGCTCGTCTGGGCCGGCCTGGCCACCATGCCCGGCCTGCCCGCCACCGCCGTACCGGCGGGCCGGGCCTCCGACGGCCTGCCGGTGGGAGTGCAGATCATCGGCCCGGCGTTCGAGGACCGCACCCCGCTGCGGCTGGCCGAACTGCTGGAGCGGGAGATCGGCGGCTTCCAGGCACCGAAGTAGGGCGTGCTCAGAGCTGCCCGTCTTCGCATGGGAAGGCCATGATCCGGAGGAGCTGACCTCTGATGAGTTCGAGGAGGTCTGGGACTCCGCCCGGCGGCAGATCGCGGGCAGGCTCTCGTGACTGCTTGCCGGGGCTTGAGGGGCCCGTCGTGGTGGCCGGTCAGTCCGTGACGGGAAGGCACTCGGCGAGCAGTTCGACGACGTCGCGCCAGGCTCGTCGCGCGTGCTGTGGGTGGTGGCCGACGCCCGGGAGGACGGTCTGGTCGACCGGCGGGTGGTGGAAGGCGTGAAGGGCACCGCCGTAGACCACCAGACGCCAGTCGACGCCCGCGGCCTGCATCTCGGTGGTGAACGCCTCCCGTTGGGCGGGCGGCATGATGGGGTCCTCGGATCCGACGCCGACCCACACCGGGCAGCGAATGCGCGCGGCCTCGCCCGGCCGGCCGGTGGTGAGTGCGTTGATCGTCCCGATCACGCGCAGGTCGACGCCGTCGCGCCCGAGCTCCAGCGCGATCGCGCCCCCGGTGCCGTAGCCGACGGCGGCGATCCGGTCGGGGTCGGTGCGCGGTTCGGCGCGCAGTACGTCGAGCGCCGCGTGGCCGATGTCCCGCATCCGGTCGGGGTCCGCGAGCAGGGGAGTCGTGTGGGCGAGCATCTCCTCGGGGTCGGTGAACCAGCGCCCGCCGTTGATGTCGAAGGCCAGCGCCACGTACCCCAGTTCGGCCAGGGCGTCGGCGCGACGGCGCTGGAAGTCGTTGAGCCCCGGACCCTCGGGGCCGATCAGGACCGCGGGCCGGAGGCCGTCGCCGGCCGGGAGCGCGAGGTGTCCGATCATCGTCAGTCCGTCGGCCGGGTACTCGACCGTACGCGTGGTAACCGTCGTCATGGGACGGACTGTAATGAGCGTCGGGTCCGGTCGGGCCGGTCTTCACCCTCAGCGGAACAGGGCGGGTGCGGTGCCGTGGCCGAGACCCCGCGAGGGTCGGTAGCGTCCTGCTCGCGACGTCGTCCCGCCGTGTGACGGAGAGGTCCCGACATGACCAGTAGGTTCACCGAGCTTGCGATCGACTGTGCCGACCCGGTGGCTCTCGCCCGGTTCTGGTGCGCCGTCCTCGGCTACGAGGTGCGCGAGGAGGAGGACGGACTCGTCACCATCGGCTCCCCCGCGGTGCCCGAGGGGAAGGACCGTCTCGGTCCGGTGCCACCGGTGCTGACCTTCGCGCGGGTGCCCGAGGGAAAGATCGTCAAGAACAGGCTCCACATCGACGTCAACCCGTCCGACCGGGAGCAGGACGCGGAGGTCCGGCGCCTGCTCGATCTGGGTGCGCGGCGCGCGGACGTGGGCCAGAGTGAGGTGAGTTGGGTTCTTCTCGCCGACCCGGAGGGGAACGAGTTCTGCGTCCTCGCGGGCCGCCGCCCCTGATCCGGGGCCTTCGGGCCGGCTCGGATGAAACGGGGAGGCTCCGCTCGGGGCCATCGCGTTGGATGGGGTCCTATGACGACATCTTTCGAAGTTCTGCTGCCCGGTACCGAGCGAGCTCTCCTCCACCGGGTCGCGGTGGCCCAGTCCGAGGGGCGGACGCCCTCTTTCGTCGGGGCGGTGGTGCGCGACGGAGCGCTGGTGTGGAGCGGGTCGCGCAGCTGTGTGGACGGGCATGCGCCCGACGCCGACACGCAGTTCAGGATCGGATCGCTCACCAAGGTGTTCACCGCGGTGCTGGTGATGCGGCTGCGGGACGAGGGGCTTCTCGGTCTCGACGACCCGCTGGAGCGGCATCTGAAGGGCACCGGGGTGGGCGAGGTGACGATCGCTCAACTCCTCGGCCACAGTGGCGGTCTCGCGGCCGAGACGCCCGGCCAGTGGTGGGAGCGTTCCTCCGCCGCGCTGCGGCCCGAGCTCTCCGACGTGCTGGGGGAACAGCCCTTCCTCCAGGCGCCGGGGCGCCGTCACCACTACTCCAATCCCGGTTACACGTTGCTCGGTTCGCTGGTCGAGGCCGTGCGGGGGGTGTCCTGGAAGGAGGCGCTGCGGCGCGAGATCCTGGAGCCGCTGGGGATGGGCCGTACGACGGTCGACCCCGTCGCCCCGCACGCGGGCGGCTGGGCGGTGCACCCGTGGGCCGATGTGATGCTGCCGGAGCCTTCGGAGGACCTGGGGCTGATGGCGCCGGCCGGTCAGCTCTGGTCGACGGCGGGGGATCTCGCCCGGTTCGCCGCGTTCCTCGCCGCGGGTGACGCGCGGGTTCTCGCCGCTGCCTCCGTGGAGGAGATGCGGGCCCCGGCCGCCGCGGTCGGGGAGGGGGACTGGGAGGGGAGTTACGGACTCGGTCTCCAGCTGCTCCGTAAGGACGGCCGGACCCTGATCGGCCACACCGGTTCGCTCCCCGGCTTCGTCGCCGCCCTCTGGATCAGCGTGGAGGACGGGCTGGCGGCGATCGCCCTCTCCAATGCCACCTCGGGGCCCCTGGCGGCGGCCGTGGCCGCCGATCTCGTGCGGATCGTGGCGGAGGCGGAGCCGAGGTTCCCGGAGCCCTGGCGCCCGCTTCCGGAGGCGGAGGTCGACGAGGAGCTGCTGGCTCTGACGGGGCCCTGGTACTGGGGGACGTACGCCTATGGACTCCGGCTCGGTGCCGAGCGGAGTGTGGTGCTCGAACCCCTGCGCGGAGCCGGGCGGAGGGCTCGTTTCCGGGCGCTGCCCGAGGGCGGCTGGGTCGGGCTGAACGGGTACTACGCGGGGGAGACGCTCCGGGCCGTGCGGCGCGCCGACGGCAGCGTGAGCCATCTGGACCTGGCCTCGTTCGTCTTCACACGGGAGCCGTACGCGCCGGCTGACGCGGTGCCGGGCGGGGTGGACGAGGCGGGCTGGCGCGGTCTCTGAGCCGTTCCGCGGTGTTTCACGTGAAACAGCGCGCCGGGGCACGGTCCCGGCGCGCTGTTCTCCCGCTTCAGAGGTTCTTCTTGAAGCCCACGTGGGAGGCCTCGAAGCCGAGACGCTCGTAGAAGCGGTGGGCGTCGGTGCGGGTGGCATCGGACGTCAGCTGCACGAGTCGGCAGTCCTGGCGCTCGGACTCCTCGACGGCCCACTCGATCAGCTGTGTACCGAGGCCGCTGCCGCGCTCGTCGCTGTGGATGCGGACGCCCTCGATGATCGAACGCGTGGCGCCCCGACGGGAGAGCCCGGGGATGAACGTCAGCTGGAGGGTGCCGACGACCTTGTCCTCACGGACGGCCACGACGACACGCTGGTGAGGGTCGTTCGCGAGGCGCTCGAAGGCGGCGAGGTACGGGCCGAGGTCGTCCGGGGATTCGCGCTGCGCGCCCAGGGGGTCGTCGGCGAGCATCGCGACGACGGCGTCGATGTCCTCCGCGGTGGCGGGGCGTATCTCAAGATCGCTCATGCTCCGCAGCGTACGCCGGGGGCCGGTTTCGCGGCCCGGATGCCCGCGGCGTGCGCCGGGCTGTCTCCGGGCTCGCGCTCAGGCGTCTCGGCGCTCTGGCGTTCTCACACGCCCAGGCGTCCTCGCAGCCAGGCGTCCTCGCCCGTTCCCGCGTCACGCGGGAACGCTCACGCCTTCCACGACCTGGACCAGCGGGGCCAGCTCGGGGTTCTTCGCGGCCTCGTCGAGGGCATCGCGCAGCGCGCTGTCGTTGGTGGGGCGAGCCTCGGTCAGGAGCGTGAGGCCGGCCTCGGTGACATCGGTGTAGATACCGCGCCGGTCGGTGGCGCAGAGGTACCGGGTGAGCAGACCGCGGTCCTCGAGCCGGGTGACGAGCCGGGTCGTGGCGCTCTGGCTGAGCACGACCGCGTCGGCGACCTGCTTCATCTGGAGGTGGCCGCCCGGCCCGCTGTGCTGCCGGCTGAGGACGTCGAGGAGGGAGTACTCCCGCACGCTCAGACCGTGCCGGCTCTCCAGGGCGCGCTCGATGTGGGACTCGATCCTGCCGTGCAGCAGGGAGAGGGCGCACCAGCGCTGGGAGAGCGCGGTGAGTGCGGGGTCCGTCGCGGTCATGGTCTCTCCTCGGTCTCTCCTCGGCACCGGAGTGGCTCTCGCCCCAGGGTAGTCGATGCGACGCAATAATGCGCGTCTGCAAGTAAATTCTCTCCTGGGCCGGACCTGGGCCGGACCTGGGCCGGACCTGCGTCGGACCGGGCCCGGAGGGAGAGTGAGGCCGCCGCCCGCCGGGTTATCCGGCCGCGACCGTCAGAGGAGCGAAGCGGCGGCGCCAGTCGCCGGGGAGGTCGGGCAGGGAGCGGACCATCACCGAGTTGGAGGCGATCGAGTCGATGCCGTTCTCCTTCACCCAGCTCAGCAGGGCCGTGTGCCGCACATCGATGTCCGTGCGCAGCGGGCGGTCGGTGGCGGCCGCCAGTGAGTCGATCAGGGCCTGGGCGGTGGCCGGGTCCCGGGCGATCAGTGGTCCGACGACATGGGTGTCCATGTTGGGCCAGGCCGCTCCGAAGCCGGTGATCTCGCCGTCCTCCTCCGCGACCCGGAGATGGTCCGCGAACGCGGGGAGCCGGGTGATCATGTGGGTCCGGTCGAGGCCGAAGATCTCGTGGTCCAGACGCAGGATCGCCTGGAGGTCCTCCGCGGTCGCAGGGCGGACGGGAACGGCCGGGGCGGGCGTGGTGAAGGTGAAGCGCCCGCGCACCATCTCCGAGCGGCTCGTCTCCGTGAAGCCCAGCTCCTCGTACAGGGGCTGTCCGTTCGGTGTCGCGTACAGGGTGAGCGGGGTGTCTCCGGCCTCCGCCAGGACGTGGTGCATGAGCCGACGTCCCACGCCTTGGCGTGCGTACCGCTCGGCGACGAGCACCATGCCGATCGCGGCGATCCCCGGGCCGTACGAGGTGACCACGCAGCAGGCGAGCAGCCCGGCTCCGGACGGGTCGTCGATGCCGTAACCGGTCCCCGCGGTGAGCAGCAGACCCCATTTGTGTTCCTCGCGCGGCCAGCCCCGGTTCTCGGAGAGGTCGGAGCAGGCGAGGAGGTCCTCCGAGGTCAGGCGGCGGACGGGGAGCTGTGCGAGGGGGGAGGGGGAGATCGGCATGCTTTCAGGCTGTCCGACGCGACGATCTTCCGTCCACCGCTTTACCGGATCTGGCCGATACCCGAGGGGACATTGATTCCACCTCGTGGCATGAGGACGATGTTTCACGTGAAACCCAAAAACCAGCGCCTGCACCTCTTCGACCTCGACGGCACCCTGATCCGGGGGTCGGCCGCGGCAGTGGAGATCTCCCGGCAACTGGGTGTTCTCGACGAGATCGCCGCCCTGGAGGAGGGCTTTCTGCGGGGGCTCACCCCGGACGAGTTCGCCGTCCGTGCCCATGCGCTGTGGTCCGCGCTCACCGTGGAGCAGGTCACGGCCGCCTTCGACGGTGCGCCGTGGCTTGCGGGCATCCGCGAGGTCTGGGCCGACATCCGGGACCGGGGTGACCGCTGCGCGGTCATCTCCCTCTCTCCCGACTTCTTCGTCGAGCGGCTGCTGGACTGGGGTGTGGACGCGGCGCACGGTTCGCGCTGGCCGGCGGTGCCCTTCACCGAGCCGATCCACCGGCCCGGCATCCTCGACGCGAAGGCGAAGGTACGGATCGCGCGGCAGCTCTGCGCGGAGTTCGGGGTCGACCCGGCCGACTGCGTCGCCTACGGAGACTCGATGTCCGACGCGGCGCTCTTCGCGATCGTGCCCGAGACCGTGGCCGTGAACGCGGATCACCATCTCGCCGGGCTCTCCCTCCACAGCTACACCGGAGGAGATCTGCGCGAGGCCTATGCCCTGGTCCGAAACAGCGCAGCTTAGCCAGAAACCCTGCCCTATGGCCCGAGAACGCCGCTTTCCGTCCGAAGCGGTGGACAGAGGGGTCATGCTGCGACCCACGGAAGCCGGCCAGCGCGAGGGCGAGGCACATGATGGATGCTCCGACCACCCCGAGGGCGACGGAGGGCGCGGACGGTCGCGAGCCCGGGGCGACGGACGGGCAGGAGCCGAGGGCGGGGGAGGGAAACGAGCCCCGAATACCCGGAGAAGCCTCCGCCGACGCGGTACTCGTCCGCCGCACCCTGGCGGAGATCGCGCCCGTCGCCGACCGGGTGACCTCGTACTTCTACGCCCTGCTCTTCATCCGGAACCCCGAGCTGCGCGAGATGTTCCCCGCGGCCATGGACACCCAGCGGGACCGGCTCCTGAAGGCGCTCCTGACCGCGGCGGAGCATCTGGACGACACGTCGGTGCTCACCGCGTACCTGGAGAACCTCGGCAGGGGGCACCGCAAGTACGGCACCCACTCCGCCCACTATCCGGCCGTCGGTGAGGCCCTCATCGGTGCGCTCGTCCGCTACGCGACGACGACCTGGGACGCGGAGACCGAGGCGGCGTGGGTCCGTACGTATACGACGATCTCCCAGATCATGATCGACGCGGCGGCGGAGGACGAGCGGTCGGCGCCCGCCTGGTGGCAGGCCGAGGTGGTCTCCCACGATCTGCGCACCCCGGACATCGCGGTCGTCACGCTCCGGCCCGACCAGCCGTATCCCTTCCTCGCGGGGCAGTACACGACGCTGGAGACCCCGTGGTGGCCACGGATCTGGCGCCATTACTCCTTCGCGGCGGCACCCCGGCCCGACGGACTGCTCTCCCTGCACGTCAAGGCGGTGCCCGCCGGCTGGGTGTCCAACGCGCTGGTCCACCGGGCGCGCCCCGGGGACGTGCTGCGTCTCGGCCCGCCGGCCGGGTCCATGACGGTCGACCACGCCACGGACACGGGGCTGCTCTGTGTGGGCGGCGGTACCGGGATCGCGCCGATCAAGGCCCTGGTGGAGGACGTCGCCGAGCACGGGGACCGGCGCCCGGTCGATGTCTTCTACGGAGCGCGCAGCGGCCAGGACCTCTACGACATCGACACGATGCTGCGGCTCCAGAAGACCTTTCCCTGGCTCTCGGTCCATCCGGTCACCGAGGAGCAGGGGCGGCTCCCCGAGGCCGTCTGCCGTTACGGCCCCTGGGGCGAACGCGACGCCTATCTGTCGGGGCCGCTCGGCATGGTCCGTCGAGGGGTGGACGCGCTGCGGGGAGCGGGGGTCCCCGCGGAGCGCATCCGTCACGACTTCCTCGCCGAGCTCGCCCCGGCCGCGGCCGATCAGCCCAGGTCGGGGGCGTGCATCGCGCGGACACCCTCGATGTTGCCGTCGAGGTAGTGGCGCAGGGAGAGCGGGACGAGGTGCACGGCGGCGATGCCGACCCGGCTGAAGGGCACCCGGACGATCTCGTACTCGCCGACCGGTTCGTCCATCTCGGGGCCGTGCCGCAGCGAGGGGTCCATGGAGTCGAGCCGGCACACGAAGAAGTGCTGGACCTTCACCCCGGAGACCCCGCCGTCGACGATGTGCTCGACGGTGTCGACGAAGCAGGGCACCACATCGGTGATCTTGGCGCCGAGTTCCTCGTGCACCTCGCGGTGCAGGGCCTCGACGACGGTGGTGTCGGAGGATTCCACGCCGCCGCCGGGCGTGAGCCAGTAGGGATCCATCCCCGGCTTGGTGCGCTTGATGAGGACGAGATCGTCCCCGTCGAGCAGGATGGCGCGTGCGGTGCGCTTGATCACGGGCCGTTCGTTCATGGGAAGAAAATGGCCCGTGTGAGGTGTCCTGAAACGCACTGACGGCCGGTGGGGACTCACCAGGCCCCGGCGGCCCTCAGCAGTTCCTCGTGAGCCCGTGCGATCGGCGACAGCGCGAGTGTGCCCGTGCGCACGACCAGGAAGTAGGTCCGCAGCGGTGGGACCGGCGGATCGAGCAGCGCCACGAGCCGGCCCTGCTCCAGGGCCTCCTCGCAGAGATAGCGCGGCAGGACGGCGAGCCCGGCACCGGAGGCGGCGGACTCCCGCACGGCCCGCAGATCGGGGGCGATCACCGTGGCGGCGACCGCCGGTCTGGTCTCGAAGACACTCGCCCAGTAGCGGGCGACGAACGGCAGCGACTCATGGACCTCGACCACCGGAAGCTGCTCCAGCACCACCGCGCCCTTGCGCAGGAGTACCTCGGGGGACAGCCGGGCCGCCCAGCGGGGCGCCGCGACCAGGACGTACTCCTCGTCGCAGAGCGGGGTGGAGACGAGCAGGCCGCCCCGGGGGCGGGCGGTGGCGACGGCCAGATCGTGGTGGCCCGCGGCGAGTCCGTCGAGGATCTCCTCGGTCTTGCCGAGGAACGACGCCCGCACGGCGAGGCCCTGGCCGACCAGCGGGGTGAGGGCGGGCAGGACGCGGAGGGCGGTGAACTCCGGAGGCCCGGCGACATGGAGGGTACGGGTGCCGTTCTCCTCGTCGAGCCCTGTCTCGGCGATCTCCACGAGGGCGTCGAGATGGGGAGCGGCGCGGTGCGCGAGTTCGTCGCCGATGGTCGTCGGCGTGACCCCGCGGGCCTGTCTGAGGAAGAGCGGCCGCCCGAGCTGCCGTTCGAGGGTCCGGATCTGGCTGGTGACGGCGGGCTGGGAGAGGCCGAGGAGCGCGGCGGCGCGGGTGAAGGAGCCGGCCCGGTGCACCGCGACGAACGTGCGCAACAGGGCCAGATCCATGTCCGCCCCCTCCCGGCCGTGCGGCCGTTCGACTCAGGCGGTCGGCTGACTGCGCCTCAGGACCGTCCAACTATAAATAAGTCGATAGGTCTCTGTCGCTACCGTGATTGGACACTGACGCACAGTCAACTAGCCTTGTTCAGGCGGTCTCCGCGCGTGGAACCGAGGCGTTCCGAGCCACGAGGGGGGAGGCTCGGAGCGCCTCGTTCCGTGCGCCACGGGAGGGGACCCGGCCTAGGCTCCGGCCTCGTCGAGGGCGCGCAGCACATCGGCGATCAGGTCCTCCGGGTCCTCGGCGCCGACGGAGAAGCGGATGAAGCCCTCCGCGACCGCGTCCCCGCCCCAGCGTCCGCGCCGCTCCGCCGTGGAGCGCACGCCACCGAAGCTGGTGGCGTCGTCGACGATCCGGAGCCCATCGAGGAACCGCTCGGCCCGCTTCCGGTCCGCCAGCTCGAAGGAGACCACGGGCCCGAAGCGCCGCATCTGCCGTGCGGCCACCGCGTGCGAGGGGTCGTCGGGCAGGCCCGGGTAGCGCAGCCCGGTCACGTCCGCGCGGCCGGCGAGCGTCTGCGCGAGCGCGAGCGCCGTGGAGCACTGGCGGTCGATCCGCAGCTGGAGCGTGGCGAGGGAACGGTGGGCGAGCCAGGCCTCCATCGGGCCGGGGATCGCGCCGACGACCTTGCGCCAGCGCCGTACCTCCGCCGCCCGCTCGGGGTCCCGGCAGCTGACATGGCCGAGCAGGATGTCGCCGTGCCCGGTCATGCCCTTGGTGTCGCTGGCGACGGAGAAGTCCGCGCCCAGTTCGAGCGGGCGCTGGCCGAGCGGGGTGGCGAGGGTGTTGTCGACGGCCACGAGTGCCCCCGCGGCATGCGCCTCGCGCACCAGGCGACGGATGTCGCACACGTCGAGACCCGGGTTGGACGGGGTCTCGATCCACAGCAGCCGGGCTCCTTCGAGGACGGCGAGCTGGCCGTCGCCGCCGGTGGGCGCGGCGCGGACCTCGATGCCGAACGCGCGCAGCTGCTCGTGCAGCAGCGGGAGGGCCTGGTAGCCGTCGGTGGGCACCACCACGACGTCGCCCGTCTTCAGCTGGGAGAGCAGGACGGCGGAGATCGCGGCCATGCCCGAGGCGAAGACCAGCGTCTCGACGCCCTGCTCCCCCGGCGCCTCCAGCTCGCCGATCGCCCGCTCCAGGTGGGTCCAGGTGGGGTTCTCGTCGCGGCCGTACGCGTATCCGCCGGTCGGCTCGCCCGGCAGATGGAAGTGCGCGGCGAAGACCGGCCCCGGCAGGGTGGGCTCGTACTTCACGGGGTCGGGCAGTCCGGCCCGCACCGCGCGGGTGCCGTCGCCGTAGTGCTTGTCGGTCACGGTGTCTGATCCTCCAGTTCGAGGCGGACGGCAGCGAGGAGTCCCTCGCTCGCGGCCTCCACCATCTCCAGGCACTCCTCGAAGCCCTCGCGGCCCCCGTAGTAGGGGTCGGGGACGTCGAGTGCGTCCCCGGCGGCCGGGTCGTAGGAGCGCAGCAGTCGTATCCGCGCCGCTTCCTCGGGCGTCCGGGCGAGCTCGCGGAGCTCCCGCAGATGCCCTTCGTCCAGCGCGATCACCAGGTCGAGGGCGGGGAACCACGAGGACCGGAACTGACGGGCGGTGTGCGCGGAGGTGTAGCCGTTCTCCTCGAGAACGGAGACCGTGCGCGAGTCGGCGCCGTCGCCTTCGTGCCATCCTCCGGTGCCGGCGCTGTCGACCTCCACCAGCTCGCCGAGGCCGGCCTCCTCCACATGCCTGCGGAAGACGTGCTCGGCCATCGGCGAGCGGCAGATGTTGCCGGTGCAGACGAAGCAGACGCGGTAGGTCATGGTGCCCACTCAGTCGGCGTCGGGGAGCACGACGTTCAGTGCCCACGAGACGACGGAGATGATCAGGCCGCCCAGGACGGCGGTCCAGAAGCCCTCCACGTGGAAGCTGAGATTGAACTGCTCGGCCAGCCAGGAGGTGAGGAGCAGCATCAGGGCGTTGACCACGAGGGTGATCAGGCCGAGCGTCAGAATGAAGAGCGGCAGTGTAAGAAGCTTGACGATCGGCTTGACCAGGACGTTCACGAGCCCGAAGACAAGGGCGACGAGAATGAGGGTCAGGACCTTCTTGCCGGTGCTCTCACCGGTCAGGGTGATGTCCTGGAGCAGCCAGATGGCGACTCCCAGGGCGCCCGCGTTGGCGAGCGTCTTGACTACGAAATTCATCATGTGTCTGATCGTGGCAGACACGATCGGGCCGAGGGCAGGGGCTGACAGGCGATGAAGGCATTCCGACTGGATGAACTGGAGGCGGAGCGTGCCGCGAACAAGGGCGCGTACCTCCAGTTCCTGCGGGAGCGGAACATGTCGGTGGGCCTGTACGCGCTGGAGGCCGGGGAACTCGACCCTCAGCAGCCGCACGCTCAGGACGAGGTGTACTTCGTGGTGAGCGGCCGGGCGGCGATCACGGTGGGGACGGAGACGACCCAGGTGGCGCGCGGCAGTGTGGTCTATGTGCCGGCGGGGGTGGAGCACAAGTTCCACCACATCAGCGAGGACCTGCGGGTGATGGTGGTCTTCTCCCCGCCGGAGAGCTGAGGGTCGGGCGTCCGAAGCCCCTAGGGGTCGGATCAGGGGAGAGCGGGGGCCGCACGGCCCCCGTGCGTCTCTTCCGGCCCCTAGCCTTGAGGATGTTCGGCGCGGAGTGCGCGGAACGGATCTTCGAGAGCGAGGTAGGGACGATGGCCGTACAGGAGATTCTCGCGGGGATGCCCTGGTGGGTGAAGTGGGTCGCCATACCCGTACTGGCCCTGCTCGTCTTCGGCGGACTGATCACCAGCGTCCTGGCCTTCGTGGTCGGACTGCTCTTCAAGGTGCTGCTCTTCGTGGCCCTCGTCGCCGGACTGATCTACGTCGTACGGAAGTTCAGCTCCTCCGACCGGTCGCGTGAGGACTGGTAGCACAAGCTACCGATCGGTATGAAGCCGATGGAGCGTATTAGCCCGGCCGGGGGAACGCGCAGGTCTAATCAGGACGTGGGCCCGGGGGCTGCCACTAGAGTGGAATCCCTCCGCCGCGTTGGGGACTACAGGCGTAGACCTCCCTACTGACCAGCGGTTTCCCAGGCCCGGCGGGCGCGCGGGGGCGGCCCCCGCGGGCGGATGCACTGCATCCGTCGTCACGCCTGGGGGTGACCTTTGGCCACGGCTACGCAGACGGCTGCGCCTACCTTGATCGGCTCGGTGCAGCGAGCGCTGAGACTTCTGGAGGCCGTGTCCTCCCATACGGAAGGCGCCCCGGCCAAACAGCTGGCCCGTGAGACGGGCCTTCCGCTGCCCACCACGTACCACCTGCTCCGCACCCTGACGCACGAGGGATACCTCGTCCGTGAGAAGGGTGTGTTCGTCCTGGGTGACGCCGCCGTCCGACTGGCCGGCGGCGGAGCTGTGCAGAATCGTCGCATCAAGATCGAAGACTCCCTTGCCCGCTGGCGGGACGAGATCGGTGTGCCGGTCTACTTCGCCCTCTATCGCGAGGGGGAGATCGAACTCGTCGCGGTCGCCGACACCCCTTCCGCCCCCGCAGTGGAGGAATGGGCCGATTTCCGCGAGACCGCGCACGCCCATGCGATCGGGCAGTGTCTGCTGAGTCAACTCGATCTGAAATCTCGTCAAGACCACCTTGATCGCCACCCGGTGGAAGCCATCACTCCGTACACGGTGCGTAACCGCCGTGCGCTTTTGGAGCGTTTGGGCGGTTTGGGGCGAATGGAGCCCCTGGTGGAGCGTCAGGAATATGCGCTCGGCACGGTCTGTGCCGCAATCCCCATCACAGCGGGTTCCGCGGCGGCCGCAATGGCCATTTCCCTCCCCCTTCACCAGGAAGAACGGTTGCTCCCAGCAGTCGAGCGGCTACGCACGGAGATCGGGAGGCTCTTCAGTTCACTCGCGTTCTCTATCAGTATCTGAAAAATCACTCCTTGTGATCTTCTAGCGCTTACAGCACGATTGCGTCAAGAGGGCCACGGGGGATCATTCCTGGCCGTTTCGGTCACAGCTTTCAGCAGCTGTGTTTACACAACTGCTTCATCTACTGCGGGGTACATGATGCGAGAGTCGGTTCAGGCCGAGGTACTGATGAGCTTCCTGGTCTCCGAGGAGCTCTCCTTCAAGATCCCGGTCGAACTGCGATATGAGACCCGGGATCCCTACGCGGTGCGGATGACCTTCCACCTCCCCGGAGACGCGCCGGTTACCTGGGCGTTCGGCAGGGAGCTGCTCCTCGACGGGATCAACAGGCCGAGTGGGGACGGCGATGTGCACATCGCCCCGACGGAGCCCGAGGGGCTCTCGGACGTCTCCATCCGGCTCCAGGTCGGTGGTGACCGCGCCCTGTTCCGGGCCAGCGCGCCACCGTTGGTCGCCTTCCTCGACCGGACGGACAAGCTTGTTCCGCTCGGTCAGGAACGGACACTGGGTGACTTCGAGGACAATCTGGAGGCCGCGCTGGGGCGGATTCTGGCCGAGGAGAACGCGGGCCCGGCCGCCTGAGTCCCCACCTCGCTCGGGCCCGGCCGCCTGAGTCCGTACCTCATTTGGCTCGGCGGCGGCGTCCGCCCCGTGCGACAGCGGGCTTCCCGCTCCCGGCCTCCGTCCGGTCGGCGGAGACCACCAGGGCCGCGAGCGCCGTGGTGACCGGCACGGAGGCGACCAGGCCGATCGATCCGACGAGCGTCCGGACGATCTCCTCGGCGACCAGTTCGCTGTTGGCCACCGTCCCCATGCTGCTCTGCGCGATGGTGAAGAGCAGCAACAGCGGCAGGGCGGCGCCCGCGTAGGCGAGCACCAGGGTGTTCACGACCGAGGCGATGTGGTCCCGGCCGATCCGGATCGCGGCCCGGTACAGCGCGCGCGGCCCCATGCCCGGATCGGCCTGGCGCAGCTCCCAGACCGCGGAGGTCTGGGTGACCGTCACGTCGTCGAGCACACCGAGCGAGCCGATGATGATGCTGGCCAGGAGCAGGCCGGACATGTCGATGCTCGGGTAGAGGCCGTGGATCAGGCCGGTGTTGTCGTCGGTGTTGCCGCTCAGCGACGCCCAGTCGATGAAGACCGAACCGAGCAGACCGATCAGCATCAGCGAGATCAGCGTCCCGAGCACCGCGACCGAGGTACGGGCCGAGAGCCCATGGCACATGTACAGCGCGATCAGCATGATGGCGCTCGATCCGACCACCGCCACCACCAGCGGATTCGATCCCTGCAGGATCGCCGGCAGGATGAAGAACGTCAGGATCAGGAAGCTCACGGCGAGCGCGATCAGGGCCATCACACCCCGCATCCGGCCGACGCCCACGACCACGAGGGCGAAGAGCCCGGCGAGGACCGCGATCGGGACCTTCCGGTTCACGTCCGTCACCGAGTACTGCAGATCGCGCGGGGCGTCGGGGGCGTACGCCACCACCACACCCTGCCCCTCGTCCAGTTGGCGCGGCGCGTCCGGCTGCACGATCTCGGTGAACGTACGGCCCTTCTCCGGACCGCTGGTGACCTCGATGGTCGCCTTCGCGCAGTCCCCCTGCCGCGCCTGGACCGCCTCGCGTCCCTCCGGGGTCGAGGTGTCCCCGGTCGGCGGGACCTGCCCGGCGTTCACGTCCTTGCAGTCGACCTGCTCGACGGCGACGACCTCGCCCTGTTCGGTCTGCCGGTCGAAGCCGACCCCGGTGCGCTCGTGCGCCGGGGTGCCACCGGGCCACAGGACCACGAGCCCGACCACGACGGCCGTGGCGAAGGGGATCAGGATCGCGGCGATGACCTTGCGCAGATGACGGGACACCGGGGCGGCGGGTCCGTGGCTGTGGCTGTGGCCGTGCCCTTGGCCGTGCCCGTGGCCGTTTTCGTGGGAAGGATGGTGCCCCTGGCCGTGCCCGTGGGAGGGGCCGGGACCGTGGTGGTGGTCGTGCGGCTCGGGAGTCTGCTGGGGGGAAGTCACCGACCGATCATCGCAAGAACGACGGGGGCCCACTGTTCAGCACGCCAGCATTGACGCTAGCGTGGTGGCACCTTTGCACACGCGGGAGCTCGGAGCACCGGGCTGAGAGGGCGCTGATCACCGTACGCGCGTACTGACGTACGTACGGGAGGAGGCTGCGCCGACCGCCGAACCTGTTACCGGGTAATGCCGGCGTAGGGAGATCGGTCTCATGACCATTCAGGATGCACGCACGCCTGCCTCCAACCAGGACGACGCCTCCGTCGACCCCGTCGACGGCGCGCGCACGCCGGGCTGGCACAAGGGGTATGTCCAGGGTTCGCGCCCCGACCTCCGGGTGCCGGTCCGCCAGGTGCACCTCACCAATGGCAAGGACGTCACGCTGTACGACACGTCCGGCCCGTACACCGACCCCACCGTCGACACCGACGTGCGGCGGGGGCTTCCGCCGCTGCGCGAGAACTGGATCATCGCGCGCGGCGACACCGAGGAGTACGCGGGCCGCCCGGCCCGCCCCGAGGACGACGGCATCAAGCACACCTCGCCGCGCGGCGGCGGGCTGAAGAACCTCGACGCCGTCTTCCCCGGCCGCCCCCGCCTGCCCCGCCGCGGCCGCGACGGGCAGGCCGTGACGCAGCTCGCGTACGCGCGCCGGGGGGAGATCACCCCGGAGATGGAGTACGTCGCGATCCGGGAGAACGTCTCCCCCGAGGTCGTACGGGAGGAGATCGCGGCGGGTCGCGCGGTGCTCCCGGCCAACGTCAACCACCCGGAGATCGAGCCGATGATCATCGGCAAGCGGTTCCTGGTGAAGGTCAACGCCAACATCGGCAACTCCGCCGTGACCTCCTCCATCGAGGAGGAGGTGGAGAAGATGACCTGGGCGACCAAGTGGGGCGCCGACACGGTCATGGACCTCTCCACCGGCCGGAACATCCACACCACCCGCGAGTGGGTGCTCCGCAACTCCCCCGTGCCCATCGGCACCGTGCCGCTCTACCAGGCGCTGGAGAAGGTCGACGGCAGGGCCGAGGACCTGACCTGGGAGATCTACAAGGACACGGTCATCGAGCAGGCCGAGCAGGGCGTGGACTACATGACGGTGCACGCCGGCGTACTCCTGCCGTACGTGCCGCTCACCGCGCGCCGCAAGACCGGCATCGTCTCGCGCGGCGGCTCGATCATGGCCGCCTGGTGTCTCGCGCACCACAAGGAGAACTTCCTCTACACGAACTTCGAGGAGCTCTGCGACATCCTGGCGACGTACGACGTCACGTACTCGCTGGGCGACGGCCTGCGCCCCGGCTCGATCGCGGACGCCAACGACGCCGCGCAGTTCGCCGAGCTGAAGACGCTGGGCGAGCTCAACACGATCGCCAAGCGCCACAACGTGCAGACGATGATCGAGGGCCCGGGCCACGTCCCGATGCACAAGATCAAGGAGAACATCGACCTTCAGCAGGAGATCTGCGAGGAGGCGCCGTTCTACACGCTCGGCCCGCTGACCACGGATGTCGCGCCCGCGTACGACCACATCACCTCGGGCATCGGCGCCGCGATGATCGCCTGGTGGGGCACGGCGATGCTCTGCTACGTCACGCCCAAGGAGCACCTCGGCCTGCCCAACCGCGACGACGTGAAGACCGGCGTCATCACGTACAAGATCGCGGCTCACGCGGCCGACCTCGCCAAGGGGCACCCGGGCGCGCAGGAGTGGGACGACGCGCTCTCGGACGCCCGGTTCGAGTTCCGCTGGGAGGACCAGTTCAACCTGGCGCTCGACCCGGACACCGCGCGTGAGTTCCACGACGAGACGCTGCCGGCGGAGCCCGCGAAGACCGCGCACTTCTGCTCGATGTGCGGTCCGAAGTTCTGTTCGATGAAGATCTCGCAGGACATCCGGCGGGAGCACGGCGGCGATCTGAAGGCGGAGGAGATCGAGGCGGGCATGGCCGCGAAGTCCGCCGAGTTCGCGGCGACCGGCAACCGGGTGTACCTCCCCCTGGCGGAGTGACCCGGACGCCCCGGTAGGCCGCCGGCCCGCGACCCACGGGGGGTGTCGCGGGCCGGCGGTGTGTCAGGGGACGGGTGGGCCCGGGGGTGGGGCGGTGGCCGCGAGGACGTCGCGGAGGAACGGCAGGATGCCGCGCTCCACCAGGGCGCGGCGCCAGGCCTCACGGGCGAGGGACAGCTCGTCGTCCGGTGCGGCGGCGGGCAGACCGCCCACGCCCACCTCGGCCGGGCTGTTGCGCAGGGCCGTCACGAGGAGCCCGGCGGCCGCGCAGAGCAGTCCCGCGGCGGCCACGGCGCCGAAGACCAGGCCGGCCGTGAGGAGGGTCGCCCCGAACACCACGGTGGGGGCGAGGGCGTGCAGGACCGCGCCGACCAGCAGGAATATGACGGCGGCAGCGCCCGCGAGGACGGGCACCAGGACGGTGAGGATCGCGACGACGCCCGGGCCGGGACCGGGACCCGGCCGCTCGGAGGACGCCGGTGCCCGGGTCCCCGGGGCCGAGCGGTTCTGCTCCCGGACCTTCACGAAGTGGTCGTACTCGCTCGCCGCCGCGCTCGTGACCAGGGTCGTCGCGTTCAGCGTCAGGGAACGCAGCTGCGCGAGCGTGAGCCGGGTCCCGGCTCCTTCGAGATCCGGACGTGTGTGGGCGGTGCTCAGTGCGTCGTCGAGGAGCCGCTCGTACTCGGCGCGGTCCTCGGTCAGCAGGTGCGGAGCCACGTTCATCTGCATCCCCCGATGCTCCGTAGGCCCGGCTCAGCCGTGGGAAACGGTCGGTTGGGCGGAAACGGAGGAGAGCCTGCTACGGATGGATCCGATGGTATTGCGGCGGTGCCACGCGCTGACAGGGTGTTTCCGGAATTCGCCTTCCCCGGATGCGGAGGGTTATGCGTCAGCCGTTCAACGGGAGTTGGACGACCAGTAGCTTTCCGGCCATGGTCACTCCGCCGTCCATGGCGATCGCCAGACCCTCGGCGTAGACGTGCGGTCCGTCGACGATCGGGCCCGAACTCCCCTCGCCCTCCTCCGTGCCGACCTGGCCGAGGAGGTACGGGATGGGGCTGTGACCGTGCACGATCCGGTGGCCGCCGTAGGTGGAGAGCAGCTCCTGGACGGCCTGCGGCCCGCCTTCGTCGCGGAAGGCGAAGCGCTTGGTGAACTTCCGGAAGACGTCCCAGACCTCGTCGGCGTCGTTGCGGTTGAGGATCTCGTGGACCGTGTCGTTGACGTCCTCGATGGTCTCGCCGTATTCGAGGTACGCGGTGGTGTCGGAGTGCAGGAGGAGATGGTCGTCCTCGAGCACCACGGCGTCGAGCCGGGACATCCACTGCAGATGGACGTCCTGGAGCCGGTCCATGTCGTGCTTCTGGCCGCCGTTGAGCAGCCAGGCGGCCTGGAAGGTGGCGGTGCCCGCGCCGGAGTTCACCGGGGTGTCGCCGAAGCGCTTGGCGCCGATGAGCAGCAGTTCGTGGTTGCCCATGAGGGCCTTGCAGTAGCCGCCGGCGGCGGCGGCCTCGGCGGAGAGCCGCATGACGAGGTCGATGACGCCGATGCCGTCGGGGCCGCGGTCGGTGAAGTCGCCGAGGAACCAGAGGCGGGCGTTGCCGGCGGCCCAGCCGCCGTTCTCGTCGATGAGGCCCTGGGCGCGCAGGGCGGCCACGAGTTCGTCGAGGTAGCCGTGGACGTCGCCGACGACGTAGAGCGGGCCGGGGCCCTCACCGCTGGCGGGGGCGGGCTCGGCGCCGGGGGCGGACTCGGGGGTGACCGGGACCTGGACGGTGTCGCCGCGGTTGATGACCGGGAGGTCGCGCTCGGTCGGGGTGTATCCCTCGGGCATCCGGTCCTCGGGGAAGCTGTTGCCGGGGTGACCGGTGGCGACGGAGACGATGGAGGAACCGGCCGCGGCGGGGTACGCGGGGGCGGCGGTCCGGTGCCCCAGGTGCAGGGTCGGTTCGGCGGGCATGGGCGCGGGGGGAGCCGACGGTCGCGGGGGGACCGCCGGGGCGGTCGCGGGCGCGTGCTCGGGTGCGGCGGCGCTCTCGGCGGGGAGGGGAGCGGCGGGGTTCGCGGCGCTCTCGGCGGGGAGCGGAACGGATGCGGCGAGTGCCGCCGTGGCCGCCCGGGCGGCCGCCGCCTGTGCCGCCACGGCCTGCACCGGCACGGACTCGACCGGCGCGGGCGCGACGGGAGGCAGCTGCTCGGCCGGGGGCGCGGGCGGGTTCTCCGCCGGTGCGGGCACCGGCAGAGGCTCTGTGGTCGTCGGATCGGCGGCATGGCCCTGTACGGGCACCCGGGCGTACGGCGGTACGCGGAAGTCACGCAATGTCGCCGTGCGCACCACGGGCTCCTGCCCGGCCCCCTGAGTCATGGACCCCTCCACCACCGTCGCGATGCCCTGCACATCGCGGACCGGCCTGGTCGGGGAGGTCCGCGGTGTCGTGCGCCCATCATAGGAATGAGCGTCCTCCTGTGTGACGCACCAGGGGTGGTGAATCCGGGTCCACTCCGGGTTCACCGGTTGTTTCGCCCGAATTGAGAAGGTCGAATCCAGGGTTGAGGCCGGATAGGTGGCCGGTTTCGCCGCCCTGGCCCACGGGCAGGGGCGAGGACGGCGGATGGGGTGGCGCCGGTTGACGGGGTGTCGGTCCTTCGTCGATCTGTCGTGCGCGGATCGGTGATGCGGAGGTCGGTGATGCGGAGGTCGGAGATGCGGAGGTCGGTGACGCGTAGTCCGTGACGCTGAGGTCGGTCGCCCGTGGGTCAGTCCTTCGCGGGTGAGCGCGGCGGGCTGACGGTCGTGCGCGGCGAACGGCGCTGCGAGGAGGTGCGCACGATGAGTTCGGTCGGTATCACCTGCTCGACCGGGCCGTCGGTGTCGATCCCCTCGATGGCGTCGATGAGGAGCTGGACGACGGCCGTGCCGATCCGCCGCGGTTTGAGCGACAGTGTCGTGATGGGCGGTTCGGTGGTGGCGTAGACGGTGGACTCGCTGCAGCAGACCAGCAGCAGGTCGTCCGGGACGCGCAGTCCGTAGCGGCGCGCGGCCGCGAGGAGGTCGGTTCCGTTGGGGTCGAAGAGGCCGTACACGGCGTCGGGCCGGTCCGGGCGGGCGAGCAGCCGGTCGGCCGCGACGGCGCCCGCGCACGGGTCGTGCGCCGGATAGGCCTCGTAGACGGGGTCCTGGCCCACCCGCTCGCACCAGTTCAGGTACGCGGTGGTGGACAGGCGGGTGTACGTGTCGGTGGTGGTTCCGGTGAGGAGGCCGATACGGCGGGCGCCGGCGGCGGCGAGATGGTCGAGCAGATCGAGGACGGCGGCTTCGTGGTCGTTGTCGACCCAGGCGGTGACCGGAAGGGTGCCGGCGGGGCGTCCGTCGGAGACGACGGGCAGGCCCTGCCGGACCAGTTCGGTGACGACCGGGTCGTGGTCGGAGGGGTCGATGACGACGGTGCCGTCGAGGGCGACGTTCGACCAGACGTCATGTCGGGAGGTGGCGGGGAGGATGACCAGGGCGTAGCCCCGGGCGAGCGCTGCCGATGTGGCTGCTCTGGCCATCTCCGCGAAGTACGCGAATTCGGTGAAGGTGAAAGGTTCATCCCCGTACGTGGTCACGGTCAGGCCGATGAGTCCCGACTTCCCGGTGCGGAGCGTGCGGGCCGCCGCGGATGGGCGATAGCCCAGCCGGTCGGCGACCTCGCGCACGTGACGGCGGGTGGCGTCGGGGAGTCGGCCCTTGCCGTTGAGCGCGTCGGAGACAGTCGTGATGGAGACCCCGGCGGCGGCGGCCACGTCCCGGATGCCTGCCCGGCCCTGCCGGCTTCCCCGGGTCTGTGCCCGGCTCACCTGGTGCTTCCCTGCTGCTGTCATGGCGAGCCGATAGTAGGGCGATGAGGGGTGCTTGGGCCGGTCGCATATGCAGGCATTGACAGGCACGTTTCTGCATGGCTGATTGGCATCAAGAGGCCTTGAATCCAAGGCAGTTAGGGCCTTTTGCATGGGACCTGTGGTTGTCGAACGGCATAGGCCTGGCGAGGGGGCGAGGTCTCGAAGAGGTCTCAACTCACCTCTACGGGGGATGCGCGCCACGGCGCCCGCCACCGGCGCGCGCCACCCGGGCGCGCGCTCCCCCTCTTCGGGAGCGCTCCGAGGGGGCCGTGTCCACAGCGTGTCCCTCCTGTTGTCCACAGCCCATTCGCAGCGGGCGGGAATCCTCTTAAGGTGAGCAGTATTGGCGGTACGGACGGTCGAGGAGGCCACACAGTGAGCGAGACCAGCGGGACGAGTACGGGCAGCCCGAAGCTGCGCGCCGAGCTGGACGGCGTCCCCACCTACAAGCCGGGCAGGCCGGCCGCCTCGGGCGGTCCCGTGGCTTTCAAGCTGTCCTCCAACGAGAACCCGTATCCGCCGCTGCCGGGGGTCATGGAGACCACGCTGGCCGCCGCCGCGAACTTCAACCGCTACCCGGACATGGCCTGCACGGGGCTGACCGAAGAGCTGGCGGACCGCTTCGGCGTGCCCGTCTCGCACATCGCGACCGGCACCGGTTCGGTCGGCGTCGCCCAGTCGCTGCTCCAGTCGACCTCGGGCCCCGGTGACGAGGTCATCTACGCCTGGCGCTCCTTCGAGGCGTACCCGATCATCACGCAGATCAGCGGGGCCACCTCGGTGCAGGTGCCGCTGACCGACGGCGAGGTGCACGACCTCGACGCCATGGCCGAGGCGATCACCGACCGGACCCGGCTGATCTTCGTCTGCAACCCGAACAACCCCACGGGCACCGCGGTGCGCCGGGCCGAGCTGGAGCGCTTCCTCGACCGGGTGCCCTCCGACGTCCTGGTCGTGCTCGACGAGGCGTACCGCGAGTTCGTCCGCGACACCGACATCCCGGACGGCATCGAGCTGTACCGCGACCGGCCGAACGTCGCGGTGCTGCGGACCTTCTCCAAGGCGTACGGCCTGGCGGGGCTGCGGGTCGGCTTCGCGGTCGCCCACGAGCCGGTGGCGGCGGCGCTGCGCAAGACGGCGGTGCCGTTCGGCGTGAGCCAGCTGGCGCAGGACGCGGCGGTGGCCTCGCTGCGCGCGGAGGACGAACTGCTCGGGCGGGTCGGCTCGCTGGTGGCCGAGCGCGAGCGGGTCCATGCCGGGCTCGTGTCCCAGGGCTGGACCGTGGCGGACACCCAGGCGAACTTCGTCTGGCTGCGGCTCGGTGAGCGGACGCTGGACTTCGCGGCGGAGTGCGAGCGCCACGGTGTGATGGTGCGGCCGTTCGCCGGAGAGGGCGTGCGCGTCACGATCGGCGAGACCGAGGCGAACGACCTGTTCCTGAAGGCGGCGGAGGGCTTCCGCAAGGAGGGCTGATCAGCCGCTGACGAGCTCCATGCGGAGGGGCGGCCGGTCAGCCGCCGCCCGGCTCCACGCCTGGGCGGCCGGTCAGCCGCCGGCGAGCTCCACGCGGATCGGGTCGCCGTCCCGGACGGTGGCCAGGATCCGGGGGTCGCCGTCGAGCGCGCCCAGCAGGTTGCACGGGCTCGCGAGCCGGCATTCGTCGCCCCGTGAGACGGGGGTGGGGCCGTAGGGGAGGGCGAGCGCGTCGCCCTCCGTCCAGAAGGCCACCGTGCCGGGGTCGACGACCTGGCGCGCGCCGTCCTCGACGGAGGCGGAGACCGGAGTGTCGAAGTAGACCTCCTCGCCCCAGGTCCGGGCGGTGGAGGAGATCGGGAGAGCCCCCGCGAGCGCCTTGCTCGTGGGGGTTTCCTCAAGGGTGGCCGTGGTGTGTCCGGCCGGCCAGACGATGCGTATCCGAAGGGTCATGCCCGGGATTCAACAATATGTTGAAGGCCCTGGGAAGGGGTGGCCTTCGGTAGAGACCCCCCGACCGAAGGTACGGATTTCGTATGAGCCATAATGCTTGTGAATGTGAACGCGTTCACAAGCGTGTCCTGTTCATCCCGTATTGAGTGGGATAAGCAGGGCAAACTGCCGATGTGACCACGGCGATGTAAGGAGAAAACGACGTGGACCTCGCTCTGGCGCCAGAGACCTTGGCGCGCTGGCAGTTCGGCATCACCACCGTCTACCACTTTCTCTTCGTCCCTCTGACGATCTCCCTCGCCGCGCTCACCGCCGGGCTCCAGACCGCATGGGTCCGGACGGAGAACGAGAAGTACCTCAGGGCGACGAAGTTCTGGGGCAAGCTCTTCCTGATCAACATCGCCATGGGTGTCGTCACCGGCATCGTGCAGGAGTTCCAGTTCGGCATGAACTGGTCCGACTACTCCCGGTTCGTCGGTGACATCTTCGGAGCGCCGCTCGCCTTCGAGGCGCTCATCGCCTTCTTCTTCGAGTCGACCTTCATCGGTCTGTGGATCTTCGGCTGGGACAAGCTCCCCCAGCGGATCCACCTCGCCTGCATCTGGATGGTGTCGATCGGCACCGTCCTCTCCGCGTACTTCATCCTCGCGGCCAACTCCTGGATGCAGCACCCGGTGGGGTACCGCATCAACGAGGAGCGCGGCCGGGCCGAGCTCACCGACTTCTGGCACGTGCTCACCCAGAACACCGCCCTCACCCAGTTCTTCCACACCATGACGGCGGCCTTCCTGGTCGGTGGCGCGTTCATGGTCGGTATCTCCGCCTTCCACCTGGCGCGCAAGAGGCACATCCCGGTGATGCGGACCTCGCTGCGGCTCGGCCTGATCACCCTGATCATCGCGGGCCTCGGCACCGCCATCAGCGGTGACCTGCTCGGCAAGGTGATGTTCAAGCAGCAGCCGATGAAGATGGCCGCCGCCGAAGCGCTCTGGGACGGCGAGGCGCCCGCACCCTTCTCGGTCTTCGCCTACGGAGACGTCGAGAAGGGCCACAACACCGTCGCCATCGAGATCCCCGGCCTGCTGTCCTTCCTCGCCAACGACGACTTCACCTCGTACGTCCCGGGCATCAACGACATCAACAAGGCCGAGCAGGAGAAGTTCGGCCCAGGCGACTACCGGCCCAACATCCCGGTCGCGTACTGGGGCTTCCGCTGGATGATCGGCTTCGGCATGGCCTCGCTGACCATCGGCATGCTCGGCCTCTGGCTGACCCGCAAGAAGTTCATGCTGGCCCCCGGGATGCGGACCGGTGAGGACGAGGTGCCGAACCTGGTCCTGTTCAAGCGGAAGGCGCTCAGCCCCCGCCTGGGCAAGTGGTACTGGATCGTCGCCCTCTGGACCATGGCGTTCCCGCTGATCGCCAACTCCTGGGGCTGGATCTTCACCGAGATGGGCCGTCAGCCCTGGGTCGTCTACGGCGTGCTGCGCACCCGGGACGCCGTCTCCCCCGGCACCACCACGGGCGAGGTGCTCACCTCGATGATCGTCTTCACCGCGCTCTACGCGGTTCTCGCCGTGATCGAGGTCAAGCTCCTCGTGAAGTACATCAAGGCGGGCCCGCCGGAGCTCACCGAGGACGACCTCAACCCGTCCACCAAGATCGGCGGGGACTCTCGTGACCCCGACCGCCCCATGGCCTTCTCGTACTGAGGCTCAGGAGATCGAGGCATGGAACTCCACGACGTCTGGTTCGTACTCATCGCCGTCCTCTGGATCGGCTACTTCTTCCTCGAAGGCTTCGACTTCGGGGTCGGCATCCTGACCAAGCTGCTCGCCCGTGACCGGCCCGAGAAGCGCGTCCTCATCAACACCATCGGACCCGTCTGGGACGGCAACGAGGTGTGGCTGCTCACCGCCGGCGGCGCGACCTTCGCCGCCTTCCCCGAGTGGTACGCGACGCTCTTCTCCGGCTTCTACCTGCCGCTGCTGATCATCCTGGTCTGCCTGATCATCCGGGGTGTCGCCTTCGAGTACCGGGTGAAGCGGCCGGAGGAGAACTGGCAGCGCAACTGGGAGCAGGCCATCTTCTGGACCTCGCTCATCCCCGCGTTCCTCTGGGGCGTGGCCTTCGGCAACATCGTCCGGGGCGTGAAGATCGACGCGGACATGGAGTACGTCGGCACCTTCTGGGACCTGCTCAACCCGTACGCGCTCCTCGGCGGCCTGGTCACGCTCACACTCTTCACCTTCCACGGCGCGGTGTTCGCCTCGCTCAAGACGGTCGGCGACATCCGGGAGCGGGCGCGGGCGCTGGCGTTCAGGCTGGGCCTGGCCACGGCGGTCCTCGCGCTCGGCTTCCTGATCTGGACCCAGGTCGACACGGGCGACAGCTGGAGCCTCGTGGCGATGCTGATCGCCGTGGTGGCCCTGGTCGGTGCCGTCGGAGCGATCAAGGCGGGGCGCGAGGGCTGGTCGTTCGCGCTCTCGGGCGTCACCATCACCGCCGCCGTGGCGATGCTCTTCCTCGCCCTGTTCCCGGACGTCATGCCGTCTTCGCTCAACCCCGAGTGGAGTCTTACCGTGACGAACGCGTCGTCGAGCCCCTACACGCTCAAGATCATGACCTGGTGCGCGGCGATCGCGACCCCGCTGGTGCTGCTCTACCAGAGCTGGACCTACTGGGTCTTCCGCAAGCGGATCGGTACGCACCACATCGCCGACGCTCACTAGCCGGCCCTTCCCAGGGGAGCATGTTTCACGTGAAACCGATCGATCCGCGCCTGCTCCGGTACGCCCGGGCCACCCGTGTCTTTCTGATCGCGGTGGTCGTCCTCGGCCTCGTCGGGGCGGCGCTGGTCATCGCCCAGGCGATGCTCATCGCCGAGATCGTGGTGGGGTCCTTCCAGAAGGGCCAGTCGGTTTCCGATCTGACCACCGCCCTGCTGCTGCTCGTGGGAGTCGCCGCGGCGCGGGCGCTGGTCTCCTGGCTGACCGAGCTCGCCGCCCACCGGGCGAGCGCGGCGGTCAAGTCCGAACTCCGCGGCCGCCTTCTCCAGCGCGCGGCCGCGCTCGGGCCGGGCTGGCTGAGCGGCCAGAAGGCCGGCTCGCTGATCGCCCTCGCCACACGAGGTGTGGACGCCCTCGACGACTACTTCGCCCGCTATCTGCCCCAGCTCGGTCTCGCGGTGGTCGTGCCGGTGGCGGTCCTGGCGCGGATCGTCACCGAGGACTGGGTGTCGGCGGCGATCATCGTCGTCACCCTGCCGCTGATCCCGGTCTTCATGATCCTCATCGGCTGGTACACCCAGGCCCGGATGGACCGGCAGTGGAAGCTGCTCTCCCGGCTCTCCGGGCACTTCCTGGACGTCGTGGCGGGGCTCCCCACCCTCAAGATCTTCGGCCGGGCGAAGGCCCAGGCCGAGTCGATCCGCGCGATCACCTCGGAGTACCGCCAGGCGACGATGCGCACGCTGCGGATCGCCTTCCTCTCCTCCTTCGCCCTGGAGCTCCTCGCGACGCTCTCGGTCGCGCTCGTCGCCGTGACCATCGGCATGCGGCTCGTCCACGGCGACCTCGATCTGTACACCGGGCTCGTCATCCTGATCCTGGCGCCCGAGGCCTACCTCCCGCTGCGGCAGGTCGGAGCGCAGTTCCACGCGGCGGCGGAGGGCCTCGCGGCGGCGGAGGAGATCTTCGACGTCCTGGAGGAGCCGGTACGGGACGGGGGCACGGGCGCCGCCCCGGACTCCGTACGCCTGGAGCTCGAAGCGGTGACGGTACGCCATGCCGGGCGGGCCGAGGCCTCGCTCGACGCGGCGACGCTGACGGTCGAACCGGGCGAGACGGTGGCCCTGGTCGGGCCGAGCGGAGCCGGGAAGTCGACGCTGCTCGATGTCGTGCTCGGATTCGCCGTACCGGAGGAGGGCGGTTCGGTCCGCGTCGGCGGCGAGGACCTCGCCTCGCTCGACCTGGAGGCATGGCGGTCGCGGATCGCCTGGGTGCCGCAGCGGCCGTACCTCTTCGCGGGGACGATCGCCGAGAACGTCCGCCTCGCCCGCCCGGACGCCTCCGACGAGGCCGTACGGGAAGCCCTGCGCGACGCCGGGGCGGACGGGTTCGTCGCGGGCCTGCCGCAGGGGCTGGACACCCCGCTCGGCGAGGACGGTGCCGGGCTCTCGGCGGGGCAGCGGCAGCGGCTCGCGCTCGCCCGGGGGTTCCTTGCCGACCGGCCGCTGCTGTTGCTCGACGAGCCGACGGCGGCGCTCGACGGTGAGACCGAGGCGGGTGTGGTCGACGCGGTTCGCCGGCTCGCGGTGGGCCGGACGGTGCTTCTGGTGGCGCATCGGCCGGCGCTGCTCGCGGTGGCGGACCGGGTGGTGCGGGTGGGGGCGGAGGCCGTGGCCGCCGGTGCGAGCGCCGGCGCTGCCGGTGCGGGTGCTGCCGATGGTGCGGGTGGGGAGCAGGAGCGCGGCGCCGCCGCGGGGTTGTACCCCCCCGTTCCGCCCCGGGCGGAGCACGTGCCCGCAGCCGGTCCGGGAGGTGGCGGCGCGGAAGCGGCGCTCAAGACCGGTCCGGGTGCCGGCGCGGAGCACGTACCCGGCGCCGGTGGGTCGGTGTTGACGCGGGTTCGGGGGATGGCCGGGGAGCTCAAGGGGCGGATGGCGCTCGCGCTGCTGCTCGGGAGCCTCGCGCTCGGCTCGGCCGTCGGGCTCATGGCCGTGTCCGGCTGGCTCATCTCCCGTGCCTCCGAACAGCCGCCCGTGCTCTATCTGATGGTGGCCGTCACCGCCACGCGCGCCTTCGGCATCGGGCGGGCCGTCTTCCGGTACGCCGAGCGGCTCGTCTCCCACGACGCCGTGCTCCGGATGCTCGCCGAGCTCCGGGTCTCCGTCTACCGGCGCCTGGAGCGGATCGCCCCGGCCGGGCTGCGCCGCACACGCCGAGGAGACCTGCTCGCCCGGCTCGTCCAGGACGTCGACGCGCTCCAGGACTACTGGCTGCGCTGGCTGCTCCCCGCGGGCGCCGCGCTCGTCGTGGGCGTCGCCTCCGCCGGATTCACCGCCTGGCTGCTGCCCGAGGCCGGTGCCGTCCTCGCCGTGGGCCTGCTGATCGCGGGCGTCGCCGTCCCGGCGATCGGCGGATCGCTCGCCCGCCGGGCCGAACGGCGGCTCGCCCCCGCGCGCGGCGCCCTGGCCACCGCCGTGGCCGATCTGCTGCGCGGCTGCGCCGAACTGACCGTGGCCGGTGCGCTGCGCGGCAGGATCGAGAGGGCCCGGGACGCCGACCGGACGCTCACCGGAATCGCCTCCCGGCAGGCCGCGGCCGCCGCGCTCGGCGCCGGTCTCTCCGCCCTGGTCTGCGGCCTGACGGTCGTCGCCGCCGCGGTCGTCGGCGTCCAGGCCGTACAGGACGGGCGGCTCGACGGGGTGGCCCTGGCCGTGGTCGTCCTCACGCCGCTCGCCGCCTTCGAGGCCGTCACCGGACTTCCGCTCGCCGTCCAGTACCGGCAGCGCGTCAAGCACAGCTCCGAGCGGGTCTTCGAGGTGCTCGACGCCCCCGTGCCCGTACACGAGCCGGCCCGGCCCGCGACTCCCCCGGCGAGCCCGTTCCCGCTGGAGCTGTCCGGGCTCTCCGCCCGGCACGCCGGGCAGGACCGGGACGCGCTCGCCGACTTCCGGCTGACTCTGGAGGCCGGGCGCCGGGTCGCCGTCGTCGGCGCCTCCGGCTCCGGCAAGACCACGCTCGCCCAGGTGCTGCTGCGGTTCCTGGACGTGGAGAGCGGCGTGTACCGGCTCGGCGGTGTGCCCTCCTGGGAACTCGACGGTGACGCCGTCCGGCGCCTGGTCGGCCTGTGCGCCCAGGACGCGCACCTGTTCGACAGCTCCGTCCGCGAGAACCTGCGGCTCGCCCGTACCGGCGCGGGCGACGAGGAACTCCGTGCGGCGCTGCGCCGGGCCAGGCTGCTCGACTGGGTGGACGGACTCCCGCAAGGACTCGACACGCTCGTGGGCGAGCACGGCTCCCGGCTCTCCGGCGGTCAGCGACAGCGCCTGGCCCTCGCCCGCGCCCTGCTCGCCGACTTCCCCGTCCTCGTCCTCGACGAGCCGGCCGAGCACCTGGACCTGGCCACCGCCGACGCCCTCACCGACGATCTGCTCCGGGCCACCGAAGGCCGTACGACCGTCCTCATCACCCACCGGCTGCACGGACTCGACGCGGTCGACGAGGTCCTGGTCCTCGACGAGGGCCGGACCGTACAACGCGGCCCGTACGCCGAGCTGGCCGAGACGGACGGGCCACTGCGCCGGATGCTGGAGCAGGAGCGGGCGACCGATCTGCTCGTCGTCGGCGCGGGGGCGGAGACGACGACCGGAACCAGGGATCCGCACAAGGGAGACCGGCCGACTTTTCTCGCCAAATAGGACTTACTAGGCTCAAGCCCATGACCGCCGCAGAGTCCGACGCCCCGGACCCCCTGGAAGCCGCCACCCAGGCCACCCGCAGCCTCCAGGGGCTGTCCACGGAGCTCACCGCCCGCGTGCCACAGCTCCTGGAAGCCATGCGCTCGGTCGGTACCGGGCTCGAACTCCACTCCACCCTCGACCGCATCTGCGAGACCGCCGCCGAACTCGCCGACGCCCGCTACGCCGCGATCGGCGTCGTCGACGAGGAGGGCAAGGGCCTGTCCGACTTCGTCACCTTCGGCGTCGACGAGGAGACGGCCGACCGGATCGGCCGTCGGCCCGACGGCCACGCCGGGCTGCTCGGCGCGCTCATCCGCGACCCCCGGACGATCCGTCTCGCCGATCTGTCCACCGATCCGCGCGCGGCGGGCTTCCCGCCGGGACATCCCCCGATGCGAACCTTCCTCGGCGTCCCCATCCGGGTCCAGGGCGAGATCTTCGGCAATCTGTACCTCGCGGAGAAGCACGGCGGGGGCGAGTTCAACGACTACGACGTGCACATGGTCCGGGTGCTCGCCACCGAGGCCGGCATCGCCATCGGCAACGCCCGCCTGTACGAGGCCGCCCGGCAGCGCGAACGGTGGATCGACGGCTCCGTCGCCGTCACCACCGCGCTGCTCTCCGGCGGTGACGCGGACGACGCCCTCACGGTCGTCGCCGAACAGGCCCGGCGCCTCGCCGGCGCGGACGCGGGGATCGTGCTGCTGCCCGCCGAGGAGGGCGGTCTGGAGATCGTCGCCGTCTCCTCGCCCCGGTCCACGAAGTCGCTCGGCGTGGTGATCCCGCCGGAGAGCGCCGTGGTGCAGCGGCTCCTGGAGGGCGAGGCGGTCTTCGTCGCGGACGCCTCGGCGGACCCGCGCATGATCAGCCGGCTGACCTCCCCGTACGGGCCGAGCATGATCCTGCCGCTGCAGAGCGGCGGGCGGGTGCTCGGCGCGCTCGCCACGCCCCGGCTGCGGGGCGCCCGTCAGTTCACCGAGATGGAGCGGACGCTCGCCACCCAGTTCGCCTCGCAGGCGGCCCTCGCCCTGATGATGGCCGACGCGCAGCGGGACCGGGAACGCCTCGCCGTCTACGAGGACCGCGACCGGATCGCCCGTGACCTGCACGATCTCGTCATCCAACGCCTCTTCGCCACCGGCATGATGCTGGAGAGCGCCCAGCGCAGGTCGATCGTGCCGGCCGTGCGCGACGGGGTCGGCAAGGCCGTGGACGAGCTGGACGTCACCATCCAGGAGATCCGTACGGCGATCTTCGCGCTCCAGCAGGGGCCCGCCGAGGCCCCGTCGGGGCTGCGGACCCGTGTCCTGCGGGAGATCAACATGGCGGCCGTGCCGCTCGGCTTCAAGCCCGCGCACCGCTTCCTCGGCGCGGTCGACGCGATGGTCGGCGAACTCACCGGCAAGAACCTCGTCGCCGCCCTGCGCGAGGCGCTGTCCAACGCCTTCCGGCACGCGGAGGCGGGCCGGATCGAGGTGGTCGTCGACGCCGGGGTCACCCTCCCCGACGGCTCCGCCGGGGTACGGCTGGAGGTCGCGGACGACGGCATCGGCATCCCGGCGGGCGGGCGCCGAAGCGGCCTGCGCAATCTGGCCCGGCGGGCCGAGTCGCTGGGCGGCGCGAGCTGGTGCGGGCCGGGCATCGGGGAGGACGGCGGCGGGACGACGGTGGTGTGGGAGGCCCCGCTGTAGCGGGCGCCCTCAAATCTGTGCCGGCTCGTCCCCGGTGGCGGCGAGCCTCTCCGCCACCAGCTGTTCGATGACGACGGCGACCCCGTCGTCGTTGTTGCCGACCGTACGGCCGGAGGCGGCGGCGATCACGTCGGGGTGGGCGTTGCCCATCGCGTACCCGCGGCCCGCCCAGCTCAGCATCTCGATGTCGTTGGGCATGTCGCCGAAGGCGACGACCTCCTCCGCCGTGATGCCGCGCTCGGCACAGCACCGGGCCAGGGTGGACGCCTTGGAGACGCCGAGTGCGCTGATCTCGATGAGGGCGGTCGGGCTGGACCGGGTGAACGAGGCCCGGTCGCCGGCGGCCTCCCTGGCCACCGCCAGGAACACGTCGGGGTCGAGCTCAGGGTGCTGGGCGAGCAGCTTCAGGACCGGGGCCGCGGCGCCGGGCGCCTCCTCGAAGAGGAGTTTCTCGGCGGTGGCGACGGTCGCGCCGGGGTCGAGGAAGAACGGCGGGTACTGCGGCTCGTAGTGGATGCCGGTGGTGAGCTCGACCGCGAAGGACGTCCCCGGCGCGGCGGCGCGCAGGGCCCGGACGACGGCGAGGGCGACCGGCCGCTCCAGCGGCCGCACCTCCAGGAAGGTGCCGCCCGCGTGGAGGTCGACGACGGCGGCGCCGTTGGCGCAGATCGCCAGGCCGTGGCCGTGGACGTGGTCGCTGACGACATCCATCCAGCGCGCCGGGCGGCCGGTGACGAAGAAGACCTCGATTCCGGCCTGCTCGGCCGCGGCGAGGGCGGCGACCGTGCGCTCGGAGACGGACTTGTCGTCGCGGAGCAGCGTGCCGTCGAGGTCGGTGGCGATCAGCCGGGGCGCCGGGGCGGACGAGTGCGGGGAACGGGGAGAGGTCACCGCACCATTGTTCCGCACCGAGCGCACGTGCGTGCGGGGAGCCGCACATATGAGTGCGCTGGTTCCGGCCTTCCCGTGCGTGGTCGTCAGCTCCTTCCCCTGCGGCCCCCCGGCCCGCTCAGTACGCGACTTCCACGACGGCGCGGTGGGCGCGCGCGTCGCCGGCCCCGGTCAGGAGGTAGTGGGCGAGATCGGCGCGGGAGAGGGACTTGGGCCGGTCGAGGTGGCCGTTCTCCGCGGTGCGGTAGCGCCCGGTCAGCGGGCCGTCGGTGAGCATCGGCGGCCGGACCACGGTCCAGGCCGTGTCGCCGGCGGACCTCGACGCCAGGAAGGTCTCCATCCGCGCCATGTCCGCGTAGCCGTGGCGGTAGAGCCGCTGGACCACGTGCCGGGTGACGAGGCGTTGCGCCGGCCGCACGCCGGGGGTGATCTCCAGGCCCGCCGAGGAGAGGCAGAGCAGCCGGCCGACACCGGCGGTGTGCATGGCCTCGACGATGTTGCGGGTGCCCTGGGAGTAGACGGTCGTGGGGTGCCTGCGGTCGGTGCTGCCGAGACAGGAGACGACCGCGTCGTGTCCGGGGACGGCCTGCCACCAGCCTTCCGGCGACAGGACGTCCCCGGGCACGACGGTCAGCCGCGCGCCGGGGTCCGTGACCGGCACCCGGGCGGGGCGGCGGGCGACGGCGGTCACCTGATGGCCGGCGCCGAGGGCCTGGTCGAGGAGCCGCGCGCCCGTACCGCCGGTGACGCCGAAGAGCAGGAGCTTCATGATGTCTCCGCCTCCGTTCGCGCTGTCGCTGTGGTTGCCGCTGCCGGCGTCACCGCTGTCGGCGCCGTCGCCGTCGTGCTCTCCGTCAGGGTGTCGACGAGGGCGGTCACGACGGCTCGCTGGCCGTCCGGAGTGAGGTGGATGCCGTCGTCGAGGTGCAGTCCGGCGGTGGCCCGTCGGGTGTCGACCGTGGGTTCCGGCCGTCGGAGGAGGAAGTCGGCGACGCCGTCCACGTCCTCGCTCGACCAGCCGACCCCGGCGCGGTGGAAGTGCGGGTAGGCGTCGGCCCGCTCCTGGTCCACGGAGCTCGGGGTGAGCCAGATCCAGCGGTTCTCGGCGGAGAGGGCCTGCCCGCCGAGTTCCCGGAGCGCGAGGAGGTTCCGCGCGGTCTCGGCCTCGCCGACGAGCCGGGTGCCCGGTGTCCCCGCGCCGCGGCCGATTCGCCGGGTGTCGTTCGCGCCGAGCATGCACAGCACCCAGTCGGGGCGCGGGAAGGTCAGTGCGGACAGGTGGGTGAGGGCCTCGGTGGTGGTGAGGCCGGAGATCGCGAGGTTGACGAGTTCGACGCCGTCCGGGAGGAGGTGGCGCAGGATCGAGAACCACGAGAGCCGGTCGGCCGTGGTGCTCTCGCCGAGGGCCACGATCCGCTGCCCGGGCCGGAAGGGCAGCCGGTCGGCCCGGTCGGCGAATCCGGGGTCCTTCAGCAGCTCGGCGGCGGTGGACCTGGCCTGTTCGTCGAAGTCCCTCAGCAGCGCGCGGTAGTCGTCGGTGTCCAGGCCGAAGAGGCCGGCCAGCCGGGTCTCGGGCAGCTCTCCCAGGTAGCGCAGGGTCTTCTCGGGCTGCTGGAAACGGACGAGCTTCTCGGTCAGTTCGCGGGGCGGCTTCCGTGCCGCGGCCCCGGTCGGCCTCCCGGGCGTGTTCCCGCTCGTGTTCTCGGTCATGTCAGTGCTCCTTGCGGGTGCGGTGACGGGGGAGCAGGAACCCGGCGGCGATCAGCCAGCCCAGGCAGGCGAAGCGGGCCAGCGGCAGCAGCAGGGCGGCGCCGTCGAGGAGCAGGGTGAGGGTGGCCAGCTCGGCGAGGGTCGCGAGGACGAGGCCGGCGACGGCGAGCGCGCGGGGCAGCAGTCCGGCGAGCAGGCCGGGGACGGCGATGCCGGCCACGAGCAGGCCGAGCGTGACGACGTGCCCGGGGCCGCCGGTGGCGAAGGCCAGGTACTGCAGGGTCCGGACGAGCGGCGGGAGTTCGAGCACCTCCGGACGGGAGAGGGTCCAGCTCACCAGTCCGCAGCAGGCCAGGAATCCGGCGGCGAGCAGGCCGCCGGCCAGGGCGATGGTGGCGCCGGGGGCGCGGACGCCGAGCTTGTGCAGCCGGGCCGAGACGGTGGCGGCGTAGACGGCCAGCGGGATCGCGGCGGCGAACTGGAGGGCTCCGGAGACCTGGACGGCGTCGGAGTGGGCGCGGAAGTACGCCACGATCTCGCCGGTCTCACCGAAGGGCGAGGGGAAGGGATCACCGCCGGCGAGCACGGTGCCGAGGACCAGCCCGGCCAGGAACAGCGCGGTGAACACCACGGCGAGCACGCCCGGCGGCGGCCCTCCCTGGGCTTCCCGGCGCTCCCGGGGGGCGACGGTCGGGTGGCGGGGGTCGGTCCGGGTCTCTGCAGACACGAGTCCTGTCCGTTCTCTAAGGTGAATAGTTCACTGGAGAGAATCATTCTTGTCTCGTACCATAACCCTGTGAGTACCGACCGGCAACCACGCGAAGATCCCGAAGCGGCCGCCGCCGCGCCCCCGCGCTTCGGCGCCTTCCTGCTCGCCCAGCTCGGAGCCCACGCGGCCGGGCGTTTCGGGGAACGGGTCGGCGAACTCGGCCTCGCGCCGCCGGACGTCGGCCTGCTGCGGATGATCGCCATGGACCCGGGACGCAGTCAGCGCTCCCTCGCGGCCGACCTCGGCGTCGTCCCGAGCCGGGTCGTCGCGCTCATCGACGCCCTGGAGAAGAAGGGGTTCGTGGAGCGCCGTCGCAGCACCGAGGACCGCCGCCACCACGAGCTGTACCTCTCCGACGACGGGCGCCGCGCGCTCGGACGCGTCCGCGAGGTCGCCGCGCTGCACGAGGACGACCTGTTCGCGTCGCTCGACGCGGAGGACCGGGCCCGGCTGACGGCGCTCCTCGGGCGGATCGCCGAGCAGCAGGGCCTCACCCCGGGCGTCCACCCGGGCTACCGCACTCTGCCGAAGCGCCCGGGCTGAGCGGTGGGCGCTCCGGGGCGCCGGGACGTGGCCGTAAAACGCCGTTCGTTTTCGACGTGACGGGGAAGACCCCTGGGAGCTGACGGCGTCTCCAGGGAGGGCGGGACATGGTCGCGGGCCGGCGAAGCGCGGAGTGCGACTCCTGCGGCGTTCCGCACGGGACGTGGGTCGCGAGCCTCGGGATGGCCCTCTGCGCGGAGTGCGAGCAGGCCGGAGCGGCGCAGCCGGCGCGGGACCCGGTCCTCGTGGGCGAGGTCCTGGACGACTTCCCGGTCCTGCTCGCCCGGTGGCGAAGCCGCGAGCGGGAGCGCCGCACGGCCTGAACGGGCCTGCGGCGGAGGGGACCGCACAACGACGGAACGGCATCGAAGACTCTGTCTTCGATGCCGTTCGGCGTTTCTGGAAGGGGCACCTCGGGCGCCCGCGTCCCGTTCCGGAGATCGACGCCGAGGCGTCGGGGCGGGCGTCAGCCCCAGATCATGTCGTCCAGGACGGCGGCGGTGACCACGGTGTCGGCCGAGTCACCGGCCTCGTCGAACACCGGGACCAGCAGAGCGAGAGCCGTGAGGAGAACTGCAGCCCAGCGGGTGGAACGGAAGCGCAGCAAGGTATGAGTCCCTTACGAGTCGGTGGGGATGTTCCTTCGATGCGACAAAGCTTCGCCAATCCGAAAGACGTTCGGAAGGGACTTCCGGTGGACGGAACGGGCCCTGGACCGAAGAGGTCAGCGGGCCACGTCCAGGGGCTCAGCCCACGAATCCGTCGAAGCCGTACGGCGCGAGCAGCGGCGCCTCCGAGCGGCCGACCCGCCACCCCGGCAGCGGACCGATCTCGGCGACCGCGCGCAGGCACAGCCGCGCAGCCGTCTCCTCCGCGACCCGGAGACGGTCGGCGAGCAGATAGACCCCCACCGTCACTCCGTTGTCCGGACGGGTGTGCACCACCACGTGCTCCACACCGTCGCCGGGAAGCGCCAGGTCACGGAGGAGATCCGCGAGGTTCTGAGGGATGCACAACTCCACCTTCCTATTGAGGAGTTCGGTGTGAACGAGATACACACCCGGCATTTTCCCCAAAGGACGAACCAGGAAGAAGAAGAACAGAAGTCCCATTCCGGCAATGGCCGGTACAGTCCAGGCCGCCTTCTGTAGAAAACGCGCCACGCGTGTGATGATGGAGCCTCTAAACCGCAGGATCTCCGGGGGGGAGATGAGCTGTGCTCAAGTCGCTTGGTCTTGACTCCATGGCCGAGGCTGTCTACCGGGGTCTCCTGGCACGGCCACGTGACGGTGTGGCGGACCTGGCAGAGCGGCTGGGACTCACACAGGAGCAGGTCCGGCACGGTCTCGACACCCTGAGCGAACTGGCGCTGCTGCGTCCCTCCTATGACCAAGAGGGCAAGCTGTGGCCGGTATCGCCCGAGGTCGGCCTCGAATTGCTCATGGCGCGCCAGCAGGCCGAGCTCGCGGCGCACCAGAAACAGCTGGAGGAGTCGCGGGCGGCCGCGGCCCGGCTGATCGCGGAGTACGAGGAGATTCGGCCGGCCGACACCCGGCCGCACAGCGAGCGGCTGACCGGGATAGACCAGATCCGCGACCGGCTCGCCGCCCTCACCCGGGACACCCGGGAAGAGGTCATGACCTTCGCCCCGGACGGGCCCCAGCGCCCGGAGCACATCGAGGCCGCGAAGCCGCTCAACCAGGAGCTCCTCGACCGGGGTGTCCGGATGCGGACGGTCTACCTCAACAGCGCCCGCAACAGCCCGCACACCCTCCAGTACGTGAGCTGGCTGTCCAAGCTGGGCGGCGAGGTGCGCACCGTCCCGACCCTGCCGACCCGGATGATCGTCGTCGACCGCAAGGCCGCTGTCATCCCCGTGAACAGCAACAACAGCGCCGAGGGCGCCATGGTGCTGACCGGCCAGGGCACGCTGACCGCGCTGTGCGCGCTGTTCGACAGCGTCTGGAACGACGCCCGGCCGCTGAACGAGGAGAGCAGGGCCGATGATCAGGGCCTCACCGACCAGCAGGCCACCGTCGTGGTCCTGCTGGCAGAGGGCCACACGGACGAGACCATCGCGAAGCGGCTCGGGGTGTCGCCGCGGACCGCGCGGCGGCTGGCCTCCGAGCTGATGACCCGGCTCGGGGCGCGCAGCCGGTTCGAGGCGGGCGTCCGCGCCGCGCAGAACGGCTGGATCCCCGAGCAGCGCTGACACCGTGACCGTCCAGGGGACCGGCCCTTCGTGGGCCGGTCCCCTCGGCGTACTCCCGTGATCCCGCGTGCCGTGTCCCGTACCGCCGCGCCTCGATGTCCCTTTGTGTCCAGGGCCCCAACGGGCCACCGGAGTTGCCTTCCGGTGGGTGCTCCGATCACGGAGATTGGTCCTGTGGAGCCGGAGTGGACCGGAACCAGCGCAGACGAGGAGTCGACATGACACGTGCCGGAATCTTCGTCGAGAACCAGCTCGCCCTGCTCGGCATCCGCTATCTGCTCGACGCGGAGGCCGACATCCAGGTCGCGTTCGCCACGAGCACGCCGTTCGCGGTGGCGCCCGGCTCGGTCGACTGCCTCGTGCTCGACCGGCGTCTGCTCGGTGAGCTGCCGTCGGCCGTCCCCGCCGCCCGCACGGTCCTCCTGACCGAAGGACCGGGAACGGGCCTGGGCGCGGGATCGGAGCGGACGGGCGCGACCCTTCCGTTCGACGACGCGCCTCTGATGCTCGTGGACGCCATCCGGCGGGTGGCGGCTCCGGGGCCGGCCCCTGTCCGGCAGGGCGTCGCCACGCTCTCCCCGAGGGAGCGCGAAGTGCTCGGGCACCTGGTCGAGGGCTGCACCCACGACCAGGCGGCCCGGCGGATCGGCATCAGCCAGCACACGGTCGACACGTACGTGAAGCGCATCCGCTCCAAGCTCGGTGCGCACAACAAGGCGCAGCTGGTCCGCGCCGCCCTGACCACCCCGCGCGTACCGACCGCGCACCCCGAACCCCGACAACGACAGCAGGTGGAGACATGACGACCGAAGGCACCGGCACCCAGCTCGTGGTCCGCAATCACGAACTGCAGTACTCGCTCTGGCCCGCCGACCGCGAGCTGCCGGCCGGCTGGGAGCCGGAGGGCTTCAGCGGCGAGCGGCAGGAGTGCCTCGACCACATCGAGCGGGTGTGGACGGACATGAGGCCGCTCAGCGCCCGGGCCCCGCAGCCCGCAGGGGCCCCGAACTGAACGTGGCGGCCGAGGGACTGCTCCGGGAGTAGGCGGTGAAGACGGGCCGCCCGCCGCCGATCACGGCGACCGCGGCCGCGCAGCCCGCACCGGCCTCCAGGTCGGCCAGGACGAAGTCCTCGGCGGGCCTGGCCGCGGGACCGCCCAGGAACAGCACCCTCGGGTCCTCCTCCGGAGCCGACACCCCCACCTCGGACAGCGGCACCCGCAGTCCCTGGCCCGTCGCCTTGAGCACCGCCTCCTTCCGGGTCCACATCCGGTGGAAGCCGCTCGTGGTGGCGTGGGCGGGGGTACGGGGCTCCGCGGAGCCGAGGACGTGGGGGAGCAGCTCCGTGGGGGACACGGACGCGCTGATCTCCTCCACGTCGATCCCGACGGGACCCGCGCGGGTGACGCCGACGGCCACCCGGGAGCCGGAGTGCGACACCGACACCTGGAGGCCGGTGCCCGGCAGTTCGGGCTTTCCGTGGTTCCTGGCGCAGTCGGGGCATCGGGCGACCACCTCGACCGACCTCGGTGGCAGGCCGAGATAGCCGGCGGCCGCGGTGCGCAGCAGAGCCCGGCCGGCGATGAACCGCTGCCGGTCCTCCGTCCGGCGCAGCTGCGGGATCCGGCTCCGTTCGGTCTCGTCGAGCAGGGCCAGGCAGGCATCGGTGACGGTGGCCGGATCCGCCCACCAGACATGGCAGTCGGCCGGGCCGAGCACCGGGACCGCCGGGAGCGGGTCAAGCCGGGAGCCGGCCGCGTACGGCGTCGAGCACGAGGTCATCGTCCACCGCCCTGCCTTCCAGTGCTGTTCGCCGCCGTTCCGCTGGCCGGGACGGGGAGGTACCGCGTGTGGCGGTCGGCCTCCCATGCTCGCGGCAGGAGGGCGTGAACACACGCCCCCGAAAGCCGTGACACCTGTTCCGGGGACATCGTGTCCGGTGCCGGTGGACGGAATTGGACACCCCCTGCAATGACCGGATCAGTCCAGGAGACCGGTATTGCCCACCGTATGAACGCCCGCCTAACGTCACGGTCGTGATGAAAAGCCAGGGCCTCTCTCTCACGTAGGAATTCACATGGCGATAACCCCCTTCAAAACTTCTCCCCTTTCCGAACACCACGGTCTGGTGATCGAAAGCGCAGACCTTTCCCTCGCCGAACTCCCGCACTCCGAGATCGCCGAACTCTTCAAGCAGCACGGCACGCTGATGTTCCGTGGATTCGGTGCCACCGCGGATGATTTCCGCGCGGTCGTCCAGAAGTTCTCGTCGAAGCTCTTCTTCCACCAGAACCCCAACCGGGAGACGATCTCCGACGACGGCGCCGTGCTCCTCGTCGACGCGCACCGGAATCCCATTCCCGCGCATTCCGAGATGAGTTACTGCCCGCTGCACCCCGGTCTCCAGTGGTTCTACTGTGTGCGGCCGGCCGACGAGGACGGCGAGACGACGGTCTACGACGGCGTCGAGGCGTACAAGCGGCTCGCCCCGGAGACCCGCGAGCTGTTCGACAAGCTGCGGCTGACCTGGCGTCTGCCGTTCCCGACCGCCCCCGAGCACCAGGAGCGCGTGTTCGGCACGGCCGACCGCGCCGAGCTGGAGGCGCTGTTCGCCACCTTCGACGACTTCGAGTACGACTTCGACGAGGCCGGCAACCTCAACTGGAAGTGGACCGTCTCCGCGGTCCCGCAGGCCCCCTACGTGGACGCGCCCACGCTGTGCAACAGCTACCTGGGCTCCGGGGCGCTCGTCTCCTTCGAGGACGGATCGACCATCCCGCAGCACTGCCGCTGGGACGCGCTCGATGCCACCGAGGAGGTGCGGGTCGACCTCCAGTGGCAGGCCGGCGACATCGTCATGATCGACAACAAGCGCGTGATGCACGGCCGGCGCGGCTTCGAGGACCCCGACCGCAAGGTCGCGGCGATGCTCTCGACGCCGAACTTCTGACCCCTACCCCTCACAGTTTGGATTCGGCCCCATGACCCAAGCCGTCGGACTGCCCACGCTGACCCCTCCGACCGCCCCGCTCTCGGCCTTCTACGAGAACGCCCTGCACACCATGGAGCTCGGGGACCCGGCCCTGTACGGGCTCCTCGACGACGAGCTGCACCGGCAGCGCGAGACCCTCGCCCTGGTCGCCTCCTGCAGCCCCGTGAACCCCGCGGCGCTGCTCGCCGAGGGAAGCTTCTTCGCCAACGTCACGGCCGAGGGCTACCCCGGCCGCAGGTTCCACGCCGGCTGCGTGAACGTCGACAAGGTCGAGGAACTCGCGGTAGAGCGCGCCAAGCACGCCTTCGGCGCCCGCTACGCGAACGTCCAGCCCCACTCGGCGAGCACCGCCAACCAGGTCGTCATGAACTCGCTCCTGAAGCCGGGCGACCCGATCCTGGGCCTCGACCTGGATGCCGGCGGCCATCTCAGCCACGGTGCCAAGGTCAACCTCTCCGGCAAGATCTTCGAGGCGCACAGCTACGGCCTCGGGGCCGACGGGCTGATCGACTACGAGGAGGTCCGCGCCCAGGCGCTCGCGCACCGGCCGAAGCTGATCATCGCGGGCACCACCGCCTACCCCCGTACGCTCGACTGGGCCGCGTTCCGCGCCATCGCCGACGAGGTGGGCGCGTACCTGCTGGCCGACATCACCCACATCGCCGGTCTCGTGGTGGCCGGGCTGCACCCGTCGCCGCTGGCCCACGCCCATGTCGTGACCACGTGCACGCACAAGCAGCTCTACGGCCCGCGCGGCGGCCTGATCATGCTCGGCGACTCGGCCGACATGGTGCTCCCCACCGGCCGCACGCTCCAGCAGACCCTGAACAGCGGGCTCTTCCCGCTGATCCAGGGCGCGCCGGTGGTCAACAGCATCGCCGCCAAGGCATACGCCCTGGGGGCCGCGACCACGCCGGAGTTCACCGCCCGGATCCACCGGGTCCGCGACCTCGCGGCCGCGCTCGCCGATCAGCTCGTCGCGCGCGGAGTGCGGGTGATCTCCGGCGGAACCGACAACCACATCGTCGTGGCCGACGTCCTCACGTCGTACGGCGTCACCGGTGTCAACGCCGAGAAGGCGCTGGAGCAGTGCGGTGTGCTCGTCAACAAGAACCGGATCGTCGGCGACGCGCACTCCGCCTTCGTCACGTCGGGCGTGCGGTTCGGCAGCAACAGCATGGCGGCCCGCGGTTTCGACGAGGCCGACGTCGCGGAGGTCGCGGAGCTCGTCCACGAGGTGCTCACCGACCTCCAGAACACCTCCAACAACACCTACGCCCTCGACCCCGCGCTGCGGGCACGCGTCCAGGAGCGGATCCGCAGCATCTGCCACCGCCGGCCGGTCGCCGGCTACTGACCGCGATTCCCGGTGGGCCGGCGCACCCCCATGACGCCGGCCCACCCCCGCGGTGTGCCCTCAGTGCCACTCGGCGCCGTCCGGGCTCCGAAACTCCACGCCGATGTGAGAACGGTCTATGTACGCAAACAATTCTGTCGTTGATGTCATCCGCCGCAACGTTTCCGAGCGCGGTGTCGACGCAAGCTACGAATTCCTCGCCGACGCCGGTGGTGTCGACACGAAGCTCAGCATGCTCGAGATCGACAGGCGTGCGCGGGCGATAGCCGTCTCCCTTCTGGAGCGGGCGAAGCCGGGCGCGCGGGTCATGCTGCTCTACCCGCCGGGCGAGCACTTCGTCGTGGGCTTCGTGGCCACGCTGTACGCCGGCATGGTCGCGGTCCCGGTCTACCCGCCGGACCCGATGCGCATCGCCCGCACGCTGCCCCGGCTTCGCGCGGTGGTGAAGAGCTCCCACGCCGAGATCGTCCTCACGGACGGCCTGGTGCAGGCGTTCACCCGCGAGCTGTTCGAGCAGCACGCGCCCGAGGTGGCCCGACTCCCCTGGATCGTCACCGAGGAGGCGATGCTGGAGGGCGCCGACGACTGGCGCATGCCGGCCGTCGCCCCCGACTCGGTCGCCCTGCTCCAGTACACGTCCGGCTCCACCGGCACCCCGCGCGGTGTCGTCGTCACCCACGCGAACCTGCTGTCCAACGGCTCCGCGATCGCCGGCGCCTTCGGCCTCGCCGACGGCGACATCGTCGCCTCGTGGCTGCCCTTCTACCACGACATGGGTCTGCTGGGCGGAGTCCTGCAGCCGATGCTGTCCGGCCTGTCCAACGTCCTGATGTCCCCGCTGGAGTTCATGCGCCGGCCGATGCGCTGGCTGGAGGCCATCTCCAGCCGTGGCGCGACCGTCAGCGGCGGCCCGAACTTCGCCTTCGACCTCTGCGTCAACAAGAGCACCCCCGCCGAGCGGGAGGCCCTCGACCTGTCGTCCTGGCGGGTCGCCTTCTGCGGCGCCGAGCCGGTCCGCGACCGCACCCTGGAGCGCTTCGCCGACGCCTTCGCCGTCAGCGGCTTCGACCGGTCCGCGCTGCTGCCCTGCTACGGCCTCGCCGAGGCCACCCTGTTCGTCGCGGGCAGCGGCCGCGGCAACGGCGCGCACAGCATCCGCATCGACCGCCCCGCCCTGGAGCAGGGCCGCGCCGAGGTGCGCGCGGACGGCGACCACCTGGTCTCCTCCGGTCTCGTCGCGGACCGCCACGAACTCACCGTCGTCGACCCGGAGTCCGGCGAGCGCGTCGCGCCCGGCACGGTCGGCGAGCTGTGGGTGCGCGGCAGCTCCGTCGCCTCCGGCTACTGGGAGGACGAGGCCGCGACCGAAGCGACCTTCGGCGCCCGCCTCGCGGACGACCCGAAGCCGTACCTGCGCACCGGCGACCTCGGCTTCGTCCTGGACGAGCAGATCTTCGTCACCGGACGCCTCAAGGAAATGATGGTCGTCCGCGGCCGCAACCTGTACGCGCACGACCTGGAGGAGACCGCCGTCGCGGCCTCGCCGCTGGCCCGCCCCGGCTGCGGCGCGGCGTTCTCGGTGGAGACCGGGGACGGCGAGGAGTGCGTGATCCTGCACGAGGTCGCCGCCGCCACCGTCGAGGAGGAACTCCCCGGGATCGCCGACGCGATCGCCGCGGCCGTCCAGCAGGAGCACGGCATCGCCCTGCACGACGTGGTCCTGCTCGCCGCCCGCAGCCTCGCCAAGACCTCCAGCGGCAAGATCCAGCGCCTGGCCGGCCGCGCGGCGTACACCGCCGGTCAGGTCGAGGGCGAGATCTACCGCCGCTCCACCACCGCCGCCGCCCGGGGCGAGCGGCGCGAGCTCGCGCTGCCCTCGCGCGCCGCACTCCTCCCGCTCGCCCGCGAGGAGCGCGTCGACGCGATCGAGCGCGCCCTGAGCCTGGTCGGCCGGGGCGAGGGCGACGCGCCCGCCACGATGGTCGCCGACCTCGACCTCGACTCGCTGGCCGCGGTCGACCTCGCCTTCCGTATCGAGGAGCAGCTCGGTGTCGTCACCGACCCGGGCCTGCTGCTGCAGCCGACGAGCCTGCGCGAGGTCGCGGTCGCGGTCGAGGAGCGCCTGGAGTCCGCCCCCGAGGCGCCGACCGGGCAGACGTCCGGGCAGCGCGGCGGAGCCGTACCGCTGTCGGCAGGTCAGCAGTCGCTGCTGTTCATGCGGGACCTCGAAGGACCGGACTGCCGGCAGAACGTCTCCGTCGCGGTCCGGCTGTCGGAGCCGGTCGACGCCGCGGTGCTGGCCGCCGCCGTGCGCCACATCGGCACCCGCCACCCCATCCTCACCGCCGGTTTCGGCGTCGACGGCAGCCGGCGCGTGCAGATCGTCGACCCCGCCGTGCCGTTCGAGCTCGACGTCGTCGACCTGACGGGCGAGACGGAGCAGGTGCTCCGGGCCCGCGTCGACGCGTGCGCCCTCGACCCCTTCGGCATCGAGCACGGCGACGTCGCCCGCGCGAAGCTGTTCACCGGGTGCGGCGCACCGGTCCTCGTGCTCGCGCAGCACCACGCCATCACGGACTTCTGGTCGGTGGTGACCCTGCTCGACGAGCTGACCACCGTCTACGGCGACCTGCTGCACGAGCGCGCCCCCGAGCTTCCGGCGGCCGTCGGCTACGAGGAGTTCGTCCGCTGGCAGCAGGACTACGAGCGCTCCCCGCAGTGGCAGGCCGACGAGCGCTACTGGCTGGACCTCCTCGCCGGTGACGTCCAGGCGCCGACGCTCCCCGTACGGGAGGTGCCGCAGCCGGACCAGGGCATCGCGAGCCACCGGGTGACGGTGGACGCCGAACTGCTCGCCGCGCTCGAACGGGCCGCCGGCGAGAGCGACACGACGGTCTTCTCCGTCCTCATGGCGGCCTTCGAGGTCCTCGTCGCCGCGCACAGCGGCGCGCGCGACTTCGTCGTCGGCGCCACCACGGCCGGCCGGCCGCAGGCCCGCTTCCGCAACACCCTCGGCTACTTCGCCAACACCATCCCCGTACGCGCCGAGCCCGGCGCCCACCCGACCGTCGCCGAGCTGATCCGCAGCACCGGACAGCAACTGCGCCGGTCCCTCGGCCACCAGCACTTCCCGGTCAGCCGTCTCGTCGAGCTGCTGCGAGCCCAGGGCAACACCGCGGCCGCGATCAACACGGCGGTCGTCTTCGAGCGCCCGCACAACGCCATCGCCGACGACGTCACCTCGGTCCTCTTCGGCGCGGGCAGCACCGGCGCGGTCCTCGGCGACCTCACCCTGGAGCCGTTCCCGGCCGGTGAGCTGGCCACCCAGTTCGACATCACCCTGCACGCGATCCCCGCCGACGGCGGCCTGCTCGCGCACATGCTGGTCCGCGCGGACCGCTTCGACGAGGCCCTCGCCGGGCAGCTGGGAGAGCAGTTCCTCGAACTGCTCCAGCAGATCGTCGTCCACACCGGGTCCCCGGTCTCCGCGCTGCGTCTGACCGGCGCGACCGAGTCCCTCACCCGGGCCGACGTCCCGGCCCGCACCCTGCCGGGCATCACCTCCGTCCACGAGCTGTTCGAGGCGACGGCCGACCGCACCCCCGACGCGACCGCCCTCGTGGCCGGCGCCGAGGAGCTGACGTACGCCCAGGTGGAAGCCGCGGCGAACCGTCTCGCGCACCGGCTGCGGCAGGACGGCCTGCGTCCCGAGCAGACCGTCGGCCTGTGCCTGGAGCGCTCCCCCGAGCTGATCGTCTCGATGCTCGCGGTCATGAAGTCCGGGGCCGCGTTCGTCCCCCTGGACCCGACGCTGCCGCCGAACCGTCTCGCCGACATGGTCGGCGACGCCCGGTGCGCGCGGATCCTCTGCCACGGCGCCACCGCCGCACTCGCGTCCTCCCTGGGCGAGGCGACCCGCGTCGACGAGGAGTCCGGCGCGGACCTCCCCGAGGACCGTCCCGCGCTCGCCGTCACCGGCGACAACCTCGCGTACGTCATCTTCACCTCGGGCTCGACCGGCCGCCCCAAGGGCGTGCAGATCGAGCACCGCTCGCTCGTCAGCTACCTGCTGTCCTTCCTCGACGCCTTCGACGTCGCCGAGGGCGACCGGGTGCTGCAGTTCGCGCCGCTCACCTTCGACCCCTGCCTGGAGGAGATCTTCTCCGCGTGGACCCGGGGCGCCGCCCTGGTCCTGCGCGACGAGTCGGTGCTCGGTTCGCCCGAGCGGTTCTGGGCCTGGTGCGAGGAGCAGCGGCTCGCCCTCGTCGACATCCCCACGGCCTTCTTCCACGTCCTCGTCACCGCCCTGGAGTCCGGGGTTCGGGTGCCGCCGGCACTGCGCTCGATCCTCATCGGCGGCGAGGCCGCGCACCCCGACAAGCTCGCTCAGTGGTTCGCCGCCGACCGCGCCCACGTCGAGCTCTACAACCGCTGGGGCACCACCGAGACCACGGTGTGCTCGACCGTCGCCCACCTCGGCCCGGAGTCGGGTCAGGTCTCCCGCGCCCGGGACGTGTCCATCGGCGCCGACATGACCGACGCGGTGATCCACGTCCTCGACGCCGAGCTGCGGCCCGTCGCCGACGGCGTCGTCGGCGAGGCGTACATCGGCGGCATCGGTGTCGGACGCGGCTACGCCTCCGAGCCCCGCAAGACCGCCGAGCGCTTCGTCCCGGACCCGTTCGCGACCGAGCCGGGCCGCCGTCTGTACGGCACCGGCGACCTGGTGCGCCGCGCCGCCGACGGCGAACTGCGCTACGTCGGCCGCGCCGACCAGCAGGTCAAGGTACGCGGCTACCGCATCGAGCTCGGCGAGGTCGACGTGGTGCTGCGGCGTCACCCCGAGGTCGCCGAAGCGGCCGTGGTCGCCACCCGCGGCGCGGGCGAGACCGAGCTGATCGCCGCCGTCACCGGCGCGGGTGTGAGCACCGACGGGCTGCGTGACTGGCTCAACCGCGAGCTGCCCGGCTACATGGTCCCGAGCCGCCTCCTCGTCCTGGACGCCATCCCGCTCACCTCGAACGGCAAGGTGGACGCGCACGCCCTGCGCGAGCTGGCCCTCGACGTGTCCCGCTCGGCCGGGGCGGCGGACATGTCGCCGCTGGAGAGCAGGCTCGCCGCCCTCTGGTGCGCGGTGCTCGAAGTCGCCGGCGTCGGTCCCGACGAGGACTTCTTCGCGCTCGGCGGCCACTCGCTGCGCGCCGCCGACCTGAACACCCGGGTGCGCCGGGAGTTCGGCGTCCAGCCGCCGCTGCGGATGTTCTTCGAATCCGTCACCATCCGCGCCCAGGCGGCGCGGATCGCCGAACTGGCCGCCGCCGCGCCGGCCGAGGCCGAGGCGCCCGCCGCGCCCGCCCCGGTCGACCCCGCCCTCTCGCTCGGCCAGCGCCGGCTGTGGTTCCTGGAGAAGTTCGCGCCGGGCTCCCGCGCCTACGTCGTCCCGGGTGTGCTCCGCCTGTACGGCGAGCTCGACCGGACCGTCCTGCGCGGCGCGCTCGACGCGATCGTCGAACGCCACCCCGCGCTCCGTACCGGCTTCAAGGACGAGGGCGGCCGCCCCGTGCCCTTCGTGCACACCGGCCCGACCTGTCCCTTCGAGGTCCTCGACCGGACCGGGGTCGCGCCCGCACAGCGCGAGGCGGAACTCGCCGGACTCGTCGACGGCCACGCCCGGCAGCTGTTCCGGCTGGACGAGCCGCCGCTGATGCGCGCCGCCCTGGTGGAGTTCGGGCCCGACGAGCACGCCCTGCTCCTGGCCTTCCACCACATCGTCTCCGACGGCCGCTCGATGGAGATCATCGCCGGTGAGCTGGCCGAGCTGTACGCGCAGGGCGCCGGCACCGGTGCCGAACCGCCGGCGGTCCTCCACGACTACGCCCGGTGGGCCGTCGACGAGGGCGTCCGCCTCGACTCGGCGGAGGGCCGGCAGGGCCTGGAGTTCTGGGCCGAGCACCTCAGCGGTGCCCCGCTCGCCCTCGACCTGCCCTTCGACCGGTCCCGGCCGGCCGTGCAGAGCTTCGACGGCGCACGCGTACCGCTGACGCTGGGCCAGGCCGACTCGGACCTGCTGCGCTCGCTCGCCCGGGACCGGCAGGCGACCGTCTTCATGACGCTGGCCGCGTGCATGTCCTCGACCCTGGCCCGGCTGACCGGCCAGGAGCGGGTGGTCATCGGCGTGCCCGACGCCAACCGTCCGGGCGACGGCGCGTACGACGACGTCGTCGGCTTCTTCGTGAACACCGTCCCGCTCTGCTTCGACGTGCCGGCCGGCGCCACCGGCCGCGAGCTCGTCGACCGCGCACGGGCCACCACGCTGGAGACGATGCCGTTCAAGTGGGTTCCGTTCTCCGCGATCGTGGAGGCGAGCGGCCAGGACCGCGATCCGAGCCGCAGCCCGCTCTTCCAGGCGATCCTCGACGTCCGCGCCGGCGCGCTGCCCACGCCGGCCCTGCCCGGCCTGCGGGTCGAGACGGCACCGGCGTACACCGGCACCGCCAAGACCGACCTGACCTTCGAGATCACCGACGACGGCGGCCCGCTGACGGGCTGGCTGGAGTTCAACTCGGACCTGTTCCGGCCCGAGACCGCGCAGCTCATCGCCCGCCTGTTCGGCGAGACGGCCCGCGCGATGGCACAGCGGCCCGACGACCGCGTCGAGACCCCCTCGGCGGCGGCCACCCTCGACCGCTGGCCGGCCGTGGCGGTCGAGCGCGGGCCCGACACCTTCTGGGCGCGGTTCGAGCGGATCGCCGCCGCCCACACCGACACGATCGCCCTGGAGAGCGCCGACAGCGCGCTCACCTACGGCGAGCTGCGCACCCGCGTGGACCAGGTCGCCCAGGTCATCGCCCGGCGCTTCGAGGTACGCCCCGGCGACGTCGTCGCCGTCTCGGTCGAGCCGTCCGTCGAGGCGGTCGTCGCCGTCCTCGCCGCGCAGCGCTGCGGAGCGGCGTACCTGCCGATCGACCCCGCCTACCCGGCCGAGCGCAAGGACTTCATGCTGGCCGACTCGGGGGCGCGCGGTCTGGTGACCCGCGAGCTCGTCGAGGAGGCGCTCCGCGAGACCCCCGCCGAGAGCGTGGCGCTGCCGCAGGCCGAGCCGGACGCGCCCGCGTACCTGCTCTACACCTCGGGCTCCACCGGCCGCCCCAAGGGCGTCCTGGTCTCCCACCGCTCGCTCGCCAACCTCACGGCGGCCCAGGCGGGTGTCTTCGGGATCGACGCCGGCTCGCGCATGCTCCAGTTCGCCAGCCTGAGCTTCGACGCCTCCGTCTGGGAGATCTTCTCCACGCTCGCCGCGGGCGGCACCCTGTGCGTCGTCGAACGTGAGCACGCCCTGGTCGGCGAGGCCCTCGCCGACGTCCTCGCCGAGCGTGCCATCAGCGTCTGCCTGCTGCCGCCGTCGGTGATCGCCTCCCTGCCCGTCCGCGAACTGCCGGAGCTCCGCACCCTGGTGTCGGGCGGTGAGGCCCTGCGGGCCGAGCTGGTCGAGCAGTGGCAGCCGGGCCGGCGCTTCGTCAACGCGTACGGCCCCACCGAGTGCACCGTCGTCATCACGGCCGCCGACTGCGCGCCGGGGCGGCCCGCCTCGCTGGGCGCGGTCCTGCCGGGCGGGACGGCGTACGTCCTGGACGGGGAGCTGCGACCCGTGGTCGCCGGCGCGGTCGGCGAGCTGTACGTCGGCGGCGCGGGCCTGGCCCTCGGCTACCACGGCCGGGCCGCGCTGACCGCCGGGCACTTCCTGCCCGACCCGTTCTCCGCCGTCCCCGGCGCCCGCATGTACCGCACGGGCGACCTCGTCCGGCTCCGCGCCGACGGGACCCTGGACTACTGCGGCCGTCGCGACAGCCAGATCAAGCTGCGCGGCTACCGCATCGAGCCGGCCGAGATCGAGTCGGTGCTGCTCGCCCAGGCCGGGGTGACGCTGGCCGTGGTCAAGGGCCTCGACGGGGTCCTGGTGGCCCACGTCGAGTCCGCCGACCCGGAGCTGACCCCGCAGGAGCTGGCGAAGCGGTGCGCGGCCGAGCTGCCCCCGCACATGGTGCCCGCCGCGTTCGTGGTCCGCGGGGAGCTCCCCCGCCTGCCCGGCGGCAAGATCGACCCGAGCCGTCTCGGCCGCCCGCGCCGCGCCGACTTCGCGCACGCCGACTTCGCCGAGCCGGAGACGGAGACCGAGCGGACCGTCGGCCGTGTCTGGGCGCAGGTGCTCGACGTCGACATGGTCGGCGCCGGTGACGACTTCTTCACCGTCGGCGGCCACTCCCTGCTCGCGACCGTGATCACCTCGCAGGTGAGCGAGGAGCTCGGCAAGGAGATCCCGCTGCGGGCCCTCTTCGAGGCGCCCGTGCTCCGGGACTACGCCGCGCTGTGCGACACCGCGGCCGCCCGGGACACCTCCGGCGGGCTCGCGTCCCACGCCGCCACCGGGAACGACGCACCGCTCTCGGTGATGCAGGAACGACTGTGGCTCCTGGAGGAGATCGAGAACGGCTCCGGCCAGAACGCCTACACCGGGCGGTACCACCTGGCCGGCGCGATCCGGCTCACCGGCGACCTCGACGAGGCCGCCCTCCAGCGGGCCGTCACCCGCCTGGTGGACCGCCACAGCACGCTGCGCACGGTGGTCGCCCACCACGAGGGCGTTCTGACGCAGGCCGTCCTGGCCGGCGCGGACGTCACGCTGTCACGCACCGAGCTCCTCGGTGTGACCGCCGAGGAGCGCGTCTCCGAGGCCCTCGCCCTCGTGGCGCGCGAGGCGGCGCAGCCGATGGACCTGGCCGGCGGCCCGCTGCTGCGGGTCCGGCTGCTCGAACTCGGCCGCGACGACGCGGTGCTCGTGCTGACCCTGCACCACATCGTCGGCGACGGCTGGTCGATGGAGATCCTCAAGCGGGACCTCACGCACTTCTACGCGGAGGAGACCGGCCACGAGCCGAGCACCCCGCTGCCCCCGCTCCAGGTCACCTACGAGCAGTTCTCCCGCTGGCAGCGCCACCAGCTGGACTCCGGCGCGCTCGACGCCTCCGTCGGGTACTGGTGCGAGCAGCTCGACGCGCTGCCCTCGCTGACCCTCCCGATCGCCCGCGGCGGCTCCGCCCCGGCGGACGACGATCGGGGCCACCGGGTGCGGGCGACCGTCACACCGGAGCTGCGCGAGGCGATGGAGCGCCTCGCCGCCGGGTCCGGGGCGACCCTGTTCATGGTGCTCGCCGCCACCCTCCAGCTCACCCTGGGACGGCTGGCCGGCCAGCGCGACTTCGCGATCGGCGTGCCCATCGCGGGCCGCCGCCACCGCGAGGTCGAGGACCTGATCGGCTTCTTCATCAACTCGCTGGTGCTGCGCGCCGACCTGTCCGGCGACCCGACCTTCGCCGAGCTGCTCGGCCGGGTCCGTACGACCACCCTCGACGCGTACGAGCACCAGGACGTCCCGTTCGAGACGCTGGTCGGCAAGCTGGCCCCCGAGCGCGACCTGTCCACCACGCCGCTGTTCCAGGTCTACCTGAACCTGCTCAACATCCCGCCGCGCCCGTCCGAGCTTCCGGGCATCGAGGTCGACACCTTCGCCGTCCCCGACCTCGGCGCGAAGTTCGACCTCACCTTCTACGTCGACCCCGCGCAGCCGGGCCTCTCGCTGGACCTCATGTACGCCGGCGAGAAGTTCGACGAGGCGACGATGGGCGAGCTGCTCGCCCAGTGGATCAGGGTGATCGAGCAGGCCGTCGCCGACAGCGACAGCCCGATCGACGCGCTGCGCCTCGACACGCCGATGGCGCGCCGCGAGCTGCCCGACCCGACCGCACCGCTGGACACCACCTGGTACGGCTCGGTGGTCGAGCAGTTCGAGCGGCGGGCCGCCCGTGAGCCGCGACGGATCGCGATCAGCGAGCCCGGCCAGGAACTCACCTACGGAGACCTGGCCGAGGCGACGGCGGCCATGTCGGGCCTGCTGACCCGGCAGGGCGTCGCCAAGGGCGATGTGGTCGCCATCTACGGCGAGCGCAGTGCCTCGCTGGTCTGGGCGATCCTGTCCGTGATGCGCGCCGGTGCCTCCTTCGCCATCCTCGACCCGAGCTACCCGGCCGACCGCATCGCCGACTGCCTGGCGGTGGCCCGCCCGAGCGCCTTCCTCCAGCTGGAGGGCGCCGGAGCGGTGCCGCTCGCGGTGGACACCGCGCTCCAGGCGTTCGCCCCGCGCTGCCGCTTCGAGCTGCCGGCCCGCCTGGAGGCCGCCCGGCACATGGTGCCGCAGGGCACCGAGCCGGCCCCGGCCGTCCCGGTCGGCCCGCGGGACTGCGCGTACATCGCGTTCACCTCGGGTTCCACCGGCAAGCCGAAGGGCATCCGGGGCGCGCACGGGTCCCTGACCCACTTCGTGCCCTGGATGGTGGAGACCTTCGGGCTCCGTGAGACCGACCGCTACAGCCTGCTCTCCGGCATCAGCCACGACCCGCTGCACCGCGAGGTGTTCACGCCGCTGGTCACGGGCGCCACGATCTGCGTGCCCGACCGCCTCGACGTCGAGACCCCGGGCCGGCTGGCCCAGTGGTTCCGTACGGCCCAGGTCTCGGTCAGCCACATGACGCCTCCGATGGCGCGGCTCTTCGACCAGCTGTCGGTCGCCCCGGGCACGCTGCCGCTCCTGGAGCGGGTGTTCTTCCTCGGCGACACGCTGACCAGCCGTGACGTGCGGGCCATCACCCGCATGGCGGGCTCGGCGACCTGCGTCAACCTGTACGGCTCGACCGAGACGCAGCGCGCGGTCGGCCACTACGTGGTCCCCGCGGACCACGGCGTCGCCGAGACCGACCCGGGCGTCACCTATCCGCTCGGCCACGGCATGAAGGACGTCCAGCTCCTCGTACTCAACGAGGCGGGCCGCCAGGCCGGCGTCGGCGAGCCGGGCGAGATCGTCATCCGCTCCCCGCACCTCTCGCTGGGCTACGCCCACGACGAGACGCTGACCGCCGCCAAGTTCGTGCGCAACCCGTTCGGTGACTCCGACGACGACCGCATGTACCGCACCGGCGACCTCGGCCGCCATCTGCCCGACGGCTCCGTCACCCCGCTCGGCCGCGCCGACAACCAGGTCAAGATCCGCGGCTACCGTGTCGAGACCGACGAGGTGCAGCACGTGATCTGCGCCGCCCCGGACGTCCAGGACGCCCTGGTCATGGCGCGGCCCGACGCGAGCGGCGAGAACGCGCTGGTCGCGTACGTGGTGTCGCGGCCCGGCACCAAGGCGGTCGCCAACGAGGTGAAGGCATTCGTCCGCAAGGCGCTGCCGGACTACATGGTCCCGGCGTTCGTCGTCGCGCTCGACGCCTTCCCGCTGACCCCCAACCGCAAGATCGACCGGGCGGCGCTCCCCGAGCCCTCCTCGGTGACCGGCGTCCACGAGGACGGACCGCGCACGCCGCTGACGCCCACCGAGGAACTGGTGGCCGGCCTGTGGCAGGACGTGCTCGGCGCCCACCAGGTGGGCCCCGAGGACAACTTCTTCAACCTCGGCGGGCACTCGCTGATGGCGACCCAGGTCGTGTCCCGGATCCGCCGGGTCTTCGGCTGCGAGATCGCGCTGCGCACCCTGTTCGAGAAGCAGACCGTGCGGGACCTCGCCGCCCACATCGACGGCGTCGCCGGCGGCACCGCCGTCGCCGCACCGATCGTCGCCCTGCCCCGGACCGGCTCCCTGCCCGCCTCGTACGGCCAGGAACGCCTGTGGGTCCTCGACCAGCTGGAGGGCGACACCGGCGCCTACAACAGCCCGACGGTCGTGCGGATGCGCGGCCCGCTGGACACCGAGGCGCTGGCCGCCACCCTGGACGACCTGGTCGCACGGCACGAGGTGCTGCGCACCCGGATCGTCATGGACGACGGGCGGGTCGGCCAGATCGTCGAGCCGGCCGACCAGGTCACCATGCCGTTCACGGTCGTCGACCTGAGCGACGAGGCGGAGGACGACGCCGAGCAGCGCATGTGGCAGCTCGTCGACGAGGCCGCCCGGCACCGCTTCGACCTGGCCCAGGCGCCGCTGGAGCAGGCCACCCTGATCAGGCTCTCCGACGAGGACCACGTCTTCGTCCTCACCGTGCACCACGTCGTCGCCGACGGCTGGGGCCTGCAGATCGTGGTCCGCGACTTCGCGGCCCTGTACCAGGCACGACGCCAGGGAACGGCCTCGCCGCTCCCCGAGCTGGAGGTGCAGTACGCCGACTGGTCGAGCTGGCAGCGCGACCGGGTCGAGGGCGGCGACTACCAGGGGCAGCTGGACTTCTGGTGCGAGACGCTGTCCGCGCCGGCGTCCGTGCTCGAGTTCCCCGCCCAGCGGCCGAGGCCCGCGGCGATGACCAACCGCGGCCTGACGGTCCGCCGGATCCTCGACGCCGAACTGGTCAACGGGGTCCGGCACGTGGGCCGCGAGCACAACGCGACCCTGTTCATGACCCTCCTCGCGGCCTTCAACGCCCAGCTGCACCGCTACAGCGGCGCCGCGGACATCGCGGTCGCCACCCCGGTGGGCACGCGCTCGGTCGAGATCGAGGACGTGGTCGGGTTCTTCGTGAACACGATCGTCTTCCGCAACAAGCTCTCCGCGGAGGAGTCCTTCACCGAGCTGCTCGAACGCGTCCGTGCGACGACCCTGGCGGCCTACGCCAACCAGGACGTCCCCTTCGACCGGGTCGTGGACGCGCTCCAGCCGCACCGCGACCTGAGCATGAGCCCGCTCTTCCAGGTCATGTTCACCCTGCACAACGCGCCCTACTCGGAGATCGACCTCGGCGACCTCAGGCTGGAGCGGCTGCACGCCCCGGCCGGCACCGCCAAGTTCGACCTCAGCCTCGACCTGGCCGAGGAGAAGGACGGCCTGCACGCGACCCTGGAACTCAACGCCGACCTGTTCGACGCCGAGACCGGCGAGCAGCTCCTCGACCACTTCGAGGCCCTGCTCGGCAGCATCACCGCCACCCCGACGCGGCCCGTGGCCGACCTGGAACTGCGCTCGGCCGCCGAGGCCGCGGCCCAGGACGCCCTGAGCGCCGGACCGGCCGCCCTCACACCGAGGACCACCGCCGAGTCGCTCGAACACTGGGCACGGCACACCCCGGACGCCCCCGCCGTCATCGACGGCGACACCGTCTGGACCTACCGGGAACTGCGGGACCGCGTCGCGGCGCTCGCCGAGCGGCTGACCGCGGCGGCCACCGGCCCCGAGCCGGCCGTGGTGGTCTGCGCCGACCGCTCCGCCCGGCACATCGCCGCCGCCCTCGCCTGCGGCGTGGCCGGCGCCACGTACGTGCCGGTCTCCCCGGCCGTACCGGACCGGCGGATCGCCACGATCCTCGACCGGCTCGGCGAGGTCGTCGCGGTCACCGACGACGAGCGGGCGGACCGATTCGCCGCCCTGCTCGGCGACGGCACGGCGCGCGGCAGCCACCTCGTCCTCGACGACTCCGCCGCCGCGGACCGTCCGCTCGACGCCGCCGGTGCGCACCCGTCCCGGCGCGCGTACGTCATCTTCACCTCCGGTACGACCGGTGAGCCCAAGGGCGTGGAGATCGAACAGGCCGGGCTCCTGGGCCACCTCGAACTGATGGCCCACGACCTGGAGCTGTCGGCGGGCGACGTCGTCGCCCAGACCGCCTCGCAGTCCTTCGACATCTCCGTCTGGCAGATGCTCGTCGCGGTGACGCGCGGTGCGACCACGGTGGTCAGCCCCGACGCCACCAGCCGGGACGCCGAGGCGCTGCTCGCCCTCGTCCGGGAGCGCGGTGTCACCGTGCTCCAGCTGGTGCCCGGCATGATCAGGGCGCTGCTCGACCACGCGTCGGGCGGCGACCTGGCGAGCCTCAGGTTCCTGATCGCCACGGGCGAGGCGCTGCCGCCGGACCTCGCGGCGGACTGGCTGCGCCGCTTCCCCGGGATCCCGATGGTCAACGCCTACGGCCCCGCGGAGTGCTCGGACGACACCCACCTCGCGGTGCTGTCCACCCCGCCGCCGCTGGACCGCCCGGTCCCGCTCGGCAGCCCCGTCGCCGGCGTGATCTCGTACGTCCTCGACGCGCAGGGACGGCGTGTGCCGTTCGGCGTGCCGGGTGAGCTCGCCATCGGCGGCCCGGTGGTCGGCCGCGGCTACCTCGGCGACCCGAAGGCCACCGCGGACCGCTTCGTCCCCGACCCGTACACGACGGTCGCCGGCGCCCGGCTCTACCGCACCGGCGACCGGGTGAGGCTGCACGCCGACGGCCGGCTCGAGTTCCTCGGCCGCCTCGACGACCAGCTGAAGATCCGCGGCTTCCGCATCGAGGCCGGCGAGGTCGAGACGGCGCTGTGCGAGCTGCCGGCCGTACGGGAGGCGGCGGTCGTCCTGCGCGACTGCGACGGCGAACCCACCCTGGTCGCCTGCGTGGTCGGCACCGAGCACGACCCGGCCGTCCTGGCCGCCGCGCTCGGCACCCGCCTGCCGCGCTACATGGTCCCCACCGGCTACGTCTTCGCCGACCGGCTGCCGCGCAACGCCAACGGCAAGGTGGACCGGGCCGCGCTCCAGCGCGACGACGTCACCGTCGAGCGGGTCCGGCAGCGCTTCGAGGCGCTGTCCGGCCCCACGGAGCGGCTCGTGGCCTCGGTCTTCGAGGAGCTGCTCGGCACCCCGGCGGTCGGCGCGCTGGACGACTTCTTCACCCTGGGCGGCCACTCGCTGCTCGCCACCCGTCTGGTGGCCGAACTGGCCGCGCAGACCGACATCGAACTGCCGCTGCGCATCGTCTTCGAACAGCCCACCGTGCGCGGTGTCGCCGAGGCCCTGGAGGAGTTCCAGATGGCCGGGCTGAGCGAGGCCGAGCTCCTCGAACTCGAGGTGCTGCTCGACGGTGTCACCGACGACCAGGCACGCGAGCTCCTCGCGGCCGGCGAGGAGAGGGACGCATGACCGTGGAAGCGACCGCCACCGGGCGGGAGACCTATGAGGGCCTGTCCGCGGCCAAGCGAGAGCTGATGGCCCAGCTCCTGCTGGCCCGCGGCAGGCAGCGGGCGGCGGCGCGCACCATCCGGCGCCGCGACCCCGCGAAGCCCGGCCTGCTCTCCCGGGGGCAGGAGCAGCTGTGGGTGGCCGAGTCCCTCGCGGACGGCCGGCCCCTGTACAACGTGCCGTACGGCGTGCGGCTGCGCGGTGCGCTCGACATCGCCGCGCTGCGCGCCGCGCTCGACGGGCTCGTCGCCCGGCACTCGGTCCTGCGCACCGTCTACCGGCAGCTGCCGGACGGCGGCCTCGAACAGGTCGTGCGGGAGGCCGAGCCGGTGCCGCTGCCGGTCGAGGAGACCGCAGGCGAGGAGGCCGCGATGGCCGCCGCGCAGCGCGAGGCGGCGCGGCCGATCGACCTGGCCGCCGGGCCCGTGATGCACGGCCGGCTGTTCAGGATCGCCGCCGACGACCACCTGCTCGCGCTGGTCGTGCACCACATCGCGACCGACGCCTGGTCGGTGGGCGTCCTCCTGGAGGACCTCGCGGAGCTGTACGACGCGGCCCGGGAGGGCCGCTCGCCCCGGCTGCCCGAGCTCGGCATCGACTACGCCGACGCGGCCGTGCACGAGCGGGCCCAGGAGCCCGAGGACTACAACTGGCTGGTCGCGCAGTGGCGCGAGCAGCTGGCCTGGGCCCAGCCGCTCGGCCTCGCGGCGAGCGGCGACCGGGGAACGGCCCGCACCGGGCGGCGCATCCGCTGCCAGTGGGACGGGCAGTTCGGCCGCGAGCTCCAGCGCACCGCCGAGGCACACCGCACGACCGTGTTCAACGTGATGCTCAGCGCGTTCGCGGTGCTCCTGCACCGGTACACGGGCACCTCCCGGTTCGCCATCGGCACGGTCATGGCCAACCGGAACCGGCAGACCGAGCGACTGGTCGGCTACTTCGCGAACACCGTTCCCGTGGTCGCCGACCTGTCCGCCGGGGCCGGCAGCCTGGGCGACGTGCTCGCCGGGATCAGCCGCGAGTCGCTGTGGGCGCGCGAGCACCAGATCCCCTTCGACGTGCTGGTCGACAAGGTCGCGCCGCAGCGGACCCTGGCCGAGAGCCCGCTCTTCGAGGCCATGTTCGTCTTCAACAACGGCCCCGGCCACGAGATGCGGCTGCGCGATCTGTCGCTGACCCCGACCCATCTGCACTCCGGCACCGCGAAGTTCCCGCTGGACCTGTCCTGCGCGGTGACGGACGACGAGGTCATGGTGTCGCTGGAGTTCGACGAGTCGGTCATCGACACCGACGCCGCCGAACGCCTGCTCGGCCACTACCGGCGGCTGCTCACCGGACTGTGCGAGACCCCGGACGTCCACGTCGACAACGCGGACCTGCTGACCCCGGCCGAGTGGGAGCTCGTCGTCGGGGAGTGGAACCGCACGGGTGAGGCGTACCCCGAGGACGCCACCGCGCACGGCCTGTTCGAGCAGTGGGCGGACGTGGATCCGGACGCCGCCGCCGTGGTCTGCGGCGACGAGGCGGTCGACTACGCCGAACTCGACGCCCGCGCCAACCGCCTCGCCCACCTGCTCATCGAGCGGGGCGCCGGCCGCCACGAGCGCGTCGGCGTCTGCCTGGAGCGCGGCATCGACCTGGTCGTCACCCAGCTCGCCATCGCCAAGGCCGGCGCGGGCTATGTGCCACTCGACCCGGGCTACCCGGCCGAGCGTCTCCAGTGGATGCTGGCGGACTCCGGCGCCCGCCTGGTCGTCACCCGTGACGACCGGCTCGCCGGCGACGGCGTCACGGCCGTCGACCCGGCGTCCGCCGGGGACTTCCCCGCGACCCGGCCGGAGCGCGAGGTCCGCCCGGACGACCTGCTGTACCTGATCTACACCTCGGGCTCGACCGGTCTGCCCAAGGGCGTGCTGCTCGACCACCGGGGCCGCGTCAACAACTTCACCGACTTCAACCGGCGCTTCCTGGTCGGTCCCGGCGACAAGGTCTTCGGCGTCTCGGCGCTGGCCTTCGACATGAGCGCGTACGACGTGTTCGGCACGCTGATGGCCGGTGCGACCGTGGTCTTCCCGGCGCCCGAGGACGAGCGCTCGCCGCACCGCTGGATCGAGACGATCGAGCGCGAGTCCGTCACCGTGTGGCACTCGGTCCCCGCGCTGTTCGGTCTGCTCGTCGAGGAGGCCGAGGTGCGCGGCGGCGAGCGGCTGCCGATCCGGCTGGTGCTGCTCGGCGGCGACTGGATCCCGCTGGCCCTGCCGCAGCGCGGTGCGGCCCAGCTCGCCGAGTCGGCGCAGCTGGTCAGCATGGGCGGCGCCACCGAGGTCTCCATGGACTCGACGATCCACCTGATCGGCGAGGTCCTGCCGGAGCAGCGCAGCATCCCGTACGGCGTCCCGATGGCGAACCAGACCTCGTACGTCCTCGACGCCTCGCTGTCCCCGCTGCCCGTCGGCGTCCCCGGCGAGCTGTACCTCGGCGGTGTCGGGGTCGGCTGGGGCTACCACAACCGGGCCCGACTGACCGGCGAGAAGTTCCTGCCGGACCCGTTCGGCCCGCTGCCCGGGGCGCGGATGTACCGCACGGGCGACCGGGCCCGCTGGATGCCGGACGGCAACCTGGAGCTGCTCGGCCGCATCGACTTCCAGATCAAGATCAACGGCTACCGGGTGGAGACCGGTGAGATCGAGGCAGCCCTGCGGGACGTCATCGGCGGCGGTTCCTGCCTGGTGGCGGCGCACGGCCCGCGCGACGGCGCGAAGACGCTCGTGGCGTACCTGGTGGCGCCGCCCGGCGGGGAGATCCCCGAGGACGCCGAGCTCAAGCGCCGGCTGGCGGCGCAGTTGCCCCAGCACATGGTGCCCGCCTCGTTCGTCCGCATGGACGCCTTCCCGCTGACCCACAACGGCAAGGTCAACCGCCGCGAGCTGCCGGCGCCCACGGTCGCCGCCGTCACCGGGCGGGCCGCGGGCACCGACACCGAGCGGGCCCTGGTGGAGCTGTGGCGCGAGGCGCTCGGCCGCGACGACGTCCCGGTCGACATCGGCTTCTTCGCCCTGGGCGGCAACTCCATCGCCGTGATCCGCATGGTCAGCGCGGCCCGCCGCGTGGGCCTGGAGATGACCCCGCGCATGGTGTTCGCCCACCAGACGATCGAGTCGCTCGCGAAGGCGATCGACGAGCGGGAGGCCGCCCCGGTCGCCGAGTCCGTCCGGCCCCGCCCCGCCGGGCCGACGGTGACGACCGGTCAGCAGCACATGCTGGACGTCCTGGAGACCGACTGGGTGCCCGGCCTGTACCAGATGCAGTCCACCACCGAGCTGCCCTTCGAGATCGACCCGGACGGCTTCCGGGCCGCCTGGCAGGCGCTCGGCGACCGCCACCCCGCCCTGCGCACCGGCTTCCGGCGCGACGGCGACGGCGCCTGGACCCCGGTCGTCGCGGCCGAGCTCGCCCCGGTGATCGAGGTCCTCGACTGGAGCGACCGCGCGCCGGACACGGTCGCGGACGAGCTGATCGCCCTCCTGGAGGCCGAGCGGGCCACGCCCTTCGACGTCTCCGAGCCGCCCCTGTGGCGGGTGTGGCTGGTGCGCGGCCGGTCCACCTGGTGGCTGGGCCAGATCCAGAGCTATCTGCTGGCCGACGGCTGGTCGAACCTGGTGCTGCTCGACGAACTCCTCGCGCTCTACGTCGCCGCCCTCGAAGGACGGGACGCCGGCCTCCCGCCGGCCCCCGAGCTCGACGCCGAGCACACCGACCCGGAGGCGGACACCGCCTTCTGGCGGGACCAGCTCGCCGGGGCCCTCCCGTCCCGGCTGGCGGCGCGGCCGGGCCTCCTCGGCCCGTCCCGCTTCGCCAGGGTGTCGGGCCGGCTCGACCCGGCGGTCGCCGAGGCGCTGCGCGAGCGGGCCGCCGAGCACGGGCACACCTTCTCCACCCTGGCCTGCGCCGGCTGGTCGCTCCTCGCGGCCTCGCGTCTGGAGCGCGCCGACGTCACGGTCGGTGTGGTCTCGGCGGGCCGCGACCGGGCCGTCGACGGTCTGGAGCGCGCGGTCGGCCTGTTCATCGCCGCTCTGCCCGTACGGGTGGAGGTCGACCGGGAAGAGAGCCTGACCGCCCTGTTCGACCGCTTCCAGCTGGCCCGCGTCGAGGGCGCCGAGCACACCTCGGTCCCCACCGGCACGCTCCAGCGGATGGGGGCCGGCGAAGGACCGCTGTTCGACTCGGTCGTCGTCGTCGCCAACTACCCGGTCTCCTCGGCGCTGCGCGCCCAGCAGGCCGCGAGCGTCCACGAGGGCGCCGAGAGCGACGGCACCCGCAACCAGACCGAGTACGCGCTCCGCCTCGACGTCACCGACGACGCCGAACCCCGTATCGCCCTGTCGTACTACGGCGACCGCGTCGCCGACACCGACGCCCGGCAGCTGCTCGACGACTACCTCGCGCTGCTCGCCTCCGTCGCCCGTACACCTGCCGCCACCGTCGGCCAGGTGCTCCCGCTCTCCCCCCACCCGATAGGAGAATCCCGATGACGGTCATGGCAGATCTCGCCACTTCCACCCAGGTGTTCGAGACCCGAGAGTCCGCCGTCCGGTCGTACTGCCGGGCGTTCCCCATCCTGCTCAGCTCGGCACACGGCACCACGCTGGTCGCCGAGGACGGCACGGAGTACGTCGACTTCTTCTCCGGCGCCGGCGCCCTCAACTACGGCCACAACCACGACCACATCAAGCGCCAGGTCCTCGCCTACCTCCAGGGCGACGGGCTGCTGCACGCCCTGGACTTCCACACGGCGGCCAAGCGCGAGTTCCTGGACCGCTTCGGCCGGGAGATCCTGGAGCCGCGCGGACTGCACCACCGCGTCCAGTTCTGCGGCTCCACCGGCACCGACGCCGTCGAGGCCGCGCTGAAGCTGGCCCGCAAGCACACCGGCCGCTCCCAGGTGATCGCCTTCTCCGGCGCGTACCACGGCGTCAGCCGGGGCAGCCTCGCGGCGACGGCGGACAACTCGCTGCGCAAGGTGGCCGGTACGGCCCTCGGCGAGGTCACGCACCTGCCGTTCCCGGTCGGTCCGCGCGGCCACTTCCCGACCATCGACCTCCTCGAGCAGTTCCTGAGCGACGACCTGTCCGGCGTCGACGTGCCCGCCGCGGTGATCCTCGAGGTCGTCCAGATGGAGGGCGGCGTCTACCGCATCCCCGACGAGGACCTGCGACGCCTGCGCGAGCTCTGCGACCGGCACGGCATCGTGCTGATCGCCGACGAGATCCAGGCCGGCTGCGGCCGCACCGGCGGCTTCTTCTCCTTCGAGCAGGCCGGGGTCGTCCCCGACCTCATCACCGTCTCGAAGTCGATCGGCGGCCTGGGCCTGCCGATGTCGATCCTCCTCATCCGCGAGGGCCTCGACTCCTGGCAGGCCGGCGACCACCCGGGCACCTTCCGCGGCAACCAGCTGGCGTTCGTCGCCGCCTGCGCCGCCCTCGACCTGTGGCGGAGCGAGGCGTTCCTGGACCAGGCCCGGCAGGGCGCCGAACTGCTCCGCTCCTTCTGGGAGAGCCACCCGCTGTCCGGCGTCGAGGTGCGCAGCGAGGGCCACGCGATCGGCATCGACCTGACGCACGCCGGCGGCCGCCGGGTCGCCGACGAGGTCGTCGCCTGGTGCTTCGAGCGCGGCCTGATCGTCGAGTCCACCGGCCGCGACAAGGCCGTCCTCAAGCTGCTGCCCGCTCTGACCATGGAACTCGACGTGCTCCGGTACGGCTGCGAGCTGATCCACGAGGGCCTGCGCACGGCGCTCTCCCACTGACGCGGCCCGCAGTCCCTCCTTCCGTCACCCCACAGACTTACGAACAGGACCCACGATGACCATCAACCAGGCCGAGCAGGACGCGACCGTCGCCGGCACGATCTTCCCCGAGGCGACGGTCAAGGCCGACGCGATCGACCGGCTCCACAACCCCGACCCCGAGATGTTCAAGCGCGAGTACGTGTACAAGCGCAAGCCCGCCATCATCACCGGCCTGATGGACAACTGGCCGGCCATGGAGCGCTGGAGCCTGGACTACTTCCGCGAGCACTTCGGCGACCTGGACATCCACGCCAACCTCCAGCGGCTCGACAACGAGCTGATCCTCGGCAACGTCGGAGGCTTCCGCGGGATGAAGCTGTCCGCGCTCCTCGACGAGATCGAGAAGAACACCGACGACGGCCGCGCCTACTACCTCCGCGCCTACCCGGTGCACCGGATGGTCGAGCACTACCCGGGCCTCGAAGAGGACTACGACCTCCCCGACCTGGCGCCGAACTGGGCCGACATCCGTTTCAAGGCGAAGCTGCCGGCCGGTACGGTCAACCCGGCCAGGCTGTTCGGCCTGTACCTCGCCAAGATGTTCCTCAACCGCGGCAGCAACAAGCCCGCTTCGCGTTCCACCGTGTCCTCCCGGGTCGCGTCCGTGATGTTCATCGGCAGCAAGGGCACCGTCACCCCGTTCCACAGCGACGGCATGCAGACCGCGGCCTACCTGAGCCAGGTCGTCGGCCGCAAGCGCTGCTACTTCGTCTCCCCGGACCAGCACGCGAAGCTGTACCCGCGCCCGTTCCGCCGCCAGTTCGGCATGGCGCAGGTCGACTACCGCCGCCCCGACCTGACGCTCCACCCGCGCTTCAAGGACGTGGTCGTGGAGGAGACCGTCCTGCACCCGGGCGAGACGCTGTACGTCCCCAGCGGCTACTGGCACGCCATCGAGGCCATGGACACCTCGATCTCGTACAGCCACCAGATCGTCGGCGAGGACAACGCGCTGGGCTGGCTGACCTGCATCCCCGAGCGCTACCTGGCGCAGATGTACTTCAAGTCCCAGGGCGGTCTGCGCAACGTGACCGGCGCCAAGGACTGGGACGACTGGGCCTGATCGTGAGCACACCTGCCACCCCGGCCACGCCCGCGGGCCACAACCTGCTGCGGGACCGCGACTTCCTGCTGTTCGCCGGCGGACAGGGCGCCTCGGCACTCGGCGACGCGCTGAGCAAGACGGCCCTGCCGCTGCTGGTCCTGGCCCTCACCGGCTCCGGACTGCACATGGGCCTGATCGCCATGCTGTCGGCGCTTCCCATGATGCTGATCGGTGTCCCCGCGGGCGCCTGGGCCGACCGCCTCGACCGGCGGCGGATGATGCTCTGGTCGGACGTGGGGCGCGCGCTGCTGGTCGGCGCGGTGCCACTGGCCGCCTGGCTGGGGCTGCCGATGCTGCCGGTGCTGTACGCGGTGGCCGTGCCGGTCGGTGTGCTGTACGCCGTCTTCGAGGCGGCCTGCCTGTCCTGCGTGCCCTCGCTGGTCGGCCGCGACCGGCTCGGCGAGGCCAACTCGCTCCTGTCGATCGGCAACGCGCTCGGCTACATCGTCGGTCCCGCGCTCGCCGGTGTCCTGGTGACGGGCATCGGCGGGGCCGGCACCCTGGGGGTCGACGCGCTGACCTTCGCGGTGTCGGCGGTCTCCCTGATGCTGATCCGCCGCCCGATGCAGACGGCGCGGGAGCAGTCGCCCGCGCCGATGCGCCGGCAGGTCGTGGAGGGCTTCCGGTTCATCGCCGGGCACCGCCTGCTGCGGGCGGCGCTCCTCTACTGGGCGGCGGTCACCTTCTTCACCTCGCCGGTCGTCATCTGCGCCACGTACTTCATCCGTGAGGACCTCGGCTGGTCGCCCGGCGTTCTCGGGTCGATCATCGCGGTCTACGCGGTCGGGGCGATCGCCGGCGCGGTGCTCGCCGGGCGGATCAGGACGGCCACCGTCGCGGTCATGTGCGCCGGCACGGTCCTCGGGAGCGTCGCGCTGCTCGTCCTGAGCGCCACCGCTTCGCTGCCGCTGGCCCTCGGCGTCGTCCTGCTCGCGGGCGGCGGGGAGTCGCTCTCCGCGATCGTCTACAGCACGCTGCGGGCGCGGCTCACCCCGGACGAGCTCCTCGGCCGGGTGACGACGACCGCGCAGGTCGCCGCGTTCAGTCTGAAGCCCCTGTCCGTCCTCGCGGCCGGCCTCGCCCTGGAGGCGACCTCCGGCTCGGTGACCCTGGCCGTGATCGCGGTCTCCAGCATCGCGATCAGCCTGGTCTTCGCCGGTTACGGCCGCCGGCTCTCCACGGTGGCCGGACCCGCCCCCGCCGCACCCGCCCCCGCCGCACCCACCTCCGCCGGACCCACCTCCGCCGCACCCACCCCCGTACATCGCACACCCGCACATCCGACACCCGAAGAGGTATCCCCATGAGCGTGATCACCGCAGAGCCCGACTACGTCGTCGTGGTCAACGAAGAGGAGCAGTACTCGATCTGGCGGAGCGACCGCGAGCTGCCCGCCGGCTGGGAGGCCGACGGGCCGGCCGCCAGCAAGGACGACTGCCTCGACCGCATCGAGACCGTGTGGACCGACATGCGTCCGCGCTGCGCGCGGGGCTGATCGCCCGCCATGACCCTGCTCCGACGGCTCAGCGCCGGTGAAGGAACCAGCCGGATCGTGTGCCTGCCCTACGCGGGCGGCAACGGCACGGTCTACGAGAGCTGGACCAGACGGCTTCCCCCCGAGGTGGAGCTGTGGGCACCCCATCTGCCCGCACGCGAACACCGGATGCTCGAAGAGCCCCTGGAGGACATGGGGCTGCTCGTCCGCACCCTGGCCGACGAGCTCGGCGCGGACGAGCGGCCGACCACCCTGTTCGGGCACAGCTTCGGCTCGCTGGTCGCGTTCGAACTGGCCCGGCTGCTCCAGGAGCGTGCGCTCCCGGTCGACTGCCTGATCGCGTCCGGGATGGTGGCGCCGAAGGTGCTGCCGCCCAGGCCGGTGCCCACGGACGCCGAGATCCTCGCGAGCCTTCGCTCGCACGGGGTGACGCCCCCGGAGTTCTTCACCCAGCCCGACCTGCTCGAACTCGTCATGCCCGGTGTGCGGGCCGATTACCGGATGGCGATGGGGTACCGGTACGCGGAGGGCCCGGAGCTCTCGGCCCGGGTGTACGCGATCGGGGGCACCGACGACCCCGGCGTGCCCGCCGAGGGCCTCACGGCCTGGGCGTGGCACGGGCAGGGCGACTGCCCGACCCGGATGTGGGAGGGCGGTCACATGTTCCTCCTGCACCACGTCGAAGAAGTCGCCGCGTTCGTGGTCGGCTGTCATCAGCGATCCGGCACCCGAACCCTGCAGTCAATCGAAGGATGAACATGGAAACGCGTACCCTCACCGTCCCCGGCGGCACCCTGCACACCGTGAGCAGCGGCGCCCCGGCCGGCCCCGCCGCCGTCCTGCTCCACTCCGGTATCGCCCACGGGCAGATGTGGCACCCGCTGATGGAGGCACTGAGCGACGAGATGTACTCCGTCGCCTACGACTCCCGCTGCTTCGGCCGTTCGACGACCACGCTGGACGGCGAGTTCTCCGACCTCGCCGACCTCGGGGGCGTCCTCGACGCCTACGGTCTCGAGTCCGCCGTGCTGGTGGCCGAGTCGCGCGGCGCGCGCCTCGCGATCGACTTCGCCCTCGCACACCCCGAGCGGGTGGACGGTCTCTTCCTGCTCGCGCCCGACGTCTCGGGCTTCGACTCCCCGGTCGCGGACGAGGAGCGTCCGCTGCTCGAAGCCGTCGGGGCGGCCGAGGAGGCATGGGACACCGCCGACCCGGCCGACGTCCCCCGGACGGTCGAGGAGCTGATCGCGCTCGAGGTGCGGCTCTTCGTCGACGGCCCCGGCCGCGAGCCGGCGCCCGAGCGGGCGGCCCTGCGCGAGGCGGTCGCCGAGATGCTGCGGCTCAACTACCCGCAGCAGAAGGACACTCCGGACTTCGTGCGGCCCGAGCCCGCGGCCGACCGGCTGGGGAAGATCGACGTGCCGGTCCGGGTGCTCGTGGGCGACGCCGACACGCTCGGCATGCGGGCCACGGCCGAGGAGATCGAGCGCGCCTGCCCGCAGGCCGCGCTCGTCCGCGTCCCGGACGCGGCGCACGCGCTCACCCTGGAGCGCGAGGAGACGGTCGTACGCGAACTGCGCACGTGGTGGCGGGAACTGCGGCAGCAGCCGCAGCCCGGGGAATAACCGAGGAAAGGGCTCTGCGGTGAGCATGTTGAAGTCCCGGCCGGCGACGGCCGACGCGCCCGCGGGGGAGGACCTCCGTCCCTCCGGGCCAGGCGCTCGGTCCGGAGCTTCGGCCGGAGTCCGGTCCGGCGCTCCGTCCGGCGCTCCGTCCGGTGTGAGGCGGTTCGCCGGCACCTGGGCGGTCCTGGTGCTGCTCCTGGCCGGCTCCTTCTCCCTGGCGTACGGGGCGACCCGCCCGGCAGCCGACGGGGAGGCGGGCCGGGGTGCGCTGGCCACGGCCCAGCGCCTTGAGGACCTCGGCACGCACGTCGCCGCGAGCCCGCAGCTCGCGAAGGGGCTCGACCTCGTCTCCCGCGAGCTGGAGGCGATTCCGGGCCTGGAGGTGGAGCGGCAGCGCGCCACCGGCTCGTACCGCTTCCACGACCGTGCCGTCGACTACGCCGTCGAGAACGTGATCGCCCGCCAGCCCGGCGACAGCAAGGACGCCCTGCTGGTGAACGTCCACGTCGACTCGGCGATGGAGGGCCCCGGCTCCGCCGACGACGGCGTCAACGTCGGCGCGGTGCTCCAGGCCGCCCGGCAGATGGCCGGCAAGGACCACCACCGCACGGTCGTCTACCTCTTCAACGGCGGCGAGGAGGTCGGCCTCACCGGGGCCGACGCCTTCACCGGGCACCCGTGGGCGAAGGACGTCCGATGGTTCCTGAACCTGGAGGCCGTCGGCTCGGGCGGACTGCCCATCCTGTTCCAGGCGGGCGAGGACGACGGCCGGCTGATCGAGCTCGCGGGCGAGACCGCGCGGCCGTACGGCTCGGTCCTCGGCCAGTGGCTGTTCCAGGCGGGCCTCATCAACTCCGACACCGACAGCCGGGTGTGGCGCGCCCAGGGCTGGTCGGGCCTCGACTACGCCCTCTTCGAGGACGGCTACCGCTACCACACGCCGAACGACCGGGTCGCCGGGATCGAGGACGGTTCGGCGCAGGCGGTCACCGATCTGACCGTCCGGTTCGCCTCCGACGTCACAGGGTCCGCCGACGCGGCCGGCCGGAAGCCCGCCCCGTACTACTTCGACGTGCTGTCGCGCTGGTGGGTGACCCTGGACCCGCTGCTCGTGAAGTCCGGCACCCTCGCCCTGCTCCTCCTCCTGGCCGCGCTGACCTGGCGGGCCCGCACGGTCTGGGACCTCCGTCCCGGCCGGGTGGCGGCCACCGCCGGGGCCGCGCTCCTCGGCCTGCCGGCGGCCGTGCTCACGGGTGTGCTGGTGGGCGGTGCCCAGTCCCTGATCGGTCCGCACGCCTGGTACGCGAACCCCTGGCTGATGTACCTGGTGCCGCTGCCCCTCACCGTCCTCGGCGCGCTCGCCCCGCAGCTGCTCCTGGAGCGCCGGCGTCGGCGCCGCGCCCCGGACGGCGCCGGGCGGCCGGATGTCCGTACCACCCTGCTCGGCAACGCCTGGGCGGTCGGCGTGCTCGGGGTGCTCACCGCCTGGCTCGGCGTCGGACCCGGCTATCTGCTGTGGATCGGCTCCGCCCTGTCCGTCCTGTCCATCGGCGGCTTCCTGGTGCTTCCGGGCCGCTCGCGGGCGGTGCCGCTGCTCGTGAGCGCGGTCGTGTCGTTCGTGCTGATCGCCCAGTTCACCCGGAACCTGTTCGAGCTGGCAGTCCCGATGATGGGACGGCTCCCCACCGCCATCCCCATGGACGCGGCCCTCGCCGTGGCGTGTGTCCTGGTCGCCGTCCCGCTGGCGCTGGTCCTCGCGCCGTTCGCCGCCCACGCCGGCCGCCCGCCGCGCCGGTCCGGCCTCGCCCTGGCCGCGTACACGGCCTGTGGACTCCTGGTCGTCGGGCTCGTCCAGCCGTACGACAGTGCGCACCCCAAGCTGGTCAGCGCGTTCCAGGAGCAGACCGACGGCAAGGACCCGCGGATCGTGCTCGAAGGCCGCGACTACCTCACGCCCGAGAGCCTCGGCGTCCTCGACGGGGTCTCCCGCGACACGGGTCTGCGGGTCGGCGACGGCGGGCTCGCCGCGCGGAAGGTGTCCGTACCGGAGGGGAAGGTCTCCGTCGACACCGCCGGTGCGACCGCGCCCGTCCGGATCACGCTCGGCGCGAACCGCGCGGAGCTGGTCAGGATCACGGTGACGGGCCGCGGCCTCTCCGTCGGCGGCCGGCCCTTCGAGAGCGAGGAGGCGGTGATCGACGTCGTCGGCCGCTTCGACGGCCACACGCTGACCGTCGACCGCTCGGGTCCCGTCGAGATCCAGGTCGACCAGGTCTTCCTGAAGACCGGCGAGGACGCCGAGCGGGCCCTGGCGGCGCTGCCGGACTGGACGGTGGGCCACGCGAGGACGGTCGTCACGCACACGTACACGTCCTGAGGGGTCACCAGGAGTGCGGGGCCGGGGCGGTGTTTCACGTGAAACACCGCCCCGGCCCCGTTCGCCGTGTCAGACGCCCTCGGTCCAGTCGGACGGCAGGCGGTAGTCGAGGTCGGCCTCGACGGTCGTCACGTCCATCTGGGCCTTCTGCAGCGAACCGGAGAAGTCCCAGTTCATCGACTGCCAGCGGGTGAACTGGTCGAGGACCCAGACGCCGGACTGACGGCTGCCGTTGCCGGACTTCCCGTTGCCGCCGAACGGGAGGTGGGCCTCCGCGCCCGAGGTGGAGTTGTTCACGCTGACCATGCCCGCGCCGATGCCCTGCCGGAAACGGAACACGGTGGCCGGGTCGCTCGTCCAGACGGCGGCGGAGAGGCCGTAGCCCGGGGTGTTGGCCAGCTCGATCGCCTCGTCGAGCGTCCGGTACGTGGTCACGCCGACGACCGGCCCGAAGGTCTCCTCCAGGAAGATCCGGTCCGTCGCGCGGACCCCGTCCACGAGCACCGGGTGGTAGTACAGGCCGTCCGAGGGGTCGCCGACGAAGCCCTCACGGGGCGACTCGGCGGTGATCCTGCCGACCGCGCTCGAACCGAGCACCGTGTGGTGTTCCTCGATCCAGCTCAGCGCTTCCTCGTAGGAGCGCGCGAACTTCTCGTCGAGCAGCGGGCCGTAGACGACGCCCTCGGCCGGCTCGCCCACCGTCGCGGCCCGCACGGCCTCGTCGAACTTGCGGACGAACTCCTCGTGCACGTCCTCGTGCGCGATGACCGTGCCCAGCGAGGTGCAGCGCTGGCCCGCCGTGCCGTAACCGGAGAACAGCGCGGCCTGCACGGCCAGGTCCAGGTCCGCGTCGGGCGCGAGGACCATCGGGTTCTTACCGCCCAGCTCCAGGCACGGGGTCTGGAGGTGGCGGCCGCACAGCTCGCCGATCCGCCGGCCGACCAGCGTCGAGCCCGTGAAGCCGACCTTGTCCACCAGGCCGCGGCCCAGCGCGGCGTCCAGGCCCTCGAAGGTCGTCTCGCCGTCCGCGTAGACCAGGTTCAGCACGCCGGCCGGCACGCCCGCCCGCCAGGCGAGCTCGGCGAGGGCGCGCGCGGTCGCCGCCGCGTACTCCGCGGGCTTCCACACCACCGCGTTGCCGCACAGCAGCGCCGGGGCGATGTACCAGGACGGCACCGCCACCGGGAAGTTGCCCGCCGTCACGATGACGGACACACCGACCGGCATCCGGAAGGTGAACAGCTGCTTGTCGGACATCTCGGAGGGGACCGTCTGCCCGTACAGACGGCGGCCCTCGCCGAGGAAGAAGTCGCAGGTGTCGATGATCTCCTGGACCTCGCCCAGCGCCTCGGCGTACGTCTTGCCCACCTCGCGGGTGACGAGGCGCGCCAGGCTCTCCTTGTTGGCCTGGACGAGACGTCCGAAGGCCCCCACGACCTGGCCGCGCACGGGGGCCGGCACCCGCGCCCACTCGCGCTGGGCCTGCCGCGCCGCCGCGCAGGCATCCTGGAACGCCGCCGAGTCGGCCAGCCGGACCTCGGCGACGACATCGCTCAGGCGCGCGGGGTTGAGGGAGGCGTAGGTGTCACCGCCGCCGGGGACCTCCTTGCCGTCGATCACCGAGTTCAGCGCAGTCGGAGCCACCACTTCGAATTCCTCTCACCATCTGGGATGCGGTGGGTCAGAGTAGCCGTTGACCTGCGCGACCGGGCCGGTTCATGGGGGGCGTCAGCGGACCCGGCTGTTCATCCAGGGCGTGAGCGAGGCGCCGGGGACCAGTTCCTTGTACGTCTCGTCGCCGGGCAGCGGGACGACCAGCCACCAGCCGGGAGGGAAGAAACGGCCCTTCACATGGGCCAGACCGCCGTGGACCGAGCGGACGAAGGCGGGGACTGCGTCGCGGGGGACATCCGCGAACTCGATGCCGTCCACCATGATCCTGGCGTCGTCCTCGGGGAAGATCTGGACCGTGACCAGGGGGGAGCCGCCGAGCTCGACGTAGGCCTCGTGCGGCAGCGAGCCGTCCGGGTCCAGGACGGCGAACGCGCCGGACGAGGTGCGCCGCGAGGTCTGGTCCGCGCCGATGTCGTCGGTGACCGTCATCTCCAGGTTGAACTCCCGGGCGACCTCGCGGATCGCGGTGACGGCTGCTTCGGTACTGGGCAGTTGCGGGTGAGCCATGGAATCGATCATGCCTCAGCCGGGAAAGCGGAGGAACTCCGGCGGAACGGCGCTCGCCAGCCAGACCCCGTTGGCGCTGACGTGGAAGACGTGCCCGGCCCGGTGCATGGCCCCGGCGTCCACGCTGATCACGACGGGCCGTCCGTGCCGTGCGCCGACCCTGGTCGCGGTCTCCCGGTCGCGGGAGAGGTGCACATGGTGGCGGGCCATGGGGCGCAGCCCTTCCGCCCGGATCGCGGGGAGCCGGTCGGCGACCGTACCGTGGTAGAGGTACGCGGGCGGCTCGGCGGGCGGCAGGTCCAGGTCCACCTCGACGGTGTGACCCTGGCTGGCGCGGATGCGGGTGCCCTCGATCGCGAAGCGCTTCTTGTCGTTGGTCGCGACGACGTGGTCGAGCTCCTCGCGGGTGATCGGGAAGCCGTTTCGCGCGGTGGTCAGGAGCAGTGTGTCGATCTCGGTCCAGCCGTGGGTGTCGAGGACGAGACCGATGCGCTCCGGCTGGTGGCGCAGGTGCTTGGAGAGGTACTTGGAGACTTTCACCGTGCGGCGCTCGTCCGGCGGTTGTTGTCGGGTCATTCCGTCAGGATGACGGAGCTCGGATCGCTCGGCCATCGATTTTGGATGGGTGGCGATGGAATGTTTGATCCACAGCCAAAGTGACTTATCCACAGGGTAGTTGGCGATTCTGTGGACAACGCGCCTCTGTTTTCAGGTGGATTGAGTAAATTCGTCCCCGATTGGGCGACTTGAGGTGAGAGCGTCCAATGTCCTTTTGTGGACTTCCCGTTCGGTGGCGGCGGCGACGAAGGTCGCGACCCCCTCCGGACCGACCAGACTCTGAACGGCCCGTATCGTCGCGGCCGGTAGGGCCACCGCCCGAGGCTCGTCGTCCCTCGTCGGCGACGCGTCGGGCGACAGGTGCAGCTGAAGGTGCCGGGTGGCCAAGAGGCGCATGGCACGCGCCAGTTCGGCGTCCACCGTCTGCTGGGCGAGCGGCCGAAGACGTCGCACCATCGACGCCGCCTCGGTCGCGTCCGCGTCCGTCGGCGGCCGGTGCTCCAGATAGCGCGCGAAGACGTGCTCGGTCGTGAACTCCAGGAAACGGGAGGCGATGTGCTCCACCTGATCCCGAAGCTCCCTCAGATGCCCGGTGATCGCGGCGAGCGGCACCCCCGCCGCGTACAACTCGGCGGCCACCGCGAGCTCCTGGGGGCTCGGCACGAGGTACTCCTCCGTCTCCCGGTCCGGAAGCGGCTCCAGCACACCGAGCTCGACGGCCTCCAGAATGGCCGCCTCGTCCGGTGTGCCGCCGAAGCGGGCGTCCAGTTCCGCGCGGGAGATCCGGTCCGCCCGCTCGTCCGTCCACGGCCCGTGGACCTCCGCGACCAGGCCGAGCACACCGCCGAGCCCCCGGCCGGTGTCCCAGGCCTCCAGAAGCTCCTTGATCGAGGCCAGGGTGTAGCCCCGGTCGAGGAGGTCGGCGATCTGCCGGAGCCGTGCGAGGTGCGCGTCCCCGTACACGTTCGACCTGCCCCGCCGCTCGGGGCGGGGCAGCAGCCCCCGGTCCTGGTACGCGCGGATCGTCCGGACCGTGGCCCCGCTGTGGTGGGCGAGGTCCTCGATCCGGTACTCCGGCTGTGCTGACTGCTCGGACAAACCCGCTCCCACCGACCGCTCGCTCCACCCCGCCGGCGCGGGGCCCCTCCTGGGAGGGATCGTACGACCGCCGCGCGGGGGCCGGCCCCCGCGCGGGCGGGTAGGACCCCGGCCCCACCCTGCCTCGCGCCCGGCCCCACCCTGCCTCGCGCCCGGCCCCACCCTGCCTCGCGCCCGGCCCCACCCTGCCTCGCGCCCGGCCCCACCCTGCCTCGCGCCCGGCCCC